>DASXVX010000039.1:0-28503 GCA_036504075.1 Symbiobacteriaceae bacterium | reverse complement strand
AAATCACCGGGCCGGCGGGGCTGGACCCCCGGGCGGGGGGGGCCGGGGCCGCCGAGGCCGGGTTGAAGCCGGGGGTTTGGAAAGGCCGGGTGGACGTAAATGGTGTCCAGCAGCATATTCAACAGCACATGGGTGAGGTTTCGTGGGCGGTCGTGCGGGTGCAGGGGACCCGGGCCGTGATCGAGGTGGTGGAGAAGGCGGCCCGCAAGCCCACCAGCACGCCCGCCTGCATCAACTTGGTGGCGAAAAAGAACGGCGTGGTCGAGCAGGTCGTTCCCTTTCTGGGGGAGCCCGTCGTCAAAAAGGGAGACGTGGTGAAGGCCGGGGACTTGCTGGTAGAATGCTCGCTCCGATACTGGAAAGACGGGCGGCCGTCCGTCTATCCGGGTACCCCGCTCCCGCCCCGCGAGTCCATCGCCCGGACGCTGGTGGCCCAGGCGCTGGTGAAAGCCCGGGTGAATTACCGGGACTACCGCGAGGTGCCGCTGGTTCAAGAAGTGCCCGTGCCCACAGGCCGGACGGCGACCCGGTGGGTTTTGAACTGGAAGGATCAGCCCATAATATTACGGGGAGAACCGACCGTTCCGTTCCTGCGGTACCAGGAACACCGGCAGACCTACTCCTTAGCGTTCTGGAGGAATTGGGGCCTGCCTGTCGAACTGCAGATGGTGAACATCGAGGAGGTGGAGGTGCGCACCGAGCGCATCCCATTGGCCGAGGCGCTGGCACAGGCCAAAGCGCAGATGGCCGTCTGGCTCCGGTGGAACCTGGGCGCCTCTGACCAGATCCTCGGCGAGATCCGGGTGAACGTGGGCGAACAGGGGTCCGATTACGCCGGCATCCAGGTGAGTGCCGAGGTGCTGGAGGAGATCGCAGCGCCGCAAGAGGGCAGCCCTCCGGCGCCGCCGCCGCCGCCCGGCGGTACGCCTGGTTCTACAGTCCCGTAAAGGGGGTTCATCATCAGATTGGACGGCACCCATGAAATGCGCATCCAGATTCCCGACAACGAGAAGGCTCGCGATTTGTTCGGGCTGGGCGACGTACACCTGCAGGTGATTGAATCGGCCTTCCCGATCAAGCTGGTGCCGCGCGGCAACGAAGTGATCCTCCAGGGGTCCGAGGAAGTGGTGGCGAAAGTCCATCGCCTCCTCGAAAGTCTTATTGCCGTGCAGAACCGGGGCAGCCGCATCAGCGAACGGGATGTGCGTTACGCCGTCCGGCTGGCGACGGAAGGGGAGAAGCAGCTGGACGACGCCTTCTCCGACGTGATCGTCATGACCTCGCGGGGCAAGCAGATCCGGACCAAGACCCTGGGGCAGAAGGAATACGTGGATGCCATCCGCAAATGCGGCTGTACGTTCGGCATCGGGCCGGCAGGCACCGGCAAGACGTACCTGGCCGTGGCCATGGCGGTGGCCGCGTTCAAAAACAAGGAAGTCAACCGGATCATTCTGACCCGGCCGGCGGTGGAGGCGGGCGAAAAGCTGGGCTTCCTGCCGGGCGACATGCAGCAGAAAGTTGACCCGTATCTGCGGCCGCTGTACGATGCACTCTGGGACATTATGGGCGTCGATACGTTCGAAAAGTACGTCGACAAGGCGCAGATCGAAGTGGCGCCCCTGGCGTTTATGCGGGGTAGGACGCTGGACGACTCGTTCATCATTCTGGACGAGGCCCAGAACACCACGCCGGAGCAAATGAAGATGTTTCTCACCCGCCTGGGCTTCGGTTCCCGGGCCGTCGTTACCGGCGACATCACCCAGGTGGACCTGCCGGAAGGCACCAAGAGCGGCCTGGTGGAAGTGCAGCGAATTCTCCGGGGCGTGGAAGGCATCGCTTTCTGCTACCTGACTGAGCGGGACGTCGTCCGGCACGACCTGGTCCAGCGGATCATCAAGGCGTACGAGGCGCACACGGGGCCGGGGCCCATCTCCGCCGGACCCGTTCCTGCCCCTCGGGCCAGGAGCTAGAGTTTGCGAAAGATAGGAGGGCGTGAGGGGATGTTCCATCCCCTCCCCTACACTGATGTATATCATCCATGAGTTGCGCGAACGCCTTCGCAGACTGCTGGGACAAGTCCGGGTCAAGAACGCTCGGCTCCGCCGGGGACTTCTGGGGGGCCTGTTCTTCGCGCTGCTCACCCTGATTCTCGGCACGCAGCTGGCGCCCCAGCGGGTCGACGTCCACCCGTTTGAAGTGGCGCCGCGGGACATTGTTGCGCCACGGGACATCGTGAACCGGGTGGCGACGGAGCGGAAGCGGGAGGCCGCCGCCAAGGCGGTGCCGACTTTCTTCAAAGTCGATCCGACGGTCCGCCAAAAGGCCCAGCTGGCCGTCGCAGATGCGTTTGACCAGATTCGGACGGTCCGGGGCCAGACCACGCAGGAGATCAAGGCCCGGGTGGACATCCTGACGGCCCGGCTCAACCTGGGCAGTGCGGTGCCGTCCGAGACTTTCGCCTCCTTGCTCGCCGCCGATGAGTCGCTGCTGACCGTGGCCCGGACCGATGCGCTGGCCCTGACCGATTCCGTGCTCTCCCGGGAGGTCCACAAAGAGGACATCGCGGATCTGCGCACGCGCATCGACCAGGAATCCGACGGCTTCAAGCTTAGCGTCCGGGAGTCCTGGCTGAAGGCCTTCGTCAAAGAACTGGTCAAGTTCCGCGTCCAGCCGAACGTGGTCGAGGACACCGAGCAGACTGAGCGAATTCGCAAGGCGGCGGCGTTGAGCGAAGACCCGGTCATGTGGAAGAAAGACCAGGTCATCACCAAAAAAGGCGAGCCGGTGACCGAAGAGCAGTACGCCATGCTGCAGGACCTGCGCATGGTGGGCAGCCGGGCCGACTTCCGGTCGTGGCTGGGAACGGCCGTGCTCTCGCTGATTCTCATTGCGTTGACTTACATCTACCTGTGGCGCTACCGGTCGGACTTGCTGGAGCAAGACGGCAAGCTGTTCATGCTGGGGATTATCGGGGTTACCACGTTGCTGCTCTGCCTGCTTATGACGGCCTTCACGGAGACGCTGGAGACCGGAGCGGCCTACCTGATGCCCATCGCCTTTAACTCCATGCTGGTGACGATTCTCTTGGACAACAAGCTGGCCTTGTTGCAGGGGGCGGTGCTGGCGGTCATCGTGGGCATGTCCAGCGGCGTGGACCCGATTAATGCGACGCTGGTGGCCCTGGTGGGCTCCACCGTTGGCAGTTTCGCTGTGACCCGGGTGGAAAGCCGGTCGGACATCTACCGGGCCGGGCTGCTGGTGTCCGCCGGCAACATCATTGCGATCATGGCTGTGTACCTGCTGAAGGCCTACTCGATTCTGGAACTGGCGCCCTGGCGGGATGCGGGGCTGGGCGCTGCCAACGGGATCATCGTCGCCGTGCTGGTGACCGGCGCCCTGCCGTTTTTCGAGAATCTGTTCGGCATCGTCACGCCGCTGAAGCTGCTCGAACTGTCCAACCCGAACCACCCGCTGCTGAAGAAACTGCTCGTCGAGGCGCCGGGGTCGTATCATCATACGATTCTGGTGGCGAACCTCTGCGAAGCGGCGGCGGAGGCGATCGGGGCGGACCAGGTGCTGGCCAGGGTCGGGGCATACTATCACGACATCGGCAAGACCAAGCGGCCGTACTTCTTCGTGGAGAACCAGTTTGCCGGTGAGAATCCCCACACCAAGCTGCCGCCCAGCCTGTCGGCGCTGATCATCACCAGCCATGTGAAAGACGGGCTGGAGATGGCCAGGGAGGCCCGGCTGCCGCAGGAGATCATCGACTTCATTCCGGAGCATCACGGCACCAGCCTGGTCTCCTACTTCTACCACATGGCCTCCAAGAACGGCGGGTCAGAATACGTGCTGGAGGAGGATTTCCGGTACGACGGGCCGCGGCCGCGCACCAAGGAGACCGCGATTTGCATGTTGGCGGACGGCTGTGAGGCTTCCGTCCGGGCCATCCGGCAGAAAGGTCCGCTCACGTTGGACCAGATCGAGTCGCAGGTCCGGCGGATCATTGACGACCGACTCAAGCAGGGGCAGTTGGACAACTGCGACCTGACGCTCCGGGAACTGGACGTGATTGCCAAGGTGTTCGTCCGGGTCTTGAGCGGCGTGCACCACGCCCGGGTGGAATACCCGGCGGAGATGCAGGGCAAGCTGCCGGCTCAGGCCGAGGCGCCGGCCGCCGAAGTTCCCGCGCCCGCACAGGCCGATGAATCGGGAGAGGGGAAAGTGGATGGAGGTTTGGATCAGCAACGACCAGGAGAAGGTGACCATCTCGGATGAGCAGATGGACCTGGTCCGGCGGGTGACGCAGCAGGCGATGCGCCAGGCAGGACAAGACCTCGGCGATCTCGTGGAGGTTTCTGTCACGTTCGTGGACGACGAGGCCATCACCGACTTGAACCGGGACCACCGGGGACTGCACCGGCCCACGGACGTGCTCTCCTTCTCGCAACTGGAAGGGGAGGACATGGGAGCGCTGCCGGAAGGCGAGCCGCTGCCCCTGGGCGATATCGTGATCAGTGTGCAGCGGTGCCAGGAGCAGGCCGCCGAGTACGGCCACTCCTTTGAGCGGGAACTGGGATTCCTGACGGCGCACGGCATGCTTCACCTGTTGGGTTACGATCACCAGACTCCGGAGGACGAGGCCGGCATGATGGCCAAGACCGAGGAGATCCTTGGCGAACTGGGGTTGACGCGCTAGTGAGACCAAACCGTGTTCTTCCGCCGGGCCATCGCTCGTTCAGGCACCACACCGTTCTGCCCAGGGTTGGCGATGCCTTTCGGGGTCTCGTTCATGCTTACCGGGAAGAGCCGAACCTGCGGTTTCATGCCTTTGCCTCCACGCTGGTGTTGGTCGCCGCCGTGGCTGTGAAGCCGGAAGCCTGGGAGACGGCCTACCTGACCGTAACGGTTTTGCTTGTACTGGTGGCGGAAACGGTGAACACGGCGGTGGAGCGGACCGTGGACCTGGCTGTAAACGAGCGATACCACCCGCTGGCCGGACAGGCGAAGGAAGTGGCGGCGGGCGCGGTGCTGCTGGTCTCCCTGCATGCCCTGTTTGGCGCATATCTGGTTTTCATCGGGCGGCGGGGCCTGGTGGAGACGTGGACTGCAGTAATGGATTTATTGCGCCGGAGCCTCTGGTGGGGGGCCTTTCCCCTCGTGGCGGCGGTCCTGGGACTCGTCGCCGGCCGGGAGTCCGGCAAGAAATAAGGTGGCCTCAGCATGATGCGCAAGATACGTAATTATCTTCTGGCTGGACTGGTTGTATTGCTGCCGGTCTGGCTCAGCATATTTACAGTGGTGTGGGTATTCGAGAATGTCGACAAGTTTATGGGCGAGCCCCTGTCCCGCTACCTGAACGTGCCGCTGCCCGGCGTTGGCGTCATACTGGCGCTCCTGGTGACGCTGCTGGCGGGCTGGCTGACCACGCATTTGCTGGGGCGGCAGTTGATTCAGGCCGGTGAGCGGGCCATGATGCGAATCCCCGTCGTGCGGGCGCTCTATTCGGGCGTGAAGCAGGTGACGGAGGCGGTTTTCAGCCCCAAAGAGCAAGCGTTTTCCAAGGTGGTGCTGATCGAGTTCCCCCGGGCGGGGGTCTACTGCCTGGGGTTCGTGGCCGGCGAACTGCCGGGCACCGATCTGATTCGCGTCTGGGTGCCGCCGGGGCCGAGTCCCACGGCGGGGCCGGTGCTGATTTATCCTCTCGACGCGGTGGTGGCGCTGCCGATGTCGGTGGAAGACGGGCTGAAGTTAATCGTTTCCGGCGGCGTTCTGACGCCCAGGGAGTCCGATATTGCCGCCCTGGCGCGTGCGGCCCAGCTGTTGCAGGCCCGCCGTGCCCGGGGTGCTTCACCTGGAGGTGTTTCCCCTGACTGACGCTGATCTGATCATGGCCGCCCGCGCGGCGAGGCAGCAGGCTTACGTGCCATACTCCGGCTTTCCGGTGGGCGCGGCCTTGCTGACGGAGGACGGCACGCTTTACAGCGGCTGTAATATTGAGAATGCGTCGTTTGGACTCTGCAACTGTGCGGAGCGGACGGCCATGTTCAAGGCGGTCAGCGAGGGGCACCGGCGGGTTGTCGCCATCGCCGTGGTCGCCGATACCGAGGGTCCGGTCAGCCCGTGCGGGGCCTGCCGGCAGGTGATGAGCGAGTTTGGCCCCGACGCCCGGGTACTGTTGGCGAACCTGCGGGGGGACGTGGCGATCACTTCCGTCCGGGAACTCCTGCCCGGCGCATTTCGCGAGACTGATCTTCCCCGGAGGTAATGGGATGACTGCTGATCGTTTTGTTTCCGGATTCTGTGCCATCGTGGGCCGGCCCAACGTGGGTAAGTCCACGCTGCTGAACGCATTTATCGAGTCCAAGCTGGCGATTGTGTCCGACAAGCCGCAGACGACTCGCAATCGGATTCTGGGTGTCTACAACCGGCCCGGCGTCCAGGTGGTATTCCTGGACACGCCGGGCATCCATAAGCCGCACCACCGCCTGGGCGAATTCATGAACAAGGTCGCCACCGGCACCCTGCCGGAGGTGGACGTGGTGCTCTTTCTGGTGGACGGTTCGGAGAAGCGGCCGGGCGACGGCGACAAGTTCGTGGCCGAAGTGGTGGCCCGGGCGGGCCAGAAGGCGATTCTGGTCGTCAACAAGATGGACAAGGTGCACAACAAGCCCGACTGGTATCCGGTGCTGGAGGCCTACCGGGCGCTCTCCGACCCGGCGGTGCGGAGCGAGGACCCTTCGGCCGACGCCCGCGTGATCGACTGGCTGGACGTGGTGCCGATTTCGGCGCTGGAGAATAAGAATGTCGACGCGTTGCTGGACCTGATCGTCACGCAGATGGAAGAGGGCCCGCAGTACTACCCCGAAGACATGGTCACCGACCAGCCGGAGAAATTCGTCGTGTCGGAGTTCATCCGGGAGAAAATTTTGCAGCTGACCCGCGACGAAATTCCGCATTCCGTGGCGGTCGAAATCGAGCAAATGGAAAAGCGGAACAACGGGACGGTCTACGTCGCGGCCAGCATTTACGTGGAGCGAGACAGCCAGAAGGGCATCATCATCGGGGCGAAGGGTTCCATGCTCAAGGAGATCGGGGTCAAGGCCCGGGCGGACATCGAAGAACTGCTGGGATCGAAGATTTTCCTGGAGTTGTTCGTGAAAGTCCGGGACGACTGGCGGAACAAGGATAGCACCCTGCGCAACCTGGGGTATCGGGAGTAAAGCGGGTCACGGGACCAACGTACAGGAGGTACATAGCCATGCCGCATTTGTTTGAGCCATTTACGCAGAAGTCGTTGTCGCTACGCAACCGCATCGTCATGGCGCCCATGTGCATGTACTCGGCCGGGAAGGATGGCGTTCCCACGGATTGGCACACCGTTCACATTGGCACCAGGGCCGTGGGCGGGGTGTCGCTCATCATTCAGGAGGCGTCGGCGGTGGAGCCGGTAGGCCGGATTTCCGAAGCCGACCTGGGCCTCTGGAACGACGAGCAGGCGCTGGCGACGAAGCCGCTGGTGGATTTTGCCCACAAGCACGGGGCCAAATATTCGATTCAGCTGGCGCACGCCGGCCGCAAGGCCTGGTCGTTCGCCAAGGCCCATGGGCCGGAAACGCCGGTCGCCCCCAGCGCCATTCCCTTCGACAGCGCCTGGAACACGCCGGAAGCGCTGGATGCCGCGGGTCTCGATCGGATTGTGGCCGGCTTCAAGGCGTCGGCGGCTCGGGCCCGGGACATCGGGTGCGACAGCGTGGAGTTGCACGCTGCACATGGCTACCTGCTGCACGAGTTCCTGTCCCCGCTCTCCAACCACCGGGACGACGAGTACGGCGGCTCCCTGGAGAATCGGGCACGGCTGCTGAAGCGGGCGTTTGAAGCGGTCAAGTCGGTCTTCCCCGAGGACCGGCCCGTCTGGGTCCGCATCAGTGCCACGGACTGGGTGCCGGGCGGCTTCGACATCGATGAGGCCGTTGAAGTCGCAAAGATGATGAAAACCTGGGGCGTCGACCTGGTGGACTGCTCCTCCGGCGGCAATTCGCCGCTGCAGAAGATTACGCTCGGGGCGGGCTACCAGGTGCCGTTCGCAGATCGGATTCGCCGCGAGGCCGGCATTCCCACCGGTGCGGTGGGCCTGATCACAGACGCGGCGCAGGCGGAGGAGATCGTTGCCTCGGGCAAGGCAGACCTGGTCATTCTGGCCCGGGAACTGCTGCGCCACCCGTACTGGCCGCTGGAGGCAGCGAACAAGCTCGGCGAGGAAATTTTGTGGCCGAAGCAGTATGAGCGGGGCCTGTTCAAGTTCCGGCCGCAGTAAGCGGACAATGCGGAGAGCCGCCTTGCTCAGGCAGGGCGGCTCATATATTAGGCGGGGAGTGGTGGGTAGAGTAACCACGTCTGGTGTGCTCGCTGGCAGGAAAAGGCGGCAGACTTGTGCAAATAGTTATGGCGCCTTTGGTCTTGAATGTTGGAGGTGGACTTGTGTCCGCAGGAACCACCGCGAGGGAGCCGTTCGTGCTCCGGCCGCTGGATTTCGGGGAGATTCTGGACTATTCGTTCCGGCTTTATCGGCGCTCCTGGAAGTTGCTGATCCTGTTGGGGCTGTTGCTGTCCCTGCCCGGCATCGTCTGGACCGGCCTGTCTCAAGCGAGCCTGAACCCGGGCGGCCGCGGGGCGACCACCGGCCTCATGTTCCAATGGCTGACGGCCCCCCAGCGCGGGCAACCGCTGCAAATGGGCTGGCTGTTGGTCATCGGGACGCTGGTTATCGTGCTGATGCTGCTGGTGTACCCGCTGATTACCGGCATGTTCATCGCGATCATCTCCCGGACTTATTTTAGCCAGCCCACCACCTGGCGGGACGGGCTGCGGATCGTCAAAGGCCGGTACCTGGCCATCCTGGGCACCGGACTCCTGAGCGGGTTGGCGGTGTTGTTGCCGCTGGGGGTACTTGTCGCTGTTGCAGTGGGGCTCTCCAGGGGGGAGCCTCTGACCGCCGCGGTGATGATGGTCCTGTTCTTCCTGTTGCTGCTGGCGCTGATTCCGGTCTATGCCGCCGCGGTCACCTACCTGGCCTTCACCGGCCACGCCATTATCGTGGAAGGTGTGGGCGGCGGTTTTCCCGCCATCGCCCGCAGTGTCCGGCTGGTCCGGGGGCGGTTCTGGCCGCTGCTGGGGCTGGGCATCGTCTTCTCGATCATGGGGTCGGTGTTGAGCGGCATCATCACCACGGTGGTGGTGCTACCCTTGACCCTGTTGCAGATGTTCGTGGCCCACAGCGTGGTGCTGGGCTGGGCCATCGCCATTCTGAACGGCCTGGGGACAGCCGTGGTCATGCCGTTTACCCTGGTTGGCCTGACGGTGGCCTATTACGACACCCGCGTCCGCAAGGAAGGCCTGGACCTGGAACTCGTGGCTATAGGCCAGACCCCGCCGGCCGAGTCATGAAGCGGGCTTTGCTCTGGGTGCTGACGCTGGCCCTGCTGGTTGCTCCCGCTGTCGCTCGGGCGGAGGGGGAGCCGATTGGGCTGCCGGCCTACCAGGAGCGGC
Source organism: Symbiobacteriaceae bacterium (assembly GCA_036504075.1). Classification (GTDB taxonomy): domain Bacteria; phylum Bacillota; class Sulfobacillia; order Symbiobacteriales; family Symbiobacteriaceae; genus DASXVX01. Next base: position 18,954 of record DASXVX010000039.1, on the reverse strand, counting down.
TGCGGCAGGTGGCCGACCAGTTGGACATGGCCCGACAGGCGGCGGGAACAGCGGCTGGGAAGGCGTCCCTGGCGGCGGCCCGGCAACGGGTGGGTACCACCTGGGCGGTGCAAACGCCGGAGGGCACAGTGACCGCCGACCTCCGGGACTTGGCGCGCCTGATTGCCGAGGCGGAGGGCGCGAGCGGCAACGCCCGCGCACCGGTGGAGCGGGCGCTGGCCCTCGCCCGTGAGTACTTGCAGGCGGCAGAGGCGGCGGGCAGCGCTCGGCCGGTGGACCTGACGGCCGCCCGCAAACGGCTGGAACTGGCCCTGGCTTCCGCCGAGGCCCAGCGTACCTGGTACCAGCGGCTGAAAGACTGGTGGCGCCGGCTCTGGAACGCCACGCCCCTGAGCAAGTCGCCGCCGCCGGCGGTGGTGCCGTATCTGAAATGGGGGGCGCTGGCCATCGGGGTCGTGGGCGTGCTGCTGCTGGGCCGGAGCCTGGTGCGGACGTTGGCGGGCAACGCCGGGGGCGAGGAGGCGGCAGCCGGCCGGGGCCGGGTGCGCAAGCCGGACCGGCCGCCGACCCCGGAGGAACTCCGGGAGGAGTCCCGGCAGTTGGCGGCGGCTGGGGATTTTCAGGAGGCCCTGCGAACGGCGCACCTGGCGCTGCTCAAGCACCTGGACCAGTTGAGCCTGCTCCGGTTTGTGCCGGCCCAGACGCTGCGGGAGCACGAGCGGCAACTGCGGCGGAACCATCCGGGGCTGGCCCGGGCCATGCGTGGACTGAACGACCTTGTGGAGGCCCGGCTCTACTCCGGGCATGGTGCCACGGCCGAGGACTTCAACCGGGGTGAGGCGTGGGTGGAAGAGCTCTGGCGAGAGGGGGATGCCGCATCGAAACGCGCAGAGGCGAGTACTGGGGAATCATCGCCGGCGTAATCGCCCTGTTGTTTGCGGCGGCCCTCCTCGGCAGTGGCGGGTCCGCCGGCGGCCAGAGCGGCGGCCCGCCGGGCTCCACGTACAACACGGAGACGGACGGGCTTTCCGGCATCTACGAGGTGCTGTCGGCGCAAAAGGCGGCGAGCCGGTGGGAACTGGGGTTCGACCGCCTGCCGGAAAACGTGGACCGGCTGGTGGTCTGGCAGCCGTCGGCGATTGAGGACGACGCCTGGAAGAAGCTCCAGGCGTGGGTCTCCCAGGGTCACACGCTGGTCATCGCGGCGGAGGACGACCGGCTGCCCGGGTTCGTGACGACGGAGCAGCCCACTACGGCGAAGCCCGTCGCTCTCGCCCCGGCCACGGTGGGGGTGGGCGAGGTTTCCGTGGGGCCGGATGGATTCGCCGGGCTGAACGGCGGGCAACTGACCCACCTGGCCCGCTCGGACGGCTCGCCCATGCTCGTAAGCTGGAGCCAGGGGGCCGGCCGCATTTACTGGTCGGCAGACCCGGAGTGGTTGACCAACAAGCGCATCGGCCAGGCCGACAACCTGGCGCTGGCCCTGCGGCTGCTGACGCCGGAGCCGGGACGGCAGGTGGCGTTCGACGAGTACGACCACGGGTTTGCGGCGGCGGAACGCTGGTGGCAATTGCTGCGGGGTCCGCTGCAACTGTTCCTCCTGCAATTGGTGGTGGTGCTGGCGGTCTTCTACTGGGCGTACGGCGCTCGATTCGGGGCGCCCCGGCCCCTGCCTGCCGGCCCGCCCAGGGCGGCGGTAGAGTATGTGTACTCCATGAGCCACCTCTACCGGCGGGCCCGGGCCAGGGCGGTGGTACTGCAGGCGCTGCACAAGCATCTGACCCGAGAACTCGGGCGGCTCCTCGGCGGCACCGGCGGTATGAATCACGCCGGCGTAGCCAGGGCTGTCTCCGCCCAGACGGGCGTGCCGGCAGCCGAGTTGGCGGCGCTGCTGGACCGGACGGACCCGCAGCGCAAGGATACCCCTTCCGAAGCCGAGCTCATCGCCCTGGCCCGGGAGGTCGAGGCGATGCAAAGGAGAGTGTGCAATGCCGGATACCGCGATCAACGAGACGCTGCAGCGGGTACAAAATGAGCTGCGCAAGGCTGTCGTCGGGCAGGAAGAGGTCGTCGAGCAACTGCTGGTAGCGCTGCTGGCCGGCGGGCATGTGCTGCTGGAAGGGGTCCCGGGCCTGGCGAAAACGTTGCTGGTCCGGAGCCTGGGCGGGGCGCTTGGCATCGCCTTCAAGCGAATCCAGTTCACGCCGGACCTGATGCCGGCGGACATTATTGGCACGTCGATCTTCAACCCCAAGGAACTGACCTTCCAGGTGAAGCACGGCCCGATATTCACGAACCTGCTGCTGGCGGACGAAATCAACCGGACGCCGCCCAAGTCCCAGGCGGCGCTGCTGGAGGCCATGGAGGAGCGGCAGGTGACCATCGACGGGGTCTCGTACCCTCTGCCGGCCCCGTTCATGGTCTTCGCCACCCAGAACCCGATTGAGTTCGAGGGGACTTACCCGCTGCCGGAAGCGCAGTTGGACCGGTTCCTCATGAAAGTGAAAATCGGCTATCCGGCCAAAGACGAGGAGCGGCTGATCCTGGAGCGGCATTACCAGGGCTTCCGGGCGCAGGAACTGACGGCGGCCGGGCTGCAGCCGGCGGTCGACGGGCCGGGTCTGGTCGCTTTGCGCCGGGCGCACCGGAACATCACCGTGGAGGCGGCGGTGCTGGATTACATCAACGCCGTGATCCGGGCGACCCGGGAGTGGTCGTCGCTCTTCATGGGCGCCAGCCCGCGCGGTGCCCTGGCCCTGCTGTCGGCCGTACAGTCGCTGGCCCTGCTGCGAGGGCGGTCGTACGTGGTGCCGGACGACGTGAAAGAGATGGCGCCGCCGGTGCTGCGCCACCGGGTGCTGCTGCGGCCGGAGGCGGAAGTGGAAGGGGTGCAGACCGACCAGGTGTTGCAGCAAATTCTGCAGACCCTGCCGGTACCCCGGTGATTGCGACGTCGTCCCGCTTTGCGCCGGCGCCCCGGCTGGCCCTGCTGGTGTGCTTGGCCGGTGTGCCGTTGCTGTTCGGGTGGACGTGGCTGAACGGGGGCCTGAACGCGGGCTTGCTGGTGGTGACCTTCGTGGACTGGCTGCTCTCCCGCCGCCGGGTGGAGGCGGTCCGCAAGCCGGCGGGCGTGCTCTCCCTGGGGGCCGAGAATCTCATGCACCTGGAGTTGCGGAGTCCCGGCGTGCCGGTAGACCTGGAATTGCGGGATGACTTGCCGCTGCCGTTTGCGCTGGTCGGCGACTGGCCGAAAGTAAAGTTGGGCGGTTCGAACTGGGAGGCGGCGGGTTACCGGCTACGGCCGGGGCGGCGGGGCCAATACGCAGCGGGGCCGCTGCACGGGCGGTACGCCAGCCCGCTGGGGCTGTGGCGGCGCACGCTTACCTGGAGCCTGGTCGAGCCGGTGCGGGTCTATCCGAACCTGCTGGCCGCCCGCCAGTGGGAGATTGCCATCCGCAAAGGGCGCCATCTGGAAGGGCTGAAGCGGTCCCGGGTGCGAGGCGGCGGGACGGAGTTCGAGTCGCTCCGGGAGTACCAGCCGGGCGACCAGTACCGGGCGATTAGCTGGCCGGCGTCGGCTCGGTCGGGCAAGCTGATCACCACGCTCTACCAGGTCGACCGGAGCCAGCCGGTGATGCTGCTGATCGATGCCGGCCGCATGATGATTCCCCAGGTGAAAGGGATCACCAAGCTGGACCACTCGCTGAATGCCGGGCTGCTGCTGGCGACGGTAGCGGCGGAGCGGGGCGACCAGTGCGGGCTGATGCTCTTTGGCGGCGAAGTGAAAGCGTTCATGCCCCCGAAAAAAGGCCGGGGGCAGGTGTTGGCGATGGTGGAGGCGCTCTACGCCGTGGAGCCGGAGCAGGTGGAGCCGGACTACGGCCGGATGATCTCCTGGCTTCGGGCGAAGCACAAGAAGCGGTCGCTGATGGTGCTGTTCACGGACATGGTGGACCCGGACATCTCCCGAGGGCTGGTGAATCATCTGTCGGCCCTGGCGTCGCACCACCTGGTGCTGCTGGTCTGCCTCTCGGACCCGGAGCTGCTGCGCCTCTCCCGCCTGACGCCCACGGACTCGGCGGAGGTCTACCAGAAGGCGGCGGCGCTCGAAGTGCTGGCGCAGCGGGCCGAGATCGCGGCGTTGCTCCAGAGCCGGGGCGTGGCGGTGATCGATGTCCCGCCGGAGGAGTTCTCCACCGCGGTCGTCAACCAGTATCTCACGGTAAAGGAAGAGGGCCGGCTTTAGGCCAGCCCTCGGTTGGTGGGTAACCGCTACGCGCCCGTTCGACGTCCAGAAAAGGCCAGCCACGCAAACCCGATTGACCCCGACCCGACCCCGACCGCCAGCTTGCCCCAGGCGGGGAGGGTGGTCATGGTGGTCACCAGCCCCTCAATGCACGCCGCCACGACGAAGAAGACAAATGCCGCCATCACCAGTTTCACGGCCTTGACCGACGCCTGCGCCACCGCCGTTTTGCGGGGCAGGTCGCCGGGCGCGATGATCGGCCAGCCCATCACGAAGCCGGCCGCGCCGCAGAGAAAAATTGCCGGGAGTTCCAGCATGCCGTGCGCCAGGAGGAACGACCAGAGCCGCAGCGACTCCCCGGACGGTACCGACTGGGCCGACACGGCGCCGATCATGAGACCGTTGCGGAAGAGTTCCTCCGCCGTCCCGAGGCCGACCGTGACGCCCAGGGCGAAGGCCCGGACGCCCACGAGCACGTTGTTCAGGAGAATTGCTGCGCCCATAAGCGGCCGGGCGGCCACCGCCACGTCGAACCGCTGCTCGGGCGATACCACGTTCTTCAGAATCTGGTCGGGAATCAGTGCGTGGGCCAGATTCGGGTCGTGCAGCACCGCGAACAGGCCCACCAGGCCACCGGCAAACGTGAACGCGACCGCCAGGAGCAGCGGGCGCCAGCATTCCCGGACCGCCGCCGGCACATCGACCCGGAAGAAGTGCAGCAGCGTCCGCAGCCGCTGAGGCTCCTGGGCGTACATGGCGCTGTGCGCCCTTGCCACTAACTGATTCAGGTAGACCACCGTCTCCGTGCCCGCGAAGTACGTGCGGGCGTAGGCCAGGTCCGAGGCGGTTTGCCGGTAAAGCCGGCCGAGCCGCTGGACCATGGGCAGGGGGAGCCGGCGGGGACCTTGCCGCTGCATCTGGTCGAGAATGCGGGCCAGTTCCTGCCACTGAGCCTGCCGCTGAACGATAAACTGATCCTGGTTCATGATCTCACAGCCTTTGAGGTGATCCCCTTTGACAAGTACCATTCATGTAGACACCCCAGAATCGGTGGATGTGGCCCTTGAGCCGGCCGGCTTTGGCAGCCGCTTTGCCGCCGCCCTGCTGGACGGGGCCATCCAGTTTGTGGTCGTCATGCTGCTGGTGATGATCAGCATACCGACGGTCATGATCCTGAGCACTCCGGGAGGCGACATAAACTGGGGGGGATTGAGCGGGGTTTTCCTCGCGATTCTACTCCTGGCGTTTGGATTCCTGTTCTTTTTCTACAAGCTGCTCTTCGAGGCGTTCTGGAACGGCCAGACCATTGGCAAGCGCGTCCTGGGCATCCGGGTGGTCCAGTTGAGCGGGCTGCCGGCCGGGTTCCTTCAGGTTGTGGTCCGCAACCTGATGCGGGTCGTGGACTACCTGCCGGCGAACTACCTGGTGGGTGCGGTCGTCGTGCTGGCGAGCCGGCATCATCAGCGGCTGGGCGACATGGTCGCAGGCACGGTGGTGGTGCGGGAGCGGCGGGCACCGGCACCGCAGTTGCCGCCGGCCATCAGCGTTGCACCCGAGTATGATGTGACCCGATTGCAGGAGCATGTGCTGCGCTTGACCGAGCCAGACCTGGCAGCGGCCCGTAGCTTCTGGCAGCGGCGGTCTCAGCTGGAGCCGAAGTCCCGGTCGCGGGTGGCGACGGCGGTGGCCGAAGGGCTGGCACGCCGCATGGGCTGGATGGAACCCATCACGCCCACCGCTGAGCATTTTATTGAAGCGGTGCTCTTCGTGCGTGCTCGGCCCGTGTAGAGCAAATTTCCCGCGAGTCCCAGACTTTTCGCACGCAAGGAGGAACATCTCCGCCAAACTGCCGAAACTCCTATTTCGGGCGGCAAGATCGCGGGGAATCCCCATACTTGTTCATTGCGGACCTCGGAGATGACTCGCCGGTCGCTCCAATTCGCGCGAGGAGGATTCGAATTCATGACCAAGCCGTTCGTCTACGTCTGCCGTCAGCTTCCGGATGCTGCGCACAAAATGCTGGAAGAGCATTTCGAGTGTGAAGTCTGGGGGAAGGACGAGGCGGTCCCCCGTGCGCTCCTGCTGGAGAAGGCCGCCAAAGCGGATGGGATTCTTTCGCTCCTGACAGACAAAGTCAACGAAGAATTGCTGGCAGTGGCAAAGAACCTCAAGATTGTCGCCAACTATGCCGTGGGCTTTGACAACATCGACGTACCGGCCTGCACCCGTCACAAGGTGATGGCGACCAACACGCCGGGCGTGCTCACCGATACCACCGCCGACCTGGCCTGGACGCTGCTCATGTGCGCCGGCCGCCGCATCGTGGAGTCGGAACGCTTCACGAAGTCCGGCCAGTGGAAGACCTGGGGCCCGCTGCTGCTGGCAGGTCAGGATATTCACCATGCCACGCTCGGTCTGGTCGGCCTGGGCCGCATTGGCGCGGCCGTCGCCCGCCGGGCCAAGGGCTTTGACATGAAAGTTGTCTACTTCGACCCCTACCGGAACGAGCAGGCGGAGCAGGAACTGGGCGTGGAGTACATGCCGCTGGACGACGTGCTCAAGGTCGCGGATTTTATCTCGGTGCACGTGCCGCTCATGGATTCCACGCGGAACCTGATCGCCGCCCGCGAACTCGGCATCATGAAGAAGACCGCCGTGCTGGTGAACACCAGCCGGGGCGGCATCGTGAACGAACCGGATCTATACCACGCCCTCAAGGACGGGGCAATTTTCGCCGCCGGCCTCGACGTGTTCGCCCAGGAGCCAACGCCGCTCGACAACCCGCTGCTCACGCTGGACAACTGCACCTGCGTGCCGCACATCGCCAGCGCCAGCGTCCAGACCCGCACCCGCATGGGCACCCTGGCGGCTGAGAACGTCATCGCCGCCCTCACCGGCAAGAAGCCGCCGACGCTCCTGAACCCGGAGGTGCTTGGCTAGATGGACCCGCTCGAACAGGCGGCCCGCCAGGAACTTGCCAACGCCTGCCGCCGTCTCCACGGCGCGGGCCTGGTGGCCGGCTCCGGAGGGAACGTGGGGCTGCGCTGCGGCTCCCGCTTGCTGGTCACACCTACCGGCCGGAGCCTCGGGCTGATTGTGCCGGAAGAACTGGTGCTCATGGAGATGGACGGCACGGTGGTCGGGGCGGGCCGGCCGACCAAGGAGTGGCACATCCACCTGATGGTGCTGCTGGCCCGCCGTGACGTGTTCGCGGTCGTGCATGTGCACCCGCCCTATTCCGTCGCGGTTTCCTGCCTGGAGAACCTCGACCCGGCGATGTCCCTGCCGATTTACACGCCCGGCTATGCCATCCGGGTGGGCCTTCTGCCGCTGGTGCCGTTCATTATGCCGGGGTCCGGCGAGTTGGGCCGGGCCTGCGCTTCGGCCCTGGAGCACCGCGATGCCTGCCTCATGGCGAACCACGGCGTCACCGCCGTGGGCGCCGACCTGGAGGCGGCAATCAACGTGGCGGAAGAGGTGGAGGCGAACGCCCAGTTGCATCTGCTGCTAGACGGCCGGGGCAAAGCCCTGCCGCCGGACCTGTTCGAGAAAGTCCGCCGCCAGTACGGCGGGGGGAAAGCATAACCTCAGTACGATCGCCTCAAGCCACACTTCTTCGTACTTGCCCGGTTGTAGACAGGAGGTTTTCGTATGCGGATTGTTGTCGCCCCGGACTCGTTCAAGGGCAGCCTTTCAGCCTTTGAAGCCGCACAGGCCATGGGGCGGGGCATCAAGCTCGCCATGCCCGACGCCGAAGTGATCGCGGTGCCCATGGCCGACGGTGGCGAAGGCACGGTAGACGCCCTGGTGGCCGGGACCGGCGGCCGCCTGGTGAAACAGACGGTGACCGGCCCCCTGGGCCGCCCGGTGGCGGCGACTTTCGGCATTCTGGGCGACGGCGAGACTGCGGCGATTGAAATGGCCGCGGCCTCTGGCATTTTGTTGGTGACCGCGGCCGAGAAGGATCCGCGGATTACCACCACATACGGCACCGGCGAGCTGATTCGGGCCGCACTCGCCCTGGGCGTGAAGCGCATTGTCTGCGGCATTGGCGGCAGCGCCACCAACGACGGCGGCGCCGGCCTGATTCAGGCTCTGGGCGGAAAGCTGCTGAAGGCTGACGGCACGCCGATCGGCTTCGGCGGCGCGGCGCTGTTGGACCTGGACCGGATCGACCTCTCCGGGCTCGACCCGCGGCTGGCCCAGGTGGAACTGCTGGTCGCCTGCGACGTGGATAACCCGCTCTGCGGCCCCCGGGGTGCCTCGGCGATTTACGGCCCGCAGAAAGGCGCTACGCCGGAAATGGTGCAGTTGCTCGACGGCGCCCTTGGCCACCTGGCTGACGTGATGGCCCGTGACGTTCGGCGGGACGTCCGGAACCGGCCGGGCGCCGGCGCGGCCGGCGGGCTGGGCGCCGGAATGATGGGCTTCCTGGACGCCCGGCTGCGGCCCGGCATCCAGGTGGTGACCGAGGCCGTCCACCTGGACGAAACGCTGGCCCAGGCGGACCTGGTGGTTACCGGGGAAGGCAGGACCGACGGCCAGACGCTGGCCGGCAAGGTGCCCATGGGCGTGGCCGGCGTGGCCGCCCGGCACGACGTTCCCGTGGTGGTCGTGTCCGGGGCCGTTACCCCGGAAGCCGACGCACTGCTGGCGCACAACATCTGTGCGCTGCTCTCGATCGTCCACGGGCCGATGTCCCTCGACGATGCCATCGCCAATGCCCCCGCCCTGCTGGAGCGGGCGACGGCGCAGGCCATGCGTCTGGTGGCCGCGGGACGTGGGCTTGGCCGGGCATAGCGGCACTCCGGAAAAAAGCGACCCGCCATGCGGCATGCATGGCGGGTCTTTTCAGCCTTAACATCACTCAGCCCCATCCCGCAGGCTGCGCTCCCGGCCTTGCCGCAGCGACTTGTCGGCGGTCAAAACCAGGTCGGACTCCCGGAGTCCATCTTCGGGGTAGGCGGCTACGCCCCAGGCTACCCCGGGCATGGCCAACGTCCGACCGGCCCAGCTGAACGTGGGACACAGGGTGCTTACGAGGCGGGCAGCCAGACCAGCCGCTTCCGTCCGGTCGATTTCCGGCAGAATGATCGCAAACTCGTCGCCGCCATAACGAGCCACCGTATCGCCGGGCCGCACGTGCGCCTTCAGACTACGGCCATATTCCCGCAGCACCTCGTCGCCGGCCAGATGACCATAGGCGTCGTTGATGGCCTTCAGGCCGTTCACGTCCACCAGCAGCACCGAAACGTTCCCATTCGTGCGGCGGGCCCGGCCCACCTCTTCTGTCAGCCGTTCATAGAAATACCGGTGGTTTGAGACGTCGGTAAGGCTGTCGTGCGTGGAGGCGAAGGTCAGCCGTTCGTGATAGCGGACCAGTTTAACCGCGCTGGCAAGATGCTGCCCCAGCGCTGCCAGCAGATGCATGTCGGCCTTGCCGAAATGGCTTGGACTCGGGGCTTCTACCACCATTACACCCAGCCGGTCTTCCTGAGCAATCAGCGGGATGATCGCCTCCGACCGGGTGGAAGACGCCATGGGGCAATACCCTTCCAGCGTCGCAGTATCGCTAATGAGACTGGGCTGTCCGATCCGGAGGGTCTCTTCCATGGGGCTGCCCGTCCGGGTGGAACCACCGGCCTCATGGTCCAGGCCCGCGGTGCACTTCAGTTCGAGTTCCCCCGTCGCCGGATTCAGGAGATAGACCAGGTAAGTGTCCGGACCCACCGACTCATGAAAGATCTGCAGGTACCGTTGCAGCAACACATCCAGGTCGGACCCCGAATGATCATCCTGGGAGAGTTTGTAGAAGACGGCCAGTTCCTTGCCATGGACCGGCCGGATGATGCCCTCTTCCTGGGGGAACTCCGCTTCCGGCCGCCGTTCCGCTGCGGTGGTGACGCGCAGGTTGCCGGCATCAAGCGCGGCGAGCGCCGCAACCACGGCGTCCGGGTCGAATTGAATGCCGGCGTTAGCCTGCAGCCGGCGCAGTGCCTCCTCCAGCGTCATGGCCGGCCGGTACGGCCGGTCGGAGGTCATGGCGTCCAGTGCGTCGGCCACGCCGATAATGCGGGCGTCCAGCGGAATGTCCAGCCCTTTCAGCCCGTCCGGATACCCGCCGCCGCCGTACCACTCGTGGTGCCAGCGAACGCCAGGCAGCAGTTCGGTCAGCACATTTGCCCGCTGCAGCACCGCCGCCCCGATGTCGGGGTGCTGCATCATGATGGCGGTTTCGCTGGGGCTCAACTTGCCGCGCTTGCGCAGCACATGGTCGTCGATGCCCAGCTTACCGATGTCGTGCAGCAGGCCGGAGTAGTGGATTCGCTCCAGGTCTGTCGGCGAGAGGCCCAGTTGCCGGCCGATAGCCTCGGCGTACTGGGATACCCGGCCCGAATGGCCGTGGGTGTATGAGTCACGGGCGTCAATGGCGGCGGTAAGGGCGCTGACCATGGAATCGTAGAGCTTGCGCAGGTCTTCCTGCGCCTGCTTGAGGGGCGTAACGTCCGTCAGGACCTCGATGTGGCCCTGGGCCTCGCCCTGCGGGCTCTGTATGCTCGTCCGGTACCAGTGGACGAAACGGGCCGGACCCTGGGTCAGCTCCAGCACCTGCTGAATCCCCTGGTCCGGCGCAAGGGTACCGAGTTGCCGGCGAATCTGTTGCAGAACGGGTACATCGGTTTCCGGGCGACCGACCAGCGTTTCCGGCTCGATGCCCAGGAGGACACCCACTTGCCGGTTGGCCATCTGCACGACGCCCTTCTGGTCGGCCATGATCAAGGCGCCCTGGGTGGCGTTAAGGACCGCTTCCACTTGTTGGGCGCGGCTTTGCGCTTCCTGCAGCGCGGTGAAGTATCCCAGCAAGGTGATAAAAATCAGGTAGGCAAGCCCGGCCACCACCGCTGCCCACGGCAGGCCGCCTGCAAGGAAGGCGAAAGCCAGAATGATGCCCACAACCATGGTGGTCATGTACGCACGAATGCCGGCCGTGTCCAGGATCATCCCAAGAACGGTCCGGAAGTGTGCGGAACCCTTGACATGCAAATAGCTGGCCAACAGGAGCGCGTTGACCAGCATGAACGCTCCCGCCGTCACCAGGGCAATGACCGGTGCGGCCGTTGAGCCGATGAAGGCCGGTCCCCAGCCGCCGCCCAGCAGGCCATGAAGCTGGAAGGCCACGAAGGCCGTGACCACCTGGGAGGAGATATTGAAGACCGCGTCGCCTGGTTGGCTGCCACGAATCAGCGTGTGCGCCAGTGTCGCGATAACCACGGCCCACAGCGCAAGCTGTGGACCAGCGATAATGAATGCGGCGACGATACTGGCGCCCTGGAAGTCCAGGCTGCCTGCCGATAGTTCAATGAAGCGGATACGGGTGCTGGCGATCATGAAGAGAGCCAATTCCAGCATCTTCACCCAGTCGTTGGAACCCATGGATGAGTTAAATACTAGAATGGTGGCTGCCACGAGGGAGAGCAGAGTCAAGAACACGGCATAGCCGCGACGCATAGTTCATTCCCCCGGGGGGTTACGCTGAGAAAAAGGCAGTCAGAGGAACCGGATATTGGTCAAGCACTGAGAATTTCCCCTTATACTTTCCAGGAGCCGAGCGTGGCAGCGAGAAGACTGACGACGAAGAGAACCGCCCACACATAACGCCTCACCAAGAATCACCTCCTTAATTGAATCGGTTCTATTTTCCAGGTTCCTCTGACTTCATAAGTACAATCGTCTTGCCCATCAGGTCCTGGACAAGGAAGAAGGTGCCCATCAGTGCGAAGATGTCGCCCACGCTGATCATCCGCGGTTTGGGAAACGGCACGGGGACGACGTCGCCCAGGAATTTTAGCCGAGACTGGTCGTTGAGCGGCGCATGCTTCGCGGAGACGCTGCCGACCAGTTCCTGAACGTCAACGCCGATGCGACTGCCGGTGTCGATGTCCACGGGCAGCCGCCCGCCGTTGGCTGCGATGACGACCGCGTTGAGCAACATCCCGATCAGAATCAGGCGGACACCCTGGTTCTCCAGATTGAGCCAGGCGAAGTAGAACAACAGGAGATAGGAAAGGGCGGTAACCGGGATGTTCAGTACGGGCGGCACAACCAGGTAGTTAACTACCTGCAACAAATAAGCAACGGGCGCAAGCCACATTTGCTTGAGCCCGAAATCGGCCTTCAAACGTCCGCCCCGGAGCCAGGCCACCACAAAGCTCAAGGCGGTCATTTCCAAGAACATGGTTGTCCTCCCATGCTAATTTACGCATGCCGTAGATACAGGTTACGACAGAAACCAGCCAATTCCTGCTATAAGCGGGGCGGATAGCGCGGCTTTTCCATGGTTGGAGCAGGGCGCCCCTGTCCATACAGAGCAGCAGAACGCCGGGGAGGCCTCCCCGGCGTTCTGCTGCCCTGCGTTGTTCAAGTACCCGCCTGGTTCTCAGGGCGGGATACGGTCATGCCTCTACCTTCCCCAGGTGCGGTGATCAGTTGTCAGGGCACGAGCAGCGAAAACCCCAGGTGAGCAATCGAACCGGCCAGCAGAATCGACGAGACGGTGATGCGGCCGCGGGCCGGGGCCAGGAGATGGAGTTGCCACGCACCGCCGCCCCGGAGGAGCCACAGAACCTCGGAGCCCCAGGCGGTCAGGTACGCAAGGGAACCGGACCAGAGGGCTCGGGCCAGGAGTGCGGCCACCGCGATCCCGAGCCCGGAGAGGCCCACGATCCCGACGGACGGCCAGCCGGCCAAGGCGCCCAACGCCATCGCCACTTGTAGGTCGCGGGGGCCGGCCAGGCCCATCGTCGAAAGCGGCAGCAAGAACAGCATGCCGCCCAGACAGCCCAGGGCGGACAGGAGCCCGGCCGAACTGCCCGAAGTAAAGGCAATGGCCATGCCGGCGATCATGCCGCCGAATGTCAGCCACTTGGGCAGCCGCTGGAAACGGAGCACGAAGGCGAGGCCGGCGACGGCAAAGACGAGTTGCATGATGATCGGTCCCATGAGTGCCTCCTGCCATTTCCACACCACAGATTCCGCTTGCAGGTGGATTTTCCGGTTGCCCACGATTCGCATGAAGGCCAGTGGCGCCGCTCCTGCGTTTGGAATCATGATAACAGGAGGCACCAGCCACCCACATCGCCAGCCCTCGGGATTTTGAAGCGAGCACAATAAAACGGGATACCTAGTTTTAGGTATCCCGTTTTGGTGCGAGTAAGACCGTCAGAGGGCGTTTCGCACGGCCCAGGCCGCTGCCCCGGCTCGTGAGGAAAGCCCCAACTTGCCCAGGATGTGCTTGAGGTGTGTACTGACCGTATGCCTGCTAATGTGCAGGCGTTCAGCGATATTCCGGTCGGAGAGCCCCAGGGCCACCAGCCGGACAACCTCTCGCTCGCGGTCGGTCAACAGGTCCGGCCCCGGGTCTGGACTGGGATTGCGCTTTGCCGGCGGAATTGGCTGCGGAATAGTTTCCGTCTGCTGGAGTTCTCGCTCCGCAGCCGCAGTTGCGGAGAGGGCGTATTCTATAACCTCGGCCAGCGACATTGCCTTACCGATGGCCAGAACCGCCTCCGCCGACTCTCCCAGTGCTTCACGAATGAGCGCCATGCTTCGGTCATACTGTGCGTATTCGTCAACAATCCTTGGTTGGGTTTTCTGGCTCGCTTCCCTTGCCCCCAGGAGTACTGCTGCCCGCTCCGCCGTCCCCTGCCGTGCGGCGAGGAAGGCGAATTCATCCAGGAGCAACAAAACGTCGGACGTGGCGCCGGAGGTGTACGCAATCCTCAAGCCCTCGCTAAAGTATCCGCCGGCCTGCTCCAACTTGCCCTGCAGTTCGGCCAGGAATCCCAGGTTATGCAGGGCACTCGCGGCGCGGATCCAATCTTGCATCAGACGGGCGAGTGCCAGGGACTCCATCCAGAGGGCCTCCGCCTTAATGGCGTCACCGCGCTCATATGCGACGATTCCGAGGTCGTTGCGGACACGTCCGATACCCCGGAGGCAGTGCTCCTGCTGATACAAAGCATAGCTCTCTTCCCAATATTGCGCAGCCGAATCCAGCTCCCCGGAATCGAAGGAAACCGTGCCGGCGAGCAGCAGTGCTGTGGCGATCCCAATGGGGTCGGCAAGCTTGCGCCATAGCAGAAGAGACTCTGCCAGGAGGTGGTTGGCCTCGGTGTGCTCGCCTTGAGCCCGAAGGATGTACCCCAGTCCGGCGAGTCCAGCGGCGATGCTGCGCTCCTGCTTCTGGCTTCGGGCAATGGCCAGGCCCTGTTCAGAGGTGCTACGCGCAAGTGCGTAGTCCCCTTGCTTTCTATAGACCAGCCCCAGCACCTGGAGCGCTTCTGCGGCGCCTTCCACAAACTCCAGATCAGGCGCCAGACTCAGCAGTTCTGACACCTGCTGCCGGCTAAAGCTGAAGAGACAGCGAATCTCCCAGTACTCACCAAGGAAGCCACACAAGCGCAGCCCTGTCCCGACGTTGATGGGGTCTGACTTACAGTAGGCCAAGGCGGCTGCCAGGTTGTCAAATTCCAGGTCCAGCCGCTCCAGCCATGGCACCACTTCGGGTCCGTTCAGCCCTTGGGCTGCGGATCGGGCCAACTCCAGGTACCAGTTCCGGAACCGATCTCGCCAGACCTCAGCCTCCCCGGCTTCCTGAAGCCGTTCGGCGCCATACGCCCGGAGGGTCTCCAAAAGGCGGTACCGCCTGCTCTGGCCGTGCTGATCCACCGTGACAATCGACTTGTCCACCAGTTGAACCAGCAGGTCCAGCACCTCGTCCCGGGCGATGCCGCCGTCGGAGCAGATCCCTTCGGCGGCCTCCAGGGAGAAGCCGCCCGCGAACAGGGAGAGCCGGCTCCAGAGCTGTCGCTCCGCGTCTGCGAGCAGGTGGTAGCTCCAGTCCACCGTGGCCCGGAGGGTCTGCTGGTGGGGCAGGGCCGAACGATTTCCCTGGGTGAGGAGGCGGAACCGGCTGTCCAGCCGCTCGGCAATCTGCTGGACGGAAAGCGCCTTGGCCCGGGCTGCAGCCAACTCCAGCGCCAGCGGGATGCCGTCCAGGTGCCGGCAGACTTCCACAACCGCAGATGCGTTCTGCTCAGTCAGACCGAAAGAAGGTTCCACGGCCTGGATGCGGTCGCAGAGGAGCCGCACCGCCTCCGACTGCTGCAGGTCGGCCACGGTTCGACGCCGGGCGGGCGGCAGACTGAGAGGTGGCACCTCCCACACGGTCTCACCAACGATCCCCAGCGCCTGCCGGCTGGTCGTGACGATACGCAGCCCGTGGCCGGCCCGAAGAAGCCGGTCGGCAAGCAGCGCACAGGCCTGCACCAGGTGCTCGCAGTTGTCCAGCACCAGCAGCACGGTCCGGAGTTGCAGAAAATCGGTCAGCGTGTCGATGATGGGGTGGGCCGGGTCCTCGGCCAGGCCCATTGCGGCTGCCACCGCCCGGGGCACCTGGGCAGGGTCGGACAGCGCCCCTAGTTCCACCAGCCAGACGCCGTCCGGGTACTGGGCCAGCACATCCAGTCCCAGCTGGAGGCCAAGCCGCGTCTTTCCGCACCCGCCTGCCCCGGTCAGGGTCAGAAGGCGCGTGGCGGTGAGCAGGTTCCGGACTTCGGCGAGTTCCCGCTCCCGGCCGACAAAGCTGGTGAACGGGCTATGCAGGTTGTGTGGGGCCGGAGCCTGGTCGGCCCTTGGGGTTAAGGTCAGGGAGGGGAGTCGGTTCATGCCGCAATTGCCCCCGTTGGTATAATGAAAGGGTCTGTTGTTGGGAATCGGCCGCCGGTTCATTCACAACTGTTGCTAACCATATTACTATGCGAATATACGCAATGCTAATCGATTCAGGTGACAATGTCTATCCTCAGAACAGGCCGTATCAAATGGAAAGAGCCCCGCCGGCGGCGGGGCTCTGGTGAGATTGGCCCAATGACGTGCATCCTATCATTGCGGAAACCTTGCTTCTGTGGACTGATTTTCGCAAAGCCTGAGTGTGGCCTCTTGGCGTCATGCAACCTTGCCAGCACGGCGCCGCCAGACGATCGGGCCGGATCCCCCGCCACCGCCAGCAAAGCCTAAGTGATAGCCGTCAGCCTTGGTTGAGGTGCCCTCTTGCGTGCACGTGCTGCCACTTCCGGAGCGCAACCAGAGCTGCAAGCGCCGCGACTGCACCGCCAGCCAGCCAAAGCCACAGCGAGTGATTCCGCGCGGCGCCGCCTCCCTCACCACCGTAGCCATTCGCTGAATTCTTTACGATCATCTTCAACTGCTCCAGCGTTTCCTGAGAGCTGTGCAAATCATCCGCACCCCAGGCCCCCGGGGACGAACTCATGGCCTGTGCTCGTTCCTGCTGGCCATCCCGGGCCATGATCAACTGGGTGTGGGCGAATTGCACATAGCCCAGCTCCAGGTGGCCGACGTCCATGCTTTTGGCTGCCGCCCGGCCCGGGATCGTCTTGATGGCCTCGTTGATATCGTTGGACTTGGTTCCGCCATATGCCATGTCCAGCATGCTCCAGGTCCCATCCTTCTTCTGGGCGAGGGTTATCGTACCGACGCTCTGGCCGGCCGAGTCCTGCATCACGACCATCCAACCGACCGGATGGAAGACCTGGGATAGCGGAGTCTTCACGTTGGCATTCTCGATGTCCTTGGACTTTGTGACGTACCAGCGCATGGCCGGTCCCAACTCGATCGATGCCATCTGATCTTTTGGTGCGGGGCCGCCGAACTGCTTCCCCCTGTCCAGCCAGGTCTGGGCAACCTCAAGCATCTCACGGGGAGCTCCGCCGGCAGCCATGGCCGGCTGCACCAGGAACAGGAGCATGATCATCGAGATCAGCAAAGTTCTCCTCACGGTCAGCCGCCTCCTAACGCTTGAAGCCATAGGTGATTCCGGTCAGGAACCAGCCGGACATGTCGGTCCCGTCCTTGTACTTTGCAAAGCCGTAATTAGAGTCCTGGAACGTCGACCAGTCTGTTGTGTGGGTCATTCCATCCCATGGGTCCCACCAGTTGACTGAACTCGCTGTCGCAGTTTCCGCATAGCCCCAAATCGCCAGAACATGGCCGGCCAGCGAGTTGTCCCATTTGACGAAGGCCAGAATTGGGTTGGGAGTCAACAGCTCGCTCTTCACGCTGGACCAAGGGAAGGCGCTAATGGTCCACTGTCCCGTCAGGCCCTGACCCAGTGCCTGGATCGCCTTCGTTGAATCCCAGGGCCACCCCCCCGTGTCGCTCTGATCCGGGGTGGGGGCCGGGGAACAGGGGATGCCTTTGCCGTTGCAGACCACGTCTGCCTGCTTCACCTCGACGCCATTGAATCGGAGTGCGCCCTGAGTGTTCGCTGCCCAGCACCAGTTGCTGACTTTTTGGCCGTTGACCATAACGTACTCCTGGGGCGTTCCGTTCCAGTTGATATTGCTGCTGATGCTGGCGGGGGTATTGAATGAGAAGCTGTTGACCACCGCCCCATAGGCGTCTGAGATGGACACGGGAATGGTGGCGTTGGCGGAAATGACAAACATGAAGCGATGATACTGCGAGACCGTGGGGTCGGTCAGATAGGTGTACCCCTGCCCGGGATTGGCGTATGCCAGTTGCCCCATTTGGGCGACGGTAGTGGTATACTCGACCGTTGCGATCCCCTGGGACGAGATGATGGTGTTGACGGAATTCACCAGATCGGACGTGCGGAACGTCATCACGGTTCCCGGTACGTCGTTGTTTCGGATATCCACACCATCAACCATGAACTTGTAGGTCGTTCCGTACTGCAAGCCGGAAAGGGAGACAGAATGGTCTGAAGCAAGGCTAGTCACGTTGGCCAGAGTATTTTCAGTCACTGAGCTCACGCCGTATTTCACGATTGATGTCGTGAAGACGTTGGTTGTCCACTGGATCTGCGCCGACGTGGCGGTGATGCTCGTTGCCTGCGGGCTCGTCACCAGCGGACCCGTCACGGTTGTCGCCGTATCACCGTCACCCGTGCTCGAAAAGACCTCAACGTTCCCCGCATTGTCCCTGCCCGCGGAGACGAAGTAGTAAGTGTGTCCTTTTATGCCGCCACTGAAGAAGGCATACGTTTGGGTCGTAGCCGATAGCCACCGGGTCCACGAGCCCGCCTGACCGTCTTTGTAGTAGATGTCGTAAGATGCCAGGCCGGAGCCGGGAGTAAGGTCGGTGCCGCTCCACGAGATCATGAAGTCCCCATAAGCCGATGTCGCGGGCGACGAGGCCTCGGTCACCGGGGGACGTGTATCAGCATCAGCAGCTATCGTAACGACCGTGGAACCAGTGACCGTACCGACCGCTGCCGATCCGCTATATGTGGCGGTGACCGTCGCCGTGCTCGCGAAAGTGGACGAAACGGTGGCCGTGCTCGCGGAAGTCGACGAAGCGGTCGCAGTAGGGCCGCTGATCGAAACCAGCAAAGAGTTGGAGCTCGAGAATCCCACCTGGCTGGTGATCGTTTGTGCACTTCCGTCACTGTAATTGCCCGTGGCCGTGAAGGTTACCGACTGCCCGTTGGATACAGTGGGGTTAGCCGGTGTGAGAGTGATACCCTGCGTAAGCGTCAAAAAGTCCCCACCGTGACGGTGAGGACTGCCTGATGGTACGCTATGATTTGGCAAGTCGGCAGGTTTGGGGCAGCGATTCCGACCAGGGGAGCAGTCGATCCAGGGCCGAACCTCTGGGCTCCGCCAGTT
>DASXVX010000038.1:0-59310 GCA_036504075.1 Symbiobacteriaceae bacterium | reverse complement strand
CTGGCGGCCACCTGCTGGGTCCACGCCCCGGCCGTCGTCCAGCTCTCCGCCCTTGCCTACACCCGGCTCGGCAATGTTGCGGCCATGGCCGGCCTGAAAGTCAAGGTGGTTCCCAAGGTCCAGGCCAAAATCATTGGCAAGGCCAAAGTGCTGCTGCTCCGGGCCGCCGCTGACACCGACCGCACCGCCTATGAGGTCCACCGGTACACCCGCAGCGCCGGCGGATGGGTCAACCTGTTTGAACTCCTTGGCTCCTACGGTCTCACCGTCGAGACCGGCTATCGGGAGCGCTTCGACGTCCTCTACGTGCCCAAGGGCAGCCCCCTCTGGCCCGGCCTCATGATCGACCTGGGCGCCCCCACGGAGCGGCGGCTGGAGCCCAAGAAGAAGAAGCAGAGCGACTCCGAAAGCAAATAATCTCCCCGCTTACATACACCTACCGAAACGCTATACCGAAACCGAGCGCCGGCCGGGCATGTACCCCGGCCGGCGCTGTTTCAGGCCTTGCCCAACCCAATGGAGAGATATTTCTCATCCAGGAACTCCGCCAGGCCCTGATGACCGCCCTCCTTGCCGATGCCGCTCTCCTTCAACCCGCCGAACGGGGCGTGGGCTACGGTCGGCATGGCGTCGTTCACGCCGATCACGCCGTACTCCAGGGCTTCGGCCACCCGGATCGACCGGTCCAGATCCCGGGTGTAGTAATAGGCGACCAGCCCGTACCGGGTATCGTTGGCCGTACGGATGACCTCCGCTTCCGAGTCGAACGGGATTAGCGGCACGATGGGCCCGAAGGTCTCTTCCCGGCAGACCAGCATGTCCGGCGTCACCCGGGTCAGGAGCATGGGCGGGAAGAAGCGTGGCGGGTCGCCGCCAAAGGGCGCCGCACCGTAAACCTCGGCCCCCCTGCTTCTGGCGTCCGCCAGCTGTACCAGCAACTTTTGCATGCCTTGTTGGTCGACGATCGGACCGATGTCGGTCTGCTCGTCCAGGCCGTCGCCGACCCACAGCCGGGCCATGGCGACGGTGAGCTTGTCCTGGAACAGATCAAAAATCGGGCGCTGGACATAGACCCGGTTGGCGCAGGAGCAGGTTTGCCCGGCGTTCCGGAACTTCGTGGCCATGAGCCCGGCCACCGCCGCATCCAGGTCGGCGTCCGCAAAGACGATGAAGGGCGCGTGCCCACCCAGTTCCAGGGAGATGCGCTTGACCTGGTCTGCCGCCTTGCGCATGAGCAGCTTGCCCACTTCGGTGGAGCCGGTGAAGCTGATCTTGCGGACGGTCGGGTTCTCCAGCAATTCGGCGCCGATTTCGGCCGGATTGCCGGTGACCAGGTTGACGACGCCCGGCGGGAACCCCGCAGCGTGATAGAGCCGAGCCAGGGCGATGCCGGTCAGCGGGGTCTGTTCGGCGGGCTTCGCGACCACCGTACACCCGGCGGCCAGCGCCGTCGCGATCTTACGGCCGATGATCGAAAGCGGCATGTTCCAGGGGGTGATCACACCGGCCACGCCCACCGGCTGTTTGATCACCAGAATCCGCTTCTCCGGCACGTGGGCGGGCACCGTTTCGCCGTAGGTGCGCTTCCCCTCTTCGGCGTACCAGGTCATGATGTCGGCGGTCGTCGTGACCTCGGCCCGCGATTCCCGGATCGGCTTGCCCATTTCGCGGGTAATCAGGCGGGCAAGCTCCCCGCGGTGTTGCAGGAGCAGGTCTCGTACCTGCAGCAGCAGGGCTGCCCGGTCGTGCGCGGAACGTGCGGCCCAAGCCGGGAAAGCCCTGGCCGCCGCATCAATTGCGGCCCGGGTTTCGTCCCGGCCGGCTTCGGGGGCCCAGCCAATCTCGGTGCCGTCGGCGGGGTTGTGTACCGGGAACGCAGCATCACCACGGGCCGGTTGCCACTCGCCCCCAATGTAAAGCTGATAGGGGCCCTGCGTCAGGTTCTCCATCATGTCTCGTGCCTCCTTGCCTCTCCCCTGGCCGGCGGGACCGTTCCCGCAATGGCCCTTGCCCTTCTGCCTTGTGAG
Organism: Symbiobacteriaceae bacterium; assembly: GCA_036504075.1. Classification (GTDB taxonomy): domain Bacteria; phylum Bacillota; class Sulfobacillia; order Symbiobacteriales; family Symbiobacteriaceae; genus DASXVX01. The sequence goes on along the minus strand of DASXVX010000038.1, from coordinate 57,283 downwards.
AGAGGTTTTTCTTGTCTACCGAGCGGACTTCCTGCCTTTGCTAAAAAATTTTTTGACGTAATAACACAGTGGGTGCCATTCACACACCATCCACGTAAAAATTTTTCGCAAACGATGCAGGAATCTGGTCTTAAACGCTGTAATATTACGACACTGTTTAACGTTGAACGTTTCTCACGACAAACAGAGGGGGGTTTTGGGATGACGGTGGGCGGTTCGGTTCGGAAAGGCTTGCGCGGGGTCATGGCGCTTGTGCTGCTGGCGGTGATGGCAGCGGTCGTCTTCGGGTGCGGCAGCGGCTCGAAGTCCGCGGGCACGCCGCAGGTGGGCACCGGCGACAGCGGGAAGGCCGTGGAGTTGCGGTTCCTGTTCCCGGAGTACAGCGACAAGACCAAAGGGCTCATGCAGCAGGTCGTGGATGATTTCAACACCGAGAACAAGGGGAAAGTTCATGTCACGCTGGAGACCGCACCGTGGGACAAGCTCCACGACAAGCTGGCGGTCACCATGGGCGGCAACCAGGCGGCCGACGTTTTCGGCTTCGCCACCCGCTGGGTCTCCGAGTTCTCCGAATTAGGCCAGTTGGAACCGCTGGACAGCTACCTCACGGGCGCTTTCAAGGACCAGTTCATCAGCCGGCTGCTGGAGGCATCGGTCTACACGCCCAAGGCCACCGGCAAGCAGGCGACCTTTGGCCTGCCGGTTGCGGCTTCGGCCCGCATGCTCTTCTACCGCAAGGACCTGTTCGACAAGGCCGGCCTGAAGGCACCCACCAACTGGGACGAACTGCTCGACGCCGCCAAGAAGACCTCCGCCCCGCCGAACGTCTACGGGCTGGGCGTTCCCGCCAGCGGCATCGAGGTCGACACCTTCTTCATGTACTTCCTCTGGAATAACGGGGGCGACATTCTGGGGCCGAACGGCAAGGCGGTTATCAACAACACGCAGGGCGTCGAAGCCCTGGATTTCCTGGTCAAGCTGGTGAACGAGAAGGGGAGCGAGCTCAAGCCCACCGGCTTCACCCGAGAGCAAATCATTGAGATGTTCAAGGCGGGTCAGCTCTCCATGTACCCGACTGGACCCTGGCTCAACACCATGATTCAGCGGGACAACCCGAAGCTCGCCTACGCAGTCGCCCCGTTCCCGGTGAACAAGGGCAAGACCGCGGCGACGGTCGGCGTCACCGACTCGCTGGGCCTGTGGGCCAAGGGCACCCACAAGCAGGAGGCGTGGAAGTTCGTCCAGTTCATGTACCAGGACAAGTACCGCCAGAAGTTTGACGAGGTCGAGGCGATGCTGCCGGAGAAGAAGGGCGTGGCCACGTCGGCTGCCTTCTCCACGCCGGACCTGAAGCCGTTTGTCGACGCCCTGAACAACGCCAAGTTCGTGCCGCATCACCCGAAGTTTGAGAACATCCAGCAGATCATCACCGTTGCCGTGCAGAAGGCACTCACCGGAGAGTCCACACCGAAGCAAGCCCTGGACGAAGCAGCCCAGAAGATCGATGCGCTGTAGCCGCTAAGTCAGGTAAGACACGGGGAGAGAGGACGCCGGACTCTCTCCCCGTCTTTCCGGTTCCGGGAAGGAGGCAAGGTCCATGTCACAGGTTCCGGCACCCGGCTACCCGGCATCGACTGGCCGCGGGGTGGGCGCGCAGCTAAACCGGGACGGCCTCTGGGCGCAGGTGGTGCGCGGCAGGCTGGCCTACCTCTTTCTCGCCCCGACTTTGATTCTGATTTTCGCGGTCGTGTTCTACCCGATTTTCAACACGTTTGTGATGTCGCTCAGCGAAGTGAACGCCGTGGCACAGCCCGTGCGGTTTGTCGGCCTGGGGAACTACACGGCGCTGTTCCGGACGCCGCTTTTCTGGCGGGTGCTCTCGCAGACGGCGATGTGGACCGGCCTGGTGGTCTCCATCACCACCGTGATCAGCATGCCGGTCGCCCTGGCGCTGAACCTGAAATTCCCGGGGCGCCGCATCGCCCGTGCCATGCTGATCATCCCCTGGGCGGCGTCACTGATGATCAACGCGATTATCTGGCGCTGGATTCTAGACGGGCAGTACAGCATCATCAACGCCTTGCTCTTCAAGCTCCACCTGATTCAGGAGCCGATCATCTGGACGGGCGAAGCGACGGTGGCCTGGGTCGCCATCATTTCCGTGGGCATCCTCGTGTCGATTCCGTTCACGTCCTTCTCGCTGCTCGCCGGCCTGCAGTCGATCCCGGCCGAACTCTACGAAGCGGCGCGGGTCGATGGGGCGGGCTTCGGGACGGCCTTTGTCCACATCACCTTCCCGCTGATGCGCCAGGCCTTGATGGTGACAACGCTCATGAACGTCATCTACGTGTTCAATTCGTTTCCGATCATCTGGGTCCTTACGGAAGGCGGTCCCGCGTACCGGACCGACATTCTGATCACCTACCTGTATAAAGAGGCGTTCCGCAACGGCCGGTTCGGCCCGGCGTCGGCGATGGCCGTGATCACGTTCCTGTTGCTGTTGGCCTTCAGCCTGTCGTTTGCCAAACTGACCGCCGAACGGGAGAGGAAAGGGGAGAGCAGTGGAAACGAAGCACGCGGATGAGCGGGGGCCGATGCGGTGGATCATTCTGGTCAGCCTGGGGCTGGTGCTGGTCGTTTCGCTTTTTCCCTTCTTCTACATGGCGTCCACGGCGCTGCGGCCCAAGGCGGAGATCTTTCATTTCCCGCCGACCTGGCTGCCTCAGACCTGGGCCTGGCGCAACTTCGTCGACGTCTGGACGCGGGTGCCGTTGGCGCGGTATCTGCTCAACAGCGTGATCATTGCCGGCGGCTCGACGCTGGTGAACATGCTCTGTGGCATTCCCGCGGCCTACGTGCTGGCCCGGATGCGGTTTCCGGGGAAGCAGTTCGTCCGGCATTTGCTGCTGGTGACGCAAATGTTTTCGCCGATCGTGCTGATTATCGGCCTCTTCAAGCTCATGGTCGCCGCCAAGCTGATCGACAGCTACTTCTCGTTGATCATCACCTACGCGGCGCTCAGTGTGGCGTTCACGGTCTGGTTCCTGGCCGGCTACTTCGAGTCGATCCCCGAGGAGATCGAAGAGGCCGCCCAGATCGATGGCTGCTCCCGGTTGACCGCCTTGACCCGGGTGGTGCTGCCCATGTCGGCGCCGGCGATCATCGCGGCCCTGGTTTTCGCGTTCATCTGGGCGTGGAATGACTTCATGATCGCCCTGACCTTCGTCTCCACGCCGGACATGCGGCCGCTCTCCCTGGGCATTTACGCATTCCTCGGCCAGTACCTGATCGAGTGGCACTACCTGATGGCGGCGGCGCTGATCACCGTGGTACCGGTGGTGATCCTGTTCTTCAGCGTGGAGAAGTACCTGGTGAAGGGCCTGACCGCAGGGGGAATCAAGTGAGACCGGTTTTCCGAGGAGGTGTTGGCGTTGGCGGAAATTCGCTACGTGACCGATGACGAAGTGCGGGCGTTCGCACCGATCCCCACGGCGATCGCTCTGGTGGCAGAGGGCTTTTGGGCCGTTGCCCGGGGCGAGGTCCGCAACTTTCCGGTGGTGCGGGAGCTGATCCCGGAGCATGAGGGCATCTTTGGCGTCAAGTCGGGCTACCTGCCCGGTGCCGGCGTGCTGGGGCTGAAAGCCGGCGGTTTCTGGGCGCAGAACGTTCCGCGCCATGGGCTGGGCGCCCACCAGTCCACGGTGCTGCTCTTTGCGCCGGAAACCGGTCAGTTGCGCGGCGTGGTCTGCGCCAACTACCTGACCGCGCTGCGGACGGGCGCCGTGGGTGCGGTCGCCGCCAGAGCGCTGGCCCGGCCGGACTCCCGGCGGGTCGGTCTGGTCGGCACCGGTGTGCAGGCCGAAATGCAGCTACGCTGCCTGGCGGCGGTCCTTCCCATCGAAGAGGCGCTGATCTGGAGCGTCGACGCCGGGTCGGTGGCCAGTTTCCTGAAGCGGACGGCCGACCTGGGTTTCCCGGTGAAGCCCATGACCGAAGCGGAGCCGGTGGTGCGCCAGTCCGACATCGTGGTGACTACCACGCCTGCCTTCCAGCCGGTGGTGCGGGCGGAATGGCTCCACCCGGGCCTGCATATCACCGCCATTGGCGCCGACACGCGCGGCAAGCAGGAACTGGCCACGGATGTGCTGCCGAAAGCGGACCGGGTGGTGGTGGACTCCTTCGAGCAGGCGTCGGAGCTGGGGGAGTTGCAGCACCCGTTCCGGGCCGGGCTGATCCGGCGCGAGCAGGTGACGACCCTGGGCGAAGTGCTGGTGGGAATGGCGCCGGGCCGCCGGACGCCGACCGAGGTGACCGTGTTTGACGCCACCGGCCTGATCATGCAGGACCTCGTGGTTGCCGATCACGTCTGGAAACGAGCCACCGCCGGGCCAACGCCGGCTTTGTGACGAGCCGGGGCCGTCGCCCGGTAGCCAGAGCGAAGGGAGGGCGGTCGCCATCGACACGCAAGACCTGCACCCCATGCTTCGCAGCTTGATTCCGGTGGCGAAAATGCTGGCCCAGACCTTCGGACCCGAGTGTGAGGTCGTGTTGCACGATCTGTCCCGGCCGCAAGCGTCGCGCGTGCTGATTGAGAATGCCGAGGTGACGGGGCGGCAGGTCGGGACGCCCATTGGCGACCTGGTGGTGCGCGTGCTCCGCTCCCCACGCTTTCGGGACGACATGCTGGCCAACTACGCCACCACCGCGCCCGATGGCCGTACTTTGAAATCCAGCACGGCGATCATCCGGGATGAGGCCGGCCGGGCCATCGGGGCGCTCTGCCTCAATCTGGATCTCTCCGGGTACGCCCGGGCGGCGGCGGCCTTGCAGATGCTCGTAAGGCTGGAGGATGCCGCGGCGCCGGACGACCGGGAGGTCGACGTGCCGGACGAGCACGTCTGGGATGTGCTGGACCGCATTGTGACCCAGGTAATCAGTGGGTACGGTCCCAGCGGGGAACTGGACCGGAGCCAGAAGTTGGAGGTCGTCCGTTTCCTCCATGAAAAGGGCGTCTTCCTGATCAAAGGCGGCATCGAACATGTGGCCCGGAAGCTGGGCGTTTCCCGTTTTTCGATTTACAACTACATCGACGAGGTCCGGGGTACCAGCCGGACCCGGGCACAGCAGGAGGGGAAGGCATGATCCGGAACGGCATGCCCCTGGCGCAATTGAATACACCGGCGCTGCTGATCGACCTGAAACGGGTGGAAGCCAACCTGGCGCGCGGCATTACCGTCGCAAACGCCGCCGGGGTGGCGCTGCGGCCGCACACCAAGACGCACAAGTCCCCGTACTTCGCCCGGCGCCAGCTTATGGCCGGCGCGCATGGTCTCACCGTCGCCAAGGTCAGCGAAGCGGAAGTGTTTGCCGAAGCCGGGTTTGACGACCTGTTTATTGCCAATACAATCTACGGCGCGGAGAAGGCCCGGCGGGTCCGCCGTCTCGCGGAGCGGGTGTCGCTCGCCGTCGGGGTGGACCACATCGAGCAGGTGCGGGCCTTCTCCCACGCCATGGAACGGGCAGGCGCGCCCCTTGCGGTGATGATCGAAGTGGATACCGGCGCCCGCCGGGGCGGGGTGGACCCGCAGGAGGCCGCCGCCCTGGCCGGGGCCGTGGCCGGCCTGCCCGGCCTGGCGGTAAAGGGCGTGTACACCTATGAGGGCTACACCTATTCAGCCCCCGACCGGGCGGCGCTGGTGGCGACCGAAAGGCAGGCGCAAGCCGTGCTGATCGCGGCCGGTCAGGCGGTGGGAGAGGCGGCCGGCGTGGTTCCCGTGATCTCGGCCGGTTCAACCCCGGGGCTCCTCAGCGGCGCCGGGTATCTGCCGGGGATCACGGAAATCCGGCCGGGCACCTACATCTTCCTGGATGCCGCCCAGGCCGACCTGGCGGGCGGGCTCGAACACTGCGCCGCCACCGTGCTGGCCACAGTCGTCTCCCGGCCCCGCCCGGACCGGGCAATACTGGACGCGGGCTCCAAGGCGCTGACCAGCGACGTCCGGGCCGGCGGGGTCTGCAAAACCACCGGCCACGGCCTGCTCCCGGATTTCGGCCTCGTGATCGCCCGGCTCTCCGAGGAGCACGGGGTTATCGAGGGTCCGGGCGTGGAGCGGCTGGCCGTGGGGCAGAAAGTCCGGGTCGTGCCCAACCACATTTGCCCGGTGGTCAACCTGTTTAACGAAATGGTCCTGATCCGGGACGGTCTGGTGGTCGATGTCCTGCCGGTGGCCGCCAGAGGACGCCTGCAGTAAGGGAGGGGGAACCGCATGTACGATCTCGTGATCCGGGGCGGACGCATCGTGGACGGCACCGGCAATCCCTGGTTCCGAGGCGATGTCGCCATTCAGGATGGGCGCATTGCCGCCATCCGGCGTGAGGGCTTTGCCCCCGAGAGCGGCGCACAGGTGATCGACGCCGGCGGGCTGGTGGTGGCGCCGGGGTTCATCGACATCCACACCCACTCCGACACCGCCCTGCTGGCGGATCCGGGCGCGGCGGCCAAACTGCGCCAGGGCGTCACCACCGAAGTGCTGGGCAACTGCGGCATGTCGGCTTCCCCGCTGACCGATCTGCACCTGAACGACCTGCGGGATTACGCACTCCCGATCATGGGCTATCCCGAGGTCGACTGGACGTGGCGGAGTCTGGACGAGTACTGGGCGGCCGTCCGCCGGGCGGGTCCGGCCGTCAATGTGGCGACTTACATCGGCCTGGGCACCATCCGCTGTGCCGTCATGGGCTACCGGGAGGGGGCGCCCACGGACGGGGAACTGGCCGCGATGGCGCGGCTGGTCGACGGGGCGATGCAGGACGGCGCCGTCGGCGTGACCACCGGGCTGGTCTATGCGCCCGGCACGTTCTCCCCGCCGGAAGAGATCTGGGCGCTGGCCCGGGTGGCGGCCAGGCACGGGGGCGTCTACTCCTCGCACATCCGGGACCAGGGGGACGGGTTCCTGGAATCCATCGCCGAGACCATCGAAGTGGGTCGCCGGGCGGGGATTCCGGTGATCGTGGCGCACCACAAAGTGGTAGGGCAGCGCAACTGGGGCCAGGTCCAGCAGTCCCTGGCCATGCTTGACGCGGCGCGGCAGCAAGGGGTGGACGCCGGTTCGGACAGCTATCCCTACCTGGCGGGCAGCACGACCATGACCGCACTGCTGCCGCCGTGGGCGCTGGAAGGCGGCGGCGAGGCGATGCTCCGGCGGCTGGGCGACCCGGCCGCCCGCGGGCGCATCCAGGCGGACTGGGACCGGTCCATTCCGGGCTGGGACAACCGGGTCGGCTCACTGGGCTGGGCGAGTATCCTGATCAACTTCGTGGGCTCGGCGGCGAACCAGGACCTGATTGGTCTCAGCGTGGCTGCCGCGGCCGAGCGCCGGGGACGGGGTCACGAGCCAGGCGAGTTCCTGCTCGACCTGCTGCACGCCGAACGGGGGCAGGTCGGCAACATTCAGATCGCCTGCCGGGAAGCGGACCTGCACCTGGTGATGGCCCACCCGGCGACCTCGTTCGGCAGCGACGGGCTGCACGTGGGCAAGCGGCCGCACCCGCGCCTGTATGGCACGTTCCCGCGGATTCTCGGCGAGTACGTGCGCCGGCAGCGGGTTCTGCCGCTGGAAGAGGCGGTCCGCAAAATGACGTCGCTGACCGCCCGACGCCTCGGATTGGCCGGGGTCGGGCTGATCGAAGCAGGCTACCGGGCCGACCTGACCCTGTTCGATCCGGAAAGCGTGATCGACCGCGCCACATACGCGGAACCCACCCTGGCGCCCGCAGGCATCGTCCACGTGCTGGTGGGCGGCCGGCTGGCGGTGGCGAATGGGAAAGTGACCGGCGAGCGGGCCGGCGTTCCGCTCCTGCGCGGTTGAGGGTTTCGAAGTTGAAGGTCTCGAATCTGGGCGGGTTTCGAATCTGGCTGGAGGTGACTCTGCGATGATGACCCCGCATCCCCTGACGAAACGGCGTCTCGGCAGAACCCACATGGAAGTGCCGGTCATGTCCCTGGGCGGCGCCGGCCTGGGTGGCATTTTCGGGCCGGTCGGCGATGCCGAAGGCGTGGCCGCGGTGGAGAAAGCCCTGGAACTGGGCATTGATTACCTGGACACCTCGCCCAAGTACGGGCAGGCTGAACCCCGGATGGGGCTGGCCCTGAAGGGCGTACCCCGCAGCAAGTATTTCATCTCCAGCAAGGTGGGGACTCACCCGGACCGCCCGGGCGACTACTCGGCGGACGCGGCCCGCTGGACGGTGGCGAACAGCCTGAAAGTGCTGGGCTGCGAGTACCTGGACGTCTGCCTGATTCACGAGCCGGAGCCGCACCACCTGGCGCAGGCCCTGGCCCCCGGCGGGGCGCTGGAGGCGCTGGTCGACCTGAAGCGGCAAGGGGTGATCAAGGCGATCGGCATCGGCGTACAGGAGCATGGCATGCACCGGCAGGTGGCCGACACCGGCCATCTGGATGTCTCCCTCACCGTGAACGACTACACGCTCATGCGCCAGTCGGTCATCGAAGGGGTCTGCGACTATGTCGAGCCACGCGGGGTCGGCGTGATCAACGGGGCCGCCCTGGCCATGGGGCTCCTGTCCGGTCGCGACCCGGACAGCATTGGCACCCCGAAGTGGAAGCCGCCGGTCGCCGAACTGGCGGCAGCGAAGCAGATTCACGCGTGGTGCCGGGAACGCGCCGTGGCCGTGCTCGCGTTGGCGCTCCAGTTCAGTCTGCGCCAGCCGCGGTTTGCCTGCACACTGATTGGCGCGGCCACCCCCGGCGAGGTCCAGGGCTGCTGGGATGCGGCCACGGCGGAGATCCCGGACGCGGTCTGGGCGGAACTGCCGGAGTTGCTCAACCGGGTCCGGGTTCCGTAACAGACCGGTCGCCGTGACAGACCGGGTTCCGCAACAGATCGACCATGGGGGAAGCGAACGGCCGGCGCCGCGGTGCCGGCCGTTTTTCCTAGCGCGTTGTTATAGGTACGGCCCATAAAGCGTAGAATCGTTATGGATGAAGAGATGGGGCGGGGGTGGTGGTCAATATGCTCAGTGCCCGGTTGGACGGCGAGACGATTCTGCTGCACGAACCCCGGTGGGATGACCAGGAAGACTTTCTGCGTACCGCTGCCCGAGCCAAACGGGTACTGGCCCCCTGCTGCGGAGCACCGCTGGTCCTGCGCTGGGGCCTGCGGAAGGTGCGGCACTTTGCCCACCCGCCCAAGGCCGGCTGCCTCTACGAGCGGTGGGCCGAATCGGAATCGCCCGAGCACATGGCCGGCAAAATTCGCCTGTACGACTGGTGCCGGCAGGCTTTTGGCGACCGGATTCGCACGTTGGCTCTGGAATACCCCATCCGTGAGACGCTGCAGCGCCCCGACGTGTACCTCGAACTGGACGATGGCACCCGCTACGCACTCGAGTACCAGCGCAGCGCCATCAGCCCGGGTGAGTGGACCGAACGGCACGCGGCCTATCGGGGACTTGGCATCAACGATATCTGGGTGCTCGGCGACAACCGGCTGGCGGACGCCTTGCCAACCGGTGAGCAACGCGCCCGCTGGGCGGCCCGGGAACCGCACATGCAGTTTCTCAACCTGCGGGCCTTCGAGACCGCGGCCGGCGTGCCGACGCCGTTTGAGTTGGCCTGGTGGCGGGGCGACGGGCAGGAGGAGCTGTGGGAGCCGCTGGAACTGGACGCCCGGGTGGGGCGCGAGGTCGCCCCGTGGTACCGGCGGTCCGCGCTGGCGCGCCTGCGGTCGCTGACTTTCCTGGATGTCAACACCGGGGAGTTGCAGATTTTCCGGGCGATGCGGGAACTGCCCCGGCACACCGACACCCTCATGGTTTCGGCAACGCTGCGGTTGCCCCTGGCCAGCCCTGATCTGGAACTGACGCCCGCCGGGTTTGTGACCCCGGCGGACCGGGAGCGCCTTGAGCGGCACGAGGCTCGGGTGGTGCGGCTGGAGGCCGCCGTCCGGCAGGCACCGGCCCGGATGGACAACCCCGCTGCTCCCCCGGCGCCCGTGGCGGACAAACCCCTGCCCGCACAGATGTCGGCGTATTTTCACGCCCTCCGGGGCCGCCGGGCGAGCGTCCGGTGGCCGGCCGATGTTGACGCCCGGCTCTTTTTGCCCGGTTGGCAGGAGGAGGAGCAGCAGCAGCGGCGCCTGCCGGCGCGATCTGAAGTGCCCGAGTGGCGCAAAATCGTCGACCGATACGGACTGACACCGGAGAACCTGCACTACCTGGTCGGAATCCCGATTCCGGATGACACCGTGTTTCTGGTTCATCGAACGGTCTGGCAGGCCTACATTTACTACGGGGTGGCGAAAGATCAGCAGGGGAGTTTTACCGCCCGGGGTCTCGCCGATCGGATTGCCCGGAAGGTCGGCGTGCACGCGGAGATGGTCCGGGTCGCCCGGTATCTGCTCCCGGGGCAGGTCAACGCACCGGAAGACGTGGTCGGCCAGTTTCTGAACCTGTTGGTAGACGCCGGTTATCTGCGCAATGACATGCGCTCTGAGCACTTCCGGTATCACGCGCTGGAGAACCCGCCGCCGCCCTTTGCCTTTGTGGACCGGACGCAGCGGTGGCAGGCCTGGGCGGGCCTGCTCAGCCAGACACTGGGGCGCCAGGGCGGCACCCTGCTGGGTGAGGGCGACGCCCCGCTGGGTGACGGCGGACCGATTCGGCTGGCGATAGCCAGCATGGCCGACCGGCCGACGCCGGCCCAGGTCGCAGCCGTGGCCCGCCTGGCCCGGCAGGCGGACCTGGCGGTCGATCTGGAAGCCCTCACATACACCGAGGCGGGCCGGATTCTCTCGACCCGCCGGGCGAAACAACGGGGGTGAGGGTCGTCGTGACCGACGTGTTACCCGGCCAAACGGCCGGGATTGCGGTCTGGAACCATTTGCACGGCCCGTCCGGCGGCGCCGGCGAGGTGCTGGCCGTCTACCACCGGTCGCTGCTCTGGCTGCCGGCGCCCGATGAGCCGGTGACCCTGTCGCTCGACCCCGGCCAGCGCGGGCCGGTGGTACTGGAAGCGGTTGGAGACCGGGAGCGGCTCCAGGCGGTTGGGCCAGGAGTGCCGGTGGTCCGGGCGGGGCCGCTGCTGCACTTTGGCGCGGGCCTGTCGGTGGCCCTGGGCGGCGTGGCGCTCTGGGATGAGCCGCTGCCCGACCTCACACCGGACGGTGCCGGGGCGCTGGCGGACGCCATCCGGCGGGCCCTTTCGGGGGACGGGAGCGAAGGTGGTTCCGCCACCCGGCACGGCTCGTTCATGGGCGACCTGCTCCGGGGCGAGCCGCCGGCCACGCCCTGGGCGCAGGCCGGCTTCCCGCCGGCGGCAGCCCTGGCTTCAGCCCTGGCGGCAGCCCTGGCTTCAGCCCTGGCGGCAGCGCAGGCGGAGGCGGTGACGGCGGCCGTGGCCGGACTCATCGGCCTGGGTCCGGGCCTCACGCCCGGCGGCGACGACTTTCTCGCCGGGGTGCTGGCGGGCCTCCAGTGCCTGGGCTCCCCGGCGGCCCGCCTCCTGGGCGACGCGCTGGAGCGCTCCGCCGGCCGGACGACCGCTCTGAGCCGCCAGTTCCTGCGCTGGGCCGTGCGGGGCCGCTACGGCGAGACCGTCCGGGGGCCATTCGTCGCCGCCCGGGCGGGCATGCCCGCCGCCGCCGCCATCGCCTCGTTGCTGGCGGTCGGGGCGACTTCGGGCGGCGACACGGCGGCGGGCATCTGGGTGGGGTTGAGCGTGGCCCGGCAGGACCCGGCGCTGCCGGCGCTGCTCGAACGGATCGCCCCTTAACCGACACACGCACAAGCGGCGCCCCCGCACCATTTTGGCGCATGTTCCCCGAGTGCGATCAAAGCCGTGTCAAGAACTGCTTCTTGCTGCGAAGTGGCATCGCCACCGGCCGGAATCACGCGCAAGGCCCGAAAGACAGACTGGCACCCCGCGGCTCTTGCCGGTGGGGCTCAGTGTCATTCGGCGGTGATGCATACTGCACCCCAGCCCCCAACAAGCTCCAGTCCAACCCGGTGGCATTGCCTCCTGCAGGTATTGGTTACCTTTTCGCCGTTCCGAACCCTCTCGATATGTTTGCAACCATCGGAATAGTTTCGTCGTCAAATATGGTGGGACTCCGGGAAGCGAGCCCTGTCCTGTTCCAGATCAGGGAGGTGGTTCATGTGGTTCCGGTATTCTGTCGTCGGGCACTGGCAGCAGGCATGGCTGCGGTGCTGATGCTCACCGTGCCGGGGGCGGCTTTGGCCGCCGGGATTTCCGTGCCCGCACAGCCGGCCCCGGCCGGCGGGATTTCCACTCCCGCACAGCCGGCCCCGGCCGGCAAACCAGAGAAGCCGGGTGAGGCGAAAACGACCGTCACCAAAGAGCAGGCCCTGGCCGTCATCAAGCGCTACTTTGCCATCCCGGAAGGCCCCGGGACACTCGATGCCCAGTTGAACACACGTGAAGGCAGGGCGACCTGGGAAATCACGTACAACATCGTCTATGATGGCGGCGGCATGGGATTTGGCCTCGGCTCCGTCGACGCCAGGACCGGCCAGATCCTGCGCTGCAACGTGTCCATGCCCGAACTGCGCCCGTTGCGCACCGGACCCCTGGCTCCCGCCCGCTCGGAGGCGGACGCCCGGAACAAGGCCTGGGCGCTGGTGACGGAGATGTTCCCGGCGGAAGCCAAGTCGCTGCGGCCCGCACCGCAAGGGTTGGGCGGTACCCCCTATTACTACGGCAGTCCCTGGCAGTCGGACGCGTACGACTTCGTCTGGGTGCAGTACAAGGATGACGTGCCGCTCATGAGCAGCATGGTTGAAGTCGCCGTGGACCGGCAGACCCTCGATTACGTCTCGATGCAAAGCAACTTCGTCACCGACGTGACCTTTGCGCCCGCAGCGGCCAAACTTACGCCGACCGAGGCGCTGGCCAAGTTCCGGGCAGGTCTGCGGCCAACCTTGACCTATCAGGGGATGGCCAGTTCCTATCCGTGGACAGGTAAGAACCCGAAGATCCAACTGGCATACCGCATGGACGAGCCCGGTCTGCTGGACGCGACGACCGGCAAGTTCGTGGACGCCACCGGGCAGGAGGTCCCGGCCCCTGTTCTGCCGGAAGTGATCCCGGCCAACCCCGGCGCAGCGGTTCAGCCCATTCAGCTTCCGCTGGATCAGGACCAGGCGCTCACGTTTGTCAAGGCTTTGCTGGAGCCCCCGACCGATGCCGAGCTTCATCTCTCACCGGAAAGTCCCTTCTCCGGGCCGGTGGAGTTCATGAACGTCAGCTGGTTCGGGCCGAACGGCGGCGCTTCCGTGGGGCTGGACCGGAAGACCGGCATGATCCGCTACGCCAACCGGCAGGGCAAAAGCCAGCCGATTCCCTACGACCCGGCCAAGCCCGCCGCCCAGCCCACCCCCGAGCAGAAGGAACAGGCGAAGCAGGCGGCCATTGCCCTGGTGCAGCGCTACTTCAGCCCGATCGTGGGGCAATTGCGGCTTGCATCCGGGCCGCAACGTTACGGGAATCCGTCCCAGCCCACGGTCAACTTTTACTTCCAGCGGTTCGAGAATGGCATCCCGGTCGGCTTTGACGCCGTTTGGATCGACATTGACCTCACGACCATGCAGTGGACCAACATTTCAGCCAATTGGACCCCCGGCCTCACTTTCCCGGATGCGGCCAAGGCCATCAGCGCCGACAAGGCGCTGGAAGCGTTCATGCAGGGACGTGAGGCCACCCTGGTCTACCAGCTGAAGGTCAAACCGGACCAGCCCCCGTTCATGGGCCCGAATTCCAACCAGGGGCCGCGGGACGCGATGCTGGTCTACCAGCTCGTCAGGCCCGGTGGGCCGCCGTATTTCGGCCAGCTGGATGCGCTCACCGGCCAGGAGATCGTGGGCACCGGCCGACTGTCGCCGCAGGAACTGGACAAGGTGCTCGCAGGCCACTGGGCGGAGGGCGAACTCCGGTACATGCTTGGGAAAGGGGCGCTGCTGCCCGACAAGCTCCGTCCGAATGGCACCCTGACCAGAGCCGAAGCCCTGCAACTGTTGACCATGGGCACACAGGAGCAGATGCGCTATGGCGCCGCCGGGGTGCAGCAAGCGGGCTATACCGATGTGAAGAGCGACGACGCCTTGTATGGGATGGTATCGGAAGCCATCCGGCGGGGCGTGCTCCGGCCCGAGGGGGAGAAACCGGTCTTCGGCGGCGACCAACCGGTCACCCGGGCCGAGTTCGCCGTCTGGCTGGTTCGGAGCTTGCGCCTGGGTGGGCTGGCCCGGTCCAACCTGAAGCCGGAAACGTTCTTCACCGATCTGGGCGGCCTGACCCGGGAGGAGCGGAACGCGGTCACGTTCCTCGAAGCGCTCGCGATCCTCGACCACGGGAACACCTTCCGCGGCGATGACCGGCTCACGCAGGCAGATGGAGCCGCCTGGGTGGTTCAACTGATCAAGTATCTCCGGACGGCAAACTGAGCTCTTCGGCATACTCCCCGGTGCGAACCGGGGAGTATACGCGTCAGCCCGGGCATGATCCAGGCCGTCCGGGAGATAATGCGCATCCGCCTGAAGATGTGGCGGATATGATGCGCATCTGCCTGAAGATGTGGCGGATATGATGCGCATCCGCCTGAAGATGTGGCGGATATGATGCGCACCCGCCAAAGATGTGGCGGATATTGTACGCATCTTCCTGAAGATGTTGCGGATATGATGCGCACCCGCCGGAAGATGTGGCGGCAATCAGCCGCTCGTTGGCCAGCGCAGCAGGAATCTGAGCCGGGTCTCGCGCGGCCCGGACAGCAAATCATTAGCAATATGCATAAATTTTGTAAGCACTCGCGCACCGCATTCGTGGTAATATATGGGTATACACCCAATAGAAACGAGGAGCGGTGAAACGTGAGCACGGAGAGTACCAAAACTGCTGAGACGAGAAAGCTTAAGCTAGGTGCCATCAAGTACTATCAGAAGGTATACCGGGGCAGCCACATTTCGGTGAAGGCCGGCCGCTACATGGGTCGGGCATCGGCCATGGGCGGCGAACTGATCGGCGACGTCAGCGAAGCGCACGGGCGTACACGCAAGCCCGCAGGCCTCGACCTCTACGAGTCGCAGACCCAGCCCGGCGACCTGGTCGGCGTCCCGGTCGTGGCGCTCACCCCGGACAGCTTGCCGATGACCTGGAGCGAGCGGGGCCGGCGGGGGATGGTGGACATGGGCAAGCTCCTGACGGAACGGCAGACCGTCATTCCGGCAGACACCCGCCTGGTGATCGAACTGTACCCGGATAAAGACGCGGAACTCGGCGACGTGGTCGGCTTTAAAATGAAGGGCGCCCAGTTCCTGCCCAAGGAGATTCGCAAGGCCCGGAAGACGACCGGCAAAGGCAAGGAATAATGCACGGGGGCGGTTGCGCATGACGCAACCGCCCCCGCCAAAGTTGGCATCAACTCTACTCATGAACTGCATGCCAACCATCATTACATAGGGTTTTCGGAACTGACCTATCGCTTGCCAATCTCGGGGAGTTCATAGATGCCATCTGCCAGATCGCTGTCGTAGGACCAGACCCGCACGGAAACGTTGGGCGTGGTTGCTACGTATCGGTCAAACGCAGCCCTGATCGACGTATCGCCGCCACCGATCTGCTTCGCCGCCATCTTCGGCAACAGGTCAGCGATCTGTTCCAGCATGGCGGCATCAAACGGCGGGCCGAACTCCCAGGGGGCCTGCCCTTTGGCGGTGGCCCGCAGGAACTCTGCGAACTTCTGTGCCAGTTGGTAACGCTGGTCTCCGGTGAATTGGGCCACGCGAAGTTGGGCGATGTGATTGCCGGTTTCGATCACCGTAGCCACGGGCAGGATGAGCGTGTCCTTCCGTTTTACCAGGCGAGTGAGTTCGTCCCGGGCATCCTGGTGTCGTTCGTTCTTGCCGGGCAGGTTCAGGAGATTGTCCATGATGGACGTATCAATAAAATGCGCCCACCTCATGGCAGGTTCTCCTTGATCCAGTCGAGGGCATCCTTTGTTTCCTTGTCCGGGTCCGCATGGACAGCCGCCAGCACATCGCCGCGGGCGACCAGGTCCCCCAGGCGCGCCCGAGCCATGAGGGCGGGGTACGAGGGGATTTCCAGCCAGGGGACAAAGCGGCTGGTCCCGGTTTCGGCGTCACGGTAACAGACCGTGACCCCTTTCAGGTCATCCTTCGTCAGGGCGTTAAGCAGGGCGGGATTGTGGGTGGTGGCAATCACCTGAATGCCACGCTGGATGCCGGCTTCGCGAAGCGCCGCCAGCAACCGGCCGACCCGGCTGGGGTGCAGGCCGTTGTCGATCTCCTCCACGACCAGCGTGGTCCCGGGCTTTTCGCTCAGCAGGGCGGCGAGCACGGCCAGATACCGCAGCGTGCCGTCCGAAATGCTGCGGGCATCCACCGCCACCTGGCTTGAGCCGCATTGTTCCATCACCTGCAACATCACTTCGCCGGTGGGAGCCTCCAGGATGGACAGGTCCGTAATCTGCTGCTCCGGTACGTCCTGGAGATAAGTGAGCAACTTCTCCTTCATGTCCGGCGTCTGGATGAGGTTGGCCACGACGGCGGACAGGTTCTCGCCGGTGGCGATGATCTCCGTCCGGTGCCGCGGCTGGTAGTTTCGCATTAGCTGGGGGACGGGATCCAACACCAGAATCTTGCGAAGGGCGTTCGCCATGCGGGCGGCAGCGGCCCGGACCCGTTTTGGGCCGGTGGTATCACCGGGGATTCGCCCCGGCACCTGGCTCAGGGCAGAGAAGTTCCGCAGGAACTGCACGGAGGGACGGCGACCGGGGTTGCCGCTGTAGAACGTCCCTTGAATGTCGCCCCGATCCGGGGTGGCGTCCCCGGTATCAAAGAGCGGGATCCAATCCCGCTTCCGAGTATCCCACTCGTCCAGCCATTCCTTGGAAACGATCACCCGTGGCTCCAGATCAATGACAACGCGGTAGGCCAACAGCCCTTCGTCGTCGTCGAGGTGACAAGACAGGTGAAAGCGCTTGCCCTGAGCGCCAATGCGTGGAATCGCCTGGCTTCCGCCCCGAATGCCAGGCTCCTGTCCCCGGACACCATCCAGCACCGTACCAATGTCCACGGGATCGGCCATCCGCCTGAGGATGCGCATGCCATCCACCGCGTTGCTCTTGCCGCTGGCATTCGCCCCGATGATCAGCGTGAAGTTTGGGGTTTTCAGGGTGGCTCCCTCGAAGCTCTTGAAGTCGATGAACCTGAATGAGGAAAACACGACGGTCACCCTCTCCGCATGCCCTTGGAGATTCATTCTTCCATTGGCGGATTATTCCCTTCCTGTCCAGTCGCCAACACCGGACCGGGCTGCACCTCGGGTGGCCGCCTGGTGGCGAGAGCTCATGTCAGTCGGGCATAGCCTGCCCATCCAGCATTACCGGCGAATGCCCCTTTCATCGCGGATCGGTTCCGACATCTTACGTCCAACTTCAAGTTCGGTGAGTCGAAATCCTGGTGCGGCAACGAGGCCCCCTGGGCGGCGCGGTCATGGTTCAGCGTTCCTGGCTTATCCGGGGCATACTTTCACGAGACGAGCGGGCCGGCTCCCGGCCGAATAGAGTGTACGGCCCGCGTCTTGCAAACCGCCACGAAAAGAAGGGGTCGGAGTGGTCCCCCGTTCCAGCGTCTACGTGGACGAGATTCTTGCCCCTTGTTACGAAGTCTCCCGGCGCCGGTTCTATGCGGCGATGATGACGGTGAACCTCGCGCATGTGTGCATGTTGGACCGGTGTGCGATCATCCCGCGGGCGGCGGCGTCCGGCATCGTTGGGGCGCTGCTGGCCCGCATCGCGACGCCGCCTGCTGCGGCCTATGACCCCCGGCACGAAGACCTGTTCTTCCAGGTCGAAAGCGAAATCACCGGCGAAATCGGGGCCGAAGCGGCGGGACATATGCACGTGGCTTTCAGCCGCAACGACCTCGATGCGGCCATGTTCCGCATGGCCCTGCGGGACGACCTGCTGGACCTGGCCGAGCGGCTGCAGGCCGTGCGGGCGCAGGTGGCGGCCCTGGCCGGCGCCCACTTAGATACGGTCATGGTCGCCCACACTCACAACCAGCAGGCCCAGCCCACCACCCTGGCCCATTACCTGATGGCCGTGGAGTCCAACTTGCGGCGGGACACCGAGCGGCTGGCCGGCCTGTATGGCCGGGTGAACTTGTCGCCCATGGGCGCGGCCGCCCTGGGGACTACCAGCTTTCCCATCGACCGGCCGCTCGTGGCCGGCTGGCTCGGCTTTGACGGGCTGGTGGAGAATGCCTACGACGCCGTCTCCGCCGCCGACCACGTGCTGGAGGCGGCGGCGACTGTCGCCGTGATGGCCGCCGGCCTGAGCCGGTTCGTCCATGACCTGATGCTCTGGGCCTCCAACGAGTTCGGCGTTCTCCAACTGGACGACAGCCTGGTGCAAATCTCCAGCATCATGCCGCAGAAGCGAAACCCGGTGGCGCTGGAGCACCTGCGGGCGGTGCTCAGCCGCTTGCTGGGACGCTGTGCGGCCGTCTTTCCGCTGGCCCATAACGTACCGCTGGGCGATATCAACGACGTGGGCGATGACCTGCAGCCGCTGGTGGAGGAAGTTTTCCGCGAGTCCAAACGGGCGCTGGACCTGACGCTCGAAGTGCTCCGCTGCGTGCACTTCGATACCGGCCTGATGGCCGCTCGGGCCCGCGCTGGCTTCTCCGCGGCCACCGAACTGGCCGACACGCTCGTGCGGGAGGCCGGGCTACCGTTCCGGCAGGCCCACCGGGTCGTCGCCCGGTTCGTGGCCGGACTGCGGGAAGCCGGTGAGACGCTCCCGACGGGCAGCCTGGCCGGCCTGGACGCCGCCGCTCGGGTGGAACTGGGGCGCCCCACCGGCCTGACCGAAGAGGCCTGCCGGCAGGCGGTCGACCCGCAGGTCTTCGTCGCCCGGCGGACGGTCGTGGGCGGCCCGGCGCCGGTCGAAGTGCGGCGGGCACTGGCGGTCGCCGTGGCCGATGTGTCGGCAGCCCGACAGGCAGAAGCCGGCCGCCGGCAAAAGCTGGCGGCCGCCCGGGCCGACCTGCTGGCGGTCGCCCGGGCGCTGGCGCAGGCCGGCGGCACCTAGGCCGCCGGCAAAAGCATAAAATCAGCCCCCGCGACGGCGGGGGCTGATTTTCGCGACTGACTCCGTCAGTCGCCGAGGTGGCCGGCAGACTTTTGCGGAGCAAAAGGCGGGAGGCAACCATTATTTCCCGAGCACCTGGTAAACCGCCGCCGACACCCCGGCGATTGCCGTGTCGGCCTGGTCTTCCGTGCCGCCCCGGGTCAGAACAATAAGTGCGTACGGCTGCGAGGCGAAAACGATGCCCCCGTCGTGATAGTAGCCGTTGTAGGAGCCGAACTTGTGCAGGTACGAGACGCCGTTGGGCAACCCCTGCGGGATGCGCCCGTCGTACGCCACGTTCCGCAACGGGTTCAGCAGCAGTTCCGCCGCCTTCGGGTCTTCCCGGGACAGCTTGTTCAGGTGGAGCCACCAGCCCAGTTCCGACAGGGCCGTCACCTGCGGCGTGCCGTCGGCGGTCCGGTACAGTTCGCCGTTAATCGTCCGGCTCCATGTCCGGATGTTCTCCCAGCCGAAGTACCGCCCCAACATGTTGACGGCGACGTTGTTGGAGTATTGAAGCGCCCGGTTCACCAGGTTCTCGACGGGATACTGCCCGCCGAAAGGCGCCGTCTCGAAAGCGCCGCCGCCCGGTGACTCAAAATCCACCTGGGTGTAGGTGATCGTGTCCTGCCAGCTCACCTTGCCTGAGCGGTACTGCTCCAGTGCGTACAGCGAGACCGGCATCTTGATGGTGCTCGCCGGGTGGTAACGGTCATCGCCGCCCCTGGCCCAGCGCTTGCCGGAGTTCAGGTCCTGCACCACCACGCTGTACTGGCCGGGGAAATCGGCCATCGCCCGGGTGACGGCGGCTTCCAACTGCGCTGCTTTGGACCAGTCGGAGACGATTACGGTCGGCACGGGCGCCGGGGTCGGAACCGAAGCCTGCGCCGGGACGGGAGCCGGGGCCTGCGTCGGGACGGGAGCCGGGGCCTGCGTCGGGGCGGGTGCTGGAGCCACCACCACGGACGCCGGCGGAGTCACCGCCGATGCGGCCGATGCGTTCCGGAACTCGCCTTGCCAATAAAGTGCGACGGCTGGAATCAACGCCAGGACGGCTGCCGATGCAACCCCCCACGCTTTCACAGCAAAAACCTCCTCCGGAGCCATGTTCATAATCCTTAACGGAGTTCCTCACAAAAAGTTTCGCCGTCATTCACGAAAAACCTTTTACTAGGAAAAAAGGAAAACAAAGTATCGACAGGGAAATAGTCTGTAAACTTCATCTGGAGAGGGGAGGGCGTCATGAGCCGTCGCCGACTGGTCCTGGTCCTGCTGGCGCTTTTGTGCGGGAATCTCCTGGTTCCAGCCTCCCGACGAGCCCCATCGCCCCAGGTTCCGGTGGTTCTGGTCCACGGTCAGGGCGGCGGTCCCGAACTGACCTGGAAAACCGTGATCGCCCGCCTTCAAGCGAAGGGATACCAGCCCGGCGCAACGCTGTTTGCCGTCGACCTGTCCCAGACCGGTGGCGAGAGCGAACCCCTGGGCCTGCTCACCGACGCAGCCTACGTTGCCGCCGAAGTTCGCCGCATCCTGGATGCGACCGGCGCCGGACAGGTAGACCTGGTGGGCCACAGCCGGGGCGGACTGATCGTGCGCTTTCTCACCGTTGGCGACACTGCCCCCCTGGTCCGGCGGGCAGTCACCCTGAACACCCCCTTCGGGGGGGTGCTGCCGGCAACTGCAGTGGGCGCGATCATGGACGCCGCCGGGGTGTCGGCGGCACAACGGGAACAGGTGAGCATCCCCGACGACCTGCAGGCCGGCAGCGCCGCCCTCCAGATGTTGGCGGCCCGAGAGCGGCTTCACCCGGACGCCCGGGTGCCGTCCCTGGTCATCGGCACGACATGGCAGACCGGCGTGCCGGCGGTGCTGGCCGGCAACGACGGCGCCGTGCCTCTCGCCAGCCAACTGGCGTGGCCGGGCTCCCTCAATCACGTCTTCCGGCTCGGACCAACCCCGACCCAGTTGAAGTCGATCCTCCAATCCGAAATGGCCCCTGCCTTACTGGTCTGGGAAAGCCCCCACTTGCAGAGCCTCGAAAATAATGGCGTGATCGATACCGTGGCCCAGTTTCTGTTGGCGGCCCGAGTCCCGCCCCCGCTTCGCACCTGCGAGCCGAACTGCGGCGACCAGGTCCTCCTGGCGTTCGCCCGGGCCGGGAAGAGCACCGGGACGGGCCTGGTCTCGCCCGACATGACCGATCCTGACGGGCAGTAAGCTTCCCATGCGCAAGGCGCCCGCGAGCCGTGAACGGCCCGCGGGCGCCTCTGTCTGCTTCATACTTCCGGCTCCCGGTCAGGCGATCGTAGCACCACATTCGTAGACCATCGGCCTACCGTTTCCGGCCGGGTACCCGATTGAGCAGCAGCCGGGTGCCTGGCCACACATGGCTCCGCCCGATAGCGGGCGCGGCCGCTCGAGTGTGCGGCGTCTGACGCCCGACCCCATTGGGATTACTGGAAGTGGCAGAATTTCGAAATGCTATAGCTCCTTGGTGGCATATAGAGTGAAGCATACATTCTGAAACAATCAGTCACAGGGCCCATGGAAGCTACAGGGCTCTGACTGTTAACGTGGAGTGTGAAATCAAATTCTTACGGAGGTCTTTCCATGCCTTCGGCAGATGAACAGGCAACCAGCGAGAAGAGACCCGGAAGGTGGGTTTTGATCGGAATCCTGACGATGGCGCTCGTTGGCGCTGCCGTGTACGGCGGCCTTGCGCTCCTGCGCGGGCGCCAGGTGGAAGCGGTCGTCATTCCCCCCGACGGACTCATTTCCGGCGCCGGACCGATGCCCGGCTGGCTGCAGGCCGCCGACCCGTCCATTCAGAAGGAGTTCGTATGGGCTGCAGCACATAAGCAGGAATTGCAATATGTGCCCTGCTACTGCGGGTGCATGGCCCAGGGGCACACCAGCAACGCCGATTGTTACTACGACTTTGATACCGCCGGCAACATCACCCAGTACGACAGTCACGCTTTTGGCTGCGGCACCTGCCTGGACATCACCCGCGAAGTGAGACAGGGGCTGGCCAGGGGCAAATCTTTGACCCAGATCCGGCAAGAGATCGACAAGAAGTACCAGGCACAAGGAATGCAGCCCACGCAGACACCCATGCCACCCGCACAGTAACGGTGTACGCTCCAGACCTGTTCAGCGAGGAGGTCCCTCCATGGCAACGTGTAACAACTGCGGCGCCGAGATGACCGGTCAGTACTGCGATACCTGCGGCGCTCGCGCCCAGGAAGAGAGATCGGTGAAGAAGGTCAAGAAAGAGGCGGCACGGGTTACGTCTTCGTCCCGTCCTGCTAACGCACTGGCCCCCCAGCGGGTCTGGAAGAGCATGGTCTACGTCATCATCGGTGCACTGCTCCTGTTCGGCGGCATGTTCGCCGGCTTCTATATGTCGAGTTCGCCTTCCGGCAGCGGCCCCCTGACCTCGACGGCCACGGACGCAACGGGCGCCGCCGGGGCTACGGACATCGGTCAGCTGACCCCGCTGGGCCAGGCCGGCGAGCTGATGGACCAGGGCGTTGCCCTGATGACCAAGGGCGACCGGACCGGCGCCGTGGCGACATTCCGCAAGTCGATCGATAAGTATACCGCGGTCCTGAAGGAAGACCCTGAAAATCTTTATGCCCGCTCTTATATGGGTCTGACCTATTACTATGCCGGCGACAGCAAGGGCGCCGTGGACAACCTCAACCTGGCGCTCAAGAAGGACCCGAACTACCTCTGGGCGCTCTTCAACCTGGCCTGGATTTACGACACCGGCAACAAGAAGCCCGAGGCGCTTGAGCTCTACAAGAAGTACCTCGCCGTGGTTGAGACGGAGAAGCAGAACGGGCTTAAATATGCCGAGCAGTTTGAACTGATTCCCCAGCAGATCGAAGCGGCCAAGAAGGCGATCGAAACCATTGGAGGTGCTGGGAAATGACCGCTGAGGTCATCCGGTATCCGGCGTATAAGCGGATTACCGCCGCGATCATCCTGGCCCTCTTCGTCATCTGGGTGGGCTACGTGCTCCTGGTCCCGACGAACACTTCCAAGGCGCCCGGCACCGGCATTGCCGTGGGTGCCAAGGCGCCGGACTTTGAACTGAAGGGCATCGACGGCAAGTCGTACAAGCTGTCCGACCTGAAGGGCAAGGCCGTCATGATCGACTTTTTTGCCACCTGGTGTCCGAGCTGCCGCGAGGAGATTCCCCTGCTGCAGGAGACTTACAAGACCTACCAGGGCCAGGGTTTCGTGATCCTGGCGGTGGACATGCAGGAGCAGGAGAAGGTCGTCAAGCAGTTCCAGCAGGAAAAAGGCATCACGTTCCCCATCGTCCTCGATGCGGAAGAAAAAGTGACCAAAATGTACGACATCGTGCCGCTGCCCACGGCCTACTTCGTGGACAAGAATGGCGTTGTGCAGGCCAAGTGGACCGGTTCGCTGACCCGGCCGCAGTTGCTGCAACTGATCAAGAAAGTCCTGTAAGGGGGCGTCTGACATGGAAGAGAAGGGCGGAGCCCCTGAAGCAGAGCTTGAATTGAAATCCGCAGACGCGGAAGCCGCAGAAGCCGAAACGGAAGCGGCGGTCCGGCCGGTTAAAGGCTTTCTGGAGCAGACCTGGGACTTCTTCGCCTCGGTACCGGTGGCCACCGTGCTGCTGTTCCTGATCGCCGCGGCCAGTGTGGCCGGCACGCTGATCGAGCAGGAAGGCCAGTACAGTGACTGGCGCCCGCCGCTCGATTTCTATCCCGACCGGTACGGCAAGGTCTTCGGCATGTTCCTCTTCAAGACGGGCATGACCCGGATGTACACCTCCTGGTGGTACCTGACGCTGCTGTTCATGCTGGGTGCCAGCCTGATCATCTGCTCGCTGGAGCGGTTCGTCCCGCTCTGGAAGGCCGTGCAGCGGCCGAACCACACGCCGGACCAGAATTTCGTCAAGCGGCTGAAGAACCGGTTCGATTTCGTGGCCGCCGATGCCACGAATGGTCTGGACACCCTGGCCACGCAGCTGAAGGCCCGCCGGTATTTCGTGGTCCGCGAGGGCGACCGGCTGTTCGCCGACAAGGGCCGCTGGGGCCGCTGGGGTCCTTATATCACCCACATCGGGCTGCTGCTCGTGCTCGCAGGCGCGATGATGCGGGCAATCCCCGGCGTCTATATGGACCAGTCCGTCTGGGTCCGCGACGGCTCCATCGTCCGGGTGCCCGGAGGCAGTTGGTACGTCCGGAATGACAAGTTCACGGCGGAGTTCTATGCGAGCGGCCAGCCCAAGTCGTATACTACCGAAGCGGTGGTCATCGACAACGGCCAGGAAGTCAAAAAGGCCACCATCTCCATGAACAACCCGCTGTCGTACAGGTGGATCGAGCTGTACCAGTCCAGCTATCGGCAGGAGATGGGCAAGGCCACCGCGGCGCTGATTGACAAGACCACGGGCAAGCCGCTCGGCACCTTCGACGTCGACTTGCTCAACCCGGCCGACACTTACACCGTGGCCGGTTACACGCTGAAAATCAACCAGTACTTCACCGACTTCACCATGGACGGCAATGGCAAGCCGGCCAACGCCTCCAACCTGGTGCAGAACCCCGGCATCCTCTTCGACATCACCCCGCCGAACGGCGGCAAGGCCTTCTCGACTTGGTACTTCATCCTGTATCCGGAGATGTCCCTGGACAAGGACATTCCGATCAAGTTCGCGACGACGAAGGATCCGGAAGTCTCTTCGACGACCG
The DNA here is from genome assembly GCA_036504075.1 of Symbiobacteriaceae bacterium. Lineage (GTDB taxonomy): Bacteria > Bacillota > Sulfobacillia > Symbiobacteriales > Symbiobacteriaceae > DASXVX01. Next base: position 32,361 of record DASXVX010000038.1, on the reverse strand, counting down.
GCTTGAAGGTGAAGAAGGACCTGGGCCTGCCGGTCATTTACCTCGGCCTGTTCATCGTAACCCTCGGCGTCTTCGCCACGTTCTACCTGGCTCACCGGCGCTACTGGGCGCTGGTGGACGGCGGTAAGATCGTGGTGGGCGGTTGGACGAACCGCAACCAGGGCGGCCTCGGCACAGAGATGGCGATCCTGGCAACGCTGCTCGATCCAACGACGAACCCGAAGAAGGACGAAATGGAGGGTGAAGAGCGGTGAGTAACACCCTGATTATCAGCCTGAGCGGATACCTGTTCTTCCTGGTATTCGCGGCCTACCTCGTCTCCGCATTCTTGTATATCGGTCGGATTACCCTCCGGCGCCGCGATGCCAAGCACTTCGCTCTTGCCGACAACCTGGGCGCCTGGGGCTTCCGCCTCGCCATCGCCGGCGTCGTCTTCCACCTGCTCGCCATGTGCGTCCGCTGGTGGGGTTCCGGCCACGCCCCCATGTCCAACATGTTTGAGTACATGTCGTTCCTGGGCTGGTCGATCATGCTGTTCTTCGTGATCCTCTCCTACTGGTACAAGCTGCCGGCCCTGGGCGCCTTCGTGGCGCCGGTGGGCGTCATCGTGGTCGCATACGCCTCGGTCTTCCCCACCGAAGTCTCGCCGCTGGTGCCCGCCCTCCAGTCCTACTGGCTGGTGCTGCACGTCACCACCGCTGCGTTGGGCGAAGGCGCTTTCGCAGTCAGCTTCGGCGCCGCGCTCATGTACCTGCTCCGGGTCCGGAAAGATAGCGCCGACCGTTGGGAAGAGTCCATCCTGGAGTTCGTCTTCTACTGCTTTTCCCTGCTGATCGGCTTCCTGATCACCGGACTCGGGTTCAAGCTGGCCGGCATGACCTGGGACATCAGCCTGCCTAACCGGATCATGCACTACGGCTTCCCGCCGGTCATCGGGCCGAAGGGCGCGGTCTCTGGGATGGCCAAGTTCGCGGGTGTCGACCTGCCGATTTTCCTGGCGCCCGCGTGGATGCAAGGTGCGAACTCCGGCAAGAACCTGAATACGATTCTGTTCACGCTCGTTGCCGGCACCGTGGTCTACCTGCTGCTGCGGCTCATCGCCCGGAACCCGCTCCGGGAAATGGGCAGCCGGGCCGTCGCCGGCATGAACATCAACCTGCTGGACGAAGTCTCCTACCGCGGCGTGGCTGTAGGCTTCCCGCTCTTCACGCTGGGCGCCATCGTCTTCGCCATGATCTGGGCGCAGAAGGCCTGGGGCTCCTACTGGAGCTGGGACCCCAAGGAGACTTGGTCGCTGATCTCCTGGCTCTTCTACTCGGCCTACCTGCACATGCGGATCGTCCGGGGCTGGGAAGGCAAACTGGCGGCCTGGGTTGCCGTGATCGGCTTCCCGCTGATCATCTTCACGCTGCTGGGCGTCAACCTGCTGATCTCCGGTCTCCATTCCTACGCTGCGGGTTAAACCTTACTGTAAAAGAAGCGGGCCTGGCTATTTGCCGGGCCCGCTTTGTTTTTGTTGGGTAGTCCTTGAAAGCGTTATTTTGGCCGCAGATTACGCAGATGACGCAGATATTAAGACAAATAAATTACATATTTATCCTGGGGGAGATGACTGGGGCCCTTTTCATATATATTTATTATAAAGAATCCACTTGACCCATCCGCGAATTGTATTTATATCTGCGAAATCTGCGTCATCTGCGGCTATAAACGGTTTCCGGCTCCGGTACCGAGACCCCGCCGAACAACGTCCCAAGTTCACGTGGCCCTCGTAGCGCACTTTGTTCGCTGGTGGGGCACACTATGATAAAATGGGCGTTGACTCACAGTTAGCCAACCCGGGAGGCGAATGCTTTGGAACGGCTGCTCAAGCGGCAAGAAGTGAAACCGGAGCATACCTGGAGCCTTGAGTCGGTTTACCCGAACAACGAGGCCTGGGAACGTGACTTCGCGAAAGTCCAGGAAATGATCCCGAAGCTCGCTTCATATCAAGGAAAGCTGGCTGGCTCCCCGCAGGTCCTGCTAGAAGCACTGCGGACCCGAGACGAGGTCTATCAGGTGTTGGAACAGCTAGCCGCTTACGCGCACATGCGCAAGGACGAGGACAACACCAATTCTACATACCAGGCCCTGAACGACCGTGTCATGTCGCTGGCCGTGAAGACCGAATCCGCGACGTCCTACATGACGCCCGAAATCCTGGCGCTGCCCGCCGAAAAGCTCTATCAGTTCCTGGACCAGGAGAAGGGCCTCCAGCTCTACAAGCATGAGTTGGAAGACCTGCTCCGGGAGAAGGAACATGTGCGGTCCGCCGAAGTGGAGGCGCTGCTGGCCGAGGTCGGGGAAGTGGCGTCGGCGCCTTCCGCCATCTTCGGTATGCTGGACAACGCCGACATGAAGTTCCCGACGATCAAGGACGAGGAGGGCAAGGAGGTCGAGATCACCAAGGGCCGGTTCATCCGGTTCCTGGAGAGCCATAACCGGGACGTCCGGAAAGCGGCTTTCAAGGGGGTCTACGCCACCTACGCCAAGTTCAAGCACACCCTGGGCGCCACGTATGCCAACAGCGTCAAGAAGGACGTCTTCTACGCCCGGGCCCGCAAATACCCCGGCGCCCGTGCTATGGCACTGTCGGGCAGCAACATCCCCGAGGCGGTCTACGACAACCTGGTCGCCACGGTCAACAAAAATCTGCCCAACCTCCACAAGTACGTGGGGCTGCGCAAGAAGCTTCTGGGACTCAACGAATTGCACATGTACGACCTCTACACCCCCATGGTGGCGGAGGTCGACCGGCGGATCCCTTACGAAGAGGCCGTGGAGACGGTTTTGAAGGCGCTGCATCCGCTGGGCGAGGAGTACCTGCAGGTTGCCCGGGCCGGACTGACCGGCGAGCGCTGGGTCGACGTTTACGAGAACGAGGGAAAGACCAGCGGTGCGTACTCCAGCGGGGCGTACACCACGAAGCCGTTCATCCTGCTCAACTATGACGGGACGCTCAATTCCATGTTCACCCTGGCGCACGAGCTGGGGCATTCCATGCACTCCCACCTGACCCGCAAGCACCAGCCTTACACCTACGGCCACTACACGCTCTTTGTGGCCGAGGTCGCCTCCACGTTCAACGAGGCGCTGCTGACCGACTACCTGCTGAAGAACACCAGCGACCCGAAGCTGCAGATGTTCCTGGTCAACCACTACCTGGAATCCTTCCGGGCGACCCTATATCGGCAGACCATGTTCGCCGAGTTCGAGTCGTTGGCGCATCAGATGGCGGAAGCCGGAAAGGCCCTGACGCCGGACTTGCTCTCGTCCACCTACTTCGACCTCAACCAGAAATACTACGGCACCGAAGGCATGGTGGTGGACGAGGAGATTCAGTTGGAATGGTCCCGCATTCCGCATTTCTACCGGGCGTTCTATGTGTACCAGTACGCCACCGGCATTTCGGCCGCCGTGGCCCTGAGCCAGAAAGTGCTGACCGAAGGGCAGCCCGCTGTGGACCGGTACCTGGGCTTTCTCAAGAAGGGCGGCTCGGAGTACTCCATCGACCTCCTGAAGGGCGCCGGAGTCGACATGACTTCACCGGAACCCGTGCAGAAGGCGTTGGACGTCTTCGCCGCCATGCTGGACAAAATGGCGCAACTCGCGGGCTAACACCAGCAGCGGCTCACAGAGGAAAACCCGCTGAAGCTTACGCTTCGGCGGGTTTAGTCTTGAGCTTTTCTTCCCGGCGGATTTTTTCGAGGACCAACTGTTGGCGGGTTTCCGGCGAGGCGTCGCGCCACTGGTCAACGAGCCAGTCTAACTCTCGGCTCATAGTGGAGGGTGTGGCGCCAGGCGTTTTGGAGTTTAGCGGTCTGCGGCGACGCATGCAAAGTTCCTCCGGTGTCGGCCGATTTACATTAAGATTATCACAAAGAACAAGTCGCCCGCATCGGGCGATTGGCTCATTTGTGACCGTCGTACGCTGGGACTAATGACCCGCCCCTGGTGCCCACGTTCATGAGGGGAAATTGCGGTATACTGATGAATGGCCCACCCGAACGAGTTGGGAACTATGGCGTCTGCAGCCGGGCGGCCCTAAACCTGAGGAGGCGCGAGCATATGGATCCCCGCATTCGCACGCTGGCCCGCAACCTGATTCGCTACAGCACGGACTTGAAGGCCGGCGAGAAGATCCTCATCGACGTGTACGGGCTGGAAGTGCCCGTGGTCCGGGCGTTAATTGAAGAGACGTACGCCGTGGGCGGCATTCCGTTTGCCTCCATCAAGGACCAGCAGGTGCAGCGGGCGCTGCTCATGGGCGCCACGGCAGAACAATGGTCCATGATGGCCAAGTACGAATCCGACCGCATGAACGACATGCAGGCATACATAGGACTCCGGTCCGGCGACAATGTCACCGAATTGTCTGACGTTCCCCCGGAAAAGACCAAGATCTATCAGGAGAAGTGGTCGCACCCCGTCCACAGCGAAATCCGGGTGAACAAGACCCGCTGGGTGGTGCTCCGGTGGCCCAGCCCTTCCATGGCCCAGCTCGCGGGCACGTCCACGGAGGCGTTCGAGGACTTCTACTTCGACGTCTGCACCCTGGACTACGGTAAAATGGACCGGAACATGGACCCCCTGAAAGCCCGCATGGAGCGCACCGACAAGGTGCACATCGTCGGGCCGGGCACCGACCTGCACTTCTCGATCAAGGGCCTGGCGGCGATCAAGTGCTCGGGCAGGCGGAACATCCCGGACGGCGAGTGTTACACGGCGCCGGTCCGGAATTCCGTTAACGGCGTGCTGTCCTATAACACGCCTTCGGTGTACCAGGGTTTCACGTATGAGAACATCCGTTTCGAGTTCAAGGACGGCAAGATCGTCAAGGCCACCGCCAACGACACGGACCGCATCAATCAGGTGCTGGACACCGATGAAGGCGCCCGCTACGTCGGCGAGTTCTCTTTTGGCTTCAACCCCTACATCCTCAAGCCCATGAAGGATACCCTTTTCGATGAGAAAATCGCCGGGTCGTTCCATTTTACCCCGGGCCAGGCTTACAAGCAGGCCGACAACGGAAACCAGTCGGCCATCCACTGGGATCTGGTCTGCATTCAGCGGCCGGACTACGGCGGCGGCGAGATTTACCTCGATGGCGAACTGGTGCGCAAAGACGGCAGGTTTGTTGTGGAAGATTTGCTGGGATTGAACCCGGAAAATCTCAAATAGCCGCGTTTATTTCCCTGGCATGGTGGGCATGCTCTCAGTGACAGGCTGGAAAAGGCTCCAGCCGTTGGTCATCTATTGAGAGGAGGATTCCCATGCAGACCATGCCAAACAAGACCCGCACAGCGGTTACGGTCGGCGCCGTCCTGTTGGTGGCGATTGTGGGCGCCTACTGGCTCTGGTCCGGCAACCGCGTCAAGAGCGTAACGCCGGGTGAGACCCAAGGAACGTCCCTGACCGAGGAGCAGCCGGGGACAGCGGCCACACCCGCAGGGGCCGCCGCGGTTCAGCCCGGGACTCCCGGCGCCGCCGGCACGGTGAGCACGCCGGTCATGGCCACGCCGGCCACGGTCCCGCCGACGCACACGGTGGCGCCGAACGAGACCCTGATGTCCATCGCCCAGGCGACCTACGGTGAGGCCAAGTACTGGACCGAAATCGAGGCGGCGAACGAAGACGTCCTGAATTACGAGCCCGACAAGCTGGCGGCCGGCATGACCCTGAAGTTGCCCAGCCTGGAGGCCGTGAAGGCCGCCTTCGCCAGTGCGACTTCAACCTCCCAGACCGGGACGGGCACGACTGCAACGCCGCCGGCCAGCAGCAATCCGGCCCCTCCCGACACCCACGCCACCAATCCGGCTCCGACCAACTAGCCCGGGCGCAAAAAGACCTCCGAAGCGAAATGCTTCGGAGGTCTTTGCTGTGTCTGGGACCTGGCGTTACCCGATGAGTGTCGGCAGCAATTCCATAAACGCTTTGGCCGGATCGGTCGCCCCTGTGGTCGGGTAAATCACATGGGTCGCGGCGACCGGCAGCGGCAGTCCTGGTGTGGGCACGACCTGGAATCGGGCATCCGCCAACTCCTGGTCAACAGTGGACTGCGGCAGGAACGAAATGCCGAGTCCTTCCTCGATGAACCGCTTGGTGATGTCCACCTGGCTGACTTCCATGGTCCGAACCCGCACACCGTGGCTGTGAATGGCCAGGAGCAGATCATCCCAGTAAACCGGATGATTCTGGGTGAGCAGGCGATTGGTCTGGAGTACTTCCTGCCAATCCGGCGGTGGCGCGTCAGAATCGCCGCCGGCAGCGGGCGCCACCAGCATCACCGGGTCCGTGTACCAGATGTAGCTCTGAAGGTCGCGGCTGGACGCCGGCATGCGGGAGAAACCCAACTGCGCCCGCCCTTCTGCCACCAGGGGGGCAATTTCGTGTGAGAGCGCGATGTGGACTTCGACTTCCACATCGGGATGGTCGTTGGTGTACAGCTTGACCACCCGCGGCAACGTCGAGCGGGCCACCAGGGGCGAGACCGCGAGCACCAGGCGGTCGCGGTAGCCCTGTTGCCAGCTCGTGAGTTCCTGGACCCCTTCCTGGTAGACCTGGAGCACCCGGGTTGCGTACTCGAGGAACCGGTCCCCTGCCGGGGTAAGCCGCACGCGTTTGGCGCTGCGGTCGAAGAGCTGTACCCGCAGGTCGGTCTCCAACAGCCGGATATGCTGGGTCACTGTCGGTTGGGCCATAAACAAATGCTCGGCGGCCTTGCGGAAGTTGAGCGTCCGGGCCGTCACCACAAACGTTTGCAAAAGCTTCATGTCCATACATGAATTATGCAAGATATACGAGCAAAACGCAATGGGCCGCGCAAGCCATAAGGGCGTATCAACAATTGACTGGCGTAAATGATTAGCGCGATAATATCTATAACTCTAACTTCTGGCAGACCCTGGCTGCACGGGACTACCCGGCAGCAGTCGCAGCCCTGTTTCAGATTACCGGGCGGATCATGCAGGGCGAGCAGGACGCGCCTCTACCGCAACTCATGGCATGGCTGGACGATCGAGTGGCTGGCAGCCGAAAGCTGCTACACCGGCGACTACATGGCCGAGGATCCGTACGACGACTGGGCGATAGCCGAGCGGGAGCGGCTCAGAGAACTGTATCTGGAGCTTGTGACCCGCCTGGGTGAACTGGCCTTCCCGGAAGCGCGCTACGGCGAGGCGGTCCAGCGGGCCAGCCGCGTGCTGGCGGCCGATCCCATCCGGGAGACGGCGTTCCGGTTGCTCATGCGGGCGCACGCCCGGGAGGGCAACCGGGCGGTGGCCCTTCGCGCCTACCGCCGGTATGCGGAGACGCTGCAGCGGGAGTTGGGCGAAGAGCCCGCCCCCGAAACCCGGGACCTGGCCCGGCAGATTCGCAACGGCGAGGTTGTGTGAGCCGTTTTGAGTTTTCTTTAGGTTTGCATTAAGTCCGGTCTGCTACAAAGGTGATGGTAGCGCAAGGTGGCCATCACCTTTTTTGTCGAGCCCGGGAGGGATCCACCGTGGGATTAGCTCGGCCTGCCGACACCTTCGTGGTCCGAGTACGGCGAGAGCGAGGGCCGGGCGCCGTCCAGCCCCCGGTCGAGCGCTGGCAAGTTGAACACGTTCAGACCGGCTTGAAAGTCTACGTTCACGGTCTGGAAGACGCCATGTCCGTCATTCGCTCCAGCTTGTCCCGGACACCGAAACCGGCCCCGGATGAACCTGCCCCTGATGAGACCCGCTGATTATTGGAGGAGGAGGGAACTGCATGCGTCTTCAACGTTACGTCGTGGCCCTGCTGACAACCCTGGTCTTGCTCCTGTCTCTGGTGCCGGTCGGATCTGCCGACGATATTCTCAGGGTGGAGGACCTGCCCCGGGTCGCGATCACCATTGATGGCAACCCGCTGGCCGCGGATGCGTACATCGTAAACGGCCGCACCGTAGCGCCCCTGCGGGCGATCTTCGAGGCGCTGGGCGCCACCATCGAATGGAACGGGGCGACCCGGACCGTGACCGCCACCAAGGGCAACACCATCATAAAGTTGACCATCGACAAGACCACTGCCTACGTCGGCGATAAAGTGGTGGAGCTCGCGGTGCCGCCGCTGATCATCAACGCCCGGACGTTTGTACCGGTGCGGTTCATCGGCGAGGCGCTGGGCGCCACCGTCAACTTTGACCCGGCGACCAAGACCGTCAAGATCCAAACGGGCCTGGGCTGCACGCTGCCCGGCGGCCAGCAGCACTCCGGCACGATTCAGCCCGGCGGCGAGACCTGGGGCCTGTGCGGCAGCCCGCACATCATCTCCGGCCAGTTCTTGATTCAAGGCAAGGACACCCCGGTGCTGACCATCGAGGCCGGCGCCCTGGTGCAGTTTGAGGCCGACGCCATGTTCATCGTCGGGCGTGATGCCCCTGGCGGACTCGTGGTCAACGGCACGGCCGACAAGCCGGTCACCCTCGCCTCCGCCCAGCCCGGCGCGACGCCCGGCATTTGGAAGGGCATCGAATTCCACAAGCAGACCGACAAGACCCATGCCTCCATTCAGAACGCCCGCATCGAGAATGCCGGCTACTATGGCGCCATCTACCTGTACGGCCCCGAAAACCTGGTCGAAGTGCTCCTGAAGAACGTGGAGATCAGCAAGAGCGCGAATGCCGGCATTTACCTGGAAGCCAATGCCCGGCTGGCGGCCGGCAGCGGCGGCCTCAAGATCAGCGGCACCAAGTCCAGGGACGGGGAGGGCGGCTTCCCCATCATCACCGATGCCGTCGGCATCAACAAGTTGGCGGCCGGCGAGTTCAAGGATAACGACGTCAACGGCATCCTGGTCGGCCACAACAGCTCTGACATCATTGTTGGCAGCAACACCACCTGGTCGAACCCGGGGGTCCCGTACCTCTTCCAGGGGCAGGTCCATGTGGCCGGTTCCGGGTCCCCGGTGCTGACCGTTCAGCCCGGCGTCGTCGCACTGTTTGCCAGCGGCAAGGGGCTGAAGGTTGGCGATGACGGCCCCGGCTCCCTCGTCGCCGATGCCACGGCCAAGCCGGATGGCGGCGGTGCGTGGACCATTGGCAAGACCGAGCTGACCGCGGCGCTGCCCCTGACCCAATTGACGATTGCGCCCCAGTGCGGGCTCTGCACCACCAACCACGCCATCGTCTTCGGGGCCTGGAACCAGGCGCCGCAGAAGGGCGCCTGGGAAGGCATCCGGTTCTTCGACAAGGCCGGCGTCAACAGCAAGTTGAACGGGGTCGTGGTCGGATACGCCGGCGCTCAAGGTGAATGGGAAGCCGGCGTAGCCGCCGAGTCCTCCAACGGCATCCCGGTGAAGTTCCTGCTGAAGAACAGCCTGGTCACCGGCTCGGCCTCCAGCGGCGTCCAGCTTTGGGGTGCGGTCGCCTTCCAGCCCGGCTCCACCGGCAACATCTTCACCGGCAACGCCTGGCCGCTGCGGGTTCAGCCCGAGCAGGTCGGCAACATTGAGGCCGGCAGCACCTTCACCGGCAACGACAACGATTGGATCAGCGTCTGGACCAACGGCGCCGAAGATGTGGTCACCAAGTCGGCCACCTGGCGGAATCACGGTGTGCCGTACTTCATGGAGTCCGGAGCGAACATCGGCGGCAGCAGCAAGCCCGTGGTCACCATCGAAGCCGGCACCAAGCTGGTCTTCAAGGACTACGGCATCATCGTGGGCTCCGACGGCCTCGGCTCCCTGGTGGCCGCAGGCACGGCGGACAAGCCGATCACCTTCACCTCCGAGCGAGGCCGGCCTGGGACCTGGCGTGGCATCAACTTTACCGACCAGGCGGGAGCGGGGAACAAACTGGAGTACGTCACCATCGATTACGCCGAGATCGGTGTCGAGCTTGCGGTCGACCTCGGCGGGTTCATCAAGAACAGCACCATTTCACACGCCGGCGACACGGGCATCTACCGTAGCTATGACACAGCGACAGGCACCGACTTCACGGTCGGCCTCAACAACAAGTTCCTGTCCAACAAGTCGAACACAAACCGGTAGGGTTCTCCTTTATACAGCAAGGCCGGAGGGTTGCCCCTCCGGCCTTTGGCCTGCCTACTTGCGCCGTTGGAGGTTGATGGCAATGCCGCCATGGAAAACGTCAGCTTTCACACCTCCACCTTGAGAGTCCGGTGTATAATTCCCTTTAGATCACGAAATCCTCCTGCTATGGAGGTCAAAGGTGGAATGAGTCACATGCAGCACAATCTACAGCGCAAAGACCGCGCCATGACCTCGGAAGAGACCTGGAAGCTGCTGGAGCGGGGGTTCACAGGCCGCCTGGGCACCGCCGATGCCGAGGGGTGGCCCTACGTGGTGCCGCTCTCCTACGCCGTTCACAACGGTGCGGTCTACTTCCACCACACGCAGTCCCCCGCCAGCCACCTGAAAGTGAATGTGGAGGCCAACCCGCGGGTCTGTTTCGAGGTGGACGAGCCAGGCATCATCTTCCCCACAGCGGACAACGCCCCGTGCGAAACCAGCGTCTCGTTCGAATCGGTCATTCTCTACGGGCACTGCACGAAAGTGACGGACCCGGCCGAAAAGCTGGCTTTCTTCCGAACGTTGATGGCCAAGTACGCCGACCCGTCCTGGGAGCGGCCGGACGTCTGGCCGATGGCGGACATTACGGCGGTCTACCGGGTGAGCGTGGAGCGCATTACGGGCAAGCGGCGCCCGGTGAAAGTCGCCGCCCAGTGGCAGGATCAGTTCCCCGGCCAAGCCTAGCGGAATGCGAAAAAAGAGCCCTGGCGCCCTCGGGAGCCAGGGCTCTTTCGGCCTTGCACGGGTCAGGACATAGAAGGTTTTGATCGGGAAGTGACCAGGAAGCGCACAAGCCCTGTAGAAGCAGTAAGAGTTGAATGCCAACGATCGTTGGCAAAGAGCAAAGGAGGGGACCCTGGATGGGACATGTCCTGCCGCCGCTCCCGTACGAGTACACGGCCCTGGAACCGGTCATCGACGAGCAGACCATGCATCTGCACCACGACAAGCATCATGCCGCCTACGTGAACAACCTCAACGCAGCCCTGGAGACCCGGGTGGAACTGCAGAGCCTGCCGCTGGAGGCGCTGCTGAAGGACCTCGGCAAAGTGCCGGAGGCCATTCGTACCGCCGTCAAGAACAACGCCGGTCAGGTGTTCGCCCACAGCCTCTACTTTGAGCTACTCACGCCTGGCGGGGCCAAGGCGCCTGCCGGCGAACTGGCCACGGCGATCGACAGGGCGTTCGGAAGCTTCGATGCGTTCAAGGAGCAGTTCGGCAAGGCGGGCGCCACCCGGTTCGGGAGCGGCTGGACGTGGCTGGCGGTGACCAAAGACGGCGGCCTGAAACTCTACAGCACCCCCAACGCGGACACCCCGTTCGACCAGGGCGACACCCCGATTCTGACCATGGATGTCTGGGAGCACGCCTACTACCTGAAGTATCAGAACCGGCGGCCAGACTACATAGCAGCGTTCATGGGCCTGGTCAACTGGGACAAGGTGGCGGCAAAGTTCGCGGCCGCCCTGAAGCAGTGACCCGCTGGTCCCCTGTTGATACCCGAAGTTGAGCGAGTGATGCCCTAAGTTTGGGAAGCGAAGAGATGTGGCGGGCGAGTGGTCGGATAAAGTCGCCGGGTACTCGTCCGGTGGCCTCCGAAATCCGGCCAGTTGCATTCCCATGGTGCCGGGAACTGCCCTGTTGGTCGTATCAGGAAACCCAGAACCACAGAAAATTGGCCTGTAGATAGGGGAATCTTCGGGAAGCGAAACCCTGCGTTAAGGATGCGGTAGGATTGTGATCGTCCAGGTGCAGGCGAGGGATAAGGTGGGAGTATCCTGAATGAGGCCCAAGGAGCAGTAGTCTCCTTGGGCCTGTCCCGGCGTTATTGGCGTCGTTCTCCACGTTCCTTTTCCTTCTCGTGAGCTCCGGTCGCTAATCGGCGCTAGAGGCGATAGGGGCACACTTCAAGGCTAGTTCCCAGCACTTCTTCAAGAGTCTCCTTCAGCGCCGACGGGTCTCCATCCTGGACCTCAAGGATGAAGCGAGAGTGAGCGCGGATGCTGGTCCCGTCAAAGAACGGAGTCGGTTCGCCAAGGTATACACACATCTCCGTTGGAGCACCCCGGAGATATGAGAGAGCCTCGGGTCCTAGCTCCCAGCGAATAACCTCGCTCTCCGTGTGCTTCTTCGGAAGCCTCTCCCCGATCACGAGAAGCGCCCTCAGGGTCTCCTCGATTTTCCCCATCATCGCTTCGTCGGGGACAAAAGTGATGTCTGTGGAGATGATCGCAAAGCCGTAGTCAGGCATCGGTATCGACCTCCAACTCCAATGTTAGTGCAATGAGTGAGATCTCCTCTTACTCTTCGTCCTCGTCGTCCGGGTCAGCTTCAGGTGTCCACGTAGCCAACGCGCCCGCGATTTCCGTCAGGACGACCCCCGTACTGCCTGGGAGGAGCCGGGCCTTCTCCCTAAACCCCGCAGTAGAGCCAGATCAAGTCACAGTCTCCCCAGAGATGCTTGATCACGGGCCAGGCCGGGCTATTGAAGTCGACGCCGTCCGGCGAGGCGTCGTCCACGAAAATGGCGAGGTTGCGGACGGACAGTTCCCTCGCCCAGTCCTCCTCGGCCTCTTCCGGATCGCCCATGGGGCCGTCCGAGTACACGACCGAGACGGACGCCGGTTCGGAGCGCACCGGCACGCCGAGGTTGGCTTCCACACGGTCGCCACCGCTCAGTTCGATCCGGCCTTCTTCCTTGGACTTGATATCGCCCGCCCTCATCAACTCAAGATAGCCGGCGATCCTCCCGGCAATCGCTTTCGAGTTAGGAACCAGAATCGGCTCTTTGGAACAGATCGCAATGAACACTGAATCTCACCTCGTGAAGAAAATCCTCTTGATGACGTCTTCGCGTCCGATGTCCCGGAGCCACTTGAGCCAGGCGTCCAGTGCCTCTTCGGAGTTGAACCGCCAATGAATGATCCAACCGTCGTCGACAATCTCCATCTGCCGCAGCGCGACTTTCAAGTAGTGTTTCATGACGAAGTTGCTGTAGAAGTTCTTGAAGACGGAGAACGGGCCGCCGGGCTTCAGCCATTTCGGATTGATGTACTTGGCATCGACAAGCACCCGCTCGGCGCTGTTTCCGGCGTCGAACCAAATCTTGCCCTTGGATCCGATGTAGGCGAATTCGCGGATTGACCAGATGTGAGTGCCGCGAGCCCCCTGCTTAGTCAGCTGATACTCCTGCCGGGACACTTCCGACTGCCACCGGATGGCGGACTCGCTCATGCTCTGCCCGCCCTTGGGTAAGCCCCATCCGGGCTGCTCTGGAACGGCCGCATTGGCGTTCCAGTTTTTGGCTGCGCCGTACGCGCCCGCCCCGGCGGCACTGGCGAGCTCCCAGACCATCCGGCCAGCCTCGGCCGCCGTGATGTCCATCACAACCTGGTCGAAGGTGGCGCTCCAGGCTTCGCCGTAAGTCGGCACCCTGAACCCGCCGTGGATGATGGCCTGCTGGTTGAAGTATGAGATGTAGTAGTCGTCGGTGGCCAGGCCGCCCTTGATGATGCTCTTCGGCAGCTCGTGCCCGAAGCTGCGGTAGGTCTGCGGAACGAAGAAAGTGTTGATCGGGCAGTTGTGCCAGTCGTCGGTGAGGGTGTCCGCGCCGTCGATGAACCCGTGCGCCCAGCACGAGAGCACCATCGCGTGGGTCGCGTGGGGCGACTCGTTCAGGAACGGGTCGGGCGGGTACTTCTCGTGGCTGGCCGAGAAGCTGATGTGGATGGCGTTGACGGACCCGTCGTAGGTGTACGTCATCCGCCAGGCGTTGAGGAAGATAATGAGGGGGATGAAGGTGCGGTCGTTCCTGACTTGGAGCGGGTACGGCAGCTCGCTGGGGATGCCGTCCCACCAGTAGTAACTGGACCCCATGGTGAAATCCACCATGTGGGTGTTGTCGTAGACGTCGATCATGGAGGTGTCCTGATCCCAGTCGATCTTGCTTCATTCCTGAAAAGCCCGCATATCGTGTGCTGATGGTCGTGCTGGCGCTGGCGGCCTACTTGGTTTCCGTAGCACTCCATCCGGCGCCAGGATTTGGTAGGATGCATGGGCTGGCTTGGTCTCTGATGTCCGCACCCAGCCCCGACAGGTCTATTGTCACGCACACTAACGATAAGGGGAGGTGCGGCAACCGCACCTCCCGCCATGTTTTCTACATCATACGGTCGAGGAATTTCCCCAACCAATCGACCGCCAAGAAGATGACCGTGGTCATGGAAATCAGGGTTACCATGGAAACGGTCGATCCCCCGTGCACGACGATCGCGAACGTCTTTGCCAGGGTCGACAGGAACGGGAAGCCTTCCGTGGCCAAAAAGATGGCCCAAATCACGTTCAGCGCCGTACTGGGCGTGATCGTCTTCTTTTTCACTTAGAAACCTCCGATGGCCGCATCGGCGGACACAAAGCGGTCGCCGCTGACGCAGCCGCGGATTCCGCTGCTCAGGAAGCGCGATGCCAGCTCGAACTCAGCCGGGTTCACGTACACCACTCCGATAAGCTTGGGCTTTTCGGCTTGGGCGATGCACTTGTTGATCTTGTCAACGTCGGTATCTCGCCCGCTGTAGTACGCGACGGTCCCAACGGCGCTGAGCACCTTGTAGAATACCTCGCCGGGGACGAGAACCGAGAACACAGTCCCGGCGCCAGTGGAGTACCGATTGTCGTGCTTCAGCTGGTACGCCAAATCCGAAGCCTGCTGCTCGTTGTAGTACACGACGAAGTGGGTCGGGTAGATCCGGGCCTTCAGATTCCCGAACGGATCATGCATCATCAGGCTGTTGGTTGACTGATCGGCCATGAAACTGTAGTTCCCGTCGTCCCCGATCTTGCTGATGACCTTGTTGGAGTAGTAGGCAGCCAAGGCGGAGAACATAAGAGTGCTGGGGTACGCCCTGAAACCGCCCTCCGGGACGCTCAGATGGAAACCGCTGGAGTTGTGGTTGAAGACAATATTGCCAAACTCGCCGACGTGCGGATTCGGAACCTGACGGGTATAGATGTCGACGGTGTTGGTCAGGGAATTGAAGTCCATCCGCAACTTGAACGCCTCCGTGAGTGCGCGAAGCGGAACATAGGTTTTCTCGGAAAGGAAGAAGTTGCACGCCGGGGCGTCCAGGTCCAGCTTGTCATTGCGCCGGAAAGGACCGACGACGTCCTGGTTGAATGACGCCCGCCAGGAAGCGGTCATGACGGTCGAGCCGCAGCCGCGGTGCAGGCCAGGACGGAACCAGACCACGGTCGGGGTAATCGCGGAGCCCTCGTTGTCGACGACCGCGTTGCTGTACGTATACTTCATCGTGCCGTTCTCGCCGTCCCATTCGGCCAGAGCGACGTCGATCCAGGGCCACATCCCACCATACCTACTGGCATGGTCATTCAGCAGGTTGACGAAGCCGCGGCCCCAGACGAGGGCGCGCCCGTTCACCTCCATGATGCGGCCGCCGATCCGGGTGGTCACGTCCTCACCGTCCATCCTGAGAGTCAGGGAACTGGCCAACTGGAACTCGTTCCAGTTGGCCTGGTCGTTGCCGAGGCGGCCTACCCAGCCGCCGTAGGGGGCATCGCTAGGCGGAGGAGTGTCTCCGTCCATCTGGAGGCAGCTCTGCGGATCAAAGATGCACCGCGACGCTTCAGCCGAGCGGGGACTGCCGAGTAAAGAGGCAAGCGCGACGGCCGCTACAAGGAAAACAGTCACTTTCCGAAGGGACACCATGGCTACCAGCTCCTCTCTTTGGACTCCAGGTCTCTCGGGTGCGCCCAGCACGAGAGCACCATCGCATGGGTCGCGTTCACCGGGTCGATGTAGGGCTGCTGGTCGGCGGGGCACTGGACGAACTGGTCGTTGACGAACTGCCAGGGAATCCCGTCATCCCGCTTGCAGTAGTCGGGGTCCGGGGGCTCGCTCGGGGAGCATGGCTGATTCACACCCTGCGGGATCACAACGCCGTTGGGGCAGCCGGAGCCACTCGGGGACACTGCCTGCGCCGCTGCGGGCATGATCGAAGAGGCCAGGAGCAGGCAAAGTGCGATCACTGCGCTTTCATAGCGCATCATCTCATCACCTCGCCATGTGGCTTCATGCTTTAAGTTCGTCCTTCCTTCCGCCGCCGGACATAATTTCCATATTTTGTTGTCGCCCTCTCCCCAAGAGCTCCAGGCATGCTTGTGGCCCGGGAAATCCCGGGCCACCCCCACCTTTTTGGAGACTACGATCGCCCGTTCACTGGTCTCGTGTCGCCGGCAACAACGACCTCAGATAATGCTGTCAAACACGCCGCTGCCACAGTCGAATGACCATGAGGGTATGGCGCCGACGGGTTCTTCCGCCGGCGCCTTCACTTTGGACCTATTCCTTTCACGCCGCGATCAAGTCATATTGGTGGCATTGCTCTCCGAGTTAACCCGGGACCTATCAATATGGTGAGCAACGTACACAACCACACCGTTTGACCATATCTTCCCACGATATGTAACGGTTAACTGTACTGGAGTATGGGTGAAATAAGCGTCAGCACCGAAGTGCTGGAGGGCGTCCGCAGTCGTGAGGTGGTGAGGCGTTGCCATCCAACACGGTTGGGAAACGGGATAAGTGAGTGGTACGGACCCTCGCGCAGGATGGCCGGATGATGTGGAACGTGGTCGGCGACAGCTTTGACTCCATCCCCGAGGTGAAGGCATTCCTTGAACTGAAGGCGGCTACACAACGATCTCCAGTGGCTTCAAGAACAGGGTCTTTTAGGTTACACGATCCTACCTCGGCGGAGGCCTTCGGGCCAGCCGTGATAATCAACCGCATGATGATGCCCGTATGATGGCAATGACACCGGAGTTCAGCTTGACATTTTGGCTAACGATCGATTACCATAGATCCATGAAACGAATATCACACAGTGACAGTAAGCGGGATGCGATTCTGGCAGCGGCCATCCGACTTTTTGCTCGCCAAGGGGTCGATGGGGCAAGCATTCGAGACATCGGCCGCGCGGCAGGAGTGACCGAAGCCGCCCTCTACAAGCACTTCGCCAGTAAGGAGGCCGTTGCGAAGGCTATCTTTATCCACTACTCTGACCTCTACGCGCGACTGATTGACGAGTTCGCAGCCCGGCCCGGTCCTCTCCGGCTTCGTTGGGATGCGCTGGTGGCTGAGCTGGTCCACCAGTTCGAAGCCGATCGTTTTGGCATCCTGATCATCATGCAGCGGCACCATACCTTTGCTGAGTTGTCCCCGGACCATCGACGACCGCTGGAGGCTCTGGCTGATATGATCCGCCACGGCGTCGAGGCCGGGGAACTCCCTCCGCAAACCCCACCCCTGACCGCGATCCTGGTTTTTGGCGCCATCAGCCGGCTTGCCCTGGTGATTGACCAGGGGATGATCGACATTGCAGTTACGCAGGAGGTGAAGATTGAACTTCAGCAGCGGCTGCGCAGCCTTGTCGGACTGCCGTAGCCGTTTCTCTTCGGCCCATTAGTTAACGATTGATTACTAAATTCACTTCGCACAGCCACATAGATGAAGGAGGTAGTTCATCATGAAGTTGTCGTTCAAAGACCAGGCCTTTTCCTTTGAGCTTCTGCGGGCTGTTTCCTATGTACCGTACCAGGGAGCAGATTTGGGGGAGTGCCTGGCAACCGCAGCCCGCATTAAAGAGGGAGATATGGAGAGTTGGTATGTCGAATGGCACCGAACTGCCGGTCGCGTGGCGGAGATTGCACGCCACTCGCTGGCGGGCGGGCACCGGGTAAGCGCCCGGGAGGCTTTCATCCGAGCCCACAACTACTACCGGACGGCGGAGTTTTTCTTGAAGTCGGATGACCCACGGCTGCTCCCGTGTTTCGAGTGCAGCCGGACGACGTTCCGTCAGGGCATGGCCCTGCTCGATACACCCTGCGAGACTGTGGCAATCCCATACGAAGGTACTGCACTGCCTGGATACTGGTATTCGCCTGACGACAGCGGAAGGCCGCGCCCCACGTTACTCTTTGTGGGCGGGTTCGACTCCACGGCCGAGGAGTTGTACCTTGCGGGGGCTGCGGCAGCCATCCGGCGCGGGTATAACTGCCTCTGCTTTGACGGGCCGGGACAAGGAGCGCCTTTGCGCCTGGCAGGGATGCCGGCCCGGGTTGACTATGAGGTCCCCGTTGCAGCAGCGGTGGACTACCTCGTGGCCCGGTCGGAGGTAATCCCGGAGCAGATTGCCCTGATGGGCATGTCCCTGGGCGGTTACTATGCGCCGCGCGCGGCGGCCTTCGAAAAGCGCATCGCTGCCTGTATCGCCTACGACACCTTCTTTGACGTCTGGAACTCGGTCGCAAAGACCAGCCCGCTCATGGCAACTCTGGAGAAGTACCCCGGGCTCCTGAACATAGCGGCACGCCTCGCCGTCCGGTTCAATTCGGGTCTGCGCTGGTCCGTTGCGAATTCGCTCTGGGTGTTTGGCGCCAAAAGTGTCGCCCAACTCCCTGACATCATGAAGCAGTATCATTTGAGGGACGTGGCCGGCCGAATCGCCTGCCCAACTTTGGTTCTGGCTGGGGAGAAGGACCATTTTGTCCCGCTGGAGCAGACCGAACGGTTCATGAAGAGCCTGACCTGTCCCAAGACGCGCGTAGTCTTTACGATTGAAGAGGGCGGCGAGGAGCATTGTCAGGTAGGTCTCGCCCACCGCTTGCACCAGGTCATCTTTGACTGGCTTGACGAACAGTTCGCCCGTTAGGAGGCTATTCAGATGCAGAAAGGCATGCCGTTTTACCTGCTGCGGGGGGAGGGGCTGGCCGCCTTCATACTTGCAGCAGTGCTGTACCGGACCGTCGGTGGCCCCTGGCTGCTGTTCATCCTCCTTCTCCTCGTTCCCGATTTGTCGGCACTGGGGTATTTGGCGGGAAACCGTGTAGGAGCCGTCACGTATAACGTGATTCACACATACGTAACTCCGCTTGTCTTGGCTGCAACCGGATTCCTATGCCGGCAGCCGGTGCTGACTCAGGGAGCTTTGATCTGGGTAGCTCATATAGGAATGGATCGTATGTTAGGCTACGGACTCAAGTATGAAACTGGGTTCAAGGATACCCATCTGAACCGAACGTAGAGACTAGCAATGCGAAGGCGCCGCATGAAACCCCCCTGGCCACATTCCGCGGGCCGCCGCCTTCCTTCGGGGCTGGCTGGGGGATCCTCGCTATAAGCCGGTGCCGGGGTGCACATGGAGCCTGCAGCGACCCCAGCCTTCCGCCGCCACCGCCATCGCCATCGCCATCGCCGGTGATTATCCACACTTGTCCACAAATGCTTCCGTGAAGCTTCGTTGTTCATACCATTCGCGCCGTACGATACCGACCAAGAGCGGTGTCTACGGTGCGTACTCTTTCTAGCTCCCAGCGAAAATTCCCCTTGTCTTCCACCTCCTTCCAGGGATATAATTGACCTGGCAGCGTAACCCAGTTCCAACAGGAGGGGCCGAGGTGGGCAGCAACAAGCAAGAGCGTATTTCCCTGGACACCGTGAAAAACGCCCTGGACGCCGAGGCGTGGGAATCCGCCTCCGATCTCGCTGCCAGGGCATTAGCCCAAGGCAAATGGAAGAAAAGCGAAGAGGCATTCCTGCACTTCGCTCGAACCCACTCATTGAGTAACAAGAACCAGTTCTCGCTGGCCCTGGAATCCGGCCAGCGGGCTGTCATGATTGCGGAGCAGGCCAGGGCGTGGGATGTACTGGCCCGAGCACTCATCGAGTTGGCGTTTGTCCAGCGAAAACTGAACCTCCAGGAGCAATCCGTACTCACCATCCAAAAGTACTTCGAGTTCCTGAGCCGGTACGGAGTGGAGGGACAGAGGCGGTATCTGGTAGCGATGTTCGGTCTCGGGGCGTCCTTCCGGGCCGCCGGCCGATTCGAGGAAGCTCTGCGCCAATTCATGCGAACGTATGAGGAAGCCAAGAAGCGAAGAGACCACCGCTGGGCAGAAGAGGCTCGCCAGAATGCGACCGAACAGGCTCTGGCTCTACGCCAGGTGACCGTGGCCGAGGGCCTCATTGGGGACGGCGATGCCTACATCGCTCTCCATCCCGAAAACGATTCGGCGGTAGCAAGCCACCTGATCGACAAGGCAACGTTGAGCCTGTTAAAAGGGGACATTCCAGCGGCCAAGGGACAAGCCCAGGAGGCGATTGCCCGGGCGACCAACCTCCCAACGCTGAGTGCCCTGGCCTACGATGTGCTGCATTTGGCCTCCCGTGCCGAGGGCAACAATTTCGCCGCCTTGGCAGGAGCGGTGCTGGCGAAGCTCAACGCCGAGGAGGACGAAACACACCCTTACCTGATTGCTCAGTTCAGTAACTCAATCCAGGAACTGGCCCTGCGTGATCCGGGTGCCGCCGAGGAGTTCATTGCCCGGTTAACATCACAGAGATAGGTCTGCAGAGAGAAACGGGGAGGTTGTTTGCGTGAAGAAGGCGTGCTCTGTGATCCTGGTCGTTCTTGCGCTGCTAGCTGTCATGGCCAGCTCGGCACTGGCTGCTTATTCAGATCCCCGGCCCATGGTGGGTATCATGGCGTGGTCTAAACCTCAAGCGCGCTAACAGACCCAGGGACTGCACTTGATGGAGTCGATCACCACCTTGGTGGTGCGAGGGGCAGTGCGGCCACCGAAACACGCCTGGCCAGCCCCCTCAACCAACGCCCTCGAAGGCGACTCGGTATCCAGCCATCCGCACCGAAACCAGTTCCGGCAGATCTCCGTGAGCCGGGTGATCCCGCGAGCCAGAGCGAGGGCGGTTTCGACGTCAGGGGGTTGCCGTTCCCAAGTCGTTAGGACGCGTTCAACGATCTTGGGATCGAGCCCGCTGGCAACGGACAGGCGCTCCGGCTCACACAGAGTTGGATACCGAGCGCCCAGGAAGGTTACCGTCAATCGGACGCGCTGCTGTATGGTCATGGACAGATACGCGATCCGTTGCCCGGTACCAGCATGGCCGATCATCCACTCGAAATCGCCCTTCGGGTTCCGGCCTTCAAACAAATAGTCTTCATTGAGATCAAAGCCAGCGGCCTGATAGCCCCTGACGATTTTCTTCACCTGATACTCAATCGTGGGGCCATCGTACCCGTTGCAGATCCGCCGCACGGTTTCACGGCTGACTTTCGCGATGCGTTCGACATCACGGTATGAATGGCCTAGTTTGTCAAGATACGCCTGGAGCCGGTGCCCTACCGACATCGGGCTTTCATCCCCTCTCGGGTGAAACTGGGTCACTTTCCAGTATAAGGTAATTACTCTGGCGGTGCAAGCCTGTCTTGTGTGCCGGGGTCGTGGAGTATGTGCCATCGACACATACAAATGCCAGGCGGCTGAGGTGACTCAGCCGCCTGGCCATTTTCTGGTATCCACTTCGGGTGGTAAGGTATAACCACCGGCAGGGCCGCAAGGCCGGCGACAGTGAACAAGGGGGACTGCATCATGGCGATTCTCAGTGAGAAGGCAGCCCGCATGGTTGAGTCCCGTGTGACCCTTCAGGGCATCCGGCCCTGGCGCACGGTAATGAACGCCAACGTCCGGCCGGTCGTCGGTCTCTCCACGGGAATCCCGGTAATGGCCATCCCGACCTTCCTGGGGAACACCGCCCCGACCGTCGTCCCGGAGAAGTTGACGACGCCGGCGGCCGTCCGGGAGGCCATCGAGACGATCACTGACCAGTGGCTAGAGGCCGGCCCGAAAGACAAGGAGCGGCTCACGCTTCTCCACGTTCGACTCCGGGACCGCCTCGAAGAGTTGGAGGAATCGCGATGAAGCAGCGAGCGATTTGCAGCTACCTCCAGGGGATGAACCAGGAGCTGGCATTCGGAGTTCAGGTGGACAAGCAGGTGGGCGTCAAACCTCCCTACTCTCGGGCGCTGGCCGACCGGCTGAAGATGTTGCGTGAAAGCCTCGGAATGGTCCAGCAGGAGATCGCCGACCTGTTCAACTCCAGCCGGAACGTTCCGTCCCAGTGGGAGTCGGGCCTGCGGGAGCCCTCGTATGAACACCTGCTCACGCTGGCTGAATTCTACGGCGTGACCACGGACTGGCTGCTTGGACGGGCTGGCGCCCAGTTCGATGACCACGCCATCACCGCCATCAAGCGAGAACTGGCCGAGTACCTCCAGGGGGTGGAGCCTTCGCTCAAGCACACCACGCCGGGTTATCGATTCAAGCTGGCGGTCGACTACCTTTCTTCCCGGGACCCCAGGCGCCTGGGGCTGGGCCGGATTGCCACCCACCTCATGATCTCCCAAAACACACTCGAACAGATGTGCTCAGAACGCATAATTCCGACCGGGCCGGTGATTAGTCGCTTGGCCCACTTCGCCCATTTGCCCCAGTTGTGGTTCTACCAGCCCGAACCGGTGCTGGGCGACCCGATCATGAAGTACCGGTCTATCGCCGAGCGTCTCCAGGTCGAGGGGGTCTCACCGGAAACGGCGAAGCAACTCCTGTGGGGTCCGCGCCGAATCCGCCAGCGCCGGAACGGTGATCCGTAGCAGTCCGACCTCCGGCACCAGGTTCGCCGAACCCGTCTATCATCTTTCCGCCATTCACGCGGCGGAAGGCTTCCCTCCCCTTTTTTCTCTCTCCCAGTGTGGAGACGGGCCGGGACGAACTCCCGGCCCCTTTCTCGGGGTATGGCGCAGCGGTTAGCGCGCTGGGGGTTGCCCCAGAGGTCGCAGGTTCAAATCCTGCTACCCCGATCAAACCCAAAACCTCAACTTCTGAAGGGAGGTTCCGGCATGCCTATCGGAGCCCTGGATGCACCGGCCGAACTGATCCTGGATACTCGTGTGCGGCGCCTTCAAGCCAAGCCCGGCAACGGACTGAAACGATACCAGAGTCAGTGCCTGCAGGGCTTTCCCGTGATCCCCGATATGCTGAGGGCCGCGATCCGGCACTTGGTTCGGGCCGAGGAGGAAGCACAGAAACCGGTGTACATCGGTCGCACCGAGCTCTTCCACGTTCTGCTTGAGTCCGAGGAGCACCTGACGATCCAGAATCTCCATTGGGTCGGTGGCGAGCCCTGTTTCTCTCCGGCGGTCAAGGTCTCCCTGTCCGCGTGGCAGACGGGCTGCATCATCGCACGCCGCATCGGACTGTTCGCATGCGGGCACCGCGGATGTGGCCTCAGTCCTGAACTCAGGAAACAGTTGGCTCGGGCTGCCGCCGAGCATCCGGCCAAAGCACTCGAAAGCCAGGAACTTTCTTGACGACCTAACTTGAGAGGGGGGGTCCCGAGCATGCAGGGAAACGAAGGTGCCGTGTCTGCCTTCAACCCGATGGACCTGTTGATGGCTGTTGCGGACCGGGTCGGCAAGCGCAGTAACTCGTACCTGACCACGGCCCATGAGTTGACCTTGCCCCAGTACCAGCTACTGTTGGCGGCGGTCGACTGCGAAGCGTCGACCATGGGCAGCCTTGCGAACCAGCTTAACTGCACTCGGGGCAACCTCACCGGGGTCGTTGACCGGCTGGAGCGGGACCGCTGGCTCACTCGGGAGCGGAGCCAGGAAGATCGCCGGGTGATCACCGTCCGGCCGACTGAGAAGGGCCACCGCGTTCACGAGATCCAGAAGGATCTGCGGGCCCGCTTGTCCATCCTCACCAGTGTCATGTCCCCGGACGAGGTCCCCATCATCCTGCCGGCCCTAGCACGGCTTCGTGACGAACTCACCTGTGGGCTGGAGTCAGACGCCGTAGCAGGCTAGGCCGTGCCGACCTCGGCTCGCACTCGGGAGGTAGTAGCGAAAATGGGCGAGTTCATGAAACTGGCGTCCAACATGCTGGCACATGATCTAAAAGCTGCTGACCACGTCCCGTGTTCCGCTCCGGACTGCCAGAATGACGCCTGCACACGGATTGGCCCCCTCGGGCTGTGCGCCGGCTGCTCTGGCGAGCTTGCCATGGAGTTGTTGGGTTCGTCGGAAGTGCGCGCAGCGCTGCTGCGGGCTGAGTCAGTGATCATCTGTCTGTCCGGCGCCGAGGACATCCCGGAGCTGCAGCAGTTCGAGATCTTGCTGCGAGCGGCGCAGCCTGGTGACGCGCAGGTTGCGGAGTTGCGTCAGGAACTGCTCGAGAATGTCCAGGAGGATTTGGCTGAGCTCAAAGTCCTTCGCTCGCACGGGTTAGTCATCCGGCCGCTCGATTTCCAGTAAGGAGGTCGGGACCGTGGCAACCAAGCTCCTGCTGCGAGGTTCCGCCGACACCCACACGGAATCGAATAATGGCCCTCTGAGCGGCTCTGCTGGAAGACAGAGGGAATTCCAGGGAGAAGGCGAATTTCCTCAGGGGGTCGCGACCTTGCGGTCTGTGGGTCGAGGACGGGGGCTACCCGAATGGCGGTAGAGCAATTGCTGTAGGCGGTCCAGTCCGGCACAAGCGTCAACCTGCAGACCTTCAAGGAGGGTAAATGATGAGGAAGTTCATTCCCGCGGTGCTCACGGTCCTGCTCCTGCTACAGATCGTCTCGACGGCGGCCCAGGCTGCCCCGGTGAAGCAGGCCGTTCCGCCCGCCCCCAAGGAGATCAAAGGAGCTAAACTCGTTAAGGCCGACGTGGCGAAGGGCGTCTACGACTATGAGGTCGTGCGAACGGCCACGGCCGAGGACGGCCAGGTCTCCCTCGGGTACCACTCCGGTAAGTCCGACCTTGCCGTGTGCGGCACACCCTGGGAGAACGTGCTTATCGCCGACAAGATGTTCGCACCCGGAGATAAGTGTAACTCGGCGCTCCCGCCCGGAATCAAGGTCGCCGGCTACGAGAACCTGGACCCCGCCACGGGAAAGGCCAGGCAGGTGGGCAGCGTCGTCTACTACCAGGACACCACCACAGGCAATAAGTACAAGGACGTGCTGATTCCCTGCCTCTTTGACCCTTTCGGCGGCTGCACGAACGCTTGGAATTCGTGGGTGCCGTGGTGGGAGACGTGGCAGATCTTCAGCTTCCCCGGTGAATCGTGCGCCGTTCTTCCCTACCCTGACCCGCTGCCCGAGTTGCCGATCGATGAGATGCCGGTACTCCCCGTGCCTGATCCCGGGGTCCGTCCGCCCCAGCCCCCTGTTCCCGGACCCACTCCCACGACACAACCGACTGCCGGCGGCCTGGATGAGGAGCAGAAGGCAGTCGAAAAATGGGGCCTCGACCTGGCTCGGAAAATGCAGGATATCCAGGCCAGGGCGGCGTCTCCCCGAAAGGCTTCGGCGAGTGGTGGCACCGCCAACGCTGCGAGTGGCAGCAATGACGTATGTAGCGTTCCCTCCACGGTGGTCTTCAACGGGGACGAATTCCAGCTCAACTACCACTACCCCATCATCAACAAGGGCGGCAAGCACTTCTACCCTGCCACCATCGAGTCTATCCAGAGTCTGGGCCTCGGAGGGTGGTACGGGCGTACCGGTTCCTGGTTCGGCGGTGGCGACCGCCTTGTTTACATCGCCAGCCAGAACACCGTGGTGGTCTTCGACCCGAAATCCGGCTGGACCCTCTGGGATCTCCAGTTGGTCAGAAACGGGACGAAGGTGGGCGACCAGGTCCTGAATGATGGCGGGATTGAGGCATTCCGCGCCGACGGAGACCGCGAGGTCTACTACTTCGATCTGGACCGAGTCCTCCAGTTGCTCGGCGGCTGGATGGTCGGAAAGGACCAGTCCGCTGACGGCAAGTACCACATCGGGATTCCCGACGAGAAGGGGTCGTGGCTGCGTTCCTGTGAGATGCGCGGCTTCAAGCCCGCCGACGACACAATCAAGAATTGTCCCATCGACGTCTGGATGCCCGGTTCCACCTGGCAGTACTACAGCGACCAGCACGGGCCTTCGGAGGCAATCGGAGTCGCCCAGGGCCTCGTTCTTCGAAACGGGTTGAGGACCGGGGTAGACCCTGCCGACAAGTTCGGGCTCCGATTCGCGATCAAAGAGGACTGGGCCCCGTTCGGCCTCGCCTACGAGGGCGACCGGTACTCCAGCTTCTGGACTCCGCTTCTGGGTTACGCCGAGGATACCGCCTGGGCTGCATTCGGGGCCGCAGTTGACTACTACGGCACCAAGTACCTGAATCAAATCCATCGCGACCCCGCCAAGACGGCGACCATCGCCGAAAAAGCCATTGACGAGGCTGCCGAGGAGTACCAGGCCCTGGGAGCAGGGACCGGGGCCGACCAGGAACTGCGGCGGCGGATGATCGAGGACTATATCCTCGAAGCTGGATTGAACCTCGACGAGAGCGGAAAGCCGCTTCCCGTCAGCATTTCGCCGGCGGAGCTTGCAGCCCCCGGCCCCGGCCGGTATGCGCGGGTGTACGGTCCCAAAGGTTACCCCGGCTTCATTTGGCAGATGCGGATTACCGGTCAACCCGCTCCCCGGCTGTTCAAAATCCCTGGCGACCCTTTGGACAAGACCTACGTGGGCTCGTTCGAGTACGGGACTGAGCCCGGCGGTCGCTGGCAGGACGGACTCGGCCGCTTCACCTGGCCGGACCCCAGGTTCATTGGCAGGATCGGCATTGCTGAAACCAAGGCCGGCTACAACAGCGACAGGTACATCAACCCGAAGACTGGCGATTTCTATGAAGAGTTCGGCGAAGAACTCGACCGGTGGCTTGCGAATTTCCAGCAGGATGTCTTCAAGGCACAGGCGCTGGGAATCGAGATGATGCAGATCTTCACCCAGCAGAAGACCGCTGACCTGTTCATCAAGCACGCGGAGGAGCGGTTTGGGAAGGAGTTCATGGACCAGAACCGTTACCGCGTCGTAGTCACTACGAAGCAGGTGATGGAGCCGCTCAAGGAGGTTACCTTCCCGCTGGAGCCGCCTTCGGCGCCCACTCCCACCCCGTGCCCGCCCATGTCGATCTGTTCGGACGCACACAAGTAGAGAAACGGAGGTGAGGGCGCTTGGGCTATGAAGCCTTGTGCAACTTCTTCCCCAGGACTGATCCAGTTGGTGCACTCTCCAGAGATGAGCGTAAGGACGGACTCCGGGTTCTTGCAGAGAAAATCTGTGAGTTCCTGAAGAGTGAAGCCGGACTGTCTGCCGCAGCCCCAATTCAATTGGGAAGTGTAACTTGGTCGCTCACCGTCGATGCGGCCGTAGTCAAGGACAGGACGGGGGTAGACGGTGTCACGGAGGTGAGGGTAATCTGCGCATCAATGGGTGATTACCTGCGGGCTACCCTGGTCGATGAGGAGCTTGAGGATGCTGTCTCCCCGATCACCGTGAGCTTTCGAGTGCCCGGAATCCCCGACAGGGACAAGCCATTTTTTGCCGGCTTGGCCGAGGCCTACGGAGTCCCGGACGAGGAGTTGGTTTTCGGGTACATCTTGGCCTGAACGAACAGCGGGAGCGAGCGGCGCAGACCGGCCGCTCGCTCAGGCCCAGCGTCGTTTCCGCCCCTGGGGGAGGAGGTGGCTCTCCTCCCCCTGCGCCCGGTTGCCCTCCGCCTTCTCCGTGATGGAGGTTTGAAGATGAACCAGTTCTGCAATGTGTTCCCGGCCAAGAATCCGTTTCTTTCGATCGAGAACGGCTACGAGCGCAAAGCCGCCCTCCTCGCTCTGGCCCAGCAAATCGGTCGCTTCATCGAGAGCGAAGAAGGCCTGAGCGGCGTGCTAACGCCGACGTTCTTCGACACCGGGTATGGGTTCTCGTACACCGTGAACCCCGAGCTTACGGCGGAGAAGACTGGCTTCAAGGGTGTGAGAGAGGTCAATGTCGCTGTAGCGTCCAACGGAGATGCCTTCAAGTCATTGGTCTTTTCCGACGATGAGTGGCTCACCGAGATGCTGTACCCGGCAATCGCCGTCGACTTCGGGGCAGGTATCTGGAAGCAGTGCCAGAGTGACCGCCCGTTTTTCCAGGAGCTCGCCGCCCGGTTCGGCACGAACGATGTTGTGTTCGGCTATCAAATTTGACATAGACCCGGACGTGCCCGGACCGGAGCCGGAATCTTAAATCCCGGCGCTCATTCCGTCCGGACCAGAACCGCGGCGACCCTTTGGCGGCGGCCAGACCTTTGGCGAATCGCCACGAGAAAGATTGTTCGAACATAAACCATCAAGATCACGTTATATGTATATGGATGCCGAAAACGTGATGGAGGGGTGGCTGTCATGGTCGATCTGAGCGGAAAGGAAAACCGGCTTCTGGATCTTTCGAAGGTACGTGACAACCGGTACAAGGGGGCCGGCATTCGGGTGAATGAGAGCAACTGGGCTCGCTGCAGCGCTCTCTTCAGCGAATGGATCGTCAGTGCCAACTCGGCCCACGGTGGTACAAGCCCCTTTCCCTATGGCCTGTACTTCCTGGAGGGGAAGGTAGAGGATATTGCGGATTTCCCCGCGGAGCTGCGTGACACTCCCTTCCTGGAGGCAATCCCCTGCGACCGGCCGGACCGGCGTGCCGCTAAACTGACCTGGAATGAGTCGGGCACCGAGGCGGAGTTCAGCTTTGTCCAGGTGGCCGCGCTCCTGGGCATCGACCCGCCGAAGGGTACCACCCTGTGGATCGACACCGTCCCCCTGAAGGACGCCAAGGGCAAACCCGTAGCAGGCCTGCCCCTCGGTGACCACATCCAGCGGCAGGCCGTCCAGGATGTTGCGGCGGCCAAGGCGAACGATGCGCCGAAGTGATCCGGTGGTCCCCTGTTGCTGCCCGAAGGTGGGCGAGTGATGCCCTAAGTTCGGGGAGCGAAGAGATGTGGCGGGCGAGTGGTCGGATAAACTCGCCGGGTACTCGTCGGGAACTCGTCCGGTGGCCGCCGAAATCCGGCCAGTGGCATTCCCATGGCGGCGGAAACTGCCCTCCTGGTCATCCTCAGAATCCGAAAACCACCGGAAGATAGCCTGGAGGCAGGGGAATCTTCGGGAAGCGAAACCCTGCGTTAAGGATGCGGTAGGATTGTGACCGTCGGGGAATCGGCGAGGGATGCAGTGGTAGTGTCCTGAAGTATCACCCGCCAGCTCAACTGTTAGCCAGCGCCGGAAGCCCACGCCCCTTATCAAGGGGTGGTGGGCTTCCCCGCTTTTCCTTTGCCGGGCCTGGACAGGGCCGCCCACCATGACGGTCACTGCTTGCGGCGAAACATGCGGTGGCGGGGCCTATACACCAGACCGACTGAAACTGTCGAAACGAACATACTGTGTATGCCGGGTATGTTTGAATCACTCATAATTCCATCCGGGAATTGCAGAACAGTTAACATTTCGTTGTTCGATGTAAACATTGGTGTTAGAATCAGACTGGGCAAACGTTCGATTACCGAAGCAGCAGGAGTGACATCGTGTCCACATTGCAGCGGCGCGACCAGATTATTGAATGGCTCAAGCGCGACGGGCAGGTTCAGGTGCGGGACCTGGTGGAGCATTTCGGCGTCTCCGAAATGACCGTGCGTCGGGACCTTGAGCATCTGGCCGACGAAGGGCAACTGGTCCGGACCTATGGCGGGGCGCTGCCCACGTCGCTGGTTTCCCGGGAACTGCCGTATGCCGACAGAGCCGCCGCGCATCCCGCCGAGAAGGACCGCATCGCCCAGCGGGCTGCCGAACTGGTCCGGGACGGCGACATGGTTCTGCTGGACGCCGGCTCCACCATGGCGGCGCTGGCCCGTGCGCTCCGGGGTCGAAAGGACCTGACCGTGGTCACCATGGACCTGAAGGTCGCTCTGGAACTGTGCGACGAGCCAGGCATCCGGGTGTTGGTCACCGGCGGCACCGCTCAGCCGGCCGGCTATTACTTGCACGGCCCCCTGGCCGAGCAGACGCTCCGGTCGCTGACCGTGGACCTGGCGTTTTTGGGCACGTCCAGCATGGATGTGGATTACGGCCTCACCACCCCGACGCTGGACCGGGTGCCGCTGAAGCAGGCCATGTTGCGGGCGGCCCGCCGCTGTGTGCTGGTGGCAGATGCCAGCAAATTCGGGCGCCGTTCGGCATTCTACATATGTCCGTTGTCCGCATTCTCAAACATAGTAACGGAGGCATCGCTGCCGGCTGAGGTAGCGCGTGTCATCCGCAAGGGAGGAGTAGAACTTGAACTTGTCTAACCTCGACCATGCATTCGTGGGCATCATCGCTGACAACCTGACTGGGGCCAATGCGACCGGAGCGCTCATGATCCGCCGCGGCTTCAAGACCGCCACCTTTACGGGGCTCGCCTGGCCTTCGGGTGATGTGTCCGGCTACGCCTGCATCGTGATCAGCACCGAATCCCGCACGCTGCCGCCGCAGGTGGCCTACGACAATGTGGCGACTGCCGCCCGGCTGATTATCAAGCACGGCGGCCGGCCGTTGGCCAAGCGGATCGATTCGACGCTGCGGGGTAACCTGGGCTCGGAGTTGGAGGCGGTGCTGACCGCCATCGGACCCGACTCCGTGGCCGTCGTCGCTCCGGCGTTCCCCGCCGGCGGCCGGACCACCCGGGACGGCTACCACTACGTGGAGGGCGTGCTCCTGGCGGAGACCATGGTCCGGAACGACCCACTCTCGCCGGTGACCGAGTCTCACGTGCCTACGATGCTGGCGGGCCAGACCAGGCTGACTATCGGCACGCTTGGCCTTCAGACCATTCGGGCCGGCGCTGTGGCCGTGTCGGAAGCGCTGAAGGCGGCGACTTCTAAAGGTGCCCGAGTCATTTGTGCCGACGCTGAAACCGACGCCGACATCACTGCGCTGGGCGAGGGCATGGCCCTCAGCGGAATCGCCTGCGTGGCGGCTGACCCCGGCCCGCTCACCACGGCCTACATTTCGGCCGTGATGACCCGGCCCAGCCACCGGACGCTGGTGGTAACGGGCAGCAGCGTGCAGCCGATGGCCCGCCAGCAGTTGGACAAGCTGGAAGATGACCTGGGCGCTCGGTTCCTGACCGTCGATGCCACCCGGTTGGCCGCCAACAGCGGTACCGCCGGGCTCGAAGTGGAGCGGGCGGCCACCGTGCTCGCCGAGATGCCGGCGGCGGTGAACGTGATCGGCGTTCGCATCGCCGAGCCGTATTCGCCGGTCGACCAGTATGCCGCCGACTCCGTGGCCCACGGCCTGGCTGAGATCGCGGCCAGGGCGCTGGAACTGATACCGAGCCTCGACAGCGTGTACACCAACAGCGGCGACATTGCGCTCGCCATTTGCCGGCGGCTGGGCGCCGGGGCGATCGAACCGGTGGAAGAGGTGCTGCCGCTGGCCGTCTGCGGGCGGATGCTGGGCGGGAGCCGCCCGGGGCTGACGATCGTAACCAAGGGCAGCCTGGTCGGTGGCCCGGACGCCGCCGTCACCTGCGTCCGCCACACCATGGAAGAGGTCGCCCGATACTGCTGACTGGCGCCGGGCGCATAAGAAGGGGGCACGGTGGGAAGCCACCGTGCCCCATTATTGTTTCGACCTTCCTTTGCGCTAAGCGGCCTGGGAGTCCGGGAAACCTTCGTGCATGCCAGCCCAGCGGCTGACTCGCCACCAGGTGACGAGGAACAGGCCGACTACCGCCGGGAATATGAACCCCACGTAAAGCCCCACGGAAGCACCGCCTAGCAGCAGAAGTCCCGTGATGGCAGAGACCGCCCCGTGGAGGATGACGGACGGCCAGATTGAGCCGGTCCGGTAAAAGATGTAGGTAAAGACGGCACCGGCCGAGACCGTTTCACACAGTCGGAGCACGAGCAGCGGCTCGCCAAATGCGAACGCCCACTGGGCCAGGGAGGTACAAGCGACGCTCAACAGACCGGCCGTCAGAAGGCCGTAGCGGTCCATGGTCCGGAAGACGTACCCCCGAATCAGAAACTCGTTGCCCGCCGCTGCCAGCACGACCTGAAGCACCATTCGCCCCACGGCGGCCGGCCCGAGTCCCGGGATGCTTTCCCAGCGAAAAAGGCCAAAGGCATGCATGGCCGCCAGGAAGAGTGCCGAGTAGACCGCTACCCCGAGCAGTCCCCACCTGGAGACTTCCAGCGACCGCCGATTCAGGCCGAACCCGAAGTCGGCCCAGGACCGGCGGTCGAGCCAGCGGTAGAGCGCCAGGCCCAGCAGGGCGCCGGTCAGAGCGCTGCCCGGCCGGAATGGAATCACGGTGTAAACCAGGAGTTGCGCAGAGACTACTGCCACCAGGGCCCGCAGTGCCGGTGTGACTCGCTCCAGTAACAGCGTACCCACTGAACATTCTCCCTCATTCAATTCTTAGCTACCACATTGTTCTGGATACTAAGAGAAAATCCCTTTTGACAAATCGTACGATTCACAAGGGACAGCAAGAAGCGGGGGGCCCCC
>DASXVX010000037.1:0-59221 GCA_036504075.1 Symbiobacteriaceae bacterium | reverse complement strand
ACTGGCGGAGCCCAGAGGTTCGGCCCTGGATCGACTGCTCCCCTGGTCGGAATCGCTGCCCCAAACCTGCCGACTTGCCAAATCATAGCGTACCATCAGGCAGTCCTCACCGTCACGGTGGGGACTTTTTGACGCTTACCTATAACCTCTCTGCCTCGGCCGTTTCAGGCGCAATGGGCGCGACTATGCCGCCGGTCCAAGAGCAGGGCCAGCTTCTTCAGGTTCTGGGCAGCGGCCGTGAGCAAGCATTGCTCCTGCACATTGGCCAAGCCGCGCCTTCGGGCGTAGCGTAAACCGTAGAGCTCTTTGCTTTCGGCGAAGCTGCGCTCAATGGTTTCCTTGCGGCGATCATAAAGGTCCTTGCCATGCGGCGTCAGCCGGTTCGCCCGGACTTGTTCCCGGCTGTCCTCCCAGACGTGCCTGGTGAGCGTCTTAACCGCATGGGCATTGCCCGTGCAAATCGCCCGGAGCAAGCAGTTCGTACAATCCTTCGGCTCGGAGCGGTACTCCCGGTATCCTTCCCGATTGGTGGTCCGATACGTGAGGGTGTGGTCGCCGGGACAGTAATATGTATCGGTCGTACGGTCGTATTGATATTTCCACTTGGGCATACGCCCCTTCACCGACTGAAAGCGACGGTAGCCAATCACGGCAAAGATCTTCTGCTCCGCCAGAAAATGCGTAATGGCGGTGCTCAGGTAGCCGGCGTCCAATCCCACCGCCCGGACTTTGAGTTCAAACCGCTCCCGCTGGCGCTTTAGACGCTCCACATACGGTACCGAATCATGAATCGCTCCCGAAGTGACATGCGTATCAGTGATGAAGTTGAGCTCTCCGTCTACTGTGCGGTGCTCCAGCTAGAAGAACCCTTCGGGCTTCCCCTCACGGACCATGTAGCCGCTGTCAGGGTCCGTCTTGCTGATTTTTGTCTCTCGGGTTTTCACTGTCACCTCCTTTCGTGTGGCCAGCTGTTTTTTTCCGTGCTGCACCCGGTCCGCTTCCACGGCTTGCTCCAACTCAGCCAGGTAGCCTTTCGTGCTCTCTGGCACCTGCTCCAGCCGAAACTTCTTCTTGTTCGCATTCGCCTTGATATGCGTCGAATCGGTGTAGAGGACTTCTCCTTTGATGAATCCCTTCTTCATGGCCTGCAGCACGATCTCGTCAAAGATCTCCTGATAGATCGAGGTACCCAAGAATCGCCGTCGCCGGTTCTGACTAATTGTCGAGTGATCGGGCACCCGGTCATAGAACGAAAGCCCGAGAAACCAGCGGTAGGCGATGTTGTCCCGGACCTCCAACTCCAAGCGCCGTTCAGAGCGGATCCCATACAGATAGCCCACGAATAGCATCTTGAATAGTAGAACGGGATCCACTGGTGGACGGCCACCGACCCGCTCGTTGCTGGAGTAATAGGGAGCCGTCTTTTTTCGGATGAACTCGAAGTCGATGTACTTCTTGACCTTCCGCAGCAAATGATCAGGCCGCACCAATTGCTCGACCGCGGCCAATTCCATTTGATCTGCTCCCGAGAACGACTCGAACTCCATGGGCTTTCACCACTTCTAGCTTAGATATTCCCATTATATCAAATATAAAGCAATAACGCGATAGACCTTTGTCAACAAGCTGTGAAAGCACCCGCCATGCGGGTGCTTTCGGTTCATCTGCAGAAATTGCCTGCCTAATCTCGGAAGGCGTGGTGGGCGGGGCTTTGCGGCTTTGACAATGGGCGGGCAGGCGAATGGCGCATGTAAGACGCATGTAAAGCGCATGTAAAGCGCATGTAAAGCGCACATAAAGCACACGCAAGGGGTACACATTGGGGGCGCATTGCGTGGCCATGGGTTACGTAAGCCCCGCACATGGGTCGGGTATTCCGCCTGCACGCCTGACCTGGCAGGGTCGTACGGTTCTGCCAACGGGTCCGCAAGGCTGCCGTCCAGGGAGCAGATGGATGACTGCAAGGGGGCACTGCCCACACGGAAAGCCTGCAGACGGCAACCGAATGGGCGCGACATACCGGCTAGATTACGGGCACCTGCCGTACGCGAGGATGAAGGATGGCCAATCGGCCGATTCATCTGCCTTCCGCCATCGGCCCGAAGACCGCCTCGCCGATGGGCCGGACGACCTCGACGAGGAGGGACAGCAGGCTGGGAGTCCGCAGACCCAGCGAGTACCCAACCGCCAGCCCGGCCCCCAGCAACCAGAGCACTCCGAACACCACCAGTTCTCGCTTCTGGTTGCGCCGCAGCAGCCCAGGCACCTCTGCCCCCGCCACCGCAAGTACGCCCAGCACCGCGACCATTAGTTCCGCCATAACGCCCTCACTTTGACCCCGTCCGCCGGGTGACCAATCCCGGCCGCCGGATTCGGACTTCCGCCTTGATCGCTACCGGAACATCCTGAAAGTACCGCTCCGCCCAGGCTGTCTCGACCCGCTTCCAATAGACCGGATTCTCCTGGTAAATTCGAAGACCAAAGCCAAACATGTCGGCTTTCAGTTCACGGGCCCGGCGCAGCGCAGCCCCGACCTCCTCACGGATCACCTGTTCCGCTGCTCGCTCCAGCAGCCGCCAGTCTTCGGTGGTATACCGCAGGTCCGCGCAGGCATCGTCACCAATGTTGGATTCCACGCGAATTTTCACCGCCATCGTCGGGAGCGGATGGAAGACCGGCGTCACACTCCCCTTCGCGTGGATGATCTCCAGGCCCGCGTTTCCCGCATTGCGGGGACAGGCGACCACCAAGATGCCGCTTTTGACCTTGTGCGTCACCCACAGCAGCCCGCGCGTCTCCTCCCCGTTCAGGTACCCGGCGAGCTTGTCCCCACGAAAGACCGCACTCCCCTCATAGTGGAACTCCGGGCCCATGGTTCGCTGCACCACGATCACCTTGCCGACGGTGGCGGCCATGGGTGCCGCGGCCATCCGCAGGAAATCGTGCAGTCGGGTAGCCTGGGCGGTGGAGGTGGCCCCGTGCAGCTTGATGGTGTCATTCAAAGCCATGGCCGGAACCTTCACCGCCTTTACCTCCGCTGTGACCACATCCCGGGCCTTCCCCGGCGTCACCACGACCCAGATGGGCCGGCGGTACTCCCCGTCCCGGCTGTACATATCCAGAATCGGCTGAACGCCCTGCCGTGCCGCTTCTTCACCGATAACCACAATCAGGTTGTGCCCCAGCCAGATTTTGCGGTTGGACTCCCGGGTGATGTGGCGCATCGCGTCAAAGACGGTGCGTCCCCGGGCCGACCAGACGTGAAACGGCTTTGCGGTCATCCCCGCGCCTCCCGGCGCTTCTTTGGCGAAGGCCGCCGTCTTGCCGATCTGTACGCTCAGGTCATACAACTGCTCATCCGGCGCGTAGTCGATCCCGATCAAGAACGCAAAGCCCAGGGTCTCAATCTCCCGGCGGTTCCAGCATCCCGTCAACAGGAATGCGACCAGGACGCCGGCCAGGAGCAGGCGGCGCCCCCTCATGGGTTTTCACCCCCCGGTCCGGCCTCTGCCCGGCCTGTGCGAGGCTGCTTGCCCCTGGCTCCGGACATCCAGGCAACGAGGAAAAGCAGGAACATGACCCCCACGGTGGGCAGGAGCAGGAGAAAAGGCGCCACCTGCGGCTGCTGCAGGCGGGTGACTTCCACCCGGTCTTCGTAAAGCAGGAGGGCGCCGGCGCAAGCGAGCATGCTCACCGGCAGAACGAGGGGCCGGTAATCCTGCAGTCGAAGCCACTGGGCCAGGCCGGCGGCGATGCAATAGAACAGCAAGATCGACTGACCGGTGGTCATGATGGTAATGACCATGAGGTAGAATGCGTCCAGCCGCTCAATGATGTCGGCGAGGGTGATGGCCCGGGCCAAGCTGAACAGGGGAAAGGCCTGGGCCCGCGCTTCCGGGGCGGAAAAGAACATGATCGCCACGGCCGCAGCGATCGCAATGAACGCGGCGCTGACCGCCACGGACGTCAACACGACGCGCACCAGTTGCCTGGGGTTTTCCAGTCGGGGCGCCAACATGACCAACGGGAAGACATCGGAGATGAACAGGGTGGCGATGGTAGGCGTCGGCTTCAGCACCGGACCCCACCCCTCTCCCAGGAACGGCTTGAGCGACTTGGGATCCATCTCTTTCACCCCTAACGCCAGGAGGCCCAGCAGAGCCAGCATGGCCAGGGGCAATGCGACTTCGATCACCCGGATGCCGGGTTCGAGTCCCAGTCGGATAATGTAGGCGGAAAACAGCGCCACCAGAATAATGAAGGCCTCGCCGGGAGTCTCCGGCATGGGTCCGCTGGCCATCATGTCGGCATACTGCCGCAGCGCCAGGGCGGATCGGAACAGGAACTCGCACAGGACGGGCAGCACGAACAAGCCGCCCAGCACGGGGCCGGTCAACCGCACGGCGACCTGGACCAGGGTCTCAGCGGGAAAGCGGGACTGGATGGCCACCAGCGCCAGGATCACGGGGAGTGCCGCACAGAAGGCGAGCAGGGGCACCATCCAGGCATCCGATCCTTTTGCTGTCAGCGTGAGCACGGGCAGGGACAGGGCGCCGGTGGTCATGCGGAGCGTAATCAGCATGAATAGCGCCTGTTTGGTCGTCACTTGTTCGCGCTTCACCGGTCTCAGCCCCCTTTCTCCGAGCGGTTCTGCCGGGGCGGCATCGGCTTCTGCGCGGGCTCCTGCCGCACGCGATCCTGCGCGAAGGGAGCCGGTCGCCTGGACATGGCCCACCGGGGCGCCCGGACCAGCACATCCAGCCACTGGCCGTACCGGGCGGGCGCAATGGGACTCAGGTATGGCACCCCGAAGGAGCGCAGCGCCGCCATGTGCCCCAGCACGGCCAACGCCGCCAGCGTGATGCCGGGGATGCCCATGAGCGCCGCGAGGAGCATCATCAGGAACCGGAGAAGGCGCAGCGTAAGGGCGAGACTGAAGGCCGGCACCGAGAAGTTGGCAATCCCGGTGACGGCCACCACGACCACCATGGCCGGGCTCGCAATGCCGGCCCGCACGGCCGCTTCCCCGATGACCAGACCGCCGACGATGCTGACCGCCTGGCCAACCGGACGCGGCAGCCGCACACCCGCCTCGCGCAGGAGTTCAAAGACGGCTTCCATGATCACGGCCTCAATCAGGGCCGGAAACGGGTTCCCTTCCCGGGAACCGGCCACGCTCAGCACGAGGGCCAGCGGGAGTATCTCCTGGTGGATGGTGATGACGGCCACGTACGCCGCCGGCAGCACCACGGCAACGACGATCCCCAGCACCCTGACCAGCCGCACCGCCGTGGCGAACACGGACCGCTCGTAATAATCCTCGCTGGACTGCAGGAAATGTATGAAGACAGTCGGGACGATGAGGGCGAAGGGCGTGTTGTTGGTCAGGATGGCCACCCGTCCCTCCAGGAGGGCGGCCGCCACCTTGTCGGGCCGCTCGGTGTGATCAATCTGGGGAAACCAGGAGGCGGGGTGATCCTCCAGGAACTCCTCGATATACCCGCTCTCCAAAATGGCGTCGGTGCGGATCCCATTCAGACGCCGGAAGACTTCGTCGATGATGTCAGGTCTGGCGATCCCGTCGATGTGGGCTACCGTCACCCGGGTCTGGCTCACGGCGCCAATGCGGAGTTCGTGGAACCGCAGGCGGGGAGAGCGGATTTTCCGCCGCAGCAAGGTCACGTTGGTGGCCAGATTCTCTGTAAACGCCTCCCGGGGACCGCGCACCAGCCCTTCGGTGATGGGTTCGCCGATCTCCCGCATCTTGAACCCGGCGGTGTCGCAGATCAGCGCCACCGGGTGCCCGTCGACCAGAACCGCCGTGTCGCCGCCCAGGATCTGGTCGGCAACTTCGGCCAGGGTAGCGGCCTGAAGCACCGTCGTCACCGTCAGCACGAGTTGACGCAGCCGGTCAAATACCACGGCCGGTTCCGCATCAAACAAGTCGGCACGTGCCTCCAGCGTGGCGGACTTCAGGATGTTCTCGTTGATGACGTCTGCGTCGGACATCCCGGTCAGCGCGATCACTGCGACCGCCACTTGCCCGCCGGTGCCCAGCGAGAGTTCCCGTACGGCCAGGTCGGGCGGGTTTCCCAATACCTTGCGGATTTGTGCCACGTTGGCTTCCCGGGAACCGGAGAGCGGTTCTGCCGTCTCCGGGTTGTCGCCGGAAACGCTTCCGGTATGCGTTGCCGCAGGTCCCCGGGCGTGCGCAGCGGATTCCCCGGACTCGCCGCCGTGTTCACTTGTGCCCAGCAATCGCCTGGGCGGTCTGCCGGAGGACACACTCTGCCCCTCCTTGCCGCTGCTTCCTGTGGTCGGAGGGCGAGACTGTTCAAGGCAGGTTGTCTGCCTCAAGATAATGTTAGGTTGGCAATTCTTACGCCAGGCATACGCCGCGCTGGCGCGGAATGGCGCAATCAAGGGCAAGCAAAGACGCAGGGGTTCACCCCTGCGTCAGCGTGCGGACCAACGACGAGCCAGGCACTCGGGCACGTCACGCCGACCCACTTGGGTCGTGCAGGCGGGTCCCGGTCCTTCCAGGCCTCCGACCGGATGACCGGCCCGCTGATTCTGCCTGCGACCGTGCCAGGACCGATTCCGGTCAGCTAACCAGGAACCGGGATGCCGAGTTCGCCCCCAGGTGCTGGTTCCGATAGCTTTTTACTGGTGTATCCACTCCCCTGAGTGATACAACCTATCGAAAGCCTTCGGTTTCGATACTGGTGGGGGGTAGTTTTCGGGGCTGAAAACCTGAAATTACCGCTCTTGGACGTCTCTGGCCGCACCACGCCGCTGCAGATCGAAAGGTTTTTACACTTCAGACCCAAGGAGGGAGTGTAAAAAGCTTTCGAAAGGCGGTTTTCGGGCGTCTCGGCAGGCATTTTTGCCCGGATACCCCCTCCTGCCGTCCCGCCTATCCGTTCAGTCGAGTAGCCCAGTCGGACGGCAGCCTCAGCTGCGTCATCTGAGGGGGACTGCAGGCGGCCGCACCGCTACTCCGTATACCGGGACACGCTGAAGACAACGTAGTTGAACGGGATCAACTGGCCTGGGTCGTCCTTGCGCACCACCTGCCCGCTGGTAGGCTGGTAGATCCAGTCGGCCCAGTCCCACACCTGCTGCAACTGCTCCGGAATCTGGACCGCCAGGTAGGAGCCTTCGGCCAGCCGGGCTCGAAAGGCGACATCGCTGAAGTCCAGCCCCATGTAAAACTCCTGTACGGCCACGTATTCGCCTCGGCGTAGCCGCCGTGGCCGTCGAAGTGTACGACGTGGTAGGGCTCGCCCCGGTCCTGCGCGGCCCGCAGTTCGGCCGACAACTGTCCGAATGTCGGCGGCCGCAGCACCTTCAAGTGGACGCGCTCGCGGTCGGCCTCGCTCAGCCCCTTCATCAGGCGGCTGGCCACGGAGCGAAACGGCACATCGTCGCCGCCACCGGGACGGCAGATCACCAGTAAAATCCGGATCGGTCCCGCCACTGCTCCGGGCAGATGCGGCCGCCGGGCCGCACCATGATAGCCCCGCACGAAGGCACGGCAACCCAGGGCCAGCACTTGCTCCGTCTTCGGGTCCCGGAGCAGTTCCCATGGGATGGAGACCGCTTCCTCAACGCCGGTCACCGCTTCGATGCGGGTGTCCTGCAGGTGCGGGCGCGCCGTCGCCCACAGGTCGCTTGCGTCCGCGGATCCGGAGAGCGCCCTGAACAGGCTCCGCCCCAGTTCCGCCATCTCCGTTTCGACTCGGCCCGCGATCTGCGGGGTATTCCAAATACTCTTCCAGGTACCAGCGGACGTCCCGTTGCAGCTTCTCGGGAAAATCGAACGCAAAGGTGGACACAGCCGTCTGGCGTGGCTGTCCGGCCACTTCCAGGGCGATTTCGACCCGGTACTGCCCGGGTCCGGCAGGAGACTCGGTGAGGCGCAGAACGGGACCGGCCGGGGTTTGACTCAAAGTAAGTCCCTCCCAGAACGTGCGGAGCAAGGAACCGTTATGGGAATGGAAGTTCTTCTTAAATTTACGCAATTCCTGCTTTGGCCGAAATGCGCCGTTCTGAAGCGAGGCCTCATCTCGCCGCAAACCGCCGGCGAGGATTACCGACGCCCGGCGCTTCTTATCGATTTCGTTCAAACGCTAATTATTGCTTCGGATCGTTTTCGAGATCGTTTTCTATCTTACAAAGCCGTTCAAAAGCGTTGAACGCCTTCGTTTTGCTTCCAAACCTTGCGTTTTGTCTCCAACGCCTGCCTTTCGCTTCACCTGCCTACCACCCGCAATCAGGCCCTTCCAAAGACAGCAAAAGCCCGCCGGCGCTATTCCGGCGGGTTTTGTTTCCCCGTGTGCGCGGGCCATTTTCTCCAGATTCCAAAAGCGTCTGGGCGTTTTGGCCCAGGTACTCCCGCAACATCAGGCACGAAACCTTCCCCGATTCCGGCCGGGGCAGTTTGGAGATGAATATCACTGTTGGGCACTGAAGGCTGGCGCAAATGTCCCATTTGAACTCCCACATCGTCAGTCGAAAACAGATGTGATACCATTGGCCAAAGGGGGTGGCGTGGTGAGCAAATCCGTTCGGGTTCTCGACACGGAGTTAATCCGCGCCGTGGAGGAAGGCGCAGAGTACCTGGTTATTGGCCAGCGCCGATTCCTGCTGGTGGCCGTGGACGACAGCCCCAGTGAAGAATCCCACGAGGTTACTGACCCGCATGAGATCGCCTTGATTCGGAAAGCCCTCGCTAACACCCGCCCTCTGCTGTCCGGGGATGAGGCACGGGCCTACGTCCAAGTCCTCCACCCCCGCGCCCGATACAACACCGAAAAGCGGCAGCCCTGACGGCTGCCGCTCTTTTCTGAACGTCACCGATGCGGAGAGCCCGGCACACGCCGGGTTCCCTTCGCCGCAAACAGACTT
This sequence comes from Symbiobacteriaceae bacterium, assembly GCA_036504075.1. Lineage (GTDB taxonomy): Bacteria > Bacillota > Sulfobacillia > Symbiobacteriales > Symbiobacteriaceae > DASXVX01. The sequence continues at coordinate 50,311 of DASXVX010000037.1, read as the reverse complement.
AGATCGAACTCACCAGCCGGATGGCCGACTCCACGGCCTTCGCCATGATTTCGTTGCCGTCGGCCGTGATCAGCTTGCCTTTCTCGTAGACCACCTTGCCGTTCACCAGCGTCATGGCCACGTCCCCGGGATAATCCCTGTCCAAATAATCTCTGTATCTCGCTCCAACTGGGGGCTGGTAAAGAGGAGTACTTTCGGTCTCGATGTGTTCCAATCAGGTTTCGCAGATCCGATTCTGGTACCGCTTATGGGTCAGGGATCAATTGTGGTCAATCGATTGACCGGGTCCCAGTGAACTGTAAAACCCAGACTCTCGGCAATAAATCGTAACGGCACCATGATCCTGCCGTCAACGTTTCGGGCCGGCGCCGACAGTTGAATCCTCGTTCCGTCCACCATTGCCTCCGCTGCGCCGACGGTCAGAATCACCACGTGCCGGTCGGTGGACAGCGCCATCGCTGCGGTGTCGGGATCGTAGTTCTGATTGACACCCAGTGCATCGGCGATGAACCGAAGCGGTACATACGTGGTGCCATCGATCACCTGTGGCGCTACCGGCAACTGACGCTCTTCGCCCCCCACCCGGGCGTACGTTGAACCGATTGTCAATTCGATGCGGGCGGAAACAAACGCAGGCACCGTGACGCCAAAGAGCATGAACGCTGGTTGACCATCACGATCGGTGTAGTCAAACCGAACCTGGTTACTGCCGGAGACCATGGGGATGATTGCTTCGGCACCGCCACGGGAACCCTCGGTAACAGTAAGGCTGGTGCCGTGGACGGTAAATCTGGTTCCGGCGCCTACCTGGGGAAGCGAAACGATCCAGAACTTGCCGGACAGATGTCCTTTAAGCTCAACCAACGTGACATCATGTTGAATCAATGCGTCGGACGGCAGGCTGGAGCGGTCGGGGAAACTGATTTCCCGGGGGAGTTTGACGGCTGGAGGCAGGTCGGACCAGTCGAACACGGTCATACCCTGGAATCGCTGGTCGGAAACCTGGGGGGCGTCAGGGACCGGGTAGTAGTTCGACCCGCAGAAAACGGCCGCTGGAACCCCACCAGCCGCCATCTGGACGGAAACCTGCTCGAAACACGGGTTCGGACCCGACACCAGCGATTTGGCCCAGGGGGCAGTGATGCGAGATATCTCCAGGGCGAATGGCATGAAAGATCGCGTGGGACCTTCGGTGTGGAAGATTCCATCCGGCCCTACGGGCACAGGTTGTCCGCGACTGATCAGGGAGAGACCGGGCGCGGCTCTTCCAGTCACCTGCAGACTCGTCAGATTGGTAAAGCTGGGCAGTTCAACCACGACCGGTCGCAGTACGTTCACTTCGTGGTAATAGGGAGCACCTTTTTCCGGGGTGAAGACCAGGCGAAACTGGTGCGTGCCTGCCCGCTCCAGCGGCAGGAGGATGCTGTAGGAGCCATCCGCCGCCAATGGGACGGGGCGATCCTGGAATGCTACCTTGGTCATGGGGGGTGCTACCCCACGCCATACCGTAGTGGGATTGGTGGACATGAGGGGCACCAGGCCCGTATTGAGGAGAACGGAACGGGCTGTCCTGGCGGTATTGCCCGCGGCGTCGGTAGCGACTGCCACGACTTGGTTGGTACCGGACCGAAGGCTGACGGCAGCCGTAAAATCGCCGTCGTTGCCAATGGTCGCTTCAACCCCGTTTACCGCTACTCGCAGCATGCTCTGGGCTTTCCCCTGTACCTGGAGTTTTGGGATGTTGGTCACGGCTGGTGTATCGAGCGTTACCGTTCCCTCCCTGGCATAGGTCAGGCTGACGGCGGTATCGGCCTTGTGTCCCCCGGGGGAGATGGCCGTGATGTGCACCTTTTCCAGGTCGCCCAGCAAGCCCGTTATCGAGAGGGCGAAATGGCCGTAGGCGTCGGCAGCGGTGGTCTGTCCGTTGGCGCGCACCAGGGCATACGGCATGGTGGAGCCAGTGATCCGCACCCGTCCCCGGGTCACCAGGGGCGGCGGGTTTAAGGTCAGCGGAACGATCGTGTCCGGGGGTTCGTAGAGAACATGGCCGCGGAGAGTATATGTACCGGCCGTCATTTGGGGTGGGACCGGGAAACCGCCGGGGGGCAAAAACGACGATGCATGATCGGTGATGACCACCTGGAAATCGAGTTGATTCTCACCGGGTATGAGTTTTGCGCGTGGATCACTGGACGTTAGCTGTCCGTCACGGCCGATCGAGAGCGTACTGCCGGGGGTGTTCCAGACGCACTGTTTCTCTCCCGGCGCGATCACACAAGTACTGTATGCCGCCGGTGGGACCACCACGCCATTTACGGTGATCGTTTCCCATTCAAGAGCCACTGTGATCGGCGGTTGTGGCGCAGGCGTTCCCCCGAGGGGAGGTTGAACTCCGGAAACTTTTCCGGGCACCACGGCAGATTTCACCTGCACCAATGGCGTTTGCGCCGGAATCTGCACATAGTCACGGTCCGTAACCCGTGAAATGGGGGCGAGGAGCAGAATTGGGTAGGACAGGACAGGCACCACCCTCACGTGGGGGCTCTGTCCGGGGTGGCCGAGGGAGAACACCTCGAACTGCACTGACCGCCGTATATTCTGGTCCCTACCACAGAAATACTGGCTGGCCCCATTCAGCGGTTGAAATCCCGGCGGAAACACATGCGCTGGATCTACCGGGGCCGGCGCCTTCAAGTCGTACGGATGGTCAAAGATCTGGCATCCCGAGCGGGCTCCAGCCTGCCACTGGAAACCGGGGAACAAAGGCCCGATCCAAGTCACCAGAGGCCCGCGATTCCCCGAGAGGATTGGCTCTTCAGGGCCTGCTGCCACTCGCTTGCCGACCCAGTCTCGGAACGCCTGCAGCATGTCCGGGTGCGCGTCCAGCCGTGGAAACGCCTGCCGCACCTGATATTGCGGGCGAAGGTCATCAGGCAGGAACGTGTAGGCAAAGTCCTCAGCGAAGTTCTCCCATGGGAGGCCCGCCCACCCGGCGTGATCGAGCCAGGGTTGGAAGCCCCGCAGGTTCATGTATTCGTTCCAGATGGCCCGCCCCTGACCATGATCCTCCAGACTGCCGACGAACGCGTCGGTAAAGTGGTGGCCCAGCTCGTGAAACAGTTCGTGGATCACCTGTTGGGGGGTCGCGATTCGATTCAGATACAGGACAATCTCGCGCTGGTCGTCGTAGTGTGCAGCCAAAATCCCGCTGCGGGTGAACGGCTCGAACCAGATGAGGCCCCGGTCCAGAAAGCTGATACTGTCGTTGTCAGGGGCACGGTGCGGGGCTGACATCAGACCCTTCGGCAATGAACTGCGGGCTACGGTCGTGATCACCGCCGCCATCAATGCCGGTCCGCCTTCGGCGTAGAGGTCCGGGTCGATCGGTTCCAGGTCGCTGTCAGGCTCAGTCGCAATGTAGGCAGCAGACAGAAGATCATCCTTTTCCAGGCGGGGCGCTGTTGTCGTGCCTGCCCGCCTGTCGAGCTCCGCCAACATGAATACACGGGCCTTCATGGCCTTGTCCAGCGCCCGCCATTTGCCGCTGGTGTTCAGCGGGACGTACTTGTAGCCGGTGAGCGGGTCGGTGTAGATCTCGTCGCGGAGCTGGCCGATGGTCAGGTTAAGCGTTTGCAAGTCAAAGATCAGTTCGGAGCGAACGCCCTCCGGGTCGTTCGCCATCTCGTCCCAGCGCGTATCCAGTGCCGCCAGATCCTTGCGGTTCCACTCCAGGAAGGAGATGGCCCCAACGTGGAGGACGTTTTGCAGATAAGGCATGGTGTTCAGACCCGCAGGATTTTCGGTGGGCACCACGGACAGGGGTTTTAGATGGAGCTGGGTGAGTTTTGCCTCGTCAAGGCGGGTCACATTGCCGGAGCCGTCCGTGACCTCCACGGCGCTCACCTTGACCCGGCCTGTGGGCATCCCCATCACCGGCGCCAACAAAACGCCTTCCCAGGTGTTGCCGCTCTTCAATACCAGCCGAATCGAGCGACTCCACAGCGGCTCGCCGGCGTCCATCTCGGGCACGACGGTGGCAAAGATGCTGCTGATGCCGCTGGCCGCGTCGATGGCGTCAGCGCTGAGGGTTACCGGGGCGCCTTCGGACACCTGGGGCAAAGACCAGCCCAGTTTCATCAGAACGGGCGCGTTTACGTCCGGCGTTGCCGCAACCACGGTGAACTCATGGCGGAAGCCGGCGCCATACTCCAGACGGGTCTCCGCCAGGCTGTTCCCGACCAGTTCCAGCCGGGCCACTTTCCAGAGCCCGCCTTCGGCCCCGGCGGGCATGGTGAAATTGGCTTCCAGCTGGGCCGAAGCGCCACGGCTTAATGGGACAGTGAGCACCTGCTTGCCGGATGGACTTTGCAGAATGATGCGCCCGCAGCAGACTCCTTCCTGCGGGTCCGGCGTCGTTGCGCTGGCCTGAATGAAGACCCGTTGCCCGGCCACCACCGATGATGGTACCGTCAGGAAGGACAGGATTGGCCGACCACCGTCCGCCCGCACCGGAGTCCCAGAGCCGAAGAGAAATACTGCAGCAAGCACCCATAGCATCATGCGAAACCGTGTCCGACGATGTGACAAAGAGGCTGCCTCCTCTGACGGCCACTATTCTAAATTTCGCGATATGTAACAATGCTACAATAGGTCGATCCAGTACACAAGCCTCTTCGGATGGAGGCGAGGCTTACCGACGCTCGCCGCTTCTTATCGAGTTCGTTAAAACGCTAATTATTGCTTCGAATCCTTTTCAAGATCGTTTTCTATCGTACAAAGCCGTTCAAAAGCGTTGGAAGCCTTCGTTTTGCTTCCAAACCCTGTTTTTTGTCTACCACGCCTGACTCTCGCTTCACATGCCTATCACCCGCAACCAGGCCCTTGCAGGGACAGCAAAAGCCCGCCGGCGTTATTCCGGCGGGTTTTCTTTCCTCGTGCGCGCAGGCCATTTTCAAGCCGGTTCGGCCTTCGTTTACGAGTTTTTGCGACCGTCGGGTATCGTTTAGAATCGTCGGGAATCGTTCAAAGCCGTCGGAAAGCTTTCAACGGTTTTTTACGCTTTACAAAAGCCTCTACTTGGCTCCGAAGGCGTTCGAACCCGAGTTTTCGCAACAACTTGCACGAGCTCTTCTCCGACTCCTTTCGGGGCAGTTCGGAGACGAATATCCCCGTAGTGCTGTTTACGCAAATAGAGTTCGCTCAAGAGTATGGTAGATGCCCGTGTAAGGTCTAATCTCCCCTTGTCGACATCGTCAGTCGAAAACCGGTGTGATACCATGGGCCAAAGGGGGTGGCGTGGTGAGCAAGTCCGTTCGGGTTCGCGACACGGAGCTGATCCGCGCCGTGGAGGAAGGCGCGGAGTACCTGGTTATTGGCCAGCGCCGATTCCTGTTTGTGGCCGTGGACGACAGCCCCAGTGACGAATCCCACGATGTTACCGACCCGCAAGAGATCGCCTTGATTCGGAAAGCCCTGGATAACACCCGCCCTCTGCTGTCCGGGGCCGAGGCACGGGTCTACTTGCAGGCTCGCCTCAAACAGCATGGCAACCGTTAAGTGAAACCCGGAGGGTCTGGACAGCCTTGTTCGGCATGACCGGTGGCGCCTCAGCCACGGCTGGGAGTCCCGCACCCCATACGACAGCGGTAAGCGGCAGCCCTGACCGGCTGCCGCTCTTTTTGACCTTCGCGGTAAGAGCCCGGCAAGCGCCGGGCTCCCGTTGGCATCTAGAACCGGAAATAGATGAAGTTGACCTGCTCCAGTTCCGTCATCACCAGCAGCAGCGCCCCTACCGCCGTGTAGGCCAGCGCCCGGACGGGCGAAGGTACCAGGCGGGTCCACAGGGCGTAAATGGCCGACTCGCGTTCCCGGACCCAGAATTCCGCCACGTGCAGGAGATACAGCGCCGCCATCACCGGCAGGTAGCGGGCGGCGAGGGGCGTCAGGTGCCAGAGCGCCGGGTTGAGCATCCGCCCGAGCAGCGTCAGCGCCGGGTGAATGGACGGGGCCCGGAAGAAGATCCAGCCCACGGTGGTGGCCTGGAACATCAGAAAGACCGAGACCCACCGGGCCGTCCGGGAGTACCGCCACCCCCGTTCCAGCCGCTCGACCACATGGACCGTCCAGAGCTTATGCAGCGCAGAGAGCCCGCCGTGGAACAGGCCCCAGGCCACGAACGTCCAGGCCGCCCCGTGCCAGAGACCGGAGAGCGCCATGGCGGCCACCAGGTTGGCGTATGCCCGGAAGTTGCCTTTCCGGGACCCGCCCAGCGGAATGTAAAGATAGTCCCGGATCCAGGTGGACAGCGTAATGTGCCAGCGCTTCCAGAACTCCGACGGATTGGCGGCCAGGTACGGCGTCCGGAAATTGATCGCCAGCTCAAGTCCGAACATGTGGCCAATGCCCAGCGCCATTTCGCTGTACGCGGAGAAATCGTAGTACACCTGGAAGGCGAAGAGCCAGCCGGCAATCCAGGCCTCCAGGCCGTTCAGGGTAGTCCACGAGGCGAAGAAATTCTCCGTGCGGGGGCTCAGGTTGTCCGCCAGCAGCACTTTCTTCCCCATGCCCAGCACGAAGAGAAAGACGCCGTACTTGAACTGCTCCCACCGGAGTTCCTGCTGCGGCGCGTTGATGATCTGCGGCAGGAACTGCTCGCCCCGCATGATCGGGCCGGCGATCAACTGGCCGAAGAAGGCCGTAAAGACCCAGCATTCCAGCAGATTCCGGGCCGGCGGAATCACGCCCCGGTAGACGTCTACCAGGTACGCGATCAGGTGAAACGTGTAGAAACTGATGCCTACCGGCAAAATCAGCTGCCACTTGGCCGGATCAATCCCCAGGTGGAGCAGCCGGTCCAGGTTGGTCGCCGCGAAACCGGTGTACTTGAAGGTGAACAGGTTCGCCAGGTTGGCGATGATGCCCAGCGTCAGCCAGAGCTTCGGGGCGCGTCCCCGGGTGCCGACGGCGCAGAGGTGGGTAAAGCTAAGGACCGCCATGAACAGCAGCAGGTACGAGAACCCCGACATCCCGTAGAAGACGGCGTTTGCCACCGCCAGCACGGCGGTCCGGGCTTTGGGCACCGCCGCATACAGCAGCAGGGTCAGGAGCATCAGGGCCATAAATTCCGGGCTGTGGAAAAGCATGGCGGCCCCCTTCTACCGGGTCGGTCCCGTGAGCAGCCGCTCCCCCAGCATGGCCGCCAGGTCGCGGTACCCCTCGGGCACCAGGTGGACATGATCGGTAAAGCTGGCGGACGGCATGGCGGTGGCCCAGTTGACGTAATCCACGCCTGTGCCGGCGAAGAATCCGTCGATACGCTTCAGGTTCTGCTGGTAACCGGGGTTCCCCAGCCACTCGCCCAGCAGTTCCGGGTTCACCGGACTGAAGAAAACGAGCGTTTTTGCACCGTCCAGTTGGCCGAGAATCCGCTGCCACATCCCGACCGACTCGGCCTGCGCCGAGAGGTCCACCGGGCGGGGGTCCACAAACAACTGCATGGCCGGCTCTTCGGCCGCGTTCTTCAGCCAGGCCTTCTCGGTCCAGGGGCGAACGTCTTTGATCTCCGCCGATGCGGACAACCGCAGGGCCTGGTAGATGCGGGCCCGCAGAATATCCCGGTCCCGCCAGAGCGCCATCCAGCCCAGGAGGTCCTGGCGGAATGCCACCATCCAGGATTTCGCACCGACGGCCTTCCCCCCCGCCTCCGCCCAGACCGTCGGGTCCAGCCGGCGCAGGTCGTCGCCCAGCCAGCCGAACCACGGGTCGTTGGCGGGATGGACCCGGTAGTCGGTGTAAATCGTATCGATGACGACCCGGTTGAGCGGAATCCGGTGCTCCTTGAGCATGAGGAGTTCCGTGTAGACGTCCCCTAGCATCATCCCCGGCTGGGCGAGGGTGTAGACCTTCAGCGGATGGCCCTGCGCCTGGCTCCACTGCTCGAGATAATACGCGATGGATTGCTCGGCACCGCCGGGGCCGCTGTAGGCCACCGAGTCGCCGAGCAGGACGATATAATCCACCGCCGGGTTCGCCTGAATCTCCCGGGCGATGCGGTCCATGGCCCGGTCAAGGCCGGTGCCCATGTCGTTTTTGATCGTCTCGTAATCTACCCGGTAATGGAAGACCCACTGGGCCGGAATCAGCCGGTCCAGGCTGACCTGCAGCAAGACCAGGAACAGGAGCATGAACGCTACGGTGCGGTACTGAAAGCCCTTGAACAAAATTGATCACCTGATCGGAGCGTAATCGGGGTCCGGCGCTTTAAATCGAACTCACCAGCCGAATGGCCGACTCCACGGCCTTCGCCATGATTTCGTTGCCGTCGGCCGTAATCAGCTTGCCTTTTTCGTAGACCACCTTGCCGTTCACCAGCGTCATGGCCACGTCGCCCGGCAGCATGGAATAGGCCACGAGGCCCACCGGATTATGGTTCGGCACCAGGTGCGGCCGGTTCGTCTCCATGAGCACGATGTCCGCCCGCTTGCCCGGCTGCAGCGAGCCGATCTCGTCCTCCATGCCCAGCACCCGGGCGCCGCCCAGGGTCGCCATCTCCACGGCGTCGTAGGCGTCAAAGGCGGACGGGTCGCCCTCCAGGTTCTTCGCCTGAATGGCCGCGATCCGCATTTCGGAGCCGAGAATGTGCAGCATGTTCTCGGAGGCCGCACCGTCGGTGCCGAAGCCGACTTTGACCCCGGCCCGCCGCATGGCCAGAATCGGCGTGACGCCGGAGGCCAGCTTCAGGTTCGAGACCGGGCAGTGAGCGACGCCGGTGCCCGTCTCCGCCAGAATCGAGATGTCCTCGTCGCTGGCGTGGACGCAGTGGGCGGCCACCACGTGCCGGCCGGTGAGCAGCCCCAGCTGGTGGACGTAGCCAATCGGCGAGGCGTTCCACGCATCCCAGGCCGCATCCACTTCGCCGGCGGTCTCGGCGAGGTGAATGTGCACGCCAATGCCCAGTTCGTCCGCCAGGTCGGCGCAGGCTTCGAGCGTGTCCGCCGGGCAGGTGTAGGGCGCATGCGGCCCGACCATGAATGAGATGCGCCCATCGGCCTTGCCGTTCCACTTGTGGAAGGCGGAGCGGGTCTCATCCAGCCGCTCTTTGGCCGCGCTCGGTCCGGCCACGGCGATGATGCCCCGGGCGATGATGCCCCGGATGCCCGTGTCCTGAATCGCCCGGGCGCAGTCGTCGGCGAAGAAGTACATGTCGAGGAACGTGGTAATGCCGCCGGAGAGCATCTCGTAGGCCGCGAGCGCAGTCCCCCAGTAGATGTCCTCGCCGTTCATCTGGTCCTCGATCGGCCAGATGTGCTTCGTCAGCCAGTCCATGAGCTTCATGTCGTCGGCGTAGCCCCGAAGCAGCGTCATGGCCGCGTGGCAGTGCGTGTTGACGATGCCGGGCATCACAATCCGGCCGGTGGCGTCAATGGTCTTGATGCCCGCCTCGATTTTGGGCGCCTCGGCAGCGGGGCCGGCGTAGCGAATCAGGCCGTCTTCAATCAGCACAACACCATCGTCGTAGACATCGTCCCGGCCCGTCACGGTGATGACGGTGCCGCCTTTAATCAGCAGGCGCTCCATCGGGCAGGTCACCCTCCTTATGCAAACCTGGTCAGTCGTACTTCGCGGCCAGGTCCGCCACCCAGGCGTGGGCCGCTTCCAGTTCCGCACCGGAGACGGTGCGGGGGTCGTGCTCCAGCACCACGATCGCACGGGGCTGGGCCGCCAGAATCATCTCGGCCATGTCGGCCGCCGGCGTGACGGCCGGCCACTGGTCTGCCGTGTGGCTCCCGTTGGTGGGAATATGGTTCCGCAAACGCCCGTCGGCATCCCAGCGCGACGTGTGCAGATGCATGTGCCGGGTCCAGGGCAGCCAACGCCGGCAGAGTTCCAGCGGATCCTTGCCGTGGGTCTTCGCCAAAAGGCCGAGCCTTCCTGTGTCCTGGCACAGCGAAAGCTCCGGAAATTCGCTGAAGAGCCGGTCGTAGAGCTCGCCGTCGAAGAAGTAGGGATTTGGCCCGTCGATCTCCAGTACGATGCGAATTTGCTCCTGCTCCTGCACGGCAGCAAACCGCTCGAAGGCCCGCCGGCTCACGTCGTAAACCTGGGCCTCGGGCCAGTCCCCCAGCCGTACCAGGGGCTGAGGATGGGTGAAGTACCACCCCTGCGACCGGTGGTCGACGCCAGGCATCTGAAAGCCGGGCCACGGGAAGTGAAACAGGATGTACCGGGCCCCGACGTGGTGCGCCGCCTGGGCCGAGGCCGCAGCCAGGTCCAGGCTGGCTGCCCGGACGGCGGGGTCGTCGTCAAAGAAGCGGCACCAGTTCGGCCCGTCCTTGACGAACATGGGATGGTGCACCCCGATGATCCAGTCGTGGAACTCGGCCTCGGACACGGCCCCCCAGACGTCCGGGAAGCTGTCCAGAAACCCCAGTTCCGCCCCCCGCCAGTGGTCCCGGTCCAGGTTCTCGCCGTACGTGTTGTAACCGGAACCGGCGGCCTTTTGAAAGCCGCCGTGGATTGGCACGAACAGCTGCGCCATCGGGAGATCAGACCTTCCAGGATTGAATGTAAGTGGCCTGTTCAGGCGAGAGCTCGTCGATCGCGATCCCGAGCGCCCGGAGCCGCGTCGCCGCCACCCGCCGGTCGATCTCCAGCGGCACCGGAATGACGGACTTGAAGAGTGACTGCCGATTCTCCAGGATCCACAAATGCGTCAGGAACTGCACGGCGAACGAGAGATCCATCACTTCGGCGGGATGCCCGTCGCCGGCGGCGAGGTTGGCCAGCCGCCCCTCGCCGATCAGGTAGACCTTGCGGCCATCGGCGAAGGTGTAGGACTCCACGTTCTTGCGCACGCTGACCGGCTTGCCGCCGAGCTGTTCCAGGTCGGGCTTGCAGATCTCGGCGTCGAAGTGGCCGGCGTTGGCCAGAATGACGCCGTTCTTCATCACCTTGAAGTGTTCGGCGCGCAGCACTTTTTCGCACCCGGTCACGGTAATAAAGATATCGCCGCGTTTGGCCGCCTCCAGCATGGGCATCACGTCGTACCCGTCCATGAGCGCCTCGTTCGCCAGAATCGGGTTGACTTCGCAGACGATCACCCGCGCGCCCAGCCCCTTGGCCCGCATGGCGACGCCCTTGCCGCACCACCCGTACCCGGCGACGACCAGCGTCTTGCCGGCGATGGAGAGGTTTGTATTGCGCATGACCGATTCCATGGTCGACTGGCCGGTCCCGTAGCGGTTATCGAACATATGCTTCATATAGGCATTGTTGACGGCGAGCATCGGGAACCTGAGCACGCCGTCCGACTCCATGGCCTTGAGCCGCTGCACCCCGGTCGAGGTCTCCTCGGACCCGGCGATCAGCGATCCGGCCAGGTCGGTCCGGGAGGTATGCAGCAAGTAGGTCAGGTCACCGCCGTCGTCCAGCAACAGTGTGGGCCGGGCGGCATCGAGCGTCAGGTTGAGGTGCTGGGTGTACTCCGCCGAAGTGGCGGCATGCCAGGCGTGCACGGTGACTCCGTTCTCAGCGGCCGCCGCCGCCACGTCGTCCTGGGTGGAGAGCGGGTTGGACCCGGTCAGGAACACTTCGGCCCCAGCGGCAGCAAAAACCATGGCCATGTAGGCCGTCTTGGCCTCCAGGTGGATCGACATCGCCACCCGCTGCCCGGCAAAGGGCTTGGTTGCCGCGTATTCTTTCTCCAGCTGGTTGAGAATCGGCATGTGTGCCCGCACCCAATTGATCTTGAGGTGCCCCTCCGGCGCCAGGGCCGGGTTGCGGAGCGTCGAGACGGAAACCTTGCTGCTGCTCATGCGCTCAACCTTCTTTCTGGGTCAATCTGATGAAACGAAACTGCAATCCTGTCCCCACGCCCACCAAGAGAATGGGGATTGTGGAGCCGGAAGACACGCGGGGGGTCGACCGAGGAAGCCGGCAGACCACGCCGGGGGTCGACCGAGGCGGCCGGTGGTACCCGCGAAGCGCCGTAGAGAGGCGGAATTAGAGGCGCTAGCCTACCGGCGTCAGCCAATTTCGGCGGTGCGTCCCCGAACCCCCATACCCCAACAGCGGTTCCGAAATTGGCGTGCCAGACGTCCAGCGTAGCGCCTCTTATGCAGCCGAACGGGCAGCGAGCGGCGTGCCACCGGCCGACGTAAGCGAGCGGCGGGCCACCGGCCGCCGTAAGCGCCCCCAAAGCCAGCCGTCACACCTTCATGACCCCCGCCGAACGACCACACACGCAGCCCCGCTCATGCGCAATCCCCGAAAGGGTAGCCATCACCAGCCGCTTCAGGTTTTCCGCATTCGCAGCCATCACTTCCAGCACTTCCGCGTGGGTCAGGGCATTCGGGCTGATCCCGGCCGCAAAGTTCGTGACCATGGAGACCGTGGCGTAGCACAGCCCCGCCTCCCGGGCCAGCACCACCTCCGGCACGTTCGTCATGCCGACCAGGTCGCCGCCGAGTTTCGCAAACATCCGAATCTCCGCCGGCGTTTCAAATCGCGGTCCCTCCGTGCAGACGTAAGTCCCGCCGGAGTGTGCGGTGATGCCCACCGCGTCCGCCGCCCGGGCCAGCGCCGCCCGGATTTCCGGGCAGTACGGCTCGGTAAAATCCGTATGCACGACGCCCAGCTCGCCCCCGTCGAAAAACGTGGACGGCCGGCCTTTCGTAAAATCGAGGAACTGATCCGTCAGGACAAAGTCCCCCGGCTTCATATTCTGGTTAAGCGATCCCACGGCTGTGGTCGCGATGACCCGCTGGACCCCGAGCATCTTCAGCGCCCAGATGTTGGCTCGGTAGTTGACCAGGTGCGGGGGCACCGAATGCTTGGCCCCGTGCCGGGCGAGGAACGCCACCGGCGCACCTTCGTAAGTCCCGATGCGCACCAGCGCCTCGCCGTAAGGCGTCCGAATGATCTCCTCTCGGATATCCGAGAGCATACGGGGGTCGTAGACCCCGGTCCCGCCGATGATTGCCAGATGAACAGATTCTTGTGCCATGATTCACGCCCGCCTTTCCGGTGACATAAGCTGTTGACAGAAGGGGGCCGCGCTGGCCCCAAAGCAGGGCTGATCGAGGTGGTCCACTGATGGCAGAAAACGGCGGCCCGGTCGAAGGAGGTCAAGGGAGCCAGTTTCACCGGCGCTGGCGCGGCGGCGGCATGGGCCGGCTCGTGCTGGTGGAAACCGGCGATGTGGATGGCGACGGACTGCCGGAAATCGTGGCTTGCGCCGGTCGCGAACTCAAAGTGTTCGACTGGACCGGCGACACGTACGGCCTGGGCTGGGAGGAGTTGCTTCCGCGGGAAGGACTCTCCGTCGCCGTGGGGCGAATCGACCCCACTGGGCCGGGCCTGGTGGTGGTGGGTACCAAAGATAATGTCTTCCTCTATGCGTGGACCCCGAATGGACTCTCACTATTGTGCCAGACGTTGCTTTACCCGAACGCCTACTTCCGGTCCCTGAGCCTCGACGACGTAAACGGCGACGGCCGGGCGGAGGTGGTCGCCGCGGCCTCCGGCGCTCAGACCATGTATGTGTTTCAGGTGCTGGCGGTAGGCAACGAGAGCAGGCTGGAGGAGTTGGGGCGCCTCTACATCGGCGGCCTGGTCAGCGCACGGCCGACCATGGCCGGCGAGTTGGCGACCGCCACGAAGGACGGCTTCGTCGACGTGTTCGTCCCGTGCGCACTCCTGCCGAACCAGAACCAGGTGATTTACACGGTGCGTCGAGGCGACAGCCTCTGGCATCTGGCGAAGAAGTTCGGCACAACGCCGGGAGCGGTGGCCCGGGCCAACAAACTGACCGAGCCTTATCAACTTACGCCCGGCCAGGTGCTGATCATTCCCGGACCCAAAGCGCCCAAACACGGCGGCTAGCGCGAAGCAAGAAAGGCCCGGGGCCGGTCTGCCGGTCCGCCGGGCCGCTTTGCATGGCCTATGTACTTACTTGTTCGGGTAAATCCAGGCGTCAACCGCCCGGCTATAGCTGGGGCCCAGGTCGCCGAACCAGAGTGCGATCTCGCGCGGGGCAGACTCAGGTCCGTCGGAGCCGTGGACGACATTATTAGAGACTTCGCAGGCCAGATCCGCGCGAATGGTGCCGGGTTCGGCATTGGCCGGATTGGTCGCGCCCATGGTCTTGCGGATGGTGGCGATGGCGTTCGGGCCTTCCCAGACCATGGCCATGACCGGACCGGAGGTAATGAACTGGATGAGGCCGGGGAAGAACGGGCGTTCCTTCAGTTCGGCGTAGTGCTGCTCGGCGAGTTCACGGGAGACGGTCATAAGCTTGGCGGCAACCAGCTTAAGACCACGAGCCTCAAAGCGGCCGATTACTTCACCGATCAGGCCCCGCTGCACGCCGTCGGGCTTGACCATGACAAAGCTGCGTTCCATAGACGAAAATTCCCCCTTCACGTGGGATGCCTAGATGATTTTATCGAACTGGCCGGACTTTGGCAAGAAAGAAGCGGCAACCCCGCCAGGAGCCGGGTCACCAGCCCGGCGCCCCTACAGTAACTCCCGTTCGAACACCTCCGGCGTCAAATCCCGCAGATCGCGGCTCTGGCGGTGCGGAACCCGGTCGATGGCAATGCGGGGGCCGCGTTCCTTGTCCCAGTCGCGGAAAGTGTAGGTAATACTCGGGAACTCTTCGCCGAGGGTCTCCATGTTCTTGCGGAAGCTGGCGACCACCCGTGCATCGCAGGTCGACAATATGATGGTCCAGTCCTTCCACGCCAGCCCGCGCACGGCGGCCAGGAAGTTCTCCATGTTGACATCGTCCCAGGAGACGAAGGGATCGTCGAGCGCGATCACTTTCATGGGCGGAGGCTTTACCTCGGACAGCGCCAGGGCCAGTGCCACGACGGCGCAGTTGAGTTGCCCCTCGCTCAACAGTGATTGCATTGGTAGGGCGTCGCCAGCCTTCTTGTCGTCCGGGTCGGAAACCAGGAAACGCACCGTTTGCCGGGGGAGGGACCAGACGCCGCTCATGGCGTCCTCGTTCAGGGGCTCCTGCTGCACGTCCATACTTAGATTCTGGAAGTGGGCGTACGCGGCGATTTGTCCGTAGTGCTGCTTCCAGAGCGGTTGGACCAGGGTGGTCCGGCGCTGAAGTTCGGCATGCGCGAGTTGGATCAGCGCATCATACAGGTAGCGGACGCCGTAAAGTAAGCTACGGCGTTGGCGGACCAGTGACCTGACCTGCTTGACTGAAGTTGGCATCCACTCACCCAAGACGCGGGCTTGCTTTTGGAGGTACGCGAGGCGAGGGCGAACGTACTCCAATGCTTCCGCGTGCTCAAGCAGTGCCCCGGCCCGCTTGCGGAACTCATCCACAGCCACTACCCACGCGTGTTCGGCTGCCAAACTCTCTACTTCGGCCGCACGGGCTCGGTGATTTGCTATCGCCAGTTCGTCAGCCAGGGTCGACGGAGTTTTCATGGCGTCCTGCAAAGCGCGCTGCATGGATTCCGCCGCCTGCAGGATATCCTTCGCTTTTCGGGCCCGGAGCCGACTGTCTAGCGCAGCGTTCAGTTCTGTCGACCATCGCGCCGGAAGGGGGGTATTTGCCATTATTTCGTCACTGGGCAAAAGGCCCTTCGAAAATTCCCGCAGGGTACGTACCAGTTCTTCCAACACTGTCTGCCATTCCATCAGGGTTCGGCCAGGATGCCTATCTACTGGGATTTGCGTCGCAAGAAAGGTGTACAGGTCTTCATCAAGTGCTTTCCATGACCGTAACATGTTGTGCGCTAACCATTCCGCTGCAACAGGGTCAAATCGGCGCCGCATTAGACCATCAAGGCTGGAGTCCATACCCCGCTCTCGCAGAAACGAAGAGATGCTTTCTGCAACATCATCCAGGCGTTTTAGGGTGTCATCCTGTTCACGAATCTTCACGCCCCGCATCTCGGCCCAGCGACCAAGCGCTGCTACAAGCCGGTCATAGGCGTCACACCCGAGCATTTCGTTAAGCCGCCGGTAACGGATTGCGGGACCGCCCAGCATCAAGCCCCGTAGCAAGTCCTGCGTGAAAAAGATCCGCCGCCGATGCCCGGCAATCTCCCGGTGCAGCGGCAAGGCCGCCGGTTGCATCTCGTCGAGCTTGTCCTGCACCTCCTGGACAACGGCCTCCGTTCCCGCCCCCTCAAAGCGGAGTTCAAGCCTCCCCACGGGTGAGGAGTTAAACCGGTTGGTCAGCGGCGCCTGGCTCCCGAAGTCTCGCCGCAACTCCCCGATCTTTTCTTCGGGGAACAGCGCCATCTCCAACGCCCCAAAGACCGACGACTTTCCCCGGCCATTCTGCCCGTAGAAAAGCAGGACGCGACCATCCAGAGGGATGGCGCTTTTCTGGTTGAACCCGCGATAGTTCTCAAGAATTAGTTCTTGCAGCCGCATCGGCGGGCACCTCCCATAAAGCGTTCAGGACCTGGCGCACCTGCTCCGGCAGGTCCGGCGCATCGGTTTCCGCCAACGTCAGCAGCTTATCCACGGTCGTCTGCAAATCGGCAGGCAGGTCAGCCTTTGCCCCCGCTAGTTCCTTGATCTTTCGCATGACGATGTCCCGGTCATCCTGCAGAAAGAGGCGCCAGTTGGGTGGCCGGCCTCCGGTGGCAGCGGCCTCGTCCGCCGCGATCGCCCCTGCCGGTATCCCCAGAACACTGTCCAGCTTCACCGCCACAAATTCCGGTGGCGCCGCCACATGGGCCGCAGGGTCCAGGGCGATTGGGCTGAAGGAGATGCCCGCCGGCCAAGGCTGGTCCGCGGCATTCGCACTATCCGCATGAAACAGCACCAGATGGAGCTTCTTGTACACCTGCACCTGCGGTAGCATCACATGCAGGTGCAGCAGGTCGTCCCGTGTCTGACGCAGCGCCTCACCGTCCCAGCAGTAGGCGATCACGACAATGCGGGTCGGCGCATCCCAGACCAGGTTGAAGCCATCGTACTGTCGGGAGCGGAGCCCGATCCGTCGGTAAACGTCACCACCATAAAAGCCCCGGGCCGCCTTCAGGCGGTTCCGGCAGAGGCCGTCCAATTGATCAGACAACGGGCTTCCCCCTTTCCGCTTGAAAGTAGTCACCGACCGAGAATATCTCCACCTGGAAGGTTCCCGGGTAGTCTACCCAATCCAACGCATCCACGGCCTGCCGCAGCTGCTCCCGGTCGAGCCAGCAGGCGTGAATCAGGCTGTGCGTGCCCTCCTCCAGGAGGCCGCTCCGCCGGCGCTCCTCAAAATAGGTCCGCATCCACACCTGCAGCCACTCCGTCGGGCTCTGCCCCCAGTGCTCCGGCACCAGGACAACCCGCCGACGGTCACTGGCGCCCCGGGGGTCGTCCACGAGCAGGGCGACATTCTCAGTGAAGGGGTCCAAAGAGCACGTCAGCCGGGCCAGTACGGCCGCATCCGGGTAGTTTACCACCAGCATCAAGGCGAGCACCTGGGCGAGTCGCCGATACTCCTCTATATGTTTCCGCAGGGGCACGTAACCCCCATCCGCTCCGGGTGGCTGCAGGTCATGCAGCAGGCGGCGTATGGTCGATGCTGGTATGTATTGGTCGGGCACCTGGCTCTCCTCCGGGTCCCGCGGGGTCGAGACACGAACACCCTCGCAGGCGACCTGGCGCGCCGCCTCCGTCAGGAGTCTCACGGCAGCGGCATACGCCGCTACCACGATGGTGCCGTCGGCCATACCGTGCCGATGAAGGGCAATTGCCTTCATTTGATCCAGCGGGGGGTTCGTGGCAATGGCATTCGCGAAGAAGGCCGCGATCGCTTCCGGATACAGGTCCGGCAGTAGTTTCTGCGCATAGGCTTCCAGAACTCGCGGCGGCTCCACGGGGCTGAACCCCGGGTCCATTTGCGAGAGGAACTGATAAAAAGGAAATGAAAGCGCCGGAGCCACAAACACCTGACCGCAGCTTCCCTCCACCTCTTCCGCCACGGCGTTCAACGTCGCCTGAAGCACCAGGTCGGACGCTGAAAAGCCAACGAACAGGAACGGGCGCCAGCGGAGCAAATCCTGGAACAGGTCCTTCGCCCAGGACCAGCGTGAGTCTCGCCAGTGCTGTAATTGCCGGTCGGTGACCACCAGCGCGCCGGCCCGCTCCACCAGGGTCTCCCATGTTTCGGCCGTGTGATTTTGTGCGTCGGAATGGCGTGCCTCCAGGTAGCGGCTCCGGCAGCCGTGAATCTTGAAAACGGCCGGCCGGGCCTCGCCCCGACCGCCGGCAGACTCACGGTACTCGAATCGGTCCCGAATCGGCTCGATAGCGATCTTGATCTGGGCACAGGCCCGTTCAATCTGGTCATCGTAGTTCAAGGTGATGATTTGGGTGACAAGCCCCTCCATGACCAGCATGACCAGCAAATGATGCGCCACGCTGGGCTCCTTCACCCAGTCGGCATCCTTGTCCAGGCCCATCAGGGCCGCCAGTTCCACGTCGCGCTCACCCAGGCGGTCATGACCCGCCGTGCGATGCAGCACGTCGGCGATTCGCCCCAGGTGGACGAGGCTGTCAATCCAGGGCGGGCGCTCGGGTCCCGGCTTCTTCTGCGAAAGCAGGTCGACCTGGTCAACCTCCCGCTGAATCCCCGGATCATCATTCTGCTGCGAAAGGACTGTCCAGGTCGGGTAGTTGCCCAATAACGCCCGCTTGATCACTTCATAACGCGACCTGCGCCGTTCAAGTGGGTCGGACCCGAGCACGGCGTTGCGGAGCATGGTCAGGGAGAGTTCCCGTACCCCGGGCAGTTTGCTGGGAATGGAGAACCCGGCGCCCACGAACCATACGCACCCCTGCTCGGTCATGGTGGTCGCCAGTTCGGCGAGTCCCGTGGTATATCGCTGTTCTGCTGACATACGCGGTTGATCTCCTCATAGGTTTTGCATGCTAAATTCGTTCTATACTCAATTGTCGTTTACCTGTCAGGTTTCAAATCCCCGCCTTCAGTACAGCCGCTGAGGCATAAGCCTGCAAGGTTACGTAAACCATATAAACCGCGAATCAGTTTCACGCGGGAGGCGAGCGTCGTGGCGACCAAAGATGAAGAGGGCTTATTGCACTACACCCAGGAGGAACTGAACCGCATCCCCTCCTTCGAGCAACGTGACCGGGCCGGCACCACCAGGGGGATCACGGGCAGCGTGGCCGGGGCGGTCGGGGGCGGTGTCCTCGGGGCGGGAGTAGGCTCGGTATTAGGACCCGCGGGTACGGCAATCGGCAGTATCGCCGGTGCGGTTGCCGGGGGCGCCGCCGGCGGCCCGGCCACTCAGGCCGCAACCGGCCGGCAGCCGAAATCCTGACACGAATCCCATGGGCGGCTCGCACCAAGCGAAAGGACCTGCGATTTTGTCGCAGGTCCTTCATTTGGCTATTCGACCGCCCGGACTCGGTTACGGTCCGAGCCAGTTGGTGAAAATCCCGCGTTCTCTCGCAACCGTTCATGAAATCCCTGATTCTTCCGCGTTCTTGCGCGTTTTTTCGCAACCGATCACGAAATCCGTGAAATTCCCTCGCATCGTTTCGGTTTTACTCAACCGCACGCGATCTCCCACGTACCGCTTCACCCTGCCTCAAAATCGCTGCGATCCCGATGAAAAGTCACGCGCACGAGATTCCTTCACACCCGCACAAAATCCCCTGCTCTACCTCGGTCTTTCGCAAACGATCAGCGACTCACGCATTCTTCCGTGAAACATCGCGTTTGATCGCATTCGATCACGAAACCCCGCAAAACATCGCGAAATCCGTGATTCGTTCGCAATCTGTCCCAACCTGACACGCGCACACTCACATCCACTTCTTCCGCCGGAAGTAGATGATCATGACGATGCCAATCGCCCCCATCACCGCCATGATGGCGGTAAAGCCCCACCGAGTCCCAATCAGCGGAATGCCCACGAAGTTCATGCCGAAAATGCCCGTAATCAGCGTCAGCGGCAGCATGATCGTCGAGACGATCGTCAGCGTCTGCATGATCCGGTTCATCTGGTTCGAAACGGTCGACAGGTACGCATCCATGGAGCTGGAGACCAGGTCCCGGTAGGTATCGAGCAGGTCGAACAGCCGCAGGCTGTGCTCGTACAGGTCCACAAAGTACGGTCGCCCTTCCGTGGAAATCATGGCGAACTCCCGCCGCATCAGCCCGCCCAGCGCGTCCCGCTGTGGCCCCAGCACCCGCCGGAGGTAGAGCATGTGCCGCTTCAGTCCGAAGAGCCGGTCAACCAGCCCGACCGTCTCCCCGGTCAGAATCAGGTCCTCCACCTGGTCGATGTCCTTGTCGACCCGGTCCAGCAGCAGGTAGTAGCCGCTCAGGACCGACTCGCCGATGCTGTAGAGCAGGTACTCCACCGTCGGCCGCCCTTCGTCCGTTTGCGTCCAGCGCTGCCAGAGCGTGCTGACCGCCGGCACCGTGTCGGGATGGACCGTGACCAGAAAGTGCTGCCCGATGATCACGTTCAGCTCCAGCATCCGCCAGCGCCCGAGGTCCGAGTTGGACCGGGCTTCGCCGCCGTTCCGTCCCACCGCGTTCAGGACCAGCAGCAGGTGGTTCTTAAACTCCCGGAGCCGCGGCCGGTGTTCGGGGTGCAGACAGGCCCGGGCCACCATCGGGTGCAGACCCAGGTCCGTCGCCAATTGCCCGATCTCCGCTTCTGTGGGCGGCGACACGTCCACCCAGAGGACGCCGCCCGCCTGCGCCCACGTCTGCCTGGCTTCCGGCCACGGGAGCGTGCTGCGATTCTCGCCGTGAATCAAGAGTGCCTGGATCATCGGCGTCACCTGCCAAGAAGAAATAAAATGGGGTGCAGCACAGGCTGCACCCCGATCGTTCTGCGCCAGTCTCTTACAAACATTCTAAGGATGAAACCCGAACCTGGCAAGCGCCGGCCGCCACTAGATCTGGATCGCCACCGTCTTCAGCTCCAGGAACTCCTCCAGCCCGTGGCGCCCGCCTTCCCGGCCCATGCCCGACTCCTTCACCCCGCCGAACGGCGCCTGGGCCACGCCCGGGAACGGCTCGTTGATGCCGATCAGCCCGTACTCCAGCTTTTCGCCCATCCGGAAGACCCGGCCCACATCGCGGGTGTACACGTAGGCCGCCAGTCCGTAGTTCGTGTCGTTCGCCCGCGCCAGGACCTCCTCCTCGCCGGCGAACGTCAGAATCGGGGCCACCGGACCAAACGTCTCCTCCTGGTGAATCTGCATGGCCGGCGTAACACCGGACAGCACCGTCGGGGCGTAGAACCAGCCCTTGCCCAAATCGCCCTCCGTCAGCCGGCGCCCGCCGCAGAGCAGCGTCGCCCCCAGCCGCACGGCGTCCTCCACGTGGCCGTGGGCTTTCGCCAGGGCCGCTTCTTCCACCAGCGGGCCCATGTGGACGCCCTCGGCCAGGCCCGGACCCACCTTCAGCTTTTGCGCCCGGGCGACGAACGCTTCCGTGAACGCCTGCGCCACGTCCTCATGCACATAGATGCGGTTGACGCAAACGCAGGCCTGCCCGGCGTTTTGGAACTTGGCCAGCGCCGCATCTTTCGCCGCCTTGGCCACGTCCGCATCCGGGAAGACGATGAACGGCGCATGGCCGCCCAGTTCCAGCGAAACCCGCTTTAGCTGACTCGCCGACGCCCGCATCAGCAGCTTGCCCACCGGCGTGGAACCCGTGAAACCGATCTTGCGCACCCGCCGGTCCTGCAAGAAGACCTCGGCCACCGGCGCCGGGTCGCTGGTCGTCACCAGGTTGGCCACGCCGGCGGGGATTCCCGCCTCGTGGAAAATCTCAAACAGGGCCGCCGCCGTAAGTGGGGTCTGCTCCGCCGGCTTCAGCACCACCGTGCAGCCTGCGGCCAGGGCCGGGGCCACCTTGCGGGTCACCATGGCCGCCGGGAAATTCCACGGGGTAATCGCCGCGACGACGCCCACCGGCCGCTTCAGTACCAGCACCCGCTGGTTTGCCGTCGTGCCCGGAATCGTCTCCCCGTAGATCCTTTTTGCCTCTTCGGCATACCATGCCACGAACTCCATGGCGTAGGCGATTTCGCCTTTCGCCTCGCCGAACGGCTTGCCCATCTCCTCGCTCATGAGCCGGGCCAGTTCGTCCCGCCGGGTCCGCATGAGTCCCCAGACTTTTTGCAGGTAGGCCCCGCGCTCCCGCCCCGGCAGGTCGGACCAGGCGGCAAACGCGCCGTGGGCCGCCGCGACCGCCCGCTGCGCGTCCCCCGGCGACCCATCTGCCGCCGTGCCCACGACCTCTCCGTTCGCCGGGTTGGTCACGGAAAAAGTCTTGCCGCCTTCAGCCGCGCCCCACTCGCCCCCGATGTAGATCCCCTTTTCCACGGTTGCTCCTCCCCCTGATCAGGAACCACAGACTCAGACCGGCCACCGCCCCCACGGTGTCGATCAGCACATCGGTCAGCCGGCCCTCGCGGCCCGGCACGAAAGTTTGATGCCATTCGTCGGTGCAGGCATAAAGCACCGCCAGCCCCAGGGCGAAACCGGTCAGACGGCGGGGAGACGCACCGGGAAAACTGCCGCCCAAGGACCACCGGGCCAGCACCGCCAACACGGCGTAAGCGAGTGTATGCGCGCCTTTGCGGATAATCAGTTCCAGTGCGTGCGCCACCACCGGCCCCAGCACCGCCGGGAGCAGGTGGAATCGTTGAAAGAGCGGCACCGACTTCAAATCCGGTGTGGCTGAGCTCCAGAAAATCAGGCCCATCCAGGCTGCCAGTACAAGATATCGGACCCAGGTGCGGTTAAGTATGGTACGCATGGCCTACGCGCGCCGATAGCCCGCCAGCCATTTGCTGACGTCTTTCCAGTGCACCCCGAAAACCACCAGCCCCCAGGCCGCCAGCACCAGCGTCGTATCGCCGGCCCGCAGCCAGTACCAGCCCATCAGCGGATAGAGCAGGGCCGTGCAGGCCACGCCCACGTACATGTTCCGGGTAATGGCCCAGAACAGCAGAATCCCGGCGCCCGCCGAGAGCAGCAGCCACGGCGAGACCACCAGCAGCGCCCCGGCGCTGGCCGCCAGCCCCACCCCGCCCCGAAAGCCGGCAAAAATCGGGAAGCAGTGGCCGATTACCGCCGCCAGGCCGCCTGCGGCGGCGGCCAGCGCCGGGTCCACCGGCAGCGCCATGGGCAGCAGCACTCGGGCCAGGTAAGTCGCCAGGGCCCCCTTGGCCAGGTCCAGGCCGAAGACCAGGGGGAACCAGCGCTTCCCCAGCACCCGGGCGGCGTTCGTGGCCCCCATGTTGCCGCTGCCGTGCTCGCGGAGATCGATCCCCAACACCAGGCGGCTGATGATCACCGGGAACGGCACGGAGCCGAGCAAATAGCAGGCGCCGACTACCAGGGCAAGGACGAACATGGCAGCACCTCCGGAAAGTGTGGCGGCAGAGGCCGGGTCCTATTCATAGCCGAAGAGGGTGCAGCGGACTGCACCCCCTCCGTCAACATTATGTCTGGATTATCGCTCACAGGCAATGGCATGACACGTGAGAATCCGATCCACGTCTTTCGGGGGCCACGCCGCCAAATAGGCCGGAGCGCCAGTCTCGATGTTTTCCTTGATCCGCTTGACCATGGCCTGGGCGCTGATGGCTTTCAGAGCAACATGCAGCATCCGCCGGCCGTTCGGGTCATAGACGGCGATCGCGCCCGGCTCGGCGAGGTCGATGCGATAGGCGCGGCCCGAGGGACTCTGTACGTTTACGATTTTTGTGGGGACCATGGTCACACCTCCTCCATCTGGTACCGATCCGTTGGGTGCCGATCCGTTGGGTACCGATCCATTGGTCGCCAGTTCGGTGGCCACCGGCCCATTGGTACTGGCCCATCGGTACTCCTCTATTCTCCACCATTGGACTACATCCTGGCAACCCCTCAGGTAACGGTTGATCTGGATAAACGCCATCGTGATAAACGCTACCGAACTTCGCTGCCCGCGAAATCGTACTTACCGGTGGAGGCGATGGCGTGCATCTCGTGCTCCATTTCGTCGGGGCTGTCTGGTGGCTGTTTGTCGGGCTGATGGGAACGCTGGCGCTGGCGCTGATCGCCGTGAACCTGCATCTGCTGCGGCACGACCGGGACCGGGATTGAGGCGCACCATGAAAAGGGGCCATGGGGACAAACCCCATGGCTCCCGGCATGTGACGAGCGTTTACTTGACGGCGGCCCCGGACTTGTTGCCGAGTTCGAACTTGTCGTGAACGACCCGGACGGCCTCCACGGCCTGGCTGGCCCGCACGAGGCAGGAGATTTTGATCTCCGAGCCGGTGATCAGCTCGATATTGATCCCCTTCTCAGCCAGCGCTTCGAACATCCGGGCGGCGACGCCGTAGTTGGAAGCGACGCCCGAACCCACGATGGAGACCTTGGCCACGTCGATGTCGTAGACCAGCTGGGTGCCGGGGAACGAGCCGAGCACCTCCTGGCAGACTTCCAGCGCCAGGTCCAGGTCATCCCGGGCGCAGGTGAAGGCGATGTCGGCCGACGGGGTGCCGCCGGCGACGATGCCGGCGCTCTGGACGATCATGTCCAGATTCACCTTGGCCTTGCCCAGCGCGCTGAAGACCTTGGCCGCCACGCCGGGGCGGTCGGGCAGGCCAATGAGCGTGATCCGGGCGACCTTGGAGTCGACGGCCACGCCGGAGACGGTGCGATTGTTATTCGGATTCAGAACAGCCACCACCTTTGTACCCTTCTCCACGCCGCCTTCCGTGGGCAGCGGGGCCAGTGAGCTGAGCACTTCAAATTCGACCCCATACTGTTTGGCAAACTCAACGCTGCGCAGCTGCATGACCTGGGCGCCGGCGGCAGCCAGTTCCAGGATCTCGTCGTAGCTGATCTCATCCAGCCGGGTGGCCGTAGGCACCAGGCGCGGGTCGGAGGTGTACACGCCGTCCACGTCGGTGAAGATCTGGCACTGTTCAGCCCCGAGGTAAGCCGCCAGGGCGATGGCCGATGCATCGGAGCCGCCCCGGCCCAGCGTGGTGATGTCGCCCCGCGGGTCGAGCCCCTGGAACCCGGCGACGATGCAGACTTTCCCTTCCGCCAGTTCCCGGCGGATGCGGGCGGTGTCAATGTTGAGAATCCGGGCCGCCCGGTGGTTGTCGTCCGTCTGGAAACCCG
Source organism: Symbiobacteriaceae bacterium (assembly GCA_036504075.1). Classification (GTDB taxonomy): domain Bacteria; phylum Bacillota; class Sulfobacillia; order Symbiobacteriales; family Symbiobacteriaceae; genus DASXVX01. Next base: position 25,165 of record DASXVX010000037.1, on the reverse strand, counting down.
CCTGCGGGCCGGTGAGCGAAATGGCCGGGCAGCCAATCTCACGCAGCGCCAGGCTCAGAAGAGCGATGGAGATCTGCTCGCCGGTGGAGAGCAGCACGTCCATTTCCCGGGCATGGGGGGAGCCGGTAATTTCCCCGGCCTTCTCCAACAGGTCATCCGTGGTATCGCCGGGGGCGCTGACCACCACGACGACATCGTGTCCCAGTGAATGCTTCCAGGCGATGCGCCTGGCGGCTCGGCGGAACTTCTCGGCATTGGCAACCGAGGAGCCACCGTACTTCTGTACAACAATTCCCAAGAGCGCCTGCTCCTCTCCTACAATCAGGTCGTATGAAGCATAAGGACGAACGGTTCAGACCGGAAAATCAAGGGGGGCTTCGGCTTTCGTCGTCGGCATGGAACCCGTTACGCGGCGAAAGCAGCGTTTGTCTGTAGTCCCCGGGTCATCCATTGGCCCACCCCCTCACGCCACGCGGCCACCGGAAATATTACGGATGATTATACACCTGTATCGACTTGATCGTCTATCTGTAATCGATCGGTTTCACAAAGTTTGCAGGAACGCCCGAATTGGCCCTTCGATCAGCGGGAAATCGACCAGAAACGCGTCATGCCCCCAGGGCGACTCCAGTTCCAGGTACTCCGCCCGGCCCCCCGCGCTGGTCACGAGGGCGGCAGTCTCTTTTTGCAGGTACGTCGGGAAGAGCAGGTCCGAACTGATGCCAATGGCGAGCACCCGCGCCCGAATGGCCCCGTGGGCCGCCGCGTAGCTTTCGGCCCCCCGGCCCAGGTCCATCAGGTCCATGGCCCGGGAGAGATACAGGTAGGAGTTTGCGTCAAACCGGGCCACCAGCAAGTCGCCCTGGTGGTGCAAGTACGACTCCACCTGATAGGTAATGCCGAGTCCCCGGTCCAGTTCCGGCCCGGCTTCGGGCCTCTGAACCCGCCGGCCGAACTGATGCCACATCGACGCGTCGGACCGGTAGGTGATCATGCCCAGCATCCGGGCGGTGGCAAGGCCCCGCTCCGGGCCCGGCGTTCCGTAATAGTGTCCGTTCCGGAAGAGGGGATCGTTCATGATCGCTTGCCGCTGCACCTCGTTCAGGGCGATGCCCTGCGGGTGGAACCGGCCTCCGGCCCCGATGGGGATAATCCCCCGCATCCGCTCGGGGTAGTCCACGGCCCACTGCAGCGTCTGCATGCCGCCCAGGGAGCCGCCTACCACCGCCAGCAGCTGGTCGATTTCGAGCAGGTCGAGCAACCGGGCCTGGGCCTGTACCATGTCCTTTACCGTGACGATGGGAAAGTCCAGCCCGTATGGCCGCGCCGTCGCCGGGTTGATGTGCTCCGGCCCGGTCGAACCCTGGCAGCCCCCCAGCACGTTCGAGCAAATAATAAAGTATCGCTCGGTGTCCAGTGCCTTGCCCGGCCCCACCGCCCCGTCCCACCAGCCGGGCTTCCGGTCCGCCGGGTGGTACCGGCCGGCTACGTGGCTGTCGCCCGTCAGGGCGTGGCAGACCAGAATGGCGTTGTCCCGGGCCGGGTTTAAGGTCCCAAAGGTCTCATAGCAGAGCCGAGCCGAATCGAGACGTTTCCCGCTTTCCAGGTGCAGCGGGCGCTCTGGCGTGGCTACGGTAGCATACAGGCGCTCGGAGAACAGTTGGGGATCCGCTGCCACGCACAACACCTCACTTGAAAGGTCGATCGAGCCGATGAAAGGTCGATCGGGCCGATATGGGGATCCAGGGCCGGAAGGGTATGAAAAAACCGCTCCCGATAAGGAGCGGCAAGCACGTCATGCAGTTGACGGAAGCAGCCCTCTTATCTTCCCGGCCGGCGCCATAGGCGCGCTGCCGGTGGAATTGGCACCTTCAGATGCGGCTGCATCCTGGGTTGCCGGGTTTCATCGGGCCATTCCCTCCACCTCTCTGGATAAGAGCCACAGCACGGGGGCCGCATGAGACTGGGTGCGTAGCCCGGTACTGTGATTCCAGTATGAAATTAGAACGATGATAGCATGGGATTTCACGGCTGTCAACCCGGCTAAAACGGGCGGTCACCCACCGGTTTGATGCCCATAACGGCAGCCATTTCTTCGACCATGGCGAGCACTTCGTGCGGCTCCATTTCGCCGGAGCCCCACAGCATGACCGCCCGGAGTACCAGTTCGGTTTCGCCGTTCTCAATCAACTGGGACAGTACCCTGGGAAGCTCTTCCTTGGCCTTCATCTTTTGCTGGTAAAGTTGTCCGATTTTGGTCAAAATGGCTTCGGTTTTTGCTGCTGCGTCCTCGGGGCGCGGGATGAAGCGGACGACGGTGCCCACGTACATATGCCTCCTCAGTCCTTGGAAAGCCCTGACACAGTGATTTTCGCCGGGAGTAAAAACCCAGAAACTGTATCACGAACCCCTCAGTGGTTCCCAGTTTAGCACAGCCTTGGTATGCATGCAATAATTGGAAGGCGCAAACTTGGGGAACGAGACTTTATGAGCACTGGGGCGTAGTCTCAATGGCGTAGTACGCCTTGGAATAGCTTCATTGGAATAGCTTCATTGGAATAGCTTCATTTGGAATAGCTTCATTGGAATAGTTTCATTGGAATAGTTTCTGGGGCATAAGCCCAGAAGGCGGGTGGCTCGTGCCCCCGCCTCCGCCTGCGTCCGCCCTAGATGATGATGCAGATCAGCCCGCCGGACCCTTCATTGATGATCCGGGAGAGCGTCTCCTGCAGTTTTTGCTGGGCGTCTTCCGGCATCCGGTAGAGCTTCGTCTGAATCCCTTCCTGGACCAGCTCGTGCAGGCTCTTGCCGAAAATATCGAACTCCCAGAGCTTCTGCGGGTCGTCTTCAAATTTGTCGAGCAGGTACTGAACCAGCTCCTCGCCCTGCTTGGCCGTGCCGATGATCGGCGTCACTTCGGCGTTGATGTCCGCTCGGATGAAGTGCAGGCTCGGTGCCGTCGCCCGGAGTTTCACGCCGTACATGACGCCCTGGCGGACCAGTTCGGGCTCTTCAAAGGTCAGGTCGGCCAACTGCGGCGAGACCATCCCATAGCCCGTGGTCCGGACTTCGTGCAGCGCCGATTTCACCTTGTCATAGTCTGCCTTGGCCTGGGCATACTCGCGTAGGAGGCGCACCATGGTGTGCTTGCCTTCCAGCGGCACTCCGGTGATCTCCTCAAGCGTGGCATAGTAGAGATCGTCCCGGGCTTCGGTGTCCACGTGGGCGATGCCGGCGCCCATGTCCACGGTCCGCAGCGTGACCGCGGCCATGAATTCGTAGCCCGACAATTTCTCTACGGACGCGTCCACGTCGCGGATTTTGGTGATGCCCTGGAGCGCTTCGGAGATGGCCTCTTCGAACTGCATCCGCAGGGGATGCGTCCGATCCAGCTCTTCCACCCAACGGGGCAGGTTAATGTGCGCTTCGCGCACCGGGAACTCGAAGAGCGCCTGTTCCATGATCAGATGGACATCGTCCTGGGAGAGTTCGCTGGCGTCGATGGGAATGACCGGCGCACCGTACTTCACTTCCAGCTCCCCGGCCAGCTCCATGGTCTCCTGGGCATAGGGGCGGGTCGTGTTCAGCACGATGACGAACGGCTTGCCCAGCGCCTGCATCTCCGTGATGACCCGCTCTTCCGCCTCCAGGTACTTGCCCCGGGCCAGGTCGGTGACGGAGCCGTCGGTGGTGACCACGAGGCCGATGGTGGAATGCTCGGCGATCACCTTGCGGGTCCCGATCTCGGCCGCCTCGTGGAACGCGATCTCCTGCTCGAACCAGGGCGTGTGGACCATGCGGGGCTCGCCGGTCTCATCCAGGTAGCCGAGGGCCCCCTCCACCGCATAGCCGACCGAGTCCACCAGCCGGATGCGGACGACCAGCCCTTCTTTGACCGTAATCTCGACGGCGTCGTCGGGCACGAATTTCGGCTCGACGGTCATGATCGTCTTGCCGCCGCTGGACTGGGGCAGTTCATCCCGGATGCGGGCCTGCTCGTACTCGTCTTCGACGTTCGGCAGGATGACCAGTTCCGCAAAGCGCCGGATGAACGTGGACTTGCCGGTGCGCACGGGGCCGACAACGCCGATGTAGATGTCCCCACCGGTCCGCTTGGCTACGTCCTCGAAGATATCAAATCTCTCCACGTCTCAGTTCCCTCCCAGGGGTCCATCAATCTCGTGAGTCCCCTTGTCTTACCGCATGTCTATGTAGGTGAGGTCCGCTGTATGTCGGGGGGCGTGGTATCATAGAAGCTGATTCTCCTCTTGGGTCGTTGAGAGAAGCGTTTATTTTGGCCGCAGATGACGCAGATTTCGCAGATATAAGAATAAACGCAGATTAATACATTAATATATATTTTTTGGCGAGCAGATTCTGGACGCTATATACATCCTGTCTTTATCCGCGTTTGACCGGAAATCTGCGTCATCTGCGTAATCTGCGGCCATAAAACTGCCCGGAACCCCACCCCCGAAGGAGCAGAAAGCATGGCTGAACTGTTCACCCTCGAAGATATCTGGCTGGAACGGCCCGGCGAGAAAGGCGCCACGCAGGTGATTCTGGGCGGCATCACCGGCGGGATCGCGGTGGCGAGAATCACTTGCCTGGTGGGGGCGAGCGGGTCCGGCAAATCGACCCTGCTGCGCCTGCTGAACCGGCTGGAAGATCCCACCCGGGGGCGAATCCGGCTGCGCGGCCAGGAACTTACCGCCGCCGACCCCTTCGAGCTGCGCCGGCGGGTCGGGCTGGTGCTGCAGACCCCGGTGATGCTGCCGGGCACGGTGCGGGAGAACCTGAGCGCCGGCCTGCGCATCCGGGGCCAGAGCCTGCCGGACCCGGAGCGATGGCTGGAGCGGGTCGGGCTGCCTGTGTCCATGCTGGACCGGGACGCCCGGGAGCTTTCCGGCGGTGAAAAGCAGCGGATCGCCCTGGCCCGCACGCTGGTGCCCGGGCCGGAAGTGCTGCTGCTGGACGAAGTGACCTCCTCGCTGGATGCGGAGGCCGCCGCCGGCATCGAGCAACTGATCCAGCAGCTGGGCGTGCCCGTGATCTGGGTCTCGCACGACCTGAACCAGGTGCGGCGGCTGGCGGACCGGGTCTACCGTCTGCAGGCCGGCCAGTTGACCGCGGAGGTGTCGGCATGAGTACCACTTCGCTCGTGTTCACCCTGGTATTTATGCTGCTGGTGGCCGGCGTTTCCGCTTGGCAGAAACTGGACCTGGAGAAGGACTTGCTGATCGGCACCCTGCGGGCGGCCGTGCAGTTGCTGGCCATCGGCTATGTGCTGCTCTGGGTCTTCAAAGTCGAATCCTGGCCGGCGACGCTGGCGATTCTCGCCGTGATGCTCGGCGTGGCCGGCGCAAACGCCGCCAAGCGCGGGCAGGGGCTGCCCGGGGTGCACGCCCGGGTGCTGGCGGCCATTGTGGTGGCCGAAGTGGTCACCGTGGGCCTCATGGTAGTCATCCGCATCATCCCGGCGACGCCGCGGTTTCTGATTCCGATCAGCGGCATGGTCACCGGGAACGCGATGGTCAACGCCGGGCTGCTGCTCAACCGGCTCAAGGCCGAAATGAACGGGCGCAAAGGCGAAGTCGAGGTCTGGCTGGCGCTGGGCGCCACGCCCCGGCAGGCGACGGCGGGCGTGCTGAAAGCCGCCGTCAAAGCCGCCATGATCCCCAGCGTCGACGCCCTGAAGACGGTGGGGCTGGTCCAGCTTCCCGGCATGATGACCGGTCAGATTCTGGCCGGCGCCAGCCCGCTGGAGGCGGTGAAGTATCAGATTCTGATCATGTACTCGCTGGCGGCGGCGGCAGCGGTCTGCAGCATGTTGCTGGGCTACCTGGCCGTCCCCCTCTTCTTCAACCGCCACGCGCAGCTTGTGCGCTGAAGGAGCAGACAATGAACCGGGCGGGCTGTGAACGATGTTCCAGCCCGCCCGTGTGATTTAGCGCGCTTCGGCCTTTTTCTTCCCTGTGGCGATCTCCTTGAAATCGACCTTGCCAAAGTGGATGATCAGGCAGTGGCCGAGGGCCGGGAGCTCTTTACGGCTGATGGGTATGTATGCCCGGGTGCCGCGCGGGATATGCAGCGGCTCGACGGCAAAGTAACGGGACAGGTCGATGCAGATGGACCTGCCCGAATCGAAATAGTTGATGGGGACCGTGTCCGGCCCTGCTTGCATCGCCGGCACGCCGACGACCGCCCCCGGCTCCTCTTCGAAGGGCTCCAGCCGCAGGAACCTGGGGTGCTTCTGGGCGATCGCGTCCTCGGACACCTGGGCCAGCAGCGCTTCGGCCAGCACAACGAGTTCCAGTCGGTAGCTGTCCCACAAGACCGTTCCTGAAGCGTCCAGCATGTTCTTCTTACGGGGCACCACACGGCTGAAATCAAACTTACCCGGCATCTCCTCGTCCTCCCTATTGTTATATGTCTCGCTCTGATTGTACCATTTTAAGGATGAACATGGAATAGCCGTTGCTATATCTACCCAAAATTTCTTCCCGGAACGGGACGTGGTCGACCGGGGATGGGGTCGGGTGACCATCGACATGGGGTCGGGTGGCCGGCGGTCCGGGAAGGGTGCCCAGCCAACCGGGAAGGGAGCCCAGCCAACCGGGATGAGGTGCCCATCGAACCGGGATGAGGTGCCCATCGAACCGGGAAGGGTGTCCGCTCGATCCGGGAAGGGTGCCCATCGAACCGGGATGAGGTGCCCATCGAACCGGGATGAGGTGCCCATCGAACCGGGAAGGATGCCCATCGAACCGGGATGAGGTGCCCATCGAACCGGGATGAGGTGCCCATCGAACCGGGAAGGGTGTCCGCCCGAACCGGGAAGGGTGACCATCGAACCAGGACGGGTGTCCGCTTGAACTGGGAAGGGTGCTCATCGAACCGGGAAGGGTCACGATCGAACCGACTGTCAGCCCGGCCACGTAGTAGAAGGGCGGCGGCTACGGTCGACGAGAATTCGCCGTTACTTGTGGTACGGTTCACCGCGTCATTCCCAACGGCGAATTCTGTCCCTCGCAACGGATCCACGACGTCGGGGCCTTTGTTTTTCCCGTCCAAAAGAGCTAGGAATCCAGGTCCGTTTCTGTTCAGGCCTGAAACCGGTGGAACGTGGCAGCCTTGCGACGTCTGACGGCTGAGGACACTGGCTTACGTCATTGCATAAGATAGGGCAATCCGTTGTGTATAGGAGATGACGTTGTGTTCCCCGTCTTTCCTAGAATTGTCCAGGCATTCCCGACCCCGCAACAGGCTGCGACACCCCAGCAGGCATTACAGCGGATCGTCCTCTCGAATCCCGCACTTGCGCCCATCCTGAGCAACCCGTCAGCGCTGCAGGTGATTCTCGCCGATCCAATCTGGTTGCGAGTACTTGCTGAACCGGAGGTGCAGCAGGTTATCGCGACCGATCCATCGGCATTTCTCAGCGCCATCATTTCTCAATCGGGTTGCCGAGAAGCGCATGTCTCCTGCTTCCGAGGCTGCGAGGTTACCATCGAAGACGAACGGTTGCGGGGGAGATGTTTCGGGAACTGTACCCGATCATGGATCGCCTGTGAGAATGCTGCTAGACTAGTACAGGCACTGCGGCGGGCGCGGCGACTGTAGCCCTCATGGAAGATGGCAGCTCCCGAAAACTTAGCTTGCGTATGCCGGGCCTAACGGCGAGTTCACGACAAAGCGGCACCACGCCAAACCAGGCTTGGTGCCCCCCTCGATGTGATGTAATACGAACGGTGTGCCTACCCATGCGGAAACGCAGGAACCTACGCCATGGCGCTAGCTCACTGAGCCCTGGTCATCCGGAAGCAAGGAGCTGGTCTGAAACCAGCCGCGGGCAACAGAAGAAGGGAATGCGATGCCCATCTGGATCGCATCGTTCAGGCTCTTCCGGCACCAGCAGCGGTCGGCCAGAACCACATAAGGTTCATCGCTGCCAATCGGTTCAGTGACCATCATCACCATCTCACCCACCGTGAACTTGGTCGGACTGTCGTGCCAAAATTCCCGGACCAAAATTCGCTTTTGCTCGTCTGCGTCTTTCAGGGTCGTTAGAAAATCCGCATAGGGCAAGAGCGCCCTGGTTAATGTCGGTACGTGTGGGCTACGGTCGGCATCTGAATGACGCAGCAGTGAGATTTCGATCACCTCTCCGGGAGCAATCACCTTGACAAGGGCCATGGTCCCCCCGTTTTCCACAATGCCCGTCATAAACCAGTGGGCGGGAAAACCATCCTTGGGCTGGTATTCGTAGTGGCAGAAGGATTTGATCATGTCGCCGCTGGTCACTCCTTGCCTCAATGGTCGGGGCTCGGAGTGTCAATTCGAACCGTCTTCAAGAGGCACACCACTGGTCTGAAACCAGCCTCGGGCTACTGTAGCCGGAAAGGCAATCCCCATGTCCACGGCCTGCTCCAAGCTCTGCCGACACCATCGGCGGTCGGCCAGAACCACATAGGATTCCTCACCGGCGGTCGGTTCCGTGACAAGCATGACCATTTCCCCCACCGTGTGAGGCAGCGGGCTATCCCGCCACACCTCCCGGATGAGTTGCCTGTTTTGCTCGGCAGCATCCTTGAGCGTCGTCAGTAAATCCGGGTACCCCAGCCGAGCCTTTGTATTCGTTGGAATGTTGGGGTGGCGGTCGAACTCCGTATGGTGCATGAGCAGGATTTCAACTTCTTCGCCAGGTTCGACGACTGTGGCGACGGTCAGGGTCCCGCCGTCCTCTAAAGGGACGTTGACGAACCAGTGTGCCGGAAAGCCGTCCTTTGCCTTGTACTGGTAGTCACTGAAGCTCTTGACCATGATGACACCCTACCTTTTCTCTCTCGGGTCTTTGAAGAAGATGTTAGTCCTGGCAATGTTACCGTCGAAGTCTAGGCCCGCAAACAGCGCGCCTTCCTCGTTCGCCTTTGTCTCAAACGCCTCAGAGGCACCGCCATTCACAGACGTGGCTGTCCGAATCTCCTGCACCACAGCCTCGAACTGTTCAGCCGTGTACTCCCCTGCCCGGAATAGACGATCAGCTTCGTCAAGCGACCGCTGCACTTTCCCCCACTCCCTCTGGACAATAGCGTCCCTGCGTTGGACGAGCCTGTCCACCTGCGTCCTGAACGGGGTATTCTCCGCATAACGGCTGGGGCGCACCCACGGAGTGGTCGTTGCCTTGTTCTCAAACGGGAGGTGGATGACGATGAAATCCGTTACTGGATCGTTCAGGGTGAACATCTGGTCAGGACCGTTGGAATTCTGATTGTCGTACTTCTGTTTGTTGTACTCCTTGAAATCCACCCATTCATTGATGCGGTCGTCGTACCCGCCTTCCTTGAGGTTGTACTTTTCAGCAACGATCCGCCCGGAACGGTCCCCAACCTTGCCAATCTCCCGCACGTCCGAACCTGTGAACATGCCTCCAGGTGCAGGCAAGTGGAGATTGACAAACACCGCCGTTGCATCGACTTCGGCGTCAGTGGGAGCGTGCCCTGTCATGACCTCGGTCATGAGGTACGAGAACCGGATGTACGACAGAGGGTTGAAGAGGGCGAGCGTGTTGATCTCTGCACCCTGGCGGAAGGACCACGCCTTGTAATCCCGCAGGAAATACAAGTCGCCAAGGGTGATCAAGCCAGTTTCGTAAGCGGCTTTGGCCCCTTGCATAGCCGCTTCTGCCATCCGGAAGTCAAACGGTGCGATCGGGTCCCCATACGAGAGCCGGATTTCCGGCGAAATCGAGATCACCGAGCCGTTCAGGAGTTCCACTGCGAAACGGAGCGGAATCCAGGTGCGTCCGTCAACAATCCGGGGAGCAACATCCATCACGAAGTCGGACTGCCGAACCTTTTCGCCCGTTTGAGGGTCAATTGTCCACACCTTGGCCGTGGTGGTGCCGATAGTCATGATCACTTCGCGGTGCCGGTTGGCGATGTCGACGTGTCGCCCCAGAATGCCGCCCTGCTTGCGGGTCGTGAAGTAGTCAACCGACACTCCAAGCGTATCCCGGCTGTGCGCCGACACAGCATCTGAGAATGCCCGGATCCCAACCATAACTCGCTCGCCACCGGGGACGGCTTCGCGGTAAGGCGCGGGCTCCATTTCGCAAATCGGCTCGCCGTTGATGTAAAAGTACGGCGCACGGGCGCCGGCGCAATCAGCATGGTCGGGATCATGATCGGGATTGGCCGGCGGCTGGGTGGGCTGACATGAAACGCCGGCCGACGTGGGACAGCTAGCTGTTGCCGGCGCGGATGTCATCAACCCGCTCAGAATTACCGCCGACATAACCAGGGCGATCAAGCGTCTGCGCACTGCCCGCCATCTCCTTCCAGATGTTACCACCATGGTACATGATGGAGGGCGATGGCAAGAATAGGAATGTATAGACATAAAGCTCATTTTTCAACGCTTTGCGCCCATGGGTTAGCAAAGGGGTGGCCTTTGGTTCAGGGGAAATTGCGGGAAAAAAGGTCGCCCCCCGTCTCCGGGGGGCTACTCGACTTTGGAAGTTACCGGCCCGTGGTCATGGTCCAGTTGGTCGGGATGATGCCGCCGTTTTGAGCACTCGCCACAGACGCGATGGAAGCCAGGACCAGGGTCAGGAGGAGAGCCGTAATCAGTCGGCGCAACGTAAATCCCTCCTTCGGCGTTCGGCCAAGCATTCACGAAGTAACGCCACAGCATCGGAGATGCATCGGAAGTCATTGGCGTCAATTCCCCACTGCTGGGAGGCTTGAGCCAAAAAGATCGCCTCTTCGGTGTGTTTCAAAGCGAACTGTGCGCGTCCGCCAATCCAAGCGGCACGCGACAAAATGTGTTTGGGCATTTGCTGGTGATCTGCGGCCCTCAGGATGCCGGTGGTGATCGTCAGGGCCTTGTCGTGCTGGCCCTCTGCGACGGCGAGATTACCCCAACCGATCTGTTGAACCCAGAACGCGTCCCCCTCCTGAGAGAGAGGTTCAGCTTCGGCCAGACAGCGCCGGGCGTCAGCGGCCCGTCCGGTGAGAGCGAGCGTCCAGGCATGGTTCTGGAGGGCGCACCGGAGATAGCTTGGGTAATCCAACGGCTGGAGGATACCGATAGCCCGTTCCTCCGCTTGAAGGGCATCGTCGAACTCCCGCCTGCTGTAGTGGACCAAGCCCAGCGTGTACCACGTCAGCCCTGCCATCTCGGGTGGAATACTGCCTCGGCCAGAAGCGTATGGAGGAACTGCCCGGCAAGGTGTAAGTCGCCAATGCAGCGGTATACCTCTGCCAAGGCGTAGCGAAGGCGTTGCTTGAGGTAAAGCGGGCCGGCGTCGGCTGTCATGAGTACACGCTCCAGTATGTCCCTGGCCCGGTAGATATCGTGCCTCGCCCAAGCGAAGTAGCCCCCGTACAAGTGCCATTCGGGATCATCGGACTCATGGCCTTTGTACATCGTCCAGCCATCATCGAGGGCCTGACGTTGCCAAAGCTGGCGAAGGGCATCGGTGGGGCCGGTCTGCGGCATAAGCATCCCTCCGGACACAGTCTCCATCGTTGATATCAATTCCAAACTATACCATTTCTGAGGTGAATGCAAGTGTTTTCAATCGACAAAGGCGGTGTTGCCTGGTAGTAAAGTGTCAGACGGCGAAGGGCTGAACGGTTCAGGCATGGCCCAATCGTCGATTGAAAAAAACGCAAGCCCGCCACCCTCTGACCAAGGTTGCGGGCTTGCGGGGCTATGCTGATAACGGAGGCGTCTGCTCGCGAGTCGAGGGGGGCCGGTCCCAAACGTGGCTTTGAAGCTTACGCTTTGACTTCCGTGGTGACCTGCCAGGACACGCCGAATTTGTCCGTTGCCTGCCCGTAGGCGGGGCTCCAGAACGTTGCCTGCATCGGCATCGTTACTTTGCCGCCCGCCGCCAGGGCATCAAAAAACCGTTTGGACTTGCCGGCGTCGTCAGTTACCAGGGCGATGGTCACGTTATCGCCCTTTTGATAAGGCATTCCGGGGAACGTATCAGACAACATCAAATCCGTCTCCCCCACCTTCAACATGGCGTGCATGATGCGGTCCTTTACGCCGTCGGGCATCGGGTGATTCGGGTCAGCCGGCGACTCGCCAAACGTCTGAACACCCATGTTTTTGGCGTCCAATGCCCTCTCGTAGAACGCGATGGCTTCCTTGGCATTACCATCCAGCACCAAATAAGGGTTCATACGCACCGCCATTATTCCCCAGCTCCTTGAATCAAGATTTTTGGGTATCCCTTCTTAGCCTGCTCCCCGGCTCCTCGTCCTATAAGCTCCCAGCTGACCAAAGGCGCTGGCGTCCCCCCGTGGCGGAGCCGGTTGGGTATGTAATGCGTCTGTTCCCAGAACGAATTCAACAAAAATATTTCGTAATCCTGCCGGCTTCAAATCGGCTGACATCCTGACGGCGAAATCTCCATCCATAGGTCTGGCACGTGGTCAGTCTGGAAATCTGCTGGATGTGTTGCCCGAGGCATGCTAGCATTGAGGGCAAGACAGCAGGGACGGGTTGTGGTCAAACTTCGTTCCACGAGGCGTCGGTAACACTGATCATCGCCATCATTTCATAGCAAGCTCATTCGCTATGCGCATGAGTACAAGGAGTTGTTCCATACGGTGAGCCAAGCTCAAACTCCCTACGTTCTCATTCACGGCAGATTTGCGCGACCAGGCGGACAAGAACTGATGGAGGTGGCTGCACTTCATGCCTGCCAACATGCAGTGGACGGCTACCGTTCGCTGGTGCGGTGCGACGTCCCCGACCAGGGTCTTGCCGAGGATGGCAGCGCCACCGGCGTGTCGGAAGATGAGAACAGCAACGCACCGTCAGCTGCTGAGGTCTTCACCTATTTGAACCAGGCATTCTCCCTCGGGCGAGCCACGGTCGTTATGTGGGCCGGCACGGCCTATCGCTTTCACGTATATGCCAAGGAAAGGCGGCTGACGAATCCCTGTTTCCAGACACGCGTGATCGACTTACAGGCTGCCGTTGTCATGTACTTGAACCTGAAGACGTCCGACTGCAAGAGTCCCCGACACGTGATTCAATCACTGAATCTGGCCCCGGAGGCTGACTGCTGGTCTCAGGGATCGCTACCCTATGTACACGCCATGAATGCCGTCATGGTAAAACTTCTTGCGGCTGGGTGGACTCCGGAATCGACGCCAGCCGCGATCACAAACGGATGCGACATCGGTGCGGACGCCGAGGAGATGCGAATCGAGCGTTGGGAGCAGATTCGGGAGCAGCAGAACAACCTAGGTGTGCAGCGACGCCCGATCCCCGACGTTACGCCGGCGTTTATCCTGCTGGACGCAGAGCACGTTTGGGTCCGGCACGAACGGTTCACACGCCTGATCGAAGTGGCCCTGGTGGTGGCGTATCGCAAGGAGTCCGAAGGACGTGCGACATATGAACTGGCAGGCAAGCCCTTCTCCAGCCTGGTACAACTCCAACACGTGGCGGATACAACGTCCCATTCGTGGGCGATCACGGGAATTGATCCGGAAGCGGTACGAAGGGCGCCCTCGCTCCCGCGGGTGATTGCGGGCATGGTCGCCGCCGCGCCTTGGGACAGAGGCGTTCTGGTAACCTGGGGCCCCGACGATGCCCCCGTCATTACACAGAACTGCGTGAAGACCGGGATTCCCTCGCCCATCACGGGCTTACCGCTGATCGATCTGCAGCGCGCATTTTCGCGCTTCTATGACTTGGGCCAGCAGCAAGTCGGTCTGCAAAATGCCGCTTCGTTTCTGGAGATTGATACGAGCAAGGTGGATCTGCATCGCGCCCTGGCCGACACCCTGGTCACATGGCACGTCCTGGACCGTATGCTGACGGATGGTTGGACCCCACACTGGCGGACGTGGCACAGACGACAGGCCTCAATGGCGAGTGGATGAACCCGGTTCGTCTTGCACGTAGGAGCGGGGAGGGTCGCGGACAGAGGCGGCCCAAGCAACTCCATGCCATGTGCACGCCACAACTCCGGATCCTGTGGCGGCATGGCGTTGGCCCTGGTCACTTCGCAAAAGAACGATTGCAAGGATTCTGATTGGGTTCATGCCCGCCGGCCGAGGCATTTTTCCTTTGTCCATGTAGGAGTCCAGAAGGGGCTGTAGAAAGGTTAGACTATCTCATGGGAATGAATTTCATAAGTTTGGCACTCCATTGATCGATCGCCATAGTGCTGGAACCGATCTGTCCACGCCCTCATTCTTTGAAATAGCCACAACCTGCCACCACCAGTTCACGTGAGGTTGAATAAGGAGAATCAACCAATGCCGTTCGTGTCGTTTGAGAAGTTGCTTCCTTTATATGGGGCCTGGGCCCCCATTAACGAACGAAGTGTTAGGCCAACGGGCAGGAGCGCGCTGGAATCAGTACGCTGGATGATGTACCATGATGAAGGGAGGGGATGTCATGACTCCTGCCGAGAAAAGTGCGCTGACAGCTGAGGAGCGCAACATACTTGCAGCCCTTCCTGAGGGGCAGCGGACCACTGAGGCGCTCCTCAAGGCAGTCCTGGCCAACCTGGGTCAACTAACTGCTGAGGTGGCGACCATCAAGGATCAGGTAGTTGATTCGGCTGCGCGCGAGCGTCATCTTCTCCACAAGACAGCCGAGATCGAAGCCGATGTCTCAGTGCTGAAGCAACGCCGTGCTTGATCGACGAGAACTCCGGCTACAGGCCGGAGTCTTTTTTCAGATGACCGGCCGGTTCAATAGGCGCTGGGAAGCAACGACGAAGGGCGATCCCACCTGTCACTGGTGAGATCGCCCTCTTTCGATGTAGCGGTACCGCTTGCAGAAACCCGGCCTGGGGCCGGCAGGCGCCCGCTTACAGTTTCGGATCAGGAACCGTGAACGACTGCCGGAGCACTTCCTCCACCTCGTAGGTCTTCTCCCGCTCCATCAGGTTGCGCACGCCTTCCAGCGGCGAGAGCCCTTCGTAGAGCACCCGGTAGAGCTGCTCGGTGATCGGCATCCGGACGGTCAGCTTCTGTGCCAGCAACCAAGCCGCCCGGGTGGTCGGAATGCCTTCGACCGTGAGATGGGTCTTGCTGACGAACTCCTCCGCCGACTGCCCCCGCCCGATGGCGAGGCCCGCCTGCCGGTTCCGGGAGGTGTCGCCGGTGCAGGTGAGCACCAGGTCGCCCATGCCGGCCAGCCCGGCAAACGTGAGAATGTTGGCGCCCATGGCCGTGCCCAGCCGGGCGATCTCCGTGAGGCCTCGGGTAATCAGCGCCGCCCGGGCGTTGTCGCCCATGTTCAGGCCGTCCGAGAGGCCGGCGGCCAGCGCCATGACGTTTTTCAGCGCGCCCGCCAACTCCACGCCGAGCATGTCGGGGTTGGTGTAGACCCGGAACTTCGGCCCCATGAGGGCGTCCTGGGCGATTTCGGCTACGGCGACGTCCGCACAGGCCACCACCGTGGTCGTGGGCAGCCCGGCGGCCACTTCGGTGGAGAAGTTCGGACCCGAGAGCGCAGCGATGCGCGTGGCATGCTCCGGCAACTCCTGGGTCAGAATTTCGGTCATGCGCAGTCCCGTCTCGGGTTCGATGCCCTTGGTGACGGAGAGAATCATGGCCTCCGGCTTCAGCAGGGGCCGCATCTGGCGGCAGTAATTCCGCAGGCCGGCGCTGGCCGAAGCCGAAATGATGACGTCGGCCCCGCGCACCGCCGCTTCCATGTCGGCGACGCCCCGGACGTTGTCGGGCAGCCGCAGCCCCCGCAGGGCGGGATGGCCGTGGTCCCAGCCGTTCGGAAAGCCCGGGTCGAAAGCCTGGTCCCGCCAGAGCACAACGTCGTGTCCGCCGGCGGAGGCAGGCAAGGCCAGAGCAGTACCCCAGGCGCCCGCCGGTACGATAGCGATTTTAAAGGTCAAACGGATCTCCTCCCAGGGTGGCGGCCTTCAGGCCGGGTTTTCGTTCCGGGGCTTGGCCGTCTGGCCGAACTTGTTTTCCGTGCCGGCCAGCATCCGAAGGATATTGTCCCAGTGTCGGACATACACGACCAGAACGGCCCCCAGCGCCAGCAGTTTGTGCTCCAGCGGGGCGCCTGAAAGCCAGATGGACCCGCCCAACACGATGGCCCCGACCAGCGACCCCAGCCCGACGTACCGGGTCGGTACGATCACGCCGAAACCGAAGACGAGAGCGGCCAAAAGCGCCAACGGATGCTGCAGCATCAGGGTGCCGGCGCCGGTGCCCACGCTTTTGCCGCCCCGGAACTTCAGCCAGACCGGCCAGGAGTGGCCGACGATGGCTCCGAAGCCGCCCAGCGCATAGCCGGCGTTGCCGCCCAGCCGGTAACCGATGTAGGAAGCCAGGATGCCTTTGCCGATATCGCCGATGCCAGTCACGACCGCCGGACCCCAACCGAGGGTTCTTTGCACGTTCGTGCCGCCAGTCGCTCCGCTGCCGTACCGGCGCACGTCGACGCCCTTCGCAAGCCCGACCAGGTAGCCTGTCGGGAAGGAACCCAGGAGATAGCCAACAGCGGCGGCCAGGAGTCCCATGAGCACGGTCCAGCCCCCTTTTCGTGACTCGGCCCGGTAGGGAACGGCTACGAAAGGCAATGTTCGCTTTTGGCGCGGCCATTCCTTCCGCTCCGGGGCGCTACGGGGTATACGTCTTGCTCCCCACCCGCCTCACGGGCAAGGTCGCTGGACGATTACGGCGGCTGAACGTCGCTGCGACGCATACCCCTTCGCTTCCGCCCGGAGGCTATACGCTACTGCAACGCATACCCCTTCGCTTCCGCCCGGCGGGGTACTACTCTGTGGTCAACTTGCGGGGGGCCCGTTTCACGGTCTTGGTAATGCCGGTCTTGAGCACCATGCGCACCCGCAGCGGCCGGTCGACCAGGTCGATCTTGGACTTATTCCGGAAGTAGATCCGGATCGGCACCCCTTCGAAACTGTACGTCTCCCGGAGCCGGTTTTCGAGATACCGCTTGTAGGAGAAGTGGACCAGATGCCGGTCGTTGACCCACAAGACGAAGCCAGGCGGGCTGACGTAGGTCTGGGCGGTGTAGAAAATCTTGAGCCGGCGCCCCTTGTCGGAAGGCGGCGGGTTAATGGCGTAGGCGTCGCGGACCAGGTTGTTCAACTCGGCCGTGGAGATCCGCCGGGCGTAGTTGGCGGCGACCTCCTTGATCAGCGGCAGCAGCTTGGTCACCCGGGAGTGGGTCTTGGCCGACAGGAATGCGACCATGACGTAATCCATGAAGGCGAGCCGGGCTCTTACCGTGTCCTCGTACTTGTCCATGGTCCGGTCGTCTTTCTCGACCAGGTCCCACTTGTTGACGACGGCGATACAGGCCCGGCCCTGCTCGTTGGCGTAGCCGACGATTTTCTGATCCTGGTCGGTGACGCCGTCCACGGCGTCGATCAGCATGAGCACCACATGCGCCCGTTCCACGGCGCGCAGCGCGCGCATGACGCTGTACCGCTCCACCGACTCATCGATCTTGCCGCGCTTGCGCATGCCGGCGGTGTCGATGAGCAGGAAGCGGTCCTCGCCTTTTTCGAACATGACGTCGATCGCATCGCGGGTCGTGCCGGCCACCTCGGAGACGATGACCCGTTCCTCGCCCAGGATCGCGTTGACCAGCGAGGACTTGCCCACGTTCGGCCGCCCGATGACGGCGATCCGAATCAGGGTCTCGTCTTCCTCGTCTTCGCCTCTCGGCTTCGGCAGGTGACTCACGATGGCGTCCAGCAGGTCGCCGGTGCCCATGCCGTGCTCCGCCGAGACGGTAAACAGGTCCGGCAGTCCGAGCGCCCAGAACTCGTGGGCTTCATCTTCCCGCTTCAGGTTCTCGACTTTGTTGACGCAAAGCAGCACCGGCTTGTTTTGCCGACGGAGCCGGCCGGCGACCTCCAGGTCGGCGCCGGTAACGCCCTGGGTCACGTCCACCACGAAGACGATCACATCGGCTTCCTTGATGGCCACTTCGGCCTGGTGGGTCACATGGGCGTCCATGGTGTTGCCTTCCTTGTCCAGGACAATGCCGCCGGTATCGACCACGGTAAAGGTGCGCCCGTTCCAGTCGGCGGCCGCGTACAGCCGGTCCCGGGTCACGCCGGGAATATCTTCAACAATGGCCTGCCGGCTCTGGGTCAGGCGGTTAAACAGGGTGGACTTGCCCACGTTGGGCCGTCCGACAATCGCCACGATCGCATTCACAGGGGATTTCATGGGTTCCTCCTCCGCTGCCTGGCGGCTATGTAGGGGCCGGGGCGGCGCCTCCGGTCCGGCCTAGCGGCCCAGGGGGTCCTTGAACGTTTCTTTGATGAGGTTGACGGCGCCGGCCTCGCCGTGGTGCCGGAAACTCAGCGACTTGAGCCGCCGCTTCCGCTCGGGCGCCAGCAGGCCTCCGGTGGCGGCATCGGCCAGTTCGGCGGGGCTGCCGGCAATGGCCACCGGCACGCCGCCCAGCAGCTCGCTGATTTGCGGCAGGGTCAGGTTGTCCAGCGAGCGGCCGTCCAGGTCCCGGAAGGCCACAGCCGGCAGAATCACCAAATCGCCGAGGTCACCTGCGGTTTTGAGCTGGGCCACAAAGTCCTGAGCCATGAGCAGGCCCGCCACGGTGACGCTGTGGCCGTAGAAGTCATTCAGCACGGTCACCGTCCGCATGGACAGGTTCTGCACGTGGCTCTGGAGCCATTCTCCGGCGGAGCGCAACGTGCCCGTGGCCAGGACCCCGGTCGCGACGCTTACCCGCCGGGGAGCATGCAGGGCGGCGGGCAGGCGGGGCGTTGTCTCCTGCATTTGCTCCAGGAAGAGCCGGATCATGCCGACGCCGTTCTCCAGCTGCTCATAGCCCTCGTAGGTTTCGGCGCCGGGCACCTCCCGATCGCAGAGCACGTACCATTCATCGGAGGGATGGACCAGCACCGTCCCCCACTCCGGCAGCAGCTTCCGCTGCCAGGTCTCCGCCTGGTCGATGACGACCTTCGCCTCTTCCCCGGTGAAGGAGCGCACCGGGTATAGTCCCTGTCGGAACTTGGTCAGGCCCACCGGCACCACGGAAATCGAGAGCAGGGCATCCGGCCCGAGCGTCGTCAGGTCGGAAATGGTCTGGTCCAGGTGGACCGTGTCGTTCAGGCCCGGAACGGCCACAATCTGGGTGTGAAACTGAATGCCGCCCTCGGCCAGCTCCCGGAGCATTTTCATGATGCCCCGGCCCTGGTCGGTGCCCAGCAGGAACGCCCGCAGGTCGTCTTCGGTGGCGTGCACCGAGATGTACAGCGGCGACAGCTTCTGCTCGAAAATCCGCCGCCAGTGCTCCTCGGAGATGCCGGTGAGCGTAATAAAGTTTCCGTGCATGTACGAGAGCCGGAAATCATCGTCCATGAGCGTCAGCGAAGGCCGGAGGCCCCGGGGCTGCTGGTGGACGAAGCAGAAAACGCAGTTGTTGTGGCAGGTGTAGATGCCGTCGAACGTCGCCTTCCCCCCGAAATCGACGCCCAGGTCTTCGTCGAACTCTTTATCGACCGTGACCAGACGCTGCTCGCCGGTCTGGTTGGCCACGGTTAGCTCCAACCGCTCGTCGGCGGTGAGGAAGCGAAAGTCCAGGTCGTCCCGGACAGGTTTGCCGTTGATTTCCAACAGTTTCTCCCCGGGTAACAGGCCGATTCGCTCGGCGATGCTGCCGGGGGTAACGGCTGCAATGACCGGCTTGGCCAGACGCGCCATGTCGCCAGCGCCCCCTTTGTGCGTGGGATGATTCTGATTCTGATTCGGTGGTTTCCTCGGAGATATCCGAGAGCACCGAATCAGAAGCAGAAGTTACATCTAACCTATTATGGTGTTTGCGGTATCAGCCGTCAAGCAAACCTCTCACTGATTGACCGGCGGCGCCGGCCGGGCCTCGCCCAGCCAACCGGCCAGCGTCAGCGCCAGCAGGCCGGCCGCCACCGCCGTCTCCTGAAAGCCGCCGCCGCCCACGTGCACCACGCCCGGCACCCGGAGGACGAACTGGATAAGGTCGGCCAGCATGGCGCCCAGGCAGGCAGCGGCAAAGGCGTTCCGGAGCGACCGGCCGGTCAGGTAGCCGGCCAGACCTGCCACCAGGCCGTACAGATACTGGGCATCCAGAAAAAACAGGTTCAGTTCCGTGGGCTGCCCGGGCGGGAACCACCGGCCAATGAGATAGACGCAACCGGCGGTCAGCGCCGCTCCGGCCAAACCCCAGAGCGGCTCCGTGGGGCTGCCCGCCGTTCGGAAGAAATAGACGACCAGCCCCAGCGGCAGCAGCGTGCCCCCGAGGTTTACGGTGAGTCCGGGCACCAGCGGGAGCTCCACGAGACTGCCCAGGAGCATCCCGGCGATCAGCAGCAGCGCACCCCGGCGGCTGAACCGGAGTTCATCTAATGTGCGGGCGAAAAAACCGTACTGAACCAGGACGGCCACCAGCGTCAGCAGAATGGGACCCACAGGCATCACGAAAAACAGCGCCTCCTCCGGCGGCCGGTGCGATCACGCTCTGCCGCCGGTCTTAGCGTGTACCGCTCAGGTTCTCGTATGCAGCGGAAGCATAAAGCCCGGCCCGGAATCCAACCCTATGCCATGCAGTATGTGACCCGGTAACTATGGGAGGGGTCCCAGGCAAATGACTTTGACTACGCCTCAGTACATTTATTTGGGCGCGGTGATCTGCTACCTGGTTTTCTTTGCGCTGTTCCTTCGCCTCTTCTGGTGGAAACACTACGCCGAAAGCAACTACTGGCGGCGCCGCCCGTCCGTCACCAAAGACGGGCTGGTCCAGCGCGCTCACGAGGCGGGGCAGCCCTTGCCCCGGTTCTCCATCGTCGTCCCGGCCCGCAACGAGGCCGATGTCATTGAGCGGACGGTGGAGCACATGGCCACGCTGCAGTACCCGCCCGACCTCTACGAAGTGGTGGTGGTGACCGACGAGAAGGAGCGGCTTTCCGCCCGAGTCCGGCACGACAATGCAGTGAAAGTGGCCGCAGCCGCCCTTTCGAAAGGGTATGAGAATGGCGGCGGCCGGCCCCCGGAGACCGAGGCCGACGGCCTGGTGCTGGGGCTGCTGGGCGCACTGGCTCTGGAAGGGTTCGACCAGGTGCGCCGCCGGTTGGGCCGGTCCGAGTCGATGTATCTGTTGCAGATGATTCCCGGCGTACTGCTCCGGCCCATGGTCTGGGAAGCGTCGGACCGGCTCTTGCAGCATCGGGGCCGGCGGGTGGAGCGCCATTTGCTGCGGCTTCTGCGCATCCGGCTGCCCGGCGCTTCGGAAGACGACCTGCAGCGGGAGTACGCGGCCCTGCTCTCGCTGGCCATTCCGGCGGCCGTCGCCTTCTGCAACCTGCGGGGCGGCGACGGCCGGGCGCTGGGCCACCGGCTCGCGGTGCTGGCAGCCCGGGCGCATCACTCGCTGACCCGGGAGATCATTCAGTCCATGTGCGATGCCCTGGCCGCCGATCTCATGGTCCGGCTGGAGGAGACGTGCCGGACCGGCCGGCTGGAGGAGCGGCTCGCGACCGTTTACCTCGAAATTTACCCCACCACGCAGGACATTATGGAGCGGAAGCTCCCGGAGATGGCGGCCCGCACCGGGGTGCCGGCGCTCAAGCACGTGGAGGTGCCCCGGGACTTCGACGGCACACTGGGGGGCCGGTGCCTGGGCGTGGAGGTGCCCTCGACCAAGGGTCGGGCGCTCAACTGGGCGCTGGCCTACCTGGACGGGCGGACGACCTGGTGCGGCTTCTACGACGCCGAAAGCCGCCCGGACCCGCGGGTGATGCTGCACGTGGCCCACCGGTTGCTGGAGGAGCGGGCGCAGGACGCCGAGCCGCCCCGCATCTTCCAGGGACCGGTCTTTCAAGTCCGCAACTGGTACGAGATGGGGCCGTTCTGCAAAATCGCCTCGCTTTACCAGGCCATCGCCCACGACTGGTACCTGCCGGCGCTCTTCCGCCGCCTGCCGTTCGTGGGCGGGACCAACCTGTTCGTGGAGGCAAAGCTGGTCCGCGACATTGGCGGCTACGACGCCTCGTCGCTGACGGAAGACCTCGAACTGGGCACCCGGGCCTACTTGCGGGCCGGGGCGTGGCCGGAGTACCTGCCCTACCCCTCCAGCGAGCAGACGCCGCCCACGTTCGCCGGCTTCTACCGGCAGCGGCTCCGCTGGGCCACCGGCCACCTGCAGGTGATGGCCAAAGTCCGCGGGGCCACCAACTGCGACGAAGCGAAGCGGCACAAGCTGCTGCGCCAACTGTGGTGGAAAGGCCAGGGCGAATGGATTTTCTACCAGACGGCGACGCTGGTGCCGCCGGTGATCATTACGCTCTGGGCCTTCGGGCTGGTGGACCCCAACGTGCTGGGGCCGTTCTGGCACCTGGCGATGAACCTGCTCTCCACGGTCTACCTGGGGTTCACGATCTACGCGTTCTTCCGGTATCTGGAGCACCTGGACAAGGCGGCCCGCCCCCGGAACTGGCTCGGACAGATGGGCGCTCTCGCACAGCTGCTGGTGCTGCCGCTGGCCGCCTTCCTGTTCCCGGTGCCATACTCCAGCGCCCTGGTGTTAAGCTCCCTGGGCCGGGGGCCGTCCGCCTGGGTGAAGACCCCGCGGACCCGGGAGTGACCGCCATGCGCCGTCTGATTTTTCTTCGCTTGATACTGGCTCTGGCCCTTACCCTGGCCCTGGCGGGTTGCGCCGCGGCGGTGACGCCCCGGCGGGCCTTCCAGGCGGCCCTGGCCCAGCCGGAAGTCGCCCGTTGGTTTGCCGCCCATTCCGCTCCGTCGGTGCTCGCCGGAATGGACGGCGGGGACGTTAAGCGGTTTGTCCGGTATCATCCTGCCGCCACCATCGATCTGGTCAAGGAAGGGCTTGCGGTGAGGCTGGACGCCGACTTCGGCCCGGAGCCGAGGCATCTGGACTTGCTGGTGGATCGGGGGTCGGGTGCGGTGCTGAAGGCGCCGGACCTGGGGCGGTAGCGGGACGCGCTCTGGACCTGGACCCTGGCCCCTGGACCCTGGCCGCCGGCAGCCGAGCAAAGAACCGACTCCGGTGCATTTCTTGTGGATGATGAGCCGTTCGCACGTTGCGAACGGCTCTAATATTTCGCATAGTACCTTGCGAAGCACAGTACTGTGCGTTACACTGTAGCTGTGAGGTGAGCCAGATGGAAGAATGGAACTCGCAACTGCGACGCGGCGTGCTGGAACTCTGCATTCTGGCGCTGATTGAAACGGAGCCCCGGTACGGGTATGACATCGTAACCCGGCTGGGGGAGGCGCCGCAATTGGCTGCAGGCGAAGGGACGATTTACCCCCTCCTCCGGCGGCTGAAGAAAGACCGCTGGGTGGACACGTTCTGGCAGGAGTCGGCGGCGGGGCCGCCCCGGCAGTACTATCGCTTGTCCGATGCGGGCCAGACGGTGCTGACGAGCAGGCGGTCCGAATGGCAGCAACTGGTCGCAGCCGTAAACGGTCTTGTCGGAGGAGGGAATGCCGACCATGCTTGAGCAGAATCCGATCGTGGCACGGTACCTGTCTCAGTTTCGGGCGGGCCTGAAGCGTTTGCCGGAAGCCGAACGCAGTGAGGTAGTCGATGAGATCAACAGCCACATCGCTGAGGCGGTTGCCGCAGGCGGTTCGCTGGCAGAAGTGTTGGAGCGGCTCGGTCCTGCCGATCGGCTGGCGCGAGCATACGCGGCGGAGGCGCTCCTCGGCCTGGGGCAGCCAACCCTGGGCCGCTGGCTGAAGGCGGCGGGTGTTCTGGCCGGCTTCAGCCTGTCCAGCCTGTTTATCATCCCGGTACTGGGTACGTTCGGAGTGATCGTTCCCATCGCTGCCGTATGGGGAGTGCTTGCCAACGTCTTGCAGTTCTTTTATCCCGCCGGCCATTTCGGCGGCACATACATATCGGGTGCCGGCCCCGCCGCCACTCTGGTCCTCGGGCTGGCAGCGGACGTCATCCTGTTTGCGGTAGGGATCGGTGCATTCCGGTTGCTAAAGGCGTACATGCGGCTCTTGATAAAAACCATGCGGAACGTCTGGTCGTAGGAATCGAAAAGTGAGGTTGACCCATACCAATACAGCACCCCAAAACGAAGGGGTGCTGTATTTCTCACAATCACCAGTCGTCGGTATGTCACCTGCCTCTCCTCCCGTCAAAACCCGATCGCCAAACGCAGATATATGTCCAGCTCCTTCCTCAGCGATGAGACCGACAGCAAAAGTGTCATCGCCAGCAAGGCACACGCTGTTCCCCAACGCCTCCAAGTGCGCATCCTCACCCCTCCAAATTGTCACTGTCCAGCCCACCTGCAAACCCGGCCGCTTGGGGCAGTCAGCCTTTCTATTCGTTGGGAAGCAGAGGGACAGCGGGTTGTCCCTTACCCAACGGCTCAATCAAACGCACCTGGTCGTTGCGGGTCTGGAACGCCCTAATTTGCACGGGAGTCCCCACCACCTCAATGCCATAAACCGGTATGCCCTCACGCTCAAATGTCGCCAGTTGCGCCGATAGATCCTGGAGCAAGACATGATATTGCTCTACGCTTCGCTGATCAGGGACCAAATCGCCCTTTTCTTGAGTGGGTGGGGTCTCCAGAGACTGCCGAACGACTTTGGCATGCCCTTCAAGCACAGCCCGGTACCTTGCGCTGTAATGAGCTACAGCTTCTGCCCGCGATTCCCCTGGGACAACGAAATAGCCGCCTCGAAATGTATTCTTCTCCGTAGTGCATGCATGGAAAAGCGTGGTAGCCTTCAGTCCGTGACCTTCCGACCACTCCAGCGCTTGCTTCGGCCGTACCCGTGTCTTGAAAGAAACCAAAGCCCGCACCGGAAGCGAAGGGGCTTGCTCGGCCAAGCGCAGAAGTTCTTTGGTAGCTCCTTCAACCCTCATTTGTGTTTTCGAGTTGGTCGGAGACGCCCCAGCATTCTACCTGCATTGTTGATCCAGTAAGTAGTCTTTTCGGTAGTATTTAACGTTACATCCGCTTTACCGATGCTCGGCATGGAGAATGAACCAACGTAAGCGTCAAAAAGTCCCCACCGTGACGGTGAGGACTGCCTGATGGTACGCTATGATTTGGCAAGTCGGCAGGTTTGGGGCAGCGATTCCGACCAGGGGAGCAGTCGATCCAGGGCCGAACCTCTGGGCTCCGCCAGTT
>DASXVX010000036.1:0-25795 GCA_036504075.1 Symbiobacteriaceae bacterium | reverse complement strand
GCACGCCCCGTCACCGGGGCGCACTGCCCAAGTGGGATTTCCACTTGTTTGTCTTTCAGTTACAAGACCGAACAGGATAAACGGCCTTGGGAGGACTTGAACCTCCTGACTTGCATGACTGCGAGGCGCACCGCGAAAAACCAGGTACGCATAGGCGTACCTGGTGCTGAGTCGGACCGTCAAAATTAGTCGCCCCGTTCAATAAGGGGCCGCAGCCGTTTCACCGCTTGTTGTACCTGCGAGAGCGTAACGCCTTGCGCCAGAATCGCCGCAGTGGATTGAACCGGCTTCCGCTTCTGGTTAGTCGCCCGCCTGAACAGTTGCGGAGGGTCTCCGCCGTACGGGGTCACTTGCTGCATCTGTTTCAAGTGGTCCTTCCTCCTTGGGATAGGGCGCTGCCGCTCGCCAAACTGTCCGGGGATGGCGTTGGACCGGCCCCTTTGACTACGCTTGCGGGGTTAGCTGACGGATTCGGGTTGCCAAAGTAACCCTAGCGGCTCTGCCAAGCCGCATTCACCCCGGGCGCCATGACCGGCGCCGTTTGGTTCCCCCGCCCCCTTTCGGGATTTAGCGTGTAGGCAGAGTATACCGGATGCCCCCGGCCGCCATCAACGCGGACCACGGCCCCTTGACGACTGCCTGTCCACAAGAGCCAACACAATCACGGCTGATACGCAATGATTCGCTAGAATTCGACCAGGTGGGCGCCATTGGGTATAGACTCCCCATCTTTGGGCGGGATACTCCCCCGACCGAAAGGATATCCGAGAACCTTGGAGAATCCTGGAGAAGTGCTTTGTGTAGAAGGGAATCGATGTCTGTGTCATATGCGGACGTCCTGCTGCTCGGGATTCCGGTTGCCCTGTGGGCCGACTTCATCGGTCACAATCCGACCATCGCGTTTGTCGCTTCTGGGATCGCCGTACTCCGGCTGGCCGCGTGGATGGGGCAAGCCACCGAAGCAGTGGCCATTCACAGCGGGCCGCGCATCGGCGGGTTTCTAAACGGCACATTCGGCAATGCCGCCGAGCTCATCATTATCATTCTGGCCATCCGGGCCGGGCTTTTCGAAGTGGTCAAGGCCTCGATAACCGGCTCCATTCTCGGCAACTCGCTGCTGGTGCTCGGCGCAGCCGCCTTCGCCGGCGGCCTGAAGCACAAGGCCCAGGTTTTCAACCGGAACGTGGCCCGTTTCAACGTAAGCCTCATGTTCATCGCCCTGGCTGCGCTGGTGGTGCCGGCCATCTTCCATGCCGGTGCCCACCCCATGAAGGAGCCGGGCCTGCAGACGCTCTCGCTCTGGACGGCGGTCACGCTGCTCGTCGTGTACGCCGCCAGCCTCTACTTTTCGTTCAAGACCCACTCCCACCTGTTCGTCGCTGAAGCCGGTATGCATGAGCAGGCCAAATGGTCGAAAAGGACCGCCCTCGCGGTCCTCCTCGGGGCCACTGCAGGCGTGGTGGTCATGTCCGAAATTCTGGTCGGCAGCCTGGAACCGGTCATAAACCAGCTGGGCTGGTCCGAATTGTTTGTCGGCATTGTGGTAGTGGCTCTGGTCGGCAACGCCGCCGAACATGCCACTGCTGTGACCATGGCCCTGCAGGATCGGATGGCGATTGCCGTCGAAATCGCCATTGGCTCCACCACCCAGATTGCGCTCCTGGTCGCGCCGATTGCCGTGCTGGCCTCACACCTCTTCGGGTCGGGGATGTCCCTGGAGTTCCAACCCTCCGAGCTGGTGGCGATCCTCATCTCGGTGCTGACGGTGAATCAGATTACCCGGGACGGGGAGACGAACTGGCTGGAAGGATTCATGCTGCTGGCTGCGTATTTCATTATTGCGGTGGCGTTTTTCTTTGTCCCGGCCCGATAGAGCCGGGCAGGCTGTGGCCTGCCGTCCCTTTCCTGAGGAGGTTCGCTTGATGCTCCACCAACTACCGGACACGATTCGCAGCACCATGCAAGCGCTCGTAAGCGGGCTTCTCGTCATATTGGGCGACCGCCTGGTAGGGGTCTACCTTGGTGGCTCTTTAACCATGGGCGACTTCTGCGAGGCGACCAGCGATGTGGACTTCCTGGTGGTGATGGACGGAAAGCTCTCCCAGGAAGATGGGCTGGCGGTGACGCAACTGCACCACGAGCTGCGACGGCGCTTCCCGGATGCGGCGCGCCTCGAAGGCGACTACGCACCCCGGGAAATGCTCACGGCCGAAGGCACGACCGCACCGGTGCCCGGCTGCGAGCGGGGCGTTTTCGTGCCGCGGGTGGGCGAAATCCTGCTTTCGGCAGACAACATTTATAACATGCGGGAACAGGGCATCGCCTGTTTCGGTCCCGAGCCGCAGGCGGTTTTCCCGGTGGTTTCCGGGGAGCACGTGCGAAAATCCGTCCGGCAATTCCTGGCCGAAGTCCGCGGGGCCGCCGAAACCGCCCAGGAGGCGGCGTGCGAGTTCCTGAACCTGCTCCGGTCCCGCCTGCGCCCTGGAGACCGGCATGCCGACGACTAAATCAGCAGGGGCCGACTGGGCCCTGCGAATGCTGGACGAACGGTGGCATCAGGCCGTCCGGGCGGCCGTCTCCATTCGCTGCGGCCGCTACGAAGACGGTGACGGAGACCTGGTCCGGCAGTCGCTGCCAGAACTGCGCTGGTTGCTCCGGTCCCGCTACTGCTAGAAAGTACGGTGCGGCGCCATCCGGCGCCGCACCTGCTGTTTTACTTGCCGAAATGCACCGGCACCGAGATCTTCTCACCGGTCTTCTCGTTCAACAGAATGACCGTGGCATTCACGCCGGTAATGCCCTGCGGCAGCTGCACCTGAATCGTCTCCCAGAAGGAGCCCCAGTCCGGCGCCAGGGCCGCCGCCCGGAGTCCTTCCTGCGAGGCCAGCACGACGCCCTTGCCGTCGGCGATCACCTTGACGCTGAACCGCTCGTCCACCCCCAGGCGGGCGAATCCGGAGACCATCATGGTCTTGCCGGCGATGCGGGCGCCGGCGCGGGGTTCCACCAGCACCAGATTCGTCTTGGCGGGCAAGGCCACCGGCGGGACGTAGTTCGGGTTGACCATCGACGGGATGATGACCGTGTTGTCGATGTAATAGCGGAGCAGGAGGCCCTTCACGTCTTTGCCGGCCACCCTCACGACCAGCAACCGGGACCCGTTCGGGCTCTGTTTCAGGAGCACGTCGGCCATTTTGCCGGACCGGACCCGAACGGTGTCCATGGCGATCCGTTCGCCCCCGTCTCCGGTCGAAATGATCAGGTACGTATCCTTGTCGATGTCCACGGCGAAACCCACCCGCGACGTAGACAACCGGTGGGCCGTTTCCTGAACCAGCAGCGGCGACTTGCCCAGTTCCAGCACTGCGGCTGAGATCGACCGCGACTCCGGTACGCCGGCAATCTGCCCGCCGTGCCAGCGCAACACGCTGACGGCGGCAAAAGCCAACAGCCCGCCTGCGAGCATCGTCGCCAACACGAAACCCAGTGTGCGCTTGTAACTACGCTTCGGCATGACAATGTTCCCTCCTCGTGCTTTACCCCAACTGCTATCGGTGGAAGCGTACCGGCACCATCAGCAGCGTGCCGGCCTCCTCCCCTTGGAAGATCACAAAGCCCCGTTCAGGCCGGTCCGTGGCCTCGAACGCGACGTCCGGGCAAACCCGGCCACGTGCAGGGGCGACCGGTCCGCTAACTCGTAGTTGGACGGCTGGACCACGCCAAACCCGGTCGCTTCGTCCAGCCGGGTCAGCGGGACGAAATGCGGGTTGAAGAGCGTGATTTTCGGCCCACCGCTGCGGAACCAGCCCGAGGTCGATGGTCAGCGCCAGGAGACCAAAAATGAGTACAGCGGTTTCGTCACGAATCTACCGGAAATTACGTTGGCCGTTCGGATTAGTTCGATAATTTCACAGGATAATCAAGCCCGCCCGGACGCAACCAAAAAACCCCCGCCCGGTGTGTGCACCAGGCGGGGGTCTTCGCTGTAGCGAGAAAGATCAGGCGTGCTTCATGACGACGCCTTCGAGGGTGACCGCGACGTCTTCCGCCCGGTCGGTGGCCTCTTCCAGCGTCTCGTAAATCTCTTTCATGGTGATAAACTTGACCGGATCGGCCTTGGCGTTCTCGAAGAGGGCCGAAAGCCCGCTCCGGAGAATGTCGTCGGCCTGGTTCTCCAGCGTGTTGATCTGGTACGCCCGGTCCCGGACGAAGAGCAACTTGTGCCCGGCCACCAGGTCGATGGCGGCGACCAGTTCTGCCACCTGCGACTTCAGGACCTGGGCGAACGCCTTCAGGAACTTGTCGCTCTCCTTGACCTGATAGATGGCAATGCGGGAGGCCGCCGCCTCCATGCCGTCCACCACCGAGTCGATGTCCACGGCCAGGGCAGCCAAATCTTCCCGCTCCAGGGGCGTGACGAACGACTTGTTGATCAGGGCAAACAGATCATGGGTGAAATGATCACCCTTGGACTCCAGATCCTTGATCGCCGGGGCCAGCTTCGGAAAGCGGGACGGGTCGATCAACAACTCTTCGAGCACGTTGGCGACATCCACGGCGTTGTCCGCCGCCGACCGCAGCAGCTCGAAGAACATCTGGTCTTTGGAATTCTGAAACAGCACGCTCTGTTCCTCCTCGTGGCGTAAGCGCCCAACTCGTTAGGGCTCCATGCAGTCAATTATACGATAAAAACTTCGCATAGGAATGCTATTTTATATGCACTCTTAGCACCCGATAGAGCCTGAGCTTTTCGCTCACCGGCTCCCGGTTCCGCCCGCTGGGGCTGGCGGCCACGAAATCCTGCACGCCGGTCACCAGGGAGTCCGGCTGAAAGCCGTACGCCACCCGTTTGACGCCGGCGGCCGCCGCGTAGACGCCCTTGCCGTTGAAGCAGGCCACCTGCGGCCGGAATGCCCGAAGCTTATCCAGCAGTTGCTCCCGGCCGGAGCGCAACTCCCAGCCGGCCAGGTCGCCGCTGGACTTGCTGGGCCGGTCCACCAGGTCCGTGATCCCGTAGCCGTAGGCCGGCAGGCCGGCATCCTCCGCGGGCAACAGTTGCCGGTCGGTGAGGCCGGATTGCCAGAGCAGCCACCAGAAGCGATTGCCCGGGTAGCCGTAGTAATGCCCGACTTGTGCGGACCGCTCGCCGGGGTTGAACCCGATGAACACGACTTTGAGTCCCGGCTGCAAATAATCCGGCAGCGGCGGCAACCCCAGGTCGCCTCTGAGCCCCGCCGTCATGTCGCCTCTTCCGCCAGATCAATGTGGGGCAGTTCGGCCCAGGCCTTCAACTGCTCCGTCAGCCAGCGGACGTGGTCCAGCAGCTCCGGGTCCTGCATCAATATCGCCCAGGCCTGCCTGACCCCGGCCACGAACTCCGGCCGGAGCTGGTCCACCCGGTAGCGCTCCACCAGCGGGCAGACTCCCTCGGCAAATGGGTCGTAGCGGACGTCCACGGTCCCGTCCTCGTTCAGGTAAGGCGCCAGCGGGTAGGCCCGGCACTGCAGCGGCCGCTTCTCCCGGTCGCAGAGCCTGTGGCAGCGCATGAACGGAATGTGCGGATGTTTCGACCAGGACGGCGCAAAGTCGTAGTCATCGGTCCGGTGAAATTGCCAGGTGAGCCAATCCTCGGTGCCGTCGAAGAGCGGCAGCTCGCCGGGCAGCAGGTAAACCCCCACGTCGGGGGCGTAGTCCTTGCAGCATTTCTGGCCGCAGAGCACGCCGCAGTCGAAGTCCAGCGGCGTCAAGTCCGCCAGGACCGCCCGTGCGGCCTGGATCAGTCGGTCATCGGCCAAAGAATCGCCTCCAAATGGTTTGGGTACAACCGGTTTGGCCACAACGATTTGCCTACAACTCCGATCATACCCGTCCTGCGGCTCGGGGGAAAGGTGTTTTTGTCGAGCTGCGGCACCTTCACCCGACGGAGCCGGAGTAAACGACCAGAGCCGGGGCGCCCGGCTCTGTCTTCTTATGCGGGTGTGCCCCCGGTTTTCTTCTTGGTGGCAGATCACGGTGCAGGTCGCCGCGCGTGAGTGGCTTGCGGGTGGTCTTCCTGCAGACACCTATGGGTTTCCCCCGCTGGATCTAGCCGTGGGGCGTACACTCGGCGAAGGCATGGGAAACCGGGGCAAGGCGCCAAAGCGCAGGGTGGTGCGCCTGTATCTGCCGCGGTCACCGGAGGCGGATGCAGGATCGGAAGGGGCCGATCTGGAAGTGATTCATCCGTATGGGCGGTTGGTCACGGAAGAGGCCGCCGTGGAGGAGGAAACGTAGTGATCCGTTATCTGTCGCTGGAAATCCCGGGCTGCCACCTGTCTGTGGCTGCGCTGGGGCCAAACATCATCCGGGTGCGGGTGGGACCCGAGCCCTTGGCCGAGCGCTCCTCCTGGGCGGTGGTCCGGCAGGACTGGCCCGGCACCCGGGCCACGGTGGCCGAGACCCCGGAGGAGCTGATTCTGACCACGAGTGGCGAAGCGCCTGGTCTCCACGTGACCGTGCGCAAGCGTGACCTCCATCTCACCATCGCCACGGCTGATGGCAAGCCGGTGCTGGTGGATGCCCTCCCCGGAGCGGCGTTTTCGCCGGACGGTGCCGCCGCAACCAAGTGGCTGGCCCCGGACACCCGCATTTACGGCCTGGGCCAGCGGATGGGTTTTCTCGACAAGCGCGGCGAAACCGTGACCCAGTGGGCCACCGACGACCCGCTGCACCATCCGGGCCGGGATGCCATGTACCAGGCGATTCCCTTTTACCTGGCGGTTCAGCCGGGGGCTGCCTACGGCCTCTTCCTGGACAGCCCCGCGCTCACGCAGTTTGACCTGGGCAAGACCCAACCGGATCACCTGCGCTTCCAGACGGCCGAAGCCGAACTGGACTACTACGTGATCGTGGGGGATGACCCCAGGCAGGTCGTTACCCGTTACAGTGAGCTGACCGGGCGCATGCCCCTGCCGCCCAAATGGAGCCTGGGCTACCAGCAGTGCCGCTGGAGCTACTATCCCGAGTCGCGGGTGCGGGAGATTGCGGATGCGTTTCGGTCCAAGCAGATTCCGTGCGACGTCATCTACCTGGACATTCACTTTATGGATGGGTACCGTGTCTTCACCTGGGATCCCGAGCGTTTTCCCGACCCGGCGCAACTGCTGGCCGACCTGCGGGCAATGGGTCTGCGCGTGGTGACCATCGTTGATCCCGGGGTCAAGGTCGACCCCGGATACCCGGTCTATGAAGAGGGCCTCGCACAGAGCCACTTCATGACGACCCCCGACGGCGCGGTTTACGTGGGCAAAGTGTGGCCCGGGGAAGCCGCCTTCCCCGACTTTTTGCAGGATACGACCCGCCAATGGTGGGGTCGCCGGCACGCCGCACTTTTGGACCCGGGCGTGGCAGGCATCTGGAACGACATGAATGAGCCTGCCAACTTCACCGCGCCCGCGACCGAGGGCCTGTACAAGGGCACCGTGCCCGGGGACTTGTTGCAGGGGGAGTCTGGCCGCAAGCAGCCGCATGCCATGGTGCACAACCTCTACGGCCTGACCATGGCTGCGGCGACGATCGAAGGTCTCGCCGCACGCCGGCCGCAGGAACGGCCGTTCCTGGTCACCCGCTCCGGTTACGCCGGAATCCAGCGCTACGCGGCCGTGTGGATGGGGGATAACAACTCCTGGTGGGAGCACTTGCTCCAGTCGGTCCCGACTTGCCTCGGCATGGGCCTGTCGGGGGTGCCCTTCGTGGGCACCGACTGCGGCG
The DNA here is from genome assembly GCA_036504075.1 of Symbiobacteriaceae bacterium. Lineage (GTDB taxonomy): Bacteria > Bacillota > Sulfobacillia > Symbiobacteriales > Symbiobacteriaceae > DASXVX01. The sequence continues at coordinate 18,046 of DASXVX010000036.1, read as the reverse complement.
GGTTTGGCGGCGATACCACGGCGGAACTCCTGGTCCGGTGGACCCAGTTGGGTGCGTTCACCCCCTTCTTCCGGAACCACGCCGCGGACTCCACCCGGAATCAGGAGCCATGGGCGTTCGGGCCCGAGACCGAGGCGCTGGTGGCAGAAGCGATTCGGCTCCGCTACCGGTTCCTGCCCTACATCTACACCGTGTTTGCCGAGGCCCACCGCACCGGGCTGCCGATCATGCGGCCGCTGCTGCTGGCGTATCCGGACGATCCCCACACCCACAACCTGTCCGACCAGTATCTGCTGGGGGCCGACCTGCTAGTCGCCCCGGTCTATCAACCGGGCGCCACCAGGCGGCTGGTCTACCTGCCGCGCGGTGGCTGGGTGGATTACTGGACGGGCGCCCTGCACGCAGGGGAGCAGTACATTGTGGCCGATGCCCCGCTCGCGCGGATTCCGCTCTTTGTGCGGCAGGGCGCGATTCTCCCGCTCGGGCCCGCCGTGCAGCACACCGATGAGCCGGCGACGGCGCTGACCTTCGATGTGTTCGGCAGTGGCACGGGTGAGGTGTATGAAGATGATGGCAGCAGCCAGGACTACCTGCAGGGCGCCTGGAGCGTGACGCGTGTCACCAGCCGGGTGCACGTCGGTGCGACGGTGGTGACGGTGGCGCCGCCGGTGGGGAACTATCGGCCCGCACGGACCGAAGTCATCATTCGGCTGCGGGGACACGGGGTTCCCACTGCGGTGACGGTCAACCAGCAGCCGGTTCCGTGGGAACAGAAAGGGGGCGACCTGATCATCCAGATCCCGGTCACCGATGTGGGGATTGGTCTGGTCGCGGAGATTCACGGTGCGTAGGCTTCCCAGGTCTATCCATGACAGGATTTCCGCGGACTGACGGCCAGAAGCCTCTGAGCACAGTCGACCAAAGAAACGATCAAGCAGGTCACGGCGGGGGGCTTGATGCCGAGGTTTCTGGTCTAAAAGCGGCCGCAAGCACTCACCTATTGGAGATAGGAAGGCGCTTGCGGCTTCATATTCGGACCGGCTTCTAGTCCGTCGTAAAGCTCAGGTTTTGCCGGAACCTGCCCTGCAAGTTCTCAGAGGAGATTTGCACCTGGTAGGCTGTACCGGTGGTCAGTCCCGTGACCGTGACCCGGTGAAGCCGGGTCTGTTCATCGCCCCCGAAACGGGGGCTGGTGGCTGTCGTGGGCAGCAGGTAGGCCCACGAGTTGGACGGATTGTCCGTCACCCAGGTAATGGTCGCCGAGTAATCGCTGGTATCGACCCGGAAGGCGATGAGGTTCAGGTTGGTGCCAGGGTCGGCCGTCCTGACCGTCAGGGGCAGCGTCACGGTGTCTCGGGTGTCGCCGGTCCGAATCTGGATAAGGTAAACCTGTCCGAGAGCGAATCCGTTCATCTGAACCCGGTGGGCGAGACCCCGCTCGTCCACCCCCACCTGGCCCAGCCCCGATGAGTACTCAATCCCCGAAACAAATGAGCTGGCGGGGCGAGAGGTCGTCCAGGTCACGATGACGCCACCTGGCACAGACTCCACGAACCAGTCGGTGATGTACAGCTCCGGGAAGGCCGTCGCAAAGGAGACCTGTCCGGAGACGTTCTCAGTGCCCAGTTTGGACCGGAAGGTGGCCGTGTAGAGGGTACCCGACTGCAGGCCAGAGGCGGTGACCCGATGATTGAGCGCCAGGTCGTCCTGGCCGAAGTCCAGGGAGTGCAGGCCGTCGAAAATCGTGACGAAAGAGTTGGCCGGGCGGTTGGTGGTCCAGACGATCACGGCCGAATTCTGGGTGACCGCTTGGTACCCTTTGTCGGTGATCTGCAGCGGCGGCAGTTTCGGTGCGGTCGGCGTGGTCGGGGGCTTGGTAGAGCCCGTTTCGCCGGAGCCCGTGGGCCGGGTCGGTTGGGTCGGAGCGACCGGCGGCTCGTAGGTACCCGGCTTTGGCTGGGTGGGAGCCGTCTGGGTTTGGTCGGGCGGCGGGGTGTAGGTTGGCGCCGGTGTCGCGGACCCGGACGTGTTGTCCGACGGTGGTGTGCTTGGCGTCGGGGTCGGGGTGGGCGACGACGGCTTAGCCGTCACGGCGATCTCCGGGGCTTTGGCGGTCTCGGGTGCGCTGCGGAACAGCGTCAGAGCGGCCGCACCACCGCCTGCCACCACCAGCACTGCTGCCCCGATGGCCCACCTGATCCACGGGCGAGACGGCTGCGGCCGGGCCGGCGGCGGAGCGGGGAAGTCCCGGGCGGCCGCCACCTGCTGGTGGATCCGCATCGCCACCTCGGGCCGAGGAGCCTCGGGCGGGGCCGGCGGCATCGGCGGCACGTCGGGCTTGAAGGGTCCGCCCGGGGGCAGGTCCGGTTTGAGCAGCCGGCGGGCAGGCTGGTCAGGCGTGGACGGCGCCGGAACGGCCGGTCCTGCGGTCTCCGGGATGGGGCCGGGCTCGGCCGGAGCCTCGGCATGGACCAGCGTTTGCGGACGGGACGGCTCCTCCGAGCGGGCCGGGTCCCGTGCGACGTAGCCGGGGACGATCAGCAACAGGAAGGCCGCGACATCCTGGGGCCGGTCCTCCACCACGATGCTCATCGCTTTCTCCAGCCCGCTCCGCACCGCGTCAGTCACGTCGCGGGGCAGAGGCGGCACCTTGGCCCCCATCATCCGGTCGGTGGCCGGCGGGGGCACGATGCCGGTCAGGGCGTGGTGCAGGGTGCAGCCCAGGGCATACAGGTCGGTGTACGGGCCGAACCGGGCTTCCGAGGTGTACTGCTCCGGCGCCCCGTAGCCCGGCGTCACCAGCCGGGTGTGGTGCTGGGTCTTGCCCGGCACGAAGCTGCGGGCGGCCCCGAAGTCGATCAGCACCACCCGCTTGTCAGTGGTGAGGAAGATGTTGTCGGGCTTGATATCCCGGTGCAGCAGGTTGGCGCCGTGGACGGTTCTGAGCGCGTCCCCGATTTCCGTTGCCAGCCGCAGCACCACGGCCGGTGCCAGCTTGCCCTCCCGGACGATGCGCCTGGCCAGCGTCTCGCCTTCCAGGTACTCCATCACCAGATAGGCGGTGCCGTTCTCCTCGCAGACATCCAGCACGCGGACAATGCCGGGGTGGCTGAAGCGCGCCAGTGTCCGGGCCTCGTCCACGAATGCCCGCTTCTGTTCGGCAAACCCTGCCGTGCCCAGCAGCCGTGACGTCTGTAAGGTACGGCCCCGCCGGAACGACCCTTCCGGGAACAGCTCCTTGATGGCAATGCGACACGCCAGGGCGTCATGCCAACCCTGGTAGGTAATGCCGAAACCGCCCTGTCCGAGAACCTTATCCACCCGGTACTTGCCCTCCTGCAGGACGGCGCCCGCGGGCAGGGCAAAGGAGCCCAGGGGCGCCCGGCAGGACGGGCAGACCTCAATTTCGGGCTCAATCGGGCTGTAGCCGCAATAAGGACAGGCTGCCACCGCTGAAACCTCCTCCGCTGAACACTACCAGCGCTATTGCACTCTGGCGATCATGACCGCTGTAACATTATCCGGTGCGCCAGCCGCGACGACGGCATCCAGCAGGCGGGCCACCACCCGCTGCGGCTGCTCGGGGGCCTCCCGGACGCACTCCAGCAGCTGCTCGTCACTCAGTTCGCCCCAAACGCCGTCGGAGACCAGCAGCACGGCATCACCCGGTCCCAGATCCAGCGTCCGCGCACCGGTGGTGGGTGCCAGGTCTTCGATATACCGCTCGTCGACCCGCCGGAGCATGCCCAGGGAGCGCAGCAGCTTGTTCCGGTCCGGACTGGTCCGGGCCTCCTGCGCCGTGATCACCCCGCTTGCCACCATTGCGGCCACCAGGGAGTGGTCCCGGGAGAGTTGGGTCAGCAGCCCCCGGCTGAAAAGATAGGCACGGGAATCGCCCACGTGGGCCAGCGTACAGCGGGCCCCGACGAAGGCGACCCCCGTGAAGGTGCAGCCGCCCTTGTCGTTGACGGCATCGCCGACGGCCCACGCCGCTGACCAGGCCTGCTCCAGCGTCCAGTCGGCCTGGGCCTCACCGTGGCAATGCTCGGGCGGGTAGCCGGCCAGGAAAGCATCCACCGCCGCCCGGCTGGCGTCTTCCCCTTCGTCCATGCCGCCCATGCCGTCGGCCACGCATGCCGTCAGCAGCCGGACCCGGCGCTCGTGCGCCTCGACCACCCGGCTCTGGTAGCCGTAGGCGTCCTCGTTGAGGAGGCGGTCCGGGTTCAGGCCAATGATCGTGGCGGCGCCGACCGCGAGCACCGGGTCAGGCGGGGCGCCCAGCGCCAGGAGGGCATTGATAAACTGCTGGGGGGTAAGCCGGACCGCATCGGCAGCCAGGGCACTGGCCAGCAGTTGGGGCACGCCCGGCAGGCTGATGCCGGCCGGCGCCAGGGTCGGGTCCAGCGGCGGGTGTGCGCCTGTGAGCAGCCGGTAGAGCACCCCGCCCAGCACGTACACCCCTTCCCGACCGGTGGCCACGCCGCCGAGGCTCACCTCGCCGGGGGTGTAGCCCTCCCGGTAGAGAGCGGGCAGCGTCTTGCCGATGTGGCAGACCCGGGGCGGAACGCGCAGCATGAGGCCGCCTTCGCTCAACACCAGTGCATCCGGGTCCAGGTCCACCAAAGCGTACCCGGTGGCTTCCAGCAGGGCCATAAAGCGGGCCAGTGCCGTCAGGTGCGCCAGGGCCTCCGGCAGCGGCAGGGCTCCCTCCTGCAGTGGCGAACCCTCAACCCAGGGCAGCACGCAGCCCTCAGGCCCGGTGTAGAGCGGTACCGGCAACAGGGGGTGCGGTCGGAGCGCCACCGGGTTCAACTCGCCTTCGGGCCGGAGTTGCACCGGCCGGCCGGCCGCATCGTGCGCCCGGTACCAGCCGCCGGGCAGGGCGGCCTCCACCACGTACTGCTCCCCGGCCCATTCCAGTACGCTGCCCGGCCCGGGCGTCTGCCCGCGGGGCACGGACGGCAGGACCAGCTCTTCCAGCGGTTTTGGCTGCGGACGCTCTTCGTTGCCCATCACATCGCCCCCATACGCCGTGCCTAGATGCCGGTCATGCGCCGGATGGTCTCCGGCGACAGCGGGCTCATGGCGGCCCGTTCGGTCAGGGTTTTCATCCCGAGTTTCAACGTCTTCACCGTACCTGAGCCCAGCTTGCCGCTGGTTTGCAGTTCGGCCAGCGCCTGGTCAAGCACGACCGTCATCGGGTCGTTGGCCTGCCGGAGGGCGACGGTCCGGGCCAGCTGCAGCGTCCGGACCGCCTGCGCCGGGTCGGACTGGGCCTCCAGTGTAGCCTGCCGGATCATGGTGACCAGGTTGCGCTGCTGAACCCGGTGCATGATCTCCAGGTCCACCGACGCCGCCAGCGCCCCATCCTGCGTGAACTCCACCACGATGTCCAGCGGCGGCGCCGCATCCCGGGTCCCGGCACGTCGTAAGTCACGACCAGTTGGGCCAGGCGGACCCGGACGGCTGCTCGGGCCGGCAGGGTCAGCTCCAGGACAAAGACGGCCGCGTCGTCCGCTTCCACGCTCCCTAGCGGGTACGGCTGGATGGAGAGATCCACTTCATTGACGAACGGGTAAACGCGGGTCACCCGGTCCAGGGTCACGTTGGCGATAGCACTGATATCCAGGCGCAGGTTGGTCACGACTTCCCGGGTCATGCGCTCCAGTTCCGTCAGCATGGCGACGGGCAGATCGGCGGGCCGCACGCCGGCGGGTCCTGCCGCAGCGGCATCCGACACGACATGCAGCGGCTTGCCCTGCGTCCGGTCCGTCACCGAGGTTAGCAGGTCTTCGTTCCAGTCGTTACCGATACCCACCGCTGTAACCGGAATACCGGCCCGAGCCAGCCGCTGGGTAACGGCGGCCACCACCGGCTCATCGTGAGCCTGCCCGTCGGTCAGGAGAATCAGCTTGCGGCTCCGCTGCTCGGCCTCCATGAGGCCCAGCGCCCTCCACATCCCCTCGCCCATCCGGCTACCGCCGGAATACCGGCCCAGCATTCCCACCGCCTGCCGCAGAAGGTCCCGGTCGGCCGGGGAGGCCAGGGGAAGCAGCACCTCGGCATCGTCATCGAACTTGACCACGGCCACCCGGTCTTCCGGGCGCAGCAGGTCGGACTCCAACAGGGACGCGATGGCACCCGCCACCAGGTCCATCTTCGTTACGCCCACGAAGGCGATGGCCGGCTCAGGAACGGCGTCGGCATCCAGCCGGACGGTGTGCCCGGGCGCGGCCGGCGGCTGAGTGATGGGGTCCCGCATGGAGGTCGAGGTGTCCACCACCAGGGCCACCGCCAACTGCGGCCGGGCGGCCACAGCTTCGGGAGCCGGCCGCAGGGTCAGAGCGACAAACAGTTTCTGGCTCGGGCAGTCCGCCTGCAGGTGTGCGCGGTGCAATTTCACGCGGCCTTCCAGCATACTTGTCCCACCTATATAGAAGGCGTAATTCGGCTTACATCGAATTATCAACCGTAAGAACGCTAAGTGAATCCTATTACTCTACATATATAACGGTATCCTTGATCCATTCTAACTATTGTCACTGATAACTCCGATCTTACAATGGCAATAGGCAATTAAGATAGCACTTCTTATTGCGCCAAGGACCCCGGAAGGGGGTGAATCGAAATGCGCCGGGGTAGTCGCGGCAGTATGACACTGGAACTCATTCTGGTACTGCCCGTGCTCTTCGTCATCATCTGGGGCGGAAGTGCCGTGGCCTACAGCTCCCTGGCCAAGGCCTCCCTGCAAATGACTGCTGAACGCGCGGCCCGGGAGTTGGCCGCCGGCGAAGCGGCCGCACGGATTCCAGCCAACGGCCCGCTGTACCGATACGGCGAGTTTACGGAAACCTATGGCCTGCCCCGGGCCAGGGTGCAGATGCTGGTTCAGAAGCAAGGCGATCTCATCGTCGCCGGCGCCTGCTTCCGGGTGCCGCTGACGCTGCCGACGTTTAGGCCGGCGCCGCCCGAACTGCTTGAGGACCTGAATGGCGTGGTTCCGGACGATGTCCTGGCTTCTGCCGACAAGGTCGTGGACATTTACCGCGACGCCAAGGAAGCCGTCCACGAAGGCCAGGAGCTATGGGCCAACGTACGGTCCTTGTGGACCGACACCAGCGATCTACTGCAGGACCCGCCTCAGGAGTTCAAGTCCTATTCCGGACCCGGCGGGGGAATGGCCGGGGCGCTTGGGTATATCTGCCGGGGCCACGGCCTCGTCGTGACCACCCAGGCGGCGTTCTGGTCAGAGCGGTCCCTCAAGTCGCTGCCGCCCCTGAAGGTAACCATCGAGATCAGCGAGAACGGCGGCCCCTTCACGTCCGCCGACTCCCTTAACGTGGCGCACCTCCAGCCGGCATCCACCAGGATCAGGATTGGGACGACCCCGAAAGATCCCGTTTCCTGCTACGCGGACGTCGTATTTGAATCCGGCCGCTCCCAGGCCGAGGACCTGGTGAAAAACAACCCCAGGCCGACCGAGGCCGGTAATTCCGTGAACTGGGTGTTTTACGCCGTTGCGAACACCAATCCGCAGGATGTCCCGATCGCCATTAGCTGCACGAACGGGCAGTCCGGGACCCGGTTCCTGAAGATCACCAACGACTGACCGTAGCTTGGCTCCGGCAAAGGAGATGTGCCGCTACCGTGGGTGCCATCTTACGCCGCCTGGCCGGCAAACAGACAGGCGCTGCGACCGTCGAGGCCGCAGTTATCCTGCCGATACTCGTGCTGCTGATGTTTGGCGGGTTCTTGTGCGGGTATTACCTGTACGTCAAAATGGCCCTGACCTGGCACGTCTCTCAGAACGTGGCGGTCTGGTCGATCGCTCCGCCGGTCGAAGCGGCAATTCGCGATGTTGCCGGGGCCTTCACCGATGACCCGCCCAAGGGCCTCTCCAAGGAACGGTACCAGGGCCTCACCTTGAACATCCCGCTGCCGGAGTACGGGTTCACCGCCAGCGTGGCCTGCTACAAAATGCCGTTCCGCATCCCACAGGTACACATTGGCGGCGGGGATCCGCCTCCCACTGTTTCCGATCCCTCCAGCGAAGACCTGCTGGACCAGGTGCACCGGCTGGTTGAACAGGTCCAGTACTACGCCGACAAGGGACAGGAACTCGGTGACAAGGCCGGAGCTGTGGTGGACAACGTGCGCCTGGCATCTGACATGGCGGGCGCTCTCTTCTCCGGGCGGCCCCAGTCCCGGGCGCAGGCGCTCCGCCTCCTCAGCGGCTGGGTCGCTGAGAGCGGCATGGAGTATGCGTGCAGCAGGGACGGAAGCTGGGTGGTAACGGCAAGGGCGGTGGCATGGAATGAACGGACGAAGGGTCTGCGGTAGTTCGGCCTCCCCCCGTGACAACCAACGGGGTGCGGTCATGGTCCAGGCGGTCCTGTTCATACCGGTGGTCCTTTTGCTCTTCCTCGGCACGATCGACCTCGGACAGGTGATGTACTACAAGGCCCAGACACGCTCGGCGGCCACCGCCGGCGCCCTCGCCGCCGTGGGTACGCAAAAGCTGCTGCCGGTCCCGATTCCCACGAAGATCGTCTGGCTGGGATTCGTCCCGATCCCGGTCGACGGCTTTGTGTTTAACACCATCCGACTGCCGAATGCCGATGTGGAGGCGCGCGTCTTCACCACCGACGCCGAAAACCCCGTCAAACGGGTCGCGAGCCTCACGGGGCATGGGCAGATCACGACCGAAGTGACCAAGGTCCTGCCCTGGGCCTGGCCGGCCCCGTTCAAGTGGGTCAAGGTGACCGCCACCGCCCCCACTCCGGGCATCCTCACCAGGATCGTGATGAAAGACCAGATCGAATCCTCCGCCTGCGCCATCGCCTGGGTGCGTCCCGATTATTGGTTCATCGAAAGCTGGTGGACGCCGAAGGCGCTAGACACGCTGATCGCCGTCTTTGAGGATGACGACGAAGCGCTGCTGCCCGGCGAGGAGCCGCTCCACTACTACCGCCAGGTCAGTTGCGATGTGGAAGGGGCCGGACAGGCCCTGGAAGTAGTGCTGGAGGCCCAATATGGCAAGGACACGGCCGAGAAGCAGAAATACGCGCAGAAGTTTACATATATCGATAATTCCAAGAAGAACCGTCTGGACAAGACCGCCGGCAAGCAGAGCTCGAAAGGGGTCAAGCACTCCATCAAGGCCGATATGCACATCCCGGACCTGAACTCCTTGAAGGACTGCGCGAGCCACCAGGACGGTGAAACCGGCTGCAGAGGAAATCCTGTGCAGATCCTCACCTGCCCCGACGGCACGATGATTACCTACCGGGCCCCGGTTGCCGAAGGCGATCCGCCCGACACCTCCAAATTCCCGACTCGGGACCAGGTCATCCGGGAGCAATGCCCACCGCCGACGCCGCCGAAATCGGCCAATTGAGGCTGCCGCCCGCAGATCGCCCGGATCAAAGGAGAGAGACGTTTGAGCAGACAGCAACGGATTTGGCTTGCCGCCCTACTGGCCTTGGTCAGCGCCGGGCTGACGATCCTCGTCTTGATGTCCCTGCAGCCCAAGACGACCGTGGTGGTCGTTACCAAGGGGGAAATTCAACCGTTTACCCCGCTTACGGCTGTCCTCCTCACCGAAGTCCGGGTCGATGCCGCCACCGCTGGCAGGCTCTTCCCGGACGCCTATGCCAGCGCCAAGGACCTGGTGGGCAAGAAGGTGGCCTTCCGGAAATTCCGGTCCGGCGAGGTCCTCCTGAAAAGCGAACAGGCCATCGCCGACCCGGCACACCCGGAAAAACTCAAGACCAGCGCCGTTCCCCTGGCGGCGCGGGTCAAAACCGGGTACGCCGCGGTCAGCATACAGGCTTCAAACCCCGGGGCCGTGGCAGGCGACTTTGTGCTACTGTTCCGGGTCAAGCAGGGCGATGTCCGCCCTGTGCTCAGCCAGGCCGCTCAGGTGGTGACAGAACAGGGTACCAGCCTGCTCCTGATGGTCAGGGAAGAAGACGTCAACGAGGTGCTCAAAGCGCAGGCGGAAGGGCAACTGCAGACCGTCCTGGCTGGTATCCCCAAGTAACCCCCGGGAGGAGATCGCGTGATCTGGCTTCTGGCACTCGTGAACGGCGGACTGGTGTTTCTGGTGGCCATGCCGGGCGAACAGGTACGGGCCACCCCGTGGGATGCGCCCTCCCAGGCGATACGTGACCGGTGGGAAGGTTTTCGCAGCAGCCAGACCAGCCTGGCCATTTCGTCGGGGCTCAACATGGACCCGGTCCTGTTCCTGGTCCTCCGACTCGGGGCCGTGGCCGTCGGGGCTGTGGCGGCGGGCTTCCTGTTTGGCCCGGTCTCCTTCGTGTGTGGCGGCACCGGCGGCTGGCTGGTGGTACAGGAGTGGCTGCGCTCCCGGCGGGAGGCCCGCCTGTGGCTCTTTGCCGACCAGTTCCGGGAGGTGCTCCAGTCTGTTGTCAACTCCCTGCGGGCGGGCCGCGCCATCGGGCAGGCCATGGAACAAGCCCTGGAGGATTTGCTGCGCATCCCCGGCCGGGAGCGCGACCTGATGGCCCTGGAACTGACCCGGGTCGTCGACGAATTGACCCTGGGTTCGCCGTTGGACACGGTGCTCCAGGGTCTGGCGGCCCGCATTCCACTGGAAGAAGTCCGGCTGTTCACCGATGCTGTCATGATCTGCCGGATCCGCGGCGGTAACCTGGTCCACGTCTTGCAGACGCTGATGGGGCTGAATGTCGACCGCTTCCAGGTGCGCCAGGAGGTCCGGGTGCTCACGTCGGAGAAGCGGGCCGAGGGCTCCATCGTCGCCTTGATGCCGGTGGTCATGCTGGTGCTCCTGAGCCTGATTGCACCCGACTATATGCATCCGCTCACGGGGACGGTGGTCGGGCAGGCGCTGATCGGCGTCGGGCTCCTGATGGTGCTCGTTGCCCATATGATCATTCGTAAACTCGTCCGGATCGAAGTGTAAGGAGGGAAACACATGGCCGTCGCACTGGTGCTCCTGCTCTCCCTTCTGATCGGCAGCCTGGTCTGGCTGCTGGTTTACCCGTGGAACGACGGCCGGCCGGATTTCGTGCGGGTGGAGTCCGTTCTCGCCGGCAGCGGCATGGCGGGCGACACCACCCTCCGCTGGACAGACCGGGTCCTGGCCGTGCTCCGCATTACGCCGAACCCGGACACCAGGCTGGCCCGCGACCTGACCCTGTCCGGCTATCCCGTGAGCCTGGCCGAATTGTATGTCTACAAGGCGCTGGGCGTGATTGGCGGCCTGACGTTCGCCGGACTCATGTATGCCGACGGTGACTCGCTGATTGCCCTGGTTGCTTGCGTAGCCGCCCTGGCCGCCTGGGGGTTGCCGGATTCCCGGATCACAGCCGAGGCCAAGCGGATTCGTCGGGAGATTACCCACCGCTTGCCCGCCATGCTGCAGTCGCTGGCCATGATGACCGAGGCCGGCATGAACCTGCACCCGGCCCTGAATGCATACTGCCAGCAAGATGATACCGCTCTGGGGGCGGAACTGGGCCGGATGACGGACGAGGTTGAGCTGGGTGCGCCGCTGGCCGAAGCGCTCATGCGGATGGCCAGCCGCTGCCAGGTGGACGACCTGTACCGGACCGTTACGGCCCTCGTACAGACCAGCGAGCGGGGTGCCGCGGGCCTTACGGAGACTTGCCGCCATCTGGCGGCCGAAGCCTGGGCCAGGCGGAAGGATACGGCCCGTGAACTTGGGCACCAGGCTGCGACCAAGATGTTTTTGCCCATGGTGCTGCTCATTCTGCCGGTTGTATTTCTCTTTATGATTGGACCCGCGATTTTTAGCTTAATGACTAATTTCTAAGGGGGACGAGGCAAGAGTATGCCTGGTAAGTTGTGGTACGCGCGTCAGCGGATCCGTGGATTCCTCAGGAACTTTGTGAGCGATGAGCATGGCATGGAAATGATCGAGATTGTACTGATCGCCGCGCTGGTAGTCATTATGAGCATTCTGGCCTGGAAGTTCCTGGGCTTCGCCATTCAGTCCAAGCTCCATGAGCTCTGCGAAGATATCGTGGGAGCGGGTAAGTGCGGAGATGCTCCTGCTACTCCCACCCAGTAATAAGGAGGGGTTGGTCTGCAAGCCGTCATGCTGGCTCACCGAAACCCGACGGTGCTAAACGCGCTGGCGTTTGAGTTACGCGCCCTCGGGGTGCCACCGGAGATTCTGTCGGGCGAGCCGCACAGCCTGCGGGCGGCTCTGTTGGCCATGAGCGGCGGCGTGGCCGTCCTGGACATCGACCTGGTGCCCGCCGCCACTGCCGTTCTGCGGCAGGTGAAGGGCCGCCTGGTCGTCGTCACCGCGCTTCCGCAGGACCCCCGCGCGGCCAAGCTAACCCAGCTAGGCCTGGAGGTCGTGCCGGCCGCGCAGGTGGCCCAGCACCTGGCGCAGGCGCTGGGCTTGCAGGCTGCCCTGCCCCGGGCGCAGGACGAGGCCGCCCGGCCGGAGGGGCGCGCGCCCATTATCGTGCTCCACTCCCCCAAGGGCGGGGCCGGCACCTCCACGGTCGCCGCCCACCTGGCCAGCTATTGGGCGAACCAGGGGCAGCAGGTGGCACTGGTGGACCTGGCCCCGTATGGCGCGCAGGCCGTGATCTTCAAGGTGCAGCAGCGCTCCATGGGTATGGAGGCGCTGATCGCCGCGCTGGAGACCACGCCCGCAGGGATGACCGATGGCTCCCTGGACCTCGCCCGGTACCGGGCCTCTATGGCGGTCAAGTTCGGCCGGCTGGACCTGCTCGGCGGCGCCCGTCCGCGGATCATGGACCGGCTCAAGGCCGACCAGGTCGGACAGCTCCTGGAGCGGCTGGCGGAATCGAGCTACGACCGGGTGATCGTGGATACCTCCACAGAGCCCGCGCCCCGCAACCTTGCGGCCCTGGCCGCCGCAGACCAGATTCTGCTGGTGGGCGACCCGGACTTCGTGTGCGGATGGAACATGGTCCACCTGCAGGAGCTGCTGGGGATTCTTCAGCCCACGGGCCAGACGCTGCTGGTCTTCAACCGGGTCGGGTCGGCCCTCGGCCTGACTGCCGACGCCCTGGCGGGCCGTCTGCAACTGCCGCTGGCCGGCATTCTGCCAGAAGACCCACAGGTGACCCAACTGGGCAACCAGGGCGCACCCTGGGAGCTTCCGCCCAGGAGCGCCTTCGCAGGCGCCATCGTCCAGTTGGCGGCGGCGCTGGTCGGAGAGGGGGAACCGGCACTGAATGGGTGAACTTGAGCAGTTTCTGCGCAGCCGGCAGCAGAAGGCCGGTACGGTGCCCGAGGGGCGCCGGGCGGCGATCCAGGCCTTGCGTCGCAAGATTCAGGCCGAGCTGACGGAGGCGCCAGAGTTCAAGGGGCTCTCCCTGGATGAGGCCCGCCCGCTGGTGGAACAGCGGGCCTGGGAGTTGGTCCAGAACGCCGCCGACGGTCAGCACCAGGCGCTGGTCCTCTCTGTCATTGAGAAGAGTGAGATCGTCCAGCGGATCATCTCCTCCATGTTCGGGCTCGGTCCCATCGAGGAGCCCATGCAGGACCCGCAGGTCACCGAAATCATGGTGAACGGGCCAAAGTGCATCTTTGTGGAGCGCCGGACGGAGGGGCACAAGAGCCAGACCGGCCTGGCCAAGGACCGGTTCGGCGACCCCCTGGAGTTCGATGACGACACCGAACTCCTGACCGCCATCGAGCGGATCGTCGCGCCGATCAACCGTAAAGTCGACGAATCAACGCCCATCGTGGACGGCCGGCTCAAGGACGGCTCCCGCGTAAACGTCGTGCTCAAGCCCATCTCCCTGGACGGGCACGCCGTCACCATTCGCCGGTTCCCCGAGCCCATCACCATCCCGAAGCTGGTGGAAATCGGCAGCCTGCCCCAGTGGCTAGCCGACCTTCTGGAGCAGATGGTGAAGGCCCGGTATAACATCGTCATCTCCGGCGGCACCGGCTCCGGCAAGACTACCTTTCTCAACGCGCTCAGCCAGTTCATCCCGCCGGGCGACCGGGTCGTCACCGTAGAAGATTCCGCCGAGCTAAAGCTCCAGCAGGTGACCAACATCGTCAAGCTGGAGGCGAGGCCCGCCAACCTCGAAGGCAAGGGCGCCATCGCCATCCGGGACCTGGTGCGAACGTCGCTGCGCATGCGGCCGGACCGGATCATCGTCGGCGAAGTCCGCGGGGGCGAGGCGCTGGACATGCTCCAGGCCATGAACACCGGCCACGACGGCTCCATGACCACCGGCCACGCCAACTCGGCCCAGGACATGGTCAGCCGCCTGGAGACCATGGTCATGATGAACAGCGACGTCAAGCTGCCACTGGAGGCCGTCCGGCGCCAGATCGGCTCGGCGGTGGACTTTATCGTCCAGCTGTCCCGCATGCCGGACCGGAGCCGTAAGGTCGTGCAGTTGGCCGAGATTCTCCAGGGGGAGCAGGGCGACGTGATGGTCCGGGACCTCCTGGTGCGCCGCCCGAACGGCACGCTGGAGACCACGGGCCACACGGTTGCCAAGGTGGACAAGTTCACGCTGGCGCGGATCAGCATCGATTCACCGCTGGTGCATCTGGAACAGGGGGGCTGAAATGGTCGTCAACATCATTCTGATTCTGATGGTCATCGGCATCGTGGTGGCGCTGATCATCGTCCGACGCAAGCCACAGGCCGGCGGGGGCCAGGCCGGGCCCCGCACCCAACGACCGGCAGCACCGCCGACCCGGGCCGCCCCGGCGGTGCAGAAAGCCCCGCAATCACGCCCGGCCCCGATCAGGACGGCCGGGCTCAACAGAGCGCAGCAGCCCGTGTATCCACAGCAGCCGGCAGCGCCCCAGCCGGTCTATCCGCAACAGCAGCAGCCAATCTATCCAGAACCGCAGCAGCCTGTGTATCCACAGCAGCCGGCAGTACCCTACGGCGTCGGCCCGGACCCGTGCGCCCAGGTGGCCGCATCCAGCATGGCACCGGCCCCGGGCAAGGTCTCTCAGTTGGTCGTGGAAGTAGCAGGCGGGCCGGACGCGGGCCGGCGGTTCCTGTTGGTCCAGGGCGACAACCACCTGGGACGAGCGCAGGGCAACCACGTCCGGCTGTCTGATCCCAGCGTCAGCAGCTCGCACGCCATCCTGCGGGTAGCAGGCAGCAGCGCCACCATCTTTGACAACGCCTCGACCAACGGAGCGCACGTCAACGGCGAGAAGGTCTTCGAGCCCCGGACCCTGCGCAGTGGCGACCAGATCCTGGTAGGCAAGACCGTCCTGCTCTTCCGGTCGGAGGGCTGAACCCAGGCGGCTCTGCAAACGTCCCGGCGCATAGCGCGCCGAGATCGACGAACTGTGGCACACGATCAACCGGGCCATGCACGATCGCTTTCGGCAGGCCTTCCGGGGTGCGGAATGCCCTTTGGGGCCAGTGGGTAAGATCCCCAAGTTCGTCTTCCCGGACAACTTCGAGGCCGCCTTCTCCATCGAGCGCCTGCACAAGGACGTGGCCCTGGCGGTCAACCCGGGCAAGGACCAGCAGGTGCGGATGCTCCTGGGCGCCATGACCCAGCAGTTGCTGGAGGAATGCCGGGCCGCTGGGCAATCGGGCGAGGACACGGCCACCCTCATCCGGCCACTGGAGGACCTTTCCGGCGTGAAGGTGCGGGCATAGCTACATAGTCAGGGCGGGGGTGCACACCCCCGCCCTTCCTCATCGCCCTAATAACTCCGACACCTTCCGCTGCCAGGCCGCTTCGCTGGTGTGGGCGGCCTTGCCGGCGAACAGCGCCCGGAGCCGCTGCACATACGGCAGCTTCCGCACGGCCACCCGGTAGCGGGCCATCCGCTCGCCCGCCAGTTCCGCCTCCGACGCGGAGATGACGTCCCGGCGGAAGTTCACGGCCACCATCGCCCGGCTCAACTCTCGGACGGCCCGGTCCGCCGGCCCTTCCAGCCGATAGATGTAGGTGGCGTTGCCGGGCTCGTTGGTCACCTCGACGGCGAGACGGCCCTGCTCCGGGAACGCGACGACGAACCAGTAGACCGGCTGCCCTTCGGCCTCCCACGACTCCCGGAATCCCACATAGATATGCTCGGGCCGGGCCAGGCTGCAGAGGTGCGCAAAGCAGGCCCGCCGCAGCGGGTCCGGCCCGGCAGCCCCCGCCTCCCCAGCCCCCGGCTCTCCAGACCCCGGCTCACCAGACCCTGGCTCTCCAGACCCTGGCTCTCCAGACCCCGGCTCACCAGACCCTGGCGTGAACATCAGCGCTTCGAGTGGCGGCCAGAGGCCCGGCGCCGCCGCCAGCACTGCCGGTTTCGGCACCGCCTTGCCCTGCCGGAGCGTCACCGCCAGTTCCCGGATGGCCGTCTCCCGCGCTTCCGGCAGCCACTCCTTCAGATACGCCGCCGTCCGGTCGTACAGCAACGCCGTCAGCCGGCGAATCTCCTGCTCCAGTTCCCCGAACCGGGTGCCCAGCATCCCGAACAGCACCCGCTCGCCCAGGTCCAGCCGCAACTCCAGCCCGTAACAGACCGGATCGAACGCCATCGACTCGATATCGGCGTACGCCACGGTGAAGAAATCCCCGGCGGCCGGCTCCACCACCAGGCTGGACCGGTAGAGCGCAATGCGGCAGTCCGCATCCGAGCGCACGACGCCATCCGGCCCGGTGAACTCGCAAGCCCCCCGGAACGCCTTTTCAAACCCGGCATCCAGCATCAACAGATTGCGGGTCAGCTGCGCCGACCGCCGATCCATTAGCTCCTTCACGCACTGACCGTACCAGGTGCCCAGGAAGTAAACCGTGACGACCCGCCCGTCGAACAGTTCGAGGGCGATCTGCCAGTCGGCGGCCCCGACCCGGTCGATGTCCGAGTAGTAGAGTGCGAACGCCGCACCTGCCGCCGGCGCGATCAGCAAACCGTCGTCTGAGAGGGCAACCCGGCAATCCCCTTCGGCCGCAACCTGGCCCCGCCTGGCCTCAAGGCGGTATTTCCCGGCGTGCTGCTCCATGGTCGCCTACGTCCGCGGCGTGCCGCACTCCAGGCAGAACTTCGCCTTTTCCGGGAGCTTGGCCCCGCAGCGGTTGCACTTCGTCTCCGGCAGAAGCGTTGCGCCGCACTCCATGCAGAACTTTCCGCCCTGAGTCTCCGCCCCGCATTTCGGGCACTTGGCCACCACATGGTCCACCACGTTCAGGTCGGCGGTGTAGTTTGTGGACTTGACTTTCTCCCGCATCTGGTCCAATTCCGCTTCGGTCTGGGCAGCCGCCATCTCCTGCTCCAGTTTCGGCGCGCAATCCACGCAGAGGCCCCGCCGGTCGTTCCAGCAGATTTCGCCGCATACCCACTTGCCGCAGCGGGAGCACTGGTTGAAATGCGGCCTGACCGACTCCACCGCCTTGCGGAACGCGTCGTCGTGAGCCTTGCCGCCCACCGCCCGATTCACGCCGTAAGCGGCATTACCGACGTCGCTCAGGAAGCCGCCGAACAGGCTGGAGACGCCCCGTGCGATCTCACCGACCGTGCCCACTACCGACGCCTCGTAAGGCGAACGGTAGCTGTTGCCGCAAATGTCGCAGAAGAAGTCGAACTGGAACCCACGGTCGGTGGAGAGGTCTTCATGATTCCGGGTGAACTTGATCAGGTCCGCCATGTGATGCCACCTCGCAACGAGTAGTATGTGCTACTATTTCATTGCTTCGGATTCGACCACGAATTCACCGTTCCTGCTGATTTGTGAACGGGTAGGGCGACAATCGCACAAACGGGCGGGGAGTAGGCCGACCCCTGCCAGGGAGTAGGCCGACCCCTGTCGTGAGTAGGCCGACCCCTGTCGTGAGTAGGCCGACCCCTGCCGTGAGTAGGCCGACCCCTGTCGTGAGTAGGCCGACCCCTGTCGTGAGTAGGCCAACCCCTGTCGTGAGTAGGCCGGTCGCTCCGGCGACTGACTCCGTCAGTATAGGGTAGGCCAGCTTCCTCACGGAAACTGGCCCCCGCCCAAACCGGACGTGCGCTATTAACGCATCCGGCTTTCTCTACTGTTGCCCCATTTCAGGGAGTGCCTGTTCAAGCG
>DASXVX010000035.1:0-17793 GCA_036504075.1 Symbiobacteriaceae bacterium | reverse complement strand
CGCCCCGTCACCGGGGCGCACTGCCCAAGTGGGATTTCCACTTGTTTGTCTTTCAGTTACAAGACCGAACAGGATAAACGGCCTTGGGAGGACTTGAACCTCCTGACTTGCATGACTGCGAGGCGCACCGCGAAAAAGCCGCCCTGGCATGCCAGGGCGGCTTTCGCTTGCGTTGTTAGTACTTCTTGGCCGTCAAATGGACATCCAGCTGGACGTTCTCATCGACGGAGATGATGTTCAGCCGGTTGGGCGGCTTGATGCCGAACTCCGGCATTTTGAACTGCACGGTGCCATCCAGCGTGAGCGTGTCGCCCTGCAACTGCGCCTTGCTGTCGAAAGTAACCGGCTTTTCAACGCCGTGGAGCTTCATGGTGCCGGTAAGCTTAAACGGCACCGGCCCGCCGGCCGCCAAGGTCGGGGCCGTTCCCTCCACCCCGATGATGTTAAACTCGGCCATCGGGAACTTGTCGGACTCCAGCGCTTCGCCGTGCAGCACCTGGTCCCGCTTCGACTCGGGACTCTGGAGCGTCCGCATGTCCACGGTGACAGTGGAAGGCTTGAACGACCCGCCGTCCAGCACCAGGTCGCCCTTGATCACCGACGTTTTGCCCACGGCCACCTGGGCCAGGTTGCGCTGCAGGAACTGTTCGTGAACCGAATACGAGGTGGCAGACTCCTCCGGCACCACTGCATATCGGCTCCCCTGGGCCGGTTTACCGGCGGGCGCCGGCTGTTCCGTACCCTGCGGCGCGGGCGTCGGTGCCGCAGCCGTTTTCGTATTGCTCGCGCCGCCCCCGCCGCAGCCGGCCACCGCGAGCAACGCGGCCGCCATTGCGACCGCCAGCCACATCTTCACGTGCATCTGCAATTTCCTCCCCACTTGAATCTCTACCCCCCGCCCGACATACGGGCGAACCTGCCGCCTGGAACACAACTTCCGGCCGGGCCCCCACCCTACCGGTAGTTGCTGAACTGAAGCTCGATGTCGAAGTCCTTGCTCTTCAGCAGCTGAATCACCGCCTGAAGGTCATCTTTCTTCGCCCCGACGACCCGAATCTCCTCGCCGCGGATCTCGGTTTTCACCTTTAGCTTCGCGTCGCGGACCGCCTGCGTAATCTGCTTGGCTTTCTCCATGCCAATGCCCTGTTTGAGTTTGATCACCTGGCGCAAGGTGGCGCCGGCGGCGTCGTCCACTTTGCCGTACTCCAGGGCCCGCAGGGCGATGCCCCGCTTGACCAACTTGGTCTGCAGAATGTCGATGACACTCCGGAGACGCATGTCGTCTTCCGCCGTCAGCGTCAGCGTGCCTTCCTTCTCGTCGAGGACAATCTTCGCCTTGCTGCCCCTGAAGTCGAAGCGGGTCTCGATCTCCTTTTCGGACTGGTTGACTGCGTTGACCACCTCGGGCATGTTTACCTTGGACACGACATCGAACGAGAAATCACCAGCCACATGCTGACACTCCCCTGAACCATTGTTCGTAACGACGTACCAACCACCCCGGAGGGTGGACTCGCTCCTATGATAACATACCAGGCGTCTTCCATCATCGCTGTGAGCGCCCGGCAGGGTTTTGGCGCCGCCGGGCCGAAACCATCCCGTGAATTTTCAAATCAGGAATGGAGGGAGCGATCGGCGTGGCGAACATCCCCGGCCGCTCGGTCAGCATCGTCGGGCTGGCGCTGATGACGGTGGCCGTTCTCCTCTCCGTGCTGCCCCGGTTCAGCGGCATCGGGTTCAGCTGGTCGGTCATCATGCTGGCGGGCGGGGCGCTGGTGGCCGTGCACGAACTGCGTCCGGGCGGTCCCCCGCCGGGCGGGTTGCCGGCACTTTCCCACCCGCTCATTCCCCCGGTCTTTGCGTTGCTCGCCGCCGTCCATGCGTTTCAACTGCTCCGGCTGGGCCTCGTGCCGCTGCTCTGGGCCGCCGCAGCGGTGTTGCTCTGCTCCGCCCAGTACCGGAAGGCGATGCTGGCACCGGGCCGGTTCCGCCAGTTCTTCGACCCCGTGCTGGCGTGGTACGGCTACCGGCGGTATCTCGTGGTGGGGGCGGCCGTCTGCCTGGGATCGCTCTTTTTCACCTGGGGCGAGACTCTAGGATACTGGACCGGGTCGCTCGCCTACGACACCAACGGCTTTGCCTGGAACCCGTTCACCTACTACTGGCCCGGCTATGCGCTGTCCGGCCGGAACCAGGCGCTTGCGCTGTTCGTCGAGCTGTGCCTGGTCGCCCTGGTGGTCTGGAGCGCCCACCGGGGCAATGGTCCCATGCCTGCCTGGTTCAATCGCCTGGCGGCGGGCATGGCCGGCTTCCTCACCCTCTGGTGGCTGGTCCACATCCAGGCGAACGCGGGCCCGTGGGTCTTCTTGCCCGGCCTGCTGCTGATCGACTTTGCCGTGGTCATGATCTACCGGCGACAACACGCCGGGCCGTACGATCTGGCGCATCTATTTGGACGCCGGGGTTAGCACCGCGGGCATGGGTTGGTTGAACGCAAAACAATAAAGCGGGCGGCCCTCGGGAGGCCGCCCGCTTCTTCGTTCTAGATCGTGCCCAGCGCCTGGTCCAGGTCTTCGATCAGGTCCTCCGGTGCCTCCAGCCCCACGTGGAGCCGGACCATGCCCGGCGACGTCCATTTTTCCGGCGGCACCTCCCGGCTCTGGGCGATCAGCGGCAGGAACATGAGCGACTCGAAGCCGCCCCAGCTAACCCCCAGCCCGATGTACCGGACCGCATTCGTGAACCGCTTGATCGCCGCCAGGTCCTGCGTGTCCAGTTCGAAGGAGCACAGGCTGCTGGCGCCTTTCATCTGCCGGCATGCCAGTTCGTACTGCGGGTGGGACGGGTGGCCCGGATAATAGACCTGCTTCACTTTCGGGTGCCCGGCCAGAAACGCCACCACCCGGGCGGCGTTCGCCTGGTGCTGCTTCATGCGCATCGGCAGCGTCCGCAGGCCCCGGGCGATCAACCAGGCCTCAAACGGGCCGATGATGCCGCCCAGCAGCGGATACTCGAACTTGTTGATCTGTCCGATCAGCTCCCGGCTGCCCACGACGGCGCCGGCCACCACATCGGAATGGCCGTTCAGGAACTTGGTGGCCGAGTAGACCGACAGGTCGATGCCCAGGTCCAGAGGACGTTGCAGCAGCATGGTACAGTACGAATTGTCGATCACGGTCCGGATGCCGTGCTCCCGGGCCAGGGTCGCCACTGCCGCAAGGTCCTGAAGCTTGTAGACGAATGAGGAGGGCGATTCCAGGTAGAACAGCCGGGTGTTGGGCCGGACTGCGGCCGCGAACTGCCCGACGTCGGTGCCGTCGACAAACGTGGTCTCGATGCCGAACCGGGTCAGGTACTGCGTCATAAAGTTAAACGCCGGTCCGTAGACGGTGCTCACGGCGACAACGTGGTCGCCGGCTTTCAGGAACGTGAGGATCGCCGCGGAAATGGCCGCCATGCCCGAGCCGAAAAGCCGGCAGGCCTCGGCCCCTTCCAGGGCGGCAATTTTCTCCTCCGCCACCCGCACGGTGGGGTTATTGCCCCGGGTGTAGATGCAGTGGTCGTCGGGCCGGGCAAACGCCTCTTCCAGGGCTTCGTAGCTGTCGAAGACGAAGGTGCTGGTCTCCACGATCGGCGGCACGGCCGCGCCCATGAACCGGAAGGGGTCGTCACCCGCGTGGGCTGCGATGGTCTCAATGCGGCGGCTGTGGGGGCGGCGGCGCCCGGAATCCAGCTGCGACAACGCAAATCGCCTCTTCTCTTTCATGTGAGGTATTCCGGAAAGGTGAATATTGGCCGCAGATGACGCAGATTTCGCAGATCTGAAATCCAAACGCGGATGACGGGGGCGTCGGCCCCGGAAATAAATTGATCTTACGTCCCGCGAAGTCCCACTGTTCCAACCGGATCACCAAGGTTGGTTCCCATCCGCGTTCGATCGGAAATCTGCGTCATCTGCGAATTCTGCGGCCGAAAAAAACGCTCAACCGCTCACTCCCGGTGAAATATTTTCGGGAATCGTATCATCAATGAAGTTTGACGTCGACCAGACGTTTCCCTCTCCACCGCTGCGTTCTCGGGCATACTACACCCGGCTTCTACACGCGAGGGAGGTGCGGGCGATGCCGAACATGGACCTGCCGCCGGAAGTGGAAAAGAAGTTTCATGAGTGGGATGTCCGACAGAAGTACAATCCCATGGAGACGGAACAGGTGGAAGGCAACCTGCGGATGACGAAAATCCGCCGAACCATCCCGATTACGTCACACTACTTTTCCAACAACAACGAGCGGGAACAACCCAACCGTTAGGAGCCGCGCAGACGCCGGGGAGCAAGGTTCCCCGGCGTTTTCCATGGCATAGGCTAGGGGATGAGGTGATGCTCGTGTCCGTCATCCCCGTCTATCAGGACGTGCTCCGGGCCCTCCGGTCGGTGGGAGACGGTTACCCCGCCTGGCCGGCCTTTGCTGAAGGCGTCTACCGGCTCCACCGGGCCTACTTCGACGGCCTGCTGGAAACCTACGGCGAGACCATGCTCGGCCCCGGCGGACTCAGCGGGGCCGTTGAGCGAATGGCACCGTCGCTCCGCCAGGCCCTTGCGTCCGCCCCGGGTTTTGGGCTTGAAGCGCAGGTCGGCCATATTCTGCAGGCCATTCGCCTGCTGCTGCCCGGGGATGAGCCCGACCTCTACCTGGGGACGCTCTTCTTCATGGCGCCGGCGGCCACGCTCTCCGTGAACGGCCGGCCGGCCATCGCCCTGGGACTGGAGCGCTTCCACCCGGCCCCTCCGTCCTCCGGCCAGAAGTTCTGGTACCATCCCCGGGAAGTGGTGGAGATGGTGCCCCACGAAGCCGCCCACGCCGCCCGCATGCAAGTGCTGGGTCTGCCGCCCACCCCCCGGCTGCTCACCTTGTTGGAAATGGTCATGCTGGAGGGCACCGCCCTCACGTTTACCGACCTGTACCTGGGCCGGATGACCCTGGCCACGTTTATGGACTCGGAGCGTCTGAACTGGCACCAGCAGCACGATGCGGCCGTCCGGGCCCATGCCGCCGCCGATTTTGCGGCCAGCGGCATGCCGGCCTTTCTCAAGTACTTCTCTGCGCATTCTCCCGTGAGCGGCTACTATGTCGGCTACAGCCTCTGCCGGGAGTACCTGGACCGGTTCGGCGCCGATTCCGTTCGGGAACTGGTCGCCCTGCCGTCGGTCCAAATCCTCCGGCGCCTGGGCCTCAGCAGCGGAGACCCACAGTAACCCGCTCGGTCTGGAACCCGGCGGAGCGGAAGAGCGCCAGCGACGCCTGGTTATGCAGCGCCACCTGGGCCGCCAGGGACCGGCAGCCGATGGACCGGGCGTATGCCCGGCTATGCTGCAGCATCGCCTGCCCCACCCCTTGCCCCCGCACGGCCGGATGGGTGTAGATGTCCATCACCACCAGTTCCCACTCGCCCGTAAACGGGTTCGGCTGCGGCATGAGCAGCACGTGTGCCGCCGGCCCGTCCTTCACGCCGGCGGCTTCGGCATCCGCCACCAGTACCGCTGCGCCGGTCATGAGCAAGACCCGCCGGTACATCTGCGCCAACTGCGCTGCCACCCCGCTCCGGCTGGCGCCGGGCCGCTCACGCTCCACCAGTTGGGCCAGCGCCGTCTCAGTGCCTCGCTGTACCACCAGGTCCAGTTCCGCCGGCTGCATGAACCGCACTCTCAGCATGCGCATCCCTCCGTGCCCATCCGTATGCGCCGGATGTCGGAGGCGTGGCATTTGCAAACGCTTTCTCCTTGAGAGACAGACGGCGCACAAGTATACTCGAAGAGAAAGGGGGCCTGTCTATGGCGACCGATCAATGGCAACACGCCACGGCAGAGCGGGGCAAACCCCGCATTTACATCCAGCAGTACCTCGACCTGCGCCTGCCGGAAGCGGAATACCGGCAGGTGGTCAAGAACCTGAACTTGGAAAAACCGTGGGACGAAGAGACGGCAACCCAGGTGATGGAGGCCTACCTGGAGGACCTGGCCGACGGGTCCCAATGTGACGCGGTCCACCTCCAGCGCGGCGACGGCCTCGTCGTGCTCATGACCGTCATCTCTTATCCATACAAGCAGGAGACATTTGATCGACTTATGGCCTTACATGTCGCCAGGAAAGCGCTGGGCGGCGGAGAATAAGACCACGCAAGAGCGCCGTGGGCGACCTCCCCGCTCGCTGCAGTCGTCACACCCACCTTTGGAGGTCATCGTATTGGTCGCCCTTGAGTTAACGCAGACCCTCGCGGTCCGGATTCTCGATGACGTGCTTTCGGCATCGGAATGTCCCGGCATCATCTGCGGCCCCGGCGGTATCATCATGGCCGCGGCAGCCAAGGAACGGATCGGCCAGGTTCACGAAGGGAATGCCCGCATTCTGCGTGGCGAATGCGACGAGATTGCCATCACCGAAGCAGATGCCCAGCGAATGGCCGGCGTCCGCCCCGGCTACAACTGCGTGATTGAGTTCCGCGGGCGCCGGTTGGGGACGATTGGGATCCAGGGCAACCCAGCTCACGTGAAGGCCGCGGCGCGAGTGGCCGCCCGTTTTGCCCAGCTGGAGCTGGAGAACCAGGAGCAGAAGGAACGCATCCGGGAGGATGTGCAGGCCGGGCTGGAACGGCTGGCGGTCGCCGGTCAGCAGATTCTGGCCGGCACGGCGGAGTCCCGCCGGCTTACGGAACAGCTGGGCATCGCCACCGCGGAGCTGCTGTCCGGCAGCCGCACTACCGTCAGCGCCCTGAACGTGATTCAGGACCTGGCGGGGCGGACCAATCTCCTGGGCCTGAACGCCTCAATCGAGGCAGCCCATGCCGGCCAGCAGGGCGCAGGCTTCCGGGTAGTGGCCGACGAAATCCGCAAGCTCGCGCACCGGACCGAGACCTCCGCAAGCCAGATCAATGGTGCCCTGGCTCAGTGGCAGCGATCGTTCGATCTCATGGCCGCCCAGGTGGCCCAGACCGGCCAGGTGACCTGCGAGCAGGCCGAAGCCGTCCGGGCCGTCACCGCTGAGATTGAACGGATCGAGAAGGCTGTGGCCGCACTAACTCGGGAAACCGCATGAAAACCGGACCATCATAAAAGGGACCTCCTCGGGCGAGCGAGGAGGTCCTTTTTGTGTTGTCTTTACGACTGCCCGTCCCACACTTTCAGCAGCCCGGGGACTTGCGCCCCGGGCTACTCGTCGTCGTATTCGTCGTCAAAGGCGCGTTCAGCCGGACCTTCCACGCCGGTGACGTAGTGACCTTCGTAGTAGTCAACGATGTACCGCCGCTCATAGTTGTCCAGTTGCGTCAACACCCAGGTGTCCAGCGTCTCCCAGTCGGACTCCGGCGGCACGGTCCGCAAAATCACCACGGCCCGAACGACTGTAGGCGTGTAAAGTGCGATGAGATCGCCCAGGAGGGTACCGTCCACCCCGTAAATCTGGCGGATTTCCCAGGACGGCTCCCGGACCATTAGCTGCGAGAGATATACCTGGCGCTTGCCGCCGTGAATGGAACGGACCTTGCCGCCTTTTACGTCGCCCACCTATGCATCCTCCGTAGTTCCATCGGACTGCTCGGCCTTGAGAAACTTGCCCGGAATGGGCTTGCGACCCATCATGCCCTCGTAAGGGCCGTGATACCAGGCGACGGCCTGCTCGCCAGGCTTCCAGCACAGCAAGACCCGGTGGCCGTCGATCCTACTTGGGAAGTCAACCAGGTAGCCGCCTTTGATCTCCCCGCCCAGTTCCCGCACCCGCTCAAACTGGCCCTGGACAAGGATGCGCTGAAAGTCGATTTCCGCCTCCTCCTTGAGGAAGGTCGACTCGTCGACGAAGTTCCCCTCGCGACTTGCCTCCACTTTGGCCTGCTTCAGCTTCCATTCCTTCTCCTGGATTTCCCCCTCCAGGCTGCGCAGGTATTTCATGATCCGCTCCAGCTCCGGGATCATGCGGTTCACCTCGAGCGGAGTGAACTGGCGCTCGGCCATGGCTCCCCCTCCTTCCCGCCGGCTCACAAGTGGGTCTGTTTACCGTGAATTATAGGAAACCCAACGGCGGAAGTCAAACCCGTAGGTGCCCTGTCAGGTAAATTATGGCTCGTTTGGGGGAACCAGGCGTTTCGCCGCCGAATCGGCCTCACTAACCTGCTGGAAAGAAAGGGGTTGCTCCGGTGGCAAACGCCCGGCTCCTGGCCGAAATGGGAAAGCCGCGAATTCTGGCCCTCATGTGCCTCCTGACGCTGGCTGGGGCAGCGTTATCCCCTCACTTCCTGAGTCCCGACTTTCCCGTCACCCGGTTGGGCGACACCCGACTCTTCCAGGCACTGGGCCGCGCTTTCCCACGACTGTTTACGCCCGTCATGTGGTCTGGGGCGCATGCGCTGGGCGCCACGGCGGTGGTCGCACTGCTATGGCTCGGTACCGCCATCATCAATGACCTGTCCGATCAGGCCATCGACGCCGTCAGCAACCCCGGCCGGCCGGTGCCCAGCCGGCGCGTGGACACCGCCCTCGCCCTCCGCTGGGCGATTTCTGCCGAGGTGCTGGCTTTCGTCCTGGTGCTGGTGGGGGGCTCCGCCGGCGCCGTATACCTGGCCTTAATCGGCGCCCTGCTGGGCAACACCTACTCCTTGCCCCCCGTCCGCCTGCGCCGAAGCGGCATCGCCGCCAACCTCGTCATCGGCGTCGGCGTGGGGATGGCGGTGGTGGGCGGCCAGCTCGGTCAGGGGGACGTCACCCAGACCGGGCTGCTCTCCGCCGTAGCGCTGGGGTTACTGGCCGCGGCCGTCTCCATGGTGAAGGACTTCAAGGATGTGGCCGGCGACCGGGAGCACGGGGTTCACACGCTGCCGGTGCTCCTGGGCGTTCGGAGGGCAGCGCTGGTCAACATGACCGCCTGCGTCGCCGGCTACCTGATCGCGCTGGTCCTGCTGGTGGAGCACATTGGCCTGGTCTGGCCGGTCATCGAAGTCTTCGGGGCGCTGGCAACGGCCAACGAGTTCGTGCTGGCCCGGTTCCTGGCCAATCCCGACCCCGGGTACGCCAGTCGGGCTTACCGCCGAGTCGTTCTGATTTTCATGGGGGTGACGGTGCTCTATGTCGGTGCGCAGGCCATTCACTAGGGGCGGGCGTCGCCTGGCCCTCTCCGTGCTCCGGCCCCGGTCCCGGGGTCCGGCTCTGCTGACTCAGTTCGGGAAAATGCTCCTTAGCCCTGCCGCCGGGGTGGCTGCTGTCATTCAGGCGGCGCCGGGACTTGGCCGGCTCGCCGTGGCCCTCGGGCTGATCGGGCTGCTGCGGGGCAGCGTCGAGGGCTTCTGGTACTACCTCATGACCGGCCACGTCCGGGACCTGGCCTCCTTGCTGGCCCGGCCCGACTGGTATCTGCGCTGGGGCGGTCCCTTTATTCTCCTCAACATCCCGTCCGCCCATTTCCTCTGGCTGACCACCGCCCTTACGCTCCACCTGACCGGCCGGATGCTGGGCGGGCGGAGCGACCTCCGTCGGGTGCTTCAGGCCACCGGCGTGGCTCTCTTTTCCTACCTCGCCATCGGCCTTATCAACTACCTGCACGTCTGGTTCCCGCTGCCCTCCGTGACGCTCCGGGCTTCGGCCTTCTACAGCCCGAGCCTCGGGCTGGGCCAGCTGGTCACCTTCGTCTGGCTGACCCTGGTCTGCTACCACGTGCTGCGCCAGGTTTACGACCTGCCGCCGCTCTCCGCCTTGCTGGGGGCGCCGCTGCCGGTGTTGTTCTCCCTGGTGCTCTACGTGGCTTCCGCCGGGGTCTTCTTCGGGGTCCTGACCCGCCTGCCGGGCGGCCCCCACCCCACCCGCTGGCTGGAGCTGGCGAACGGAGCGTACCTCTTCGCCACCGTCGCCCTCTCCCTGCTCATGGCCCTGCTGGCCCGCTACTTGCTGAAGGGAGGCGAGCAGAATGAGCGCCGCACTTGAGATTCCGGACCTGTCCCGCGACCTGGCCGAAGTGGAGGCGATCTTGCTTGATGCCCTGAAAGACCAGTCCCAGTGGGCGACCACGATTGCCAGCCACACTGCGACCGCGGGCGGCAAGCGGCTCCGGCCCGTCATCTGCCTGCTGGGCGGCGCCTTCGGGCCGCCGGAACGGCGGCAGGACGTGGTCCGGACGGCTGCCGGGCTGGAGTTGATCCACCTGGCCTCCCTCGTCCACGACGATGTGGTCGACCAGGCCGCGACCCGGCGAGGCCGCGCCACCGTTTCGGCCCGCTGGGGGAACGCCGTGGCCGTGCTGGCAGGGGACTTCCTGTTTTCCACCTCGTTCGAGCTGCTCCTGGCGAACGGCGACGCCGCTTTGCTCCGGTTGGTGGCCCGGATGGTCCGGGAACTGACCGCCGGCGCCATCGACGAGGCGCAAGCGGCGGGCACGTTCACCGCGGGGCTCGAACCCTACTACGACCGGATTTACCGCAAGACCGCCGTCTTCCTGGAAACCGCCTGCCAGGCCGGCGCCATGGCCGGGGGCGCCGCCCCGGCGGTGCAGACGGCGCTCGCCGCATACGGCCGCCGGGTAGGCATGGCCTTCCAGATCGCCGACGACCTGCTGGACTTCACCGGCGACCCGGCCGTGACCGGCAAGCCGAGCGGCGGCGACCTCCGGTCCGGGATTCCGACCTTGCCCATGATTCTCGGGCGGCGCCATCCGGGCGTCCGGCCACTGCTGGAACGCGCCTTCGGACAGCCGGACGCGGACGTGACCGCAGTGACCGAGGCGCTCCGGCAGTGTGGCGCCCTTGCCGAGACCCGACGCCTGGCCCGGCAGATGGCCGAGCAGGGGAAGCGTCACCTGTTGCCGCTCCGGGGCCAGGGGCCGGTAGAGACCTTTGCTGCCCTGGCCGACCTGGCCGTGGAGCGGGACCGCTGAGTCACGAGGAGGGAAAGCGATGCGATTCTTGCAGAAGCGACAGGTCCTGGCACTGGTGGCCAACGTCACCGCCCTGGCGGTCATCGCCGGGTCGGGGTCGGTGGTCATGATGCGAGGCAAGCCGGCCGGTGCGGAGGGCCGACGGGTGGATCCCGACTCCATCGGCATGACGGCCCGGCTTGAGCGGTACGAGTACAGCCTGGAAGACAGCAGAACCGTCCTGGTCACCGCCAAGGTTACCGGCAAGACCTATCTGGTGAAGGACGACCAGACTGCCCTGGCCGGGGCCGACGTCCGCTTCACCGTCCCGAAGTACGGCATGGACGGGGTCATGACGCCCGCACGCCCCGGGGAGTATGCCTACAGCACCACCGAACGCATCCGGATTCAGGCGCCGGTCCCACTGCTGCAGACCAGGGGCTGGCAGGTTAAGGACCTGAAAATCGAGCTGGACGGCAAAGACAAGACCAGCGAGGTTACCTTGACCGACACCAAGGCATCGTGGGTCAACGCCCAGCGCAAGGATGTGACCGGCGCCGGCCTGGCCGTCTTCAGTTCCCCCAAGACGTACGATGTGAAAACCCACAGCAAAATCACCTTCCGGGTCGTCAAGGCCGACGGCAGCCCCGCCGCCAACCTGACGGCCGTGATCTCACTGCCGGACCACAACTATAGCGAGACCATCAGCACCGACGCCAACGGCCAGGTGGTCATGGAACGGGACGAACTCACGCAGCTCTCCATCCAGGGCGGCCAGATGGTCCACGTGGACGGCCCGCTGTTCATTGAACTGCCCGACAACCCGGACACGCTCTTCTGGTGGGAAGACCCGACGCCCCGCTGCGAAATGGCCTTCCGGGTGGACGACAAGCGCCTGGCGGTCCAGCCCGGTCAGACGGCCCGGTTCGGCTTTGAGATCGTCAACAAAGGCAACCGGCCCGACGACTATCAGCTCAAGGTCGATCCGATTCCGGGCAGCACGGTCGAAGTGGAATACGATGGTGCTCTGTCCCTGCTGCCGTTTTTCGGCCAGGTGGTCTACGTGAACGTGACCCCCGACCGGGTACCCGAAACGAAGACCGGCACCCGCAAGGTGAACGTGACCGTCACCTCCAGTTGCGACACGCAGAGCGGCTCCTCCGACCTGAAGGTGCAGGAGTTCCACCAGCCCGGGGTGGACATGTTCGGCACCGACATGGTCCCCGGCCCGACGGTCGCTCCGGGCCTCTCCGCCACCGCCGAGCAGGTCGGCGAGAAGCATGGCATGCACTTCATCGTCCGCGCCGCCGGCCCCCTGCCCGCCTCGGCGAAGGCCGATGTGGCGGCCCTGGGCGGCACCGTCCGCCAGGAGTTGGGCCTGATTCAGGGCCTCGCCGTGGATCTCCCGGCCGGCAAGCTGGCGGCCCTGAGCGCCCTGCCCTGGGTCAGCCATGTGGACGAGGACAAGCCGGTCAAGGCACTGCTGGACCACTCCGTGCCGACCACCGGCGCCCCGAAGCTCTGGGACCTGGGCTACGACGGCAGCGGCGTGATTGTCGCTGTGGTGGATACAGGTGTTGATTATCACCATCCGGCCCTGAAGGACCACGTGATTCTCGGACCCAACTTCGCAGACGGAAATAACGACCCCATGGATGGCTATGGTCACGGCACCCACGTCGCCGGCATCATCGCCTCCCGCGACCCCGTTTACCGGGGCATGGCGCCCGGCGCCACCATCATGGCGGTCAAGGTCCTGGGCAACGACGGCTCGGGGACGGAGTCCTCCGTCATCGCCGGCGTCGACTGGGCCGTGCAGCACGGCGCCAAAGTGATTAACCTCTCCCTGGGCGCCCCCGGCACCGGCGGCCGCGATCCGCTGTCGCACGCGGTGGACAACGCCGTCCGCAGCGGTGCGGTGGTGGTTGTGGCAGCCGGCAACGGCGGGCCGGACTTCAGCACCATCGGCAGCCCCGGCGACGCCCGCCTCGCCCTCACCGCCGGCGCCACCGACAACGACCGGAACCTCATGTCCTGGTCCAGCCGCGGCCCGACGCTCGACGGACGCCAGAAGCCCGACGTGCTGGCCCCCGGTGATTCCGTCACCTCCTCGGTGCCCGGCGGCGGCTTCGACACCATGAGCGGCACTTCCATGGCGACGCCGCATATCGCCGGCCTTGCCGCCCTGCTCGTTCAGGCCACCCACGCCGAACCGCTGCTGATCAAGGAAGGGCTGAAGAAGACCGCCATCGACCTCGGGCTCGGGCCGAATAACTCCGGCGCCGGGTTCATCAACCCGGAAGCCGCCCTGGCGTATGTCCAGAAGGGGCGGGTGGTGGTCCAGAAGGAGGCCTTCCCGGGCGACATCGTCGCCTACGACTTCACGCTGGAGAACGGCGGGAACGTGGACGACAAGTACCGCATGACCCAGTGGGTCGAAGACAACGGCCTGCGGTACCGCTCCCAGTCCACCTTGCCCGACGGCGCCATTCGCACCTTCATCAATGACAAGATCGCCTCCGGCGCCGCTACCCGGGCGCAAGCCCAGGTGAGCGTGCCGAAGGACTGGGCCGGCATGGAGGACACGATCTACGTCTTCCACCTGCAGGCCACGTCCCTGGCCGACCGGAACGCCGTCGATCAGGACCGGGCCACCCTGAAAGTGAAGGCCACCAAGGATTCCATGGCCCGGTTCGCCAGCTTGAAGACCACCGGCATGAAGAGCGACACCGCCGGCTCGAGCCTGCGGGACCCGGTCAAAACCGACTTGACCGGCCGGGTGAACGCCATTCTTGACCAGGAGCAGTTGGCGGTTCAGGCGCTGGCGGCCCGGCAGGATGGACTCAGCAACGGGTACTTGGACCAGGCCCAATCCCTGGCCCGGGACCTGGATGCACAGCTGCAGCGGTACCAGGCGACCGGCCGGATTCTGGCGGCGGACGGACAGCGGCTGCGGCAGCAGGTGGCCGACCTGATCAGCCAGCTCGCCATCACCCGGGCGGCGAAGGCCCGGTAGCCCAAGTCCCACCCATAGAAACAGCCCCGGGGAGTTCCCCCGGGGCTGGGCGTTTCTGTCACTGACGGAGCCGTGGGTCCAGCGCATCCCGGAGTCCGTCGCCGAGCAGGTTCATGGCCAGCACCGCCAGCGTGATGGCGATGCCGGGGAAGTAGACCAGATACGGGGCATCAGAGATGTGTGCAGAGCCGCGGGAGAGCATCAGCCCCCACTCCGGCGTCGGCAGGCGGGCGCCGAGGCCCAAAAAGCCCAGGGCCGCCGTCTCCAGAATCGCCTCCGAAGTGCCCAACGTGGACCGCACCAGCAGCGGCGCAAAGATGTTAGGCAGCACGTGCTTCAGCAGAATCCGGTTCCGCCCGGCGCCGGTGGCCCGGGCCGCCTCCACGAAGTCCATCTCTTTGACCGAGAGCACCGATCCCCGGGTAATCCGAGCGTACGAGGGCACCGAGACGATGCCCACGGCTATGACCGCCTTCTCCAGCCCCGGGCCCAGCATGAAGACGATGGCGACCGCCAAGAGAATGGCCGGAAACGCCAGCAAAATGTCCATCACCCGCATGATCACGGTGTCGACCCAGCCACCGATGTATCCGGCCAGAGCGCCGAGGGTGACCCCGAAGACCAGCCCCACCGCCACGGAAATCAGGCCGACGACCAGCGACAGCTGCGTACCGAAAATGAGGCGGCTCAGCAAATCCCGCCCCTGCTCGTCCGTCCCCAGCCAGTGCGCCGCGTTCGGCGGCTGCAGGGTGACGAGGAAGTCGCCCACGTTCGGCGGATACGGTGCAATGAACTTCGCGAACACGGCAATGAGGATCAGGACGAACAGGAGTCCCGCACCCCAGACGGCGGCCTTGTGCTTCATCAGGCGGCGGAGCGTCACCTTCCATTCAGCAGTCTGCATGACGTCCCCCTCCTTATGAGTACCGGATCCGCGGGTCCAAGAGCCCGTAGCTCATATCGACCGCCAGGTTAACCAGCACGAAGACCGTCGCGCTCAACACGACGATGCCCTGAATCAGGGGCAGGTCATTGTTGCCAATCGCCTGCAACGTGAGCGAGCCCATTCCGGGCCACGAGAAGATGGATTCCGTCAGCACGGCGCCGCCCAGGAGCGCACCGAACTGCAGTCCCAGCACCGTGATAACCGGGATCATGGCGTTCTTCAGGGCGTGCTTGAAGACGACCGTCTTCTCGGCGAGGCCCTTGGCTCGGGCCGTCCGCACGTAGTCCAGCCGGACCACATCCAGCATGGTGGACCGGGTAATCCGGGCCACCAGTGCGGTCGTAGCCGAAGCCAGCACCACCGACGGCAGCACCAGGTGGTCCAGCAGGTCCCAGAGGATCTTCCACTTGCCGGTAAACAAGCTGTAGAAAATGTAGAAACCGGTGGGGAAGTGAACGTCCGCCAGCAAGGTCGGCGTCATTCGCCCGTTCAGGGGGAACCAGTGCAGTTGCACCCCAAAAATCCCGATCACGACCAGGCCCAGCCAGAAAATCGGCATGGAGACCGCAATGAGCGAGACCATCATGGAGGCGTAGTCGATCCAGGTCTGGTGCCGAATCGCGGAGATAATGCCCGTGGCAATCCCGCCAATGGCGGTAATGATCATCGCTGCGAAGGTCAGCTCGATCGTGTGCGGGAAATGGCCCAACACCAGTTCCGCCACCGGCCGCTTCAGGTACCAGGACATGCCCAGGTCCCCGTGCAGCAAGCTGTTCAGGAAGCGCCAGTACTGGATATAGAGCGGGTCGTAGAGACCCAGGGAGCGCCGCAGCGCTTCCTTGGCCGCCTCCGTCCCGTGCAGGCCCAGGATCGCCTCGGCCGGGTCCGCCACCAGTCGGAACAGCAGGAAAACCACCAGCGTGATGCCGATAATGGTGGGGATCAGACTCAACAGACGCTGCAAGGTGTAGCGAAGCATGGAATCCCTCCTGCACGGCACCGACGCAGCAGCGGCGGAGACGGGCATTATTATGCAAACCCGCAGGTTCGCGCCGGTGCCGGGGCCCGGCTTGGTCGAAGCCGGACCCCGGCGCCTCGCGTTCGCTTACTTCACGGCGTAGCCGAGTTCCTTCAGCATCGCCTTGGCCTTGGCCGGGTCATAACCCACCGGCTTGACGTCCTTGGCAAAGCCGGGCATCCAGGCGGGCAGAGCACCCTGAGCCACAGTGGCGTTGCCCTTGTAGAGCGCCTTCACGAGGGCTTCCCGGTCGATCAGCATGGAGACCGCCTGGCGCAGCTTCACGTTGTCAAACGGCGGGCGGTCGGCCATGAAGCCCATGTAGGAGATGTTCATGCCGGACTGGGTAACCATCTTGACGCCCTTGGCGCCGGTGATGCGGGCGATGTCAGCCGGAGCGATGCCGTCCATGATGTCAACGGAGCCGGCGATGATCTCATCGGCCCGGACTTCGTTCTTGGCCGTCACCTTGAAGATGACCCGCTCAAGCTTGGGCGCGCCGCCCCAGTAATTCGGGTTGGCCTTCAGCACGATCTGCTGATCCTTGTCCCACTTCTCCAGCGAGAAGGCGCCGGTGCCAACGGGGTTGCGGCCGAAGTCCTTGTCGCCGTACTTCTTGACGGCGGTCGGGCTGACGATCGGGGCCGCCAGCGACATGGCCAGATTGGCCAGGAACGGGGCGGTCGGCTCGTTGAGGATGATCTGAACGGTCAGCGGGTCGACAACCTTGATTTCCTTGACCATGCCGAACGAGAAGTCGGCGTACGGCCAGTTCTTCTTGGCGTCGTCGGTCAGCTGCCGGCCGATCGAGAACTTGACCGCCTCGGCGTCAAACGGAGTGCCGTCCTGGAACTTGACACCTTCGCGCAGCTTGAAGGTATAGGTCTTGCCGTCCGCCGAGATGTCCCACGACTTGGCCAGCATGGGCTCGATGGTCGTGGAACCCGGCGCAAACTTGACCAGGTTGTCGAAGATCAGGCCGATCGGCTTGGCCGACTCGCCGTCTTCCACCATCGCCGGGTCGAGGCTGGTGGCGTCGGCGCCCTGGGCGTAAATCAAGTCCTTCTTGCCCGTGACTTCAATCTTGTTGAAGTCATACAGGTTCAGCGTCGGATGGATCTTGAAGCCCTGAACGGTATCACGGGTGGCGATGAAGTTGTTCATGTGGCTGACGAAGAGCCAGGGCGCCTCTTCTTCGATGATCTTCTGGGCATCGGCGTACAGGGCAGTGCGCTTGCTCATGTCCGAGACCTGCTGCGCCTGCAACAGAAGTTCGTCCGCCTTGGCATTCTTGTATTTGCCGACGTTGAGCGCCGACTGGGACGAGTGGAAGTGGACGAACAGGAAGTTGTCGGGGTCGCCGTTGTCGCCGGTCCAGCCGAACAGGTAAGCATCGCCCTTCCGGTCCTTGCGGATGGCATCCTTGTACTGGGTCCAGGGCAGCGTCGTGATCTTGACTTCGATGCCGGCCTTCGCCAGTTCCGACTGAATCGCCTCAGCGAGCTTGTCGGCTTCCGGGTTGTAGGGCCGCGGGTTGGAGTAGGCCATCAGCTCGAAGGAGAGCTTCTTGCCAACCGGAGCGGTGACCTCTTTCTTGGTCTCGGCCGGTTTGCTGGTACAGCCGGCCGCAAAGACCGTCATCAGCACCAGCGCCAGCGCCACGAAATTCCAGAACCTACGCTTCATGTGTGTGACCCCCTGACCTTTCTCGCATCCGAGACAACATTGAATTTTCGACCTACTTGTGTTATCTCCTCCTAAAATTACCGAGGTGTAAAAAAAGCAATCTTTTAGGATAGCAGTAAGCTAAAGCGCAAAAGTGCGACGGCCCTGGCAACTTTGCCGGGACTGCCAAAATTGCGCGGGCCGGACACCTTTGTTACAATACAGAAGACAACGCTCGGGAGAGGGTGAAACGCCGTTATGT
>DASXVX010000034.1:0-41287 GCA_036504075.1 Symbiobacteriaceae bacterium | reverse complement strand
CTGGCGGCCACCTGCTGGGTCCACGCCCCGGCCGTCGTCCAGCTCTCCGCCCTTGCCTACACCCGGCTCGGCAATGTTGCGGCCATGGCCGGCCTGAAAGTCAAGGTGGTTCCCAAGGTCCAGGCCAAAATCATTGGCAAGTCCAAAGTGCTGCTGCTCCGGGCCGCCGCTGACACCGACCGCACCGCCTATGAGGTCCACCGGTACACCCGCAGCGCCGGCGGATGGGTCAACCTGTTTGAACTCCTTGGCTCCTACGGTCTCACCGTCGAGTCCGGCTATCGGGACGGTTTGACGTTCTCTACGTGCCCAAGGGCAGCCCCCTCTGGCCCGGCCTCATGATCGACCTGGGCGCCCCCACGGAGCGGCGCCTGGAGCCCAAGAAGAAGAAGACCGACTCCGAAAGCAAATAGTCGCCACGCTTACATACACCTACCGAAACGCTATACCGAAACCGAGCGCCGACCGGGCCTGCCAAATCGTTTTTAGCCCCAGCAAACGCCCAGAAGGCCTGCCGGAGTATATCCGGCAGGCCTATTCGCTTACCGGCGGATGTCGGAGACCACCGCCGGCAGACGCTCCAAACCGGGCCGTGCCGAATGGTTCCGAGCTAGGCCTGCTTCTTCACAGGACAGGTGTTGAGGCCAAACAGCGTGTACAGGGGGCAGAACCCGACGGCCGCCGTGACCAGCATGATGGCAGCCACCGCATACCCGACCCAGGCCCACACACCACCGGTCACATAGCCAAGATACCCGGCCACCAGGGCGATCACGACGCGTACGAGCTTGTCGGCAGTACCCACGTTCACTTTCATCGTTCATCCTCCTCTTCGATCCGTCACTGTGAGTGTAGCGGATCAACGCAGAGGTTGGATGTACGGTTTCATACAATCAATACAATGCCCAATGCCGCCGTTCAGCCGGCGCTTTCCAGGTAGGCCGACAGCCGGTCTGCAAAGACGGCAACCGGCCCGCCCCGCTGATACTGGACCAGACGCCCCTCCCGGAACTGGCTGAGGATCGCCGAAACCTGTTCGCGGGTGGTGGCGACCCGGGCCGCCATCTCCTCGTGGGTCAGGTTATCCCGGGAGAATCTGCCGCCCTCCGGGGCCGGGACTCCGCCCTCGGCAAGCCGCAACAGCAGGAGACCCAGCCGGGACCGGACGCTGGCGAAAGCCAGTTCGGCCATCCGTTCCTGCATGTCGGCCATTCGGTGGCAAAACAGCTCCAACAACTCCTGGGCTTCCCCGTCGCTGCCCCGCATCAGCCCGGTCAGGTGATCGACATCCAACCGGACGACCACCGTATCCTCCAGGGCCAGCGCCTGCTCCTGCCGCTGCCGGACGGCGCAGAAGCAGAGTTCACCGAAGACTTCGCCCGGCCCGTGCACCCCCATGACCAACTCTTTGCCGCCGGGAGAGAGAATGCTGGTGCGGACCCGGCCGCTTGTCACCAGGTACATGTGGTCGGTGGGTTCGCCCATGGCGTAGATCAGCGTGCCGGCATGGATTGGCAGGGGCGGCATTGCCCGGGCCAGGCCTTCCGACCGGCCCTGGACCAGGTCGGTCAGCGCCCGGCAGTGGGCGTGATTCGGCAGCATCCGCATGGCACCACTCCTCTTATTCTTGCAGGAAGTTCGGTGCGCGGGCAGGAAAACCTGCCGGTGCGGACGCTTGCCGTTTCGTCCGCGCCGGGCCGACCACCCCTTGTTTATAAATTCTTCACACCTTGGTTATAATGCCGCCTCAATGATGCGCTACGATCAGAGAGGATGGCCTGACTATCGAGGCGAATCCCAGGGATGACAACCCCCGACGGAAGGTGACATACATGGCACGCCAAGTGCTGGTGGTCGACGATGAACCCAACATTCGCGAACTCTGCCGCCTGTATCTGGAGCAGGAAGGCTTTACGGTCGAGGAAGCGGCCGACGGCATTGAAGCCGTCAAGAAAGCGCAGGAGCTCCGTCCCGCCGCACTGGTGCTGGATTTGATGCTGCCAGGCAAGAGCGGCTTTGACGTTTGCAAGGAGATTCGCGGGCTCGATATCCCCGTAATCATGCTGACCGCCCGGGGCGAAGAGGTCGACAAGATTCTCGGCCTGGAACTGGGGGCCGACGATTACCTGACCAAGCCCTTCAGCCCGCGCGAACTGGTCGCTCGGGTCAAGGCGGTTCTGCGCCGGGCCGAAAAGAGCCTCGCCCCTGCTGCCCCGCCCCAGCTGAATGAGCGGCTGACCTTCGGGGATGTTGTCCTGGACCTGGCCGGCCGGGCCTTGCTGGTCCATGGCAAGCCGGTGGACTGCCCGCCCAAGGAGTTCGACCTGCTCACCACCCTCGCGCAGAACCCCCACCGGGCCTTCACCCGGGAGCAACTGCTGGAGAAGGTCTGGGACTATAGCTTTTACGGCGATTTCCGGACGGTGGACGTCCACATCCAGCGCATTCGCAAAAAGGTGGAGCCCGACCCCGAAAAGCCCCGGCATATCAAGACGGTCTGGGGCGTCGGCTACAAATTCGAAACCGGACAGGAGTAACCCATGCGGATTGGCGCAAAGCTGCTGCTGACTTATTTCGTGCTGATTGCGCTGGTCGCCCTGGCAGCGGGGGTGTGGGTGCCGACGCTGGTGGAAGGGTCCGTCAGGAAGGCCGAAAAGGACCACCTGGAGTTGCAGGCGCAGAAGCTGGCGAACCGGTTTGGCGATGTCATCCGGAAACGAGGGGACACGGACGCAGCCAGTGCCCTCAAGGGACTGGGTTCGGCGGACAATGCGCTCGCTGAGGAGACCATCGCCATACTCGCCCCGAACTGCCTGGTCGTCCGGTCGTCCGACCCGCAGTTGCTGAATAAGATTCTGTCCGACGTCTGCAGCCAGCCGCAGCAGGCGAAAGCGCCGGCGAGGCGGAACCGCCCGACGCTCGACCTGGGCGATCTCGGCCAGGTGCCGGTCTGGGCCACGGTGCCCCTGGCTCCCAACATCGCCGTGCTGCAGGGATACCGGGTCCTGCTCTACCGGGACATGCCCTTCATCAACAAAATGACCACCCCCATTGCCCGCGGGCTGGAAATCGCCCTCGTGCTCGGGTTCCTGGCCGCCATGGCCATCGCCGGGTGGGTCAGCCGGGAAATGGTCAAGCGGCTTAAAGATGTGGGCGACGCCGCCGGCGCCCTCGCCGAAGGCGACCTGATCCGCCGGGCCCCCGAGACCGGCAAGGACGAAATCACCGAAGTGGCCCAGCACTTTAACCACATGGCCGAGCGCATCCAGACGCTCGTCGAGGGGCTGAAGCGTTCCGAGCAGTCCCGCAAAGATCTGCTCATGATGGTCGGCCACGACCTGCGCACGCCCCTGACCTCCATCGCCGGCTTCGCTGAAGCTCTGCGGGACGGCCTGGTCCAGGACGAGGAGAAGCGACGCCGGTACTACGAGATCATCACCAGCGAAGCGGAGCGACTGACACGCCTGGTTAACGACCTGTTCGACGTGGTCAAGCTGGAGTCCGGCCAGATGGAACTGCGGCTCCAGGCCATGCCGATCGCCCCGGTGCTGCAGGAGTTCGTCGAGTCCATGAAACCCAACGCCGAAAGCCACGGCGCCCGCATCGAGCTGGAGCTGAGCCCGGAAGCGCAGCGGGCCCGGGTCTATATCGATCGGGACCGGCTGGAGCAAGTGCTGGACAACCTGGCCGGCAACGCCCTCCGGTTCACCCCGGCCGGCGCGGCCGTTACGATTCGGTCTCGGGTGGAAGGCAGCGACGTGGTGGTCGAAGTTTGCGACCAGGGGCCGGGCCTGACCCCGGAAGAGGCGGCCCGGGTTTTCCACCGCTTCTACCAGGGCGCCAACCAGGGCCAGAGCCACAAGGGTGCCGGCCTGGGGCTGGCGATCGTCAAGTCGCTGGTGGAGGCCCACGGCGGCCAGGTCGGGGTGACGAGCGTCCCCGGTCAGGGTGCCTCGTTCTGGTTCAAGCTGAACCGGGCCGGCTAGCGTTCGGTAAACCAGCGACGGCGCCGGAGTTCCCCCGCTTGCAGGGGACCCGGCGCCGTCAGCGCGTGGGTGTATTCCGTTACCAGGCCAGCTTTCCGGCCGCGGCCAGTGCCCCGTTGATCTCCTGGTTCATGGCCATCAGCGCCCCGGTAATAGACCCCCGCACCTCGCCGGGGGACGAGCCCGCCCCGCCGTACGCGAAGATGATGCTGCGGGAGGCGTTGACCACTGCACCCAGGCCGTCGGCGTTAAACGCGTGGACCACATCGGCAGCCTTCCCGCCCTGCGCGCCGTAGCCCGGCACCAGAAAGAGCGCCTTGGGCATCTCGGAGCGGAACGCCGCCAGGTCTTCGGGGTAGGTCGCACCGACCACCGCACCGATGCTGGAGTAACCCAGTTCGCCCACCAGCGGGGAGCCCAGGTGCGTGACCAGCTTGCAGACCTGCGCCGCCACCGTCTCACCGCTGAACAGTTCCTGGTCCTGCAGTTCGCCGGAAGACGGGTTGCTGGTCTTCACCAGCACGAACAGCCCCGTGCCCCGGGCCTTGCAGCGCTGAACGAACGGCACCAGGCCGTCGCTGCCCAGGTATGGGTTGACTGTAAGGCTGTCGGCCCAGAGTTCCGGGTCCTCCCAGGAATCCAGCGGGTTCGGATGCCCGAAGAAGGCGGCGGCATACGCTTCAGCGGTGGAACCGATGTCGCCCCGCTTCGCGTCGGCGATGACCACCAGCCCTTTGGACCGGGCGTACTTCACCGTTTCCCAGAACGCCTCTACCCCGTGATAGCCGTAGGCTTCGTAGAAAGCCGACTGCGGCTTCACCAGGGCGGTCTGGTCCGACACGGCGTCGATGACCAGCTGGTTGAACTTGAGCAAGGCATAAGACGCGCCTTTGGCGGTCTGACCGTAACGGCCGGCGGCCTCCTCCCGGATGAATCCGGGAATCCGGGTCAGCACCGGGTCCAGGCCCACCACCGCGTGGGAGCGTTTCAGCTTCACCGCCCGGCAGACCCGATCGGCGAAATTCGGTTCAGACATGACTCGGTTACCCCTCTTGTCTCAATTCCGCCAGGGCGGCCTGAAAATCGGCCGGCGGTTCGGCCGTGAACTCCACCCACTGCCCCGTGCTCGGGTGATTGAAGCCCAACTGCCGGGCGTGCAGGGCCTGCGGCACCATGCCCAGGTGCTGCTTGCGGGTTCCGTAAACCGGGTCGGCCACCACCGGATGGCCAATAAAGGCCAGGTGGACCCGAATCTGGTGGGTCCGGCCGGTAAACAGGCGGCACTCCAGCAGGGCGAACCCCCTGAACCGCTCCAGCACAGTAAACTGGGTAATCGCTTCCTTGCCATTGCGGGTGTTGACAGCCATTTTCTTCCGGTCGCCCGGATCGCGCCCGATGGGCGCCTCAATCCGCGCTTCGTCGGGCATGGTGTTGCCCTGCACCAGCGCCCAGTAAATCCGCCGCACGGTGTGCTCCCGAATCTGGTCGGTGAGCGATCTCATCGCCCGCTCGTTCTTCGCGACGACCAGCAGCCCGGTGGTGTCCTTGTCCAGCCTATGTACGATCCCAGGCCGCAGTTCGCCACCGATGCCCTCCAGGTCGTCGACATGGTCCATGAGCGCATTGACCAGCGTGCCGCTCCAGTTGCCGGCGGCCGGATGGACGACCAGCCCCCGCTGTTTGTTAATCACCAGGACGTCGTCATCTTCGTAGATGACGTCCAGCGGGATCGCTTCGGGTGTAAGGTCCACCGCCACCGGGTCCGGCACCTCGACTCGAATCGTATCGCCGGCCGCAACGGACTGGCTGACTTTGACCGGCCGACCGTTCACCGTGATCAAACCGTCTTCAATCAGCCCTTTAATGCGGGAGCGGGAGAGGCCCAATTCGCCCTGGGCGGCCAGGTAGGCGTCCAGGCGGGCCTCTCCCGTTTCGGGCGTCAGCTGATACTCTTTCAAGCCGCTTTCTCTCTCCCCTCGAGGAGCAGATGGAGCAAAAACAGCCCCACGCCCACGTTGATGGCGATATCCGCCACGTTAAAGTTCGGAAAGACATGGCCCTTCCAGTAGAACAGGAAGAAATCCACGACCTTCCCGTAGAGCACCCGGTCCACCAGGTTGCCGGCCGCCCCGCCCATGAGCAGCCCCAGCGCCCAGGGCACCAGCCCGCGTCGGGCGTCGGGGTGCCTGGTGAACCAGAGCATCCCGCCGATCGCGACCAGGGAGACGGTGACGAACAGCCACCGCTGGTGGGCGAGCATGCCAAAGGCTGCACCCGGATTGCGCACGAACTGCATCGAAAAGAGGCCGTGGATGACGGGATACTCCTGGAACTCCGCCATCCGCGTGGAAACGAGCCATTTGGTCCCCTGGTCCAGCAACAGCACAAGAATGCCCAAAATGATCGACAACATCAGGCGTCACCTCATCCGATCTAGTCTATCACAAGTGTGATAGCACTAGAAAGGGGGTCGGAGGGCAATCAAGGGCGCCAGCGGGAGGCGGGGAACTTGCTGTGCCGGAACTGGTGCTCGGGCATTACTCCGTGGAACTGAATGCCGGGCTGCCACTGGTAGGTCGGGCCGAACTGGTCGGCGGGGGTGTCGTCGCCGTTCAGGTCGTAAAGTGGGTCGTCCAGGTCGGAATCGTACTGGATCTGATCCGCGATCCCGCGGTCGTCTCGTTGCAGCGGCTCACCATCTTCGTCGACAATGGCGTCCATGGGGTCCACCACGGTGTAGACTTCCTCATCCGAATTGTACATGTCGGTGTACTTCACCGCCCCGGGCACGTCGGACGGCGTTTCAGACGTGCCCTGGGAGGCCACCTCCTGCCAGGCATCCTCGCCGTCGTAGCCCGGGTCGCCGGTGCCGGCGCGCCAGGTCCGGCCGAACGGCGGGTTCAGCACCTGCTCCTCGATCGGCCGGTGGAACCGGTCCGGCAGCGCCTCCCGGCCCTCCTGGCAGGCGATGCAACAGGTGGCGCTGGGGAATGCCTCCAGCCGCCCCTCCCCGATCGGTCCGCCGCACTCCTCGCAGACGCCATACTGCCCCGCCGCCATCCGCTCCAGCGCGATGTCGATATCCCGGAGCCGGCGCTGGGCGTTGGAGCGGAGCCCCATGTCTTTCTCCCGCTCGAACATCTCCGATCCCAGGTCCGCCGGGTGGTTGTCCACCGTCGAATCCTCCTGCAGCTGGTCCCCCTGGGAGAGCCGCCCCAGCCCGGTCTCGTCGATCAGTTCGATCTGGTGGCGGTAAGAGTCCCGCTCCGCCAGCAGCTTCTGTTGAAAGTGCGCCACTTCCACGCCGCTTTTGCCTCCCGTCATAACGCTCTGGCCGTAGTCTGCCCGCGTTATGTCGATCCTACGGGCGCAAGTTGTGCTCCACGAGCCGGACAATGGTGGCGATATAACTGCCGATGACCGGCAGGCGTGACCACATGACCGCCTGGGCAACATAAAGCAACATGGCGGAGAGCACGGCAAAGCCGAACGCGATGCCCAAGCCCCGGGCGGTGCCGGCCATAAAATTGACCATCATCAGCCGCCAGGGGCTTCGAAGCAGTTCGACATACTCGGCCAGATTCGTTTTCTCCATCGCAAAGGTCAGCTTTTCGAGGCGCTCTGCAAGCGTGGAGCCGGCGCTTTCGGTCTCCGGCGGCTTGACCTGGGTCACAACAAAACCCTCCTGCCGGAAGAGACTCTTGCGGTAGTCTCTCCCGGCAGGAGGGTTCAGTAAACGACGACTTACCCGGCCTGAACCCGCTGCTTCTCTTCTTCCAGGAGCACCCGCCGCAGCGTCTTGCCGATGATCGACTTGGGCAGTGACTCCCGGAACTCCACTTGCGTCGGCGCCTTGTACTTGGCCATGCGCTCCCGGCAGAAGGCGATGATCTCCTCGGCGGTGACCGCCGCCCCCGCCTTCGGCACAATGTAGGCTTTCACCGTCTGGCCGCGGTACTCGTCCGGAAGCCCCACTACCGTCGCATCCTGGACCGCAGGGTGCTCGTAGAGCACCTCCTCCACCTCCCGCGGGTAAATGTTAAACCCGCCGGCGATGATCATGTCCTTGGCCCGGTCAACGATATGGGTGTAGCCTTCCGCATCGACCCGGGCGATATCGCCCGTGTGCAGCCAGCCGTCCCGCAGGGTCGCCGCGGTCTCCTCCGGCCGGTTCCAGTAGCCCAGCATCACCTGCGGACCCCGAATGCAAAGTTCCCCGGTCTCCCCCGGCGGCACCTCTTCCGCGCCCGTGGCCAGGTCCACGATTTTCATCTCGGTGTCGGGGAACGGCAGGCCAATGGAGCCCGGGAGCCGCCGACCATAGACCGGCGTGCAATGGGTCACCGGCGAGGCTTCCGTCAGCCCGTACCCCTCCACCAGTTTCCCACCGGTCAGCTTTTCGAACGCGGTCTGCACTTCCACCGGCAGCGGCGCCGCCCCGGAAATGCACGCCTTCACGGAGCTCAGGTTGTAATCGCCCACGTCTTGGTGATGGTTGATCGCGACATAGATGGACGGCGCCCCGGGGAACAGCGTCGGCTTCTGCTTGTCGATCAGCTTCAGCACCTGCACCAGGTCAAACTTGGGTACCAGGACCAGCTCGGCGGCCAGCACCGTTGCCAGATGCAGGGCGACCGTCAGCCCGTAAACGTGGAAGAACGGCATGACCGCCAGAATTTTCTCCTTACCTTCCACCAGGCCCGGCATC
Source organism: Symbiobacteriaceae bacterium (assembly GCA_036504075.1). GTDB lineage: Bacteria > Bacillota > Sulfobacillia > Symbiobacteriales > Symbiobacteriaceae > DASXVX01. The sequence goes on along the minus strand of DASXVX010000034.1, from coordinate 32,593 downwards.
CATTCCCGGACCTGCAGCACGTTGGCCATGAGGTTCCGGTGCGACAGCATGGCACCTTTGGAGAGGCCGGTGGTGCCGCCGGTGTACTGGAGCACGGCGAGGTCCAGGGCCGGGTTCACCGGCGCTTCCGGCACCCGACTGCCGGCGTATTCCCGCAGCAGCGTCCGCCAGTGGATGACCGCCGGGTCTTCCGGCACGTGACCGACCAGTGCCCGCTTCACCAGGGGGACCAGCAGACGCAGCGGGACGCTCATGTACTCCCGGATGGAGGTGACGATCAGCCGCCGCACCTTCGTGGCCGCCTGCACCCGTTTCACGCGGTCGTAGAGCAGGTCCAGCACCACCATGACTTCAGCGCCGCAGTCTTTCAGCTGGTGCTCGATCTCCCGCTCCACGTACAGCGGGTTGAAGAACGCGACCACCGCCCCGGCTTTCAGCACCCCGTAATAGGCGATGACCGCTTGCGGCACGTTCGGCAGCATGATCGCCACCCGGTCGCCGCGCTTGACGCCCTGGTCCACCAGGGCCGCCGCAAACGCATCGGCCTGCCGCCTGACCTCCCCCCAGGTCAGCGTGCCGCCGTAGAATCTGGTCGCCACTGCGTCGGGAAACCGGGACGCCGTCTCGTCCAACAGCCCGTAAAGCGGTCGGAGCGGATACTCCAGATGCGGGCGAACCCCCTCCGGGTAGTGCTGTAGCCAAGGTCTCTGCGTCTCAGCTGTCACCCTGCCCACCCCCAAATTCCACCCATTACGCTCAGATATATGCAGGTTCGCCCCCAGGGAGAATAATTCCTCTATTTGGCATACGTTCCATATTGAACAAGCCTCGCCCGAAACTTTCGCGTAGGCTTGTCGCCAGCCCTCCAGAAGGGTACGCTAAAGATCGGAGTGTGATATGCGCATGAATGGCGACATTTACTTCAAAGAGCACCGTGACGAGCACCTGGAACAGTTGAAGGAGTTCCTGCGGATCCCCAGCGTCAGCGCCCTGTCCGCCCATAAAGCGGACATCCGGCGGGCGGCCGACTGGCTGAAGACCCAGCTGACCCATGCCGGCATTCCCAAGGTGGAAATCATGGAGACCGGCGGCCACCCAGTCGTCTACGGCGAGCGCATCGACCATCCGGGCAAGCCGGTCGCGCTCATTTACGGCCACTACGACGTGCAGCCCGTCGACCCCCTCAACCTCTGGGAGACCCCGCCGTTCGAGCCCGCCATCCGGGACGGCAAGCTTTACGCCCGGGGCGCCAGCGACGACAAGGGCCAGGTCTTCATGCACGTGAAAGTGATCGAAGCGATCCTCAAAGCCGAGCACAAGCTGCCCGTCAACGTCAAGATCCTGTTCGAAGGCGAAGAAGAGGTCGGCTCCGCCAACCTGGCCCATTTTCTAAAAGAGCATAAGGCCCTGCTCAAGTCCGACGTGGTGGTCATCTCCGACACCGGGCTGTACGCCCGGGGCGTGCCCTCGCTTACATACGCCCTCAGGGGACTGGCGGCCATGGAGATCCACGTTACCGGCGCCAAGGGCGACCTGCACTCCGGCCTGTTCGGCGGCGCTGCGCCCAACGCGGCCCACGCGCTGGTGCAACTGCTCGCCTCGCTCCGCCGGCCCGACGGCGGCGTGGCCGTGGCCGGCTTCTACGACGAAGTTCGGATGCTGTCAGACGAAGAGCGCCAGACGTTTGCTTCCCTCGGGTTCGACGAGGAGGCGTACAAGCGGGAACTGGGCGTAACCGCCCTGCCCGGCGAGCCCGGCTTCACCCCGCTCGAGCGGACCTGGGCCCGGCCAACGCTGGAGATCAACGGCATTTTCGGCGGTTTCCAGGGCGAAGGCACCAAGACCGTCATCCCGGCCAAGGCCGGCGCCAAAATCACCTGCCGCCTCGTGCCCGACCAGAACCCGGAGCACGTGCTGGACGCCGTCGAGTACCACCTGAAGGCCAATGTGCCGGCCGGCGTGAAGCTGGAAGTCCACCGGGAAGGCGGCACGCCCGCCTGCATCACCCCGGTGGAGCACCCGGCCATCCGGGCGGCCCTGGAAGCCCTGCAGGAGGCTTACGGCAAGGAGGCCAAGTTCATCCGGGGCGGCGGCTCCATCCCCGTCGTCGGCATGTTCTCCACGGTCCTTGGCGCTCCGTCGGTGCTGATGGGCTTCGGCCTGGAAGACGAGAACTTCCACGCGCCCAACGAGCATTTCACCCTGGAGAACTTTGACATCGGGCTCCGGGCGATCTACACGTACTGGCACAAACTGGCGGCCGCGCTGTAGCGGTCCCGGGGGCACCTGCGAAGCATCGTTCAGAGGCGACGCCTCTGGGGAGCAAGCAGGTGCCCCCGTAGCTTTCTGGAGTCGGTCTATTCGCCTATCGAACCATATATATGCAAGAATGGTACTTTTGTACTATTCAACGCACGACAATTCTGCTAAACTGGTAGTATGGTTTTATGTCGCGACGCCATGGGGTGCTCTCATCCAGCGAACCGACATCGTCCGCAACGCTGCACCGATTTTGCCTACACGCCGCTATCTTCCCCGCCGCCGGCCGATGGAAAATTCGGGGGCACCGTTTCATCATGCCTGGGGAGGATGAATATGCGAAGCCTTTCAGTTAAGTTCGGTCTGCTGTTTCTGACCATGGTTCTGTTGAACGTTGCGACGGGCGCACTTCTGTTGCTCGACGTGACCGGCATCGTGCCGATGGAAAATCTGCTGGTCATCGCGTTTGCCGCCCCCGGGGTCGGACTCCTGGTCACCCTGTATGGCTGGTGGTTCACCTCCCGGGCCGTGACCCGGCCGCTGAAGACAGTGGCCCCGGGTATGCGTTCCCTGGCGGCGGGCGACCTGACCGTTCCGCCCTTGAGCGTCAGCAGCAACGATGAGGTCGGCGTGGTGGCCGAGTCGTTCAACCAGGTGCTGCACACGCTGCGCCCCCTGCTGAAAGGCCTCACCGGCAACGCCGCGTCGGTGCTCCGGTCCGCTGAAGACCTGACCGAGGCCTCCGAACACACGGCCCAGGCCTCCGAAGGGGCGGCCAAAGCCGTCCAGCAGGTGGCCGCGGGTACCACCGACCAGGCGCAGGACGCCGATGACATGAACAAAATCATGGAGCAACTGCGGATGACCATCCGGCAGATTGCCGCTGGCGCCGCCAGTTCGGCCGACGAGGTCCAGACGGCCGGCCATATGTTGAGCCAGGCGGTGACGGCCCTCGAAGCGATGGCGCAGGAGGCCGCCCGGGTGGCGGACAAGACCAGCCGGGCCGCCCAGACCGCCCAGGACGGCGCTGCCGTCGTCGACAAGTCGGTGGCGGGCATGGGCCGCATCCAGACCGCTGTGGGTGAATCATCGGCCCGCATCCGGGACCTGGAGAAGCTCTCCACGCAGATCGGGGAGATTACCGGGGTCATTTCGGAGATCGCGGAGCAGACCAACCTGCTGGCCCTGAACGCCGCCATTGAGGCGGCCCGGGCCGGCGAGCACGGCCGGGGCTTTGCGGTGGTGGCTGACGAGGTCCGAAAGTTGGCCGAGCGCTCCAACCGGTCGGCCCAGGAGATCGCGGGGCTGATTGCCAACATTCAGGAGCGGACGGCGCAGGCGGTGGCGGCCATGCAGTCCGGCCACGCCGAAGTCCAGGACGGCAGCCGGCTGGCGGCCGAAGCGGGCCGGGCGCTGCACGAGATTCTGGACACCTCCCGACAGGCGGCGGCGGGCGTCGAGGCGATCGCCCGGTCGGCCGACAAGGTGAAGACGGACAGCCAGAAAGTGGTCCAGGCCTTCCAATCCATGGCGGCGGTGACGGAGGAGAACACCGCGGCCACCGAAGAGATGGCCGGCGGCGCCGACCGGGTGGCCGGGGCGATTCTGCACATCAGCGACCTTTCCCGGGAGAACGCCGCTGCGGCCGAAGAGGTCTCGGCCGCAGTGGAAGAGCTGACGGCCGGCTCCTCTCAGGTCGCCGGTTCCGCCGCAAACCTGACGAAGATCGCCCGGGACCTGCAGACTCAGGTCAAGGGGTTCAAGGTCTGAGACCCGCGGTGCGGGAGACAGAATGAGGACCGGGGAAACCCGGTCCTCAGCTTGTTGATAACCGCATGGCGGCGAACAAAGATGCGGCCGAGGGCTGTTGGTTGGCCCTCAGGCTGCATGGACCTCAGGCATGGTCCTCAGGCCGCATGGCCCTCAGGCTGCTGCCACGCCCCCCGGCACCCGACCGGTTGGGTGGCTCCGGGCCAGAAAGACCCCACGGCCGTGGGAGCCGGAAGGAATCCAGTTTGTGCCCGTGTGTCGGGGGTATGCCGCCAAAACCTTGCTGCCAGACGGCCTGAACCCGCCCAATGAAGGGCATTCGTCAGAATTTGCCTGACCTCCCGGACCGCTCGTAATGCAACTTTTGACTATTTAACCTTCAATTCCCTTGTTTGGGTCTATTTGGGCTGCGATCGCCGTAAAGATACCCCTACCCAGTATCCAAATTTCCCTGTTCTTCCTGTAATCGTCACCTTTTGCACGCATGGCCTCGTCCGGGGTCATGCAAAAGGTGACGATTCTACCGGAAGCCCAAATGGATGCCTCATGCTCCTCGGCGGGCACCGGGCTTGGTCCACATGAGGGCTGGGGGAGCCCCCCGGTCCACTTCTTCATTTGCGTGGCAGGTGCACCAGTCTGAGCGTCCAACCATCGCCCGTGTCCACCTTCAGGGCGGCGGTCTGGCCATCTGCGGAGAGCGAGAGCAGCCAGGTATTGGGCTCCACCGGCAGGACAAGCGGCGAGACCCGGGCGGTCAGGTCGATGAACCAGAGGGTGTGGGTCTCGTTGTCGCAGGTGATGTATGCCGCGGTCCCGGCATCCGCCGCCACCCGGATGTCGCGCAGCGGTTGGCAGTAGCGAGGCTTGCCGGCCGCCGGGGCCTGGGGTCCCACCGGCCCGATAAGCTTACCCGCCGCCACGTCGTAGCGCCAGGGCTGCACGGTGTCATCTGCGTGGCGGAAGACCAGCGCCTGCAGCCCCGGCCCGGGCAGCCAGGCGCCCCGGGCACCAGGCACCACCCGGTCCGGCTCCGCCTGGGTGCGGTCGAAGAAGCGAAGTTCCACGGGAGTCAGACCGGTCCCGTAAAAGCTGTACATGAGCCAGCGGCTGTCTGGTCCCCACTCCGGGTCGGTGATTCTGGGCAGCGGGCTCCCCTCGGGCGGCGGTGTCAGGTCGATCGCGGGCCACGGCGGGTGGGGCTGGTAGCGCGTCACTTCGCCGGTCTGCACGTTGGCGATGTCCAGCCACCCAAGCGAGTTGAAGTTGCCCGCCATTGCCCACCGCTGGTCGGGGGAGAGGCTCATATGGAAAGGCGCTGCCGTCACCAGCTTGTCGCTGCCCGCCGGCAGGCGGTAGTAGAACATGTGGCCGCCGCCGGCATACTGTCCCACCAGCAGGTCGCCCCCAGGCAACTCGGCCACCGAACTGAGCCGTTCGTGGCGGTCCAGCAGGAGCGTGAGCCGCCCCGCAGACAGGTCGTAGCGCTGAATCCTTTCGCCGAGGGCATCCAGGGACGCCCGCCGGCGCCAGTTGTCGAGCACGTAGAGGCTCTGCTCGTCAGCGGACCAAGTGAAGACGACCTCCTGCGGCAGTCCGGTCAGTTCCTGCGCCGGTCCCTGCGGGACCGGCACCAGCCAGTACTGCGCTTCCAGGTAGAGCTCGCAGCATTCAACCGCAGGCTTACCGGTCGTGGCGACGATGAAGTCGCCCCGCGGCGACCAGACGACTTGCTGCACCGGGTTGCCGGGCAGTTCCGGCGCACTGACCGCCCGCCCTGTGTAGTCGGAAATGCGCAGGCGCCGGTCCACGTCGGCGATATACCGGCCCGTGGGGTCCGGGAACAGGCCGCGGGTGTCCTTCGCGGCGACAGAGCGGGCGTCGCAGGCGGGGCAAGCTTCGCAGGCGGGGAGTCAGGAATGGCCGGCGGCGAGCCCCCGGGCGTGGGCGCCGGGGCTGCCGGCAGCGCCGGGGGCGCCGGAATCGCTGCCCGGGCGCAGCCGGCCGGCATGACCGCCATCAGCATTGCCGCGATAACATAAGCGAGGAAACGACTACGCATGAGACTGTGGCCTCCTGGTGGGCAAATGGCGCGAACCATTCCATCATTTCACCACTTGCGAACGAAACGCCTGCAAGAGAAAAGGGGGGTCGGCGAAATGCCGGCCCCTCCTTTTATACAACGCAATGTCAGGCCTCGTACCCGACCCGGCCGCCCACCATGGTAAGCATGGCCTTCACATCTTTCAGCTCCGCGCCGGCGCAGGCAAACGGATTCCGGTCCAGCACCACCAGGTCCGCCGCCATGCCCGAGGCGAGGCTCCCCTTGAAGGACTCCTCGAACGTGCTGTAGCTGGCGCCGCGGGTGTACATATCGAGCGTTTCGGCCACCGTCAGCCGCTGCTCCGGATCCCAGCCGCCTTCCGGGTAACCGTTCAGGTCCTGTCGGTTGACGGCCGCGTAAATGCCGGTCCAAATATTGAGCGGCTCAATCGGGCAGTCCGACCCGCCGCACAGGGCGATTCCCCGCTGCTTCAGGCTTTTCCAGGCGTAAGACGTGCGGGCCCGCGTAGGGCCAACCCGGTCGACGTACCAGTAGCCGTCGCTCTTGATAAAGACCGGCTGAATATCCGCGACGATCTGGTAGCGGGCCATCTGGTCCATGATCGCTTCGCTCAGGATCTGTGCGTGAATGATCCGGTGGCGGGCGTCGGCCCGGGGCTGTCGCCGCTGCGCCTCCGCCACGGCCGCCACGAACAGTTGCGCCGCCCCGTCGCCGATGCAGTGGCACCCGACCTGGTTCCCCAGGATGTGCGCCTGGTACAGCATCTCCGTGAATTCGGCGGGCGGGTGAATGTAAATGCCCCGGGTCTGGGGGTCGTCGGCGTACGGCTCCAGCAGCGCCGCCGTCCGCCCGCCCAGGGAGCCGTCGGCGAACATTTTCACCTGGCCGTAGCGATACCATTCGGTGCCCGACTTCGTGACGATCCCCCGCCGGGCGCCTTCGGCCATCATGGCGATGGGGATCATCTGGGTGACCCGCAGGGGAATCCCCTCCGGGCCGACCTGCGAGGTGAACAAGTCTTCGGCCAGGTCGAAGTCGCCGGCCGACCGGTCGACGTCGTCGGTGTGCACCTGGGTGATGCCGTACGAGAGCGCCGCCGAGAGCGCCCGGCGCAGCAGCGTCCGCCGCCGCTCGTGCGGCAGTTCCGGTACGACCGCCTTGATCAGTTCCTGGGCATTCTCCCGCAGCATGCCGGTGGGCTCGCCGGTGACCGGGTCCCGGTCGATGTGGCCGCCCGCCGGGTCGGGGGTGTGGCCGTCGATGCCGGCCAGCGCCAACGCCGCCGAGTTGACCACGCCCACGTGGTTGCAGTTGCGCTGCAGGTAGACCGGATGATGCGGGGCGATCGCATCGAGGTCGAACCGGTTCGGCAGCCGCTTCTCCGCCCAGCGGTCCTGGTCCCAGCCCCGCCCGACGATCCACTCACCGGCAGGCCGCCGGGCCGCCTCCTCCGCCACGGCATCCCGCACCGCCGCAAGGCTGGGCAAGCCTGCGACCGCCAGCCGGTCCAGCGTCATCGCATAGCCCAAAATGTGCACATGCGCGTCGATGAGGCCGGGAATGACCGCCCGGCCGCCCAGGTCCACCACCCGGGTGGACGGTCCGGCGGTGTGCATGACCTCCGCCTGCGGGCCAAACGCGATCACCCGGCCGGCGGCCACGGCAACCGCTTCGGCCGGCGTCCAGTTCACATGGCCGGAAAGCACCGGTCCACCGGTGAAAATCCATTCAGCTTGCATGGTTCGGCTCCTTTACAGCCTCGTTCCGAACACAAAACTTCGGTTACCTTTCGCCGATTCCTGCCGGAAGATTTTGTCCCGACGCCCGTGAGCCGGATTCCGGCATTCACGCATGCATATTCTCCCTAAATAATTAGCACCTGTTTCCTTTTATAACTAGTAATTTTCGCTCGCACATGATATCATGCCGATGGTGCCACAGCTATCGGATTATTTCCTGTTTGTCCCTCATTTCTCAAGGAGGTGCGGCACGTGTCACGGAAATGGGTCGCTTTCGCCCTGGCGCTTACGGTTATCTTCAGCCTGCTGGCGGGGTGCAGCAGCGCCGGGTCAAAAGGCGGATTCAAAGTCGGCATGTCTACCGACATCGGCGGTCTGAACGACGACTCCTTCAACGCGTCCGCCTGGCGGGGCCTGAACAAGGCCCACTCGGACCTGGGCGCCGAGATCAAGGCGGTTGAGTCCAAGCGCAACGAGGATTACGAGGTTAACTTCCGGACGCTGATGGACCTCAAGTACGACCTCATCTGGGGCATCGGCTTCCTCATGCACGACGCGGTTGACGGGTTGGCCAAGGCGAACCCGAACCAGAAGTTCGCCATTATCGACTCGGTGGTGGAGAACCGGCCCAACGTGGCCTCGGTCGTCTTCAAGGAAGAAGAAGGCTCCTTCCTCATGGGCGTCATGGCGGCCAAGACCACCAAGTCCAAGGTTGTCGGCTTTGTGGGCGGCATGGATTTCGACGTGATCCACCACTTTGAAGGCGGCTTCAAGGCCGGCGTCAAGGCCGTCGATCCGAGCATCAAGGTCATTACGGTATACTCCGGCAAGTTCGACGACCCGGTCAAGGGCAAGAGCGACGCCCTCTCGATCATCAGCCAGGGCGCCGACGTGATCTTCCACGCCGCCGGCTTCACCGGCAAGGGCGTCATCGAAGCCTGCGCCGAGAAGAAGGTCTTCGCCATTGGCGTCGACAGCGACCAGAACGCCCTGGCGCCCGACTGGGTCATCTCTTCGATGATGAAGCAGGTCGACAACGCCGTGTTTAGCGTCTCCAAGGCGGCCAAGGAAGGCAAGTTCCAGGGCGGCCAGGTCGTGGTCATGGGCCTCAAGGAAGGCGGCGTCGGCTATGCGCCGAAGACGCTCTGGGCCAAGATGCCCTCCGACACCAAGGCGCTGGTCGACAAGTGGGCCGACGCCATCAAGGGCGGCAAGGTGACCGTGCCTAACGACGCCAAGAAGTTCGAATCCTGGTCGGTGCCGAAGATCTAAACCCCTCGCATCAGAAAGGGGGCAGAAGGGCGGAACCACTGTGTTCCGCCCTTCGTTCATCCATGCTGAAACTGACAGGAATCACCAAGCGGTTCGGGTCGCTGGTGGCGAATGACCACATCGACCTGGACGTCCGCCCGGGGGAGATTCACGCCCTGTTGGGGGAGAACGGAGCGGGCAAGACGACGCTCATGAACATCCTCTACGGGCTGCACAGCCCCGATGAAGGCACCATCGAACTCAAAGGCCGGCCGGTCAAAGTGGAGAGTCCCCGGCAGGCGATCGAACTCGGAATTGGCATGGTACACCAACATTTCATGTTGATTCCGGTCTTCACCGTGGCCGAGAACATCGTCCTGGGGCAGGAGCCGGGCGGTGCGGTCCTGGACATGAAGCGGGCCATCGCCGACGTGGAGCAGCTTTCCAGCCAGTACGGCCTGAAAGTGGACCCCCGGGTGAAGGTGGAGAACATTTCGGTGGGCCAGCAGCAGCGGGTGGAGATTTTGAAAGCGCTCTACCGCGGCGCCGAACTGCTGATTCTCGACGAGCCGACCGCCGTACTGACGCCCCAGGAGGTCGCCGACCTGGGACAGATCATGAAAGGGCTGGTGGCTCAGGGACGCACGATCATTATCATCACCCACAAGCTGAAGGAAGTCCTGCAGTTTGCCGACCGGGTGACGGTCATCCGCCGCGGGCGGAAAATCGCGACGGTGGAAGCGAAAGGGCAGTCGGAAGCCGACCTGGCGGCGCTCATGGTGGGGCGGGCGATTTCGCTCACCGTGGAGAAGCGACCGGCCAATCCCGGCGCAGCAGTGCTGGAAGTGCACGGGCTCTCGGCCAAGAACGATCAGGGGCTGCCGGCGCTTAAAGACGTCTCGTTCGCCGTTCGGGCCGGAGAGATTGTCGGGATCGCCGGCGTGGACGGCAATGGCCAGTCGGAACTGGTGCAGGTGCTATCCGGACTCCGGCGGCCCACAGGCGGGCGGGTCCTGCTCTCCGGCCGCGACGTCACCCGGCTCACGCCTGGCGAAGTGCGGGCGGCCGGCATGGGCCACATCCCTGAAGACCGGCAACGGCGGGGGCTGGTGCTGGACTTTACCGTCGCCGAGAACGCCGCCCTGGGGCAGCAGCGGCAGTTCGCCTCCTGGGGGGTGCTCAACTACCGGCTCATGGCGGAGTCGGCAGCGAAAATCGTGGAAGCCTTCGACGTGCGCCCGCCCCGGCCGGACTACGCGGCCCGGACGCTCTCAGGCGGCAACCAGCAGAAGCTGATCGTCGGCCGCGAAATCTCCCGCTCGCCGCAGTTGATGCTGGCGGCCCAGCCTACCCGCGGCCTGGACGTGGGCGCGATCGAGTTCATCCACAAACAACTGGTGGCGGCCCGCGACGGGGGCCGTGGCGTGCTGCTGGTCTCCCTGGAACTGGATGAAGTGATGGCCCTGGCCGACCGGATTCTGGTCATGTACAAGGGGCAGGTCGTGGCCGACATACCCGCGGAAACGGCCCGGGAAGCGGAACTGGGCCTCCTTATGGCAGGAGGTGGGACCAATGTCGCCAGCTAATCGGATCGGCAAATGGCTGAAAGCGGCGTCCGAGGCGCTGACCGTCCCGGTGCTGGCCACCGCCCTCGGCCTGCTGGTGGGCACGCTGTTCATTTTGCTCGCCGGGAAGAACCCGCTGGAGGCGTACGCTGCGTTCGCCCAGGCCGTGGCCGGCGAGCCGCGCATGTTCGGCGAAACGCTGGTCAGTTCCATTCCCCTCGTCTTCACCGGGCTGGCGGTGATGCTGGCCTTCCGGTGCGGCCTCTTTAACATCGGCGTGGAGGGACAGTATCTCCTCGCCCAGGTCTTCGCTGCGTGGGCCGGCTTCGCGCTCGTCCTGCCCGGGTGGCTGCACCCCGTGGTCGCCATGCTGGCAGGCATGGTTGCCGGCGCGCTCTGGGCCTCCATTGTGGGGTTGCTCAAGGCGTACCGGGGCGTCCACGAAGTGATCAGCTCGATCATGCTGAACTACACCGGCCTCTACCTGAGCCATTACCTGTTGCTCTACTACCTGCGTGACCCCGGCGGCGCCTTCGGGGCGGCCACGCCGGCCATCCGGCCGACGGCAGCCCTGACCCAGGGGCTGATCGCGGGCTCCCGGCTGCACACCGGGCTCTGGGTGGCCCTGCTCGCGGCCTTCCTGGTCTGGGTCTTCCTCTGGAAGACGCCGGCGGGCTACGAGGTCCGGGCGGTGGGCCTTGCGCCAGGTGCGGCGGAGTACGGCGGCATCAGCGTTGCGAAAAACATCGTGCTGGCCATGGCGCTCTCGGGTGCACTGACCGGCCTCGCCGGCGCCGTACAGACGCTGGGCCTCAACGGCAAGTTCTACGAGCCCGGCGGGTTCGTGGGCTACGGTTTCGACGGCATCGCCGTGGCGCTGGTGGGCCGGAACCACCCGGTGGGCGTTGTGCTCGCAGCGCTGCTCTTCGGGGCGCTGGAGCGCGGCGGGCCGATCATGCAGGCGGTGGCGGGCGTGCCCCGGGCGGTCATCTGGGTCGTGCAGGGCACCGTCATCTTCTTCGTGGCGGTGGAAGGGCTCTGGAGGTTCCTCCAGCGCCGCCGGGCGGCACAGGAGGTGAAGGCGGCATGACAGTCCTGATTTCGTTTCTGGTGACCATTCTCGCCTCCACCCTGCGCTCCGCCACCCCCCTGCTGCTGGCGTCCCTGGGCGGCGTCTTCTCGGAGCGGTCGGGCGTGGTCAACATCGCCCTGGAGGGCATCATGCTCACAGGGGCCTGGGCGGGGGTCTATTTCTCCTACGTCACCGGGTCGGCCCTGGCCGGCGTGCTGGGCGCGATCATCCTGGGCATGACCATTTCCGCCATCCATGCGGTGGCCTCCATTCACTATCACGCCAACCAGGTGGTGAGCGGCGTCGCGATCAACCTGCTGGCGGCGGGCTTCACCGAGTTCATGATGACCCGGGTCTGGTCGAACGTCGGGCAGTCCCCGGCGGTCCACAAAGTCGGGGATTTCCTGGGCATCAACATGTTCGTCTACGTGGCCGTCGCCCTGGCCTTCATCTCGCATTTTGCCCTCTGGCGGACTCGCTGGGGCCTGCGGCTCCGGGCGGTGGGCGAGCACCCGCTGGCGGCGGACACCATGGGTATCAGCGTCTATAAGATGCGCTACCAGGGCGTGCTGCTCTCCGGCTTCTTCGCCGGACTGGCGGGGGCGTCGCTCTCCATCGGCCTGGTCTCCCTCTTTACGAACGGCATGACCGCCGGCCGGGGCTTCATCGCACTCGCTGCCATGATTTTCGGCAAGTGGAGTCCGCTGGGGGCGATGACCGCCTGTCTGCTGTTCGGCGCGGCCGACGCCATTGGCGTGGCGTTTCAGATTCTGGGGCTGCACATCCCCAACCAGTTCCTGCAAATGGCGCCTTACGTGGTCACCTTGCTGGCACTGGCCGGCGTCATCGGGCGGTCGACGCCGCCGGTCGCCGACGGCGTGCCGTACGACAAGTCCCACTGATAGGCCAAGTACCCTACGCCTCTCGTAGTGCTTTTCTTGTCCGCGGGGGGGAAGGCGGCGGCTGGTGAAATCGGGTACATTTACAGTGCACATCTCAGTAACAAGGGGGAGCTATCCATGTTTGAACGGCTTGGCGCCGGCGAAATTCTGCTCATTCTCGTCGTTGCACTCCTGATTTTCGGTCCGTCCAAGCTGCCGCAACTGGGCAAATCCCTGGGTTCGGGAATCAAGGAGTTCAAGTCGGCCATGAAGGGCATCACCGAAGAGGAGCCCAGCCCCGCTCCGAAGCAGTAGAAATCAAGCCGGGAGGGTCGGTATGCTGCCGCAATTGCTGAGCCCTGGTTCCCGGCCCATTCATTACCTGCGGGTATCGGTCACGGACCGCTGCGACATGCGGTGCATGTACTGCATGCCGGCCGAGGGGGCACCGTTCACGCCCCTTGAGCATCACCTCACCAACGAGGAGATCGTCCGGATTATTTCGGTCGCGGCCCAGATGGGCGTCGTCAAGGTGCGTCTGACCGGCGGCGAGCCGCTGGTGCGGCAAGGCATCGTGGACCTGGTGCGCGGCATCAAGGCGGTGCCGGGCATTCGGGACATCGCACTGTCGACCAACGCGTCCAAGCTGGACCGCTACGCTGCGCCGCTGAAGGCCGCCGGCGTGGGCCGGGTCAACGTCAGCCTGGATACGCTGGACGGCCACCGCTTCCGGGAGATTACCCGGGGCGGCAGCCTCAACCGGACGCTGGCGGGCCTTGAGGCGGCTGAAGCCGCGGGGCTGACGCCGATCAAAGTCAATGCGGTCGTCATGAAGTCGATCAACGACGATCAGGTCGTGCCCCTGGTGGAAATGGGCATCAAGCGCCGGTGGCAGGTGCGCTTTATCGAGTACATGCCGATCGGCTGCGCCGCCGACGTCTGGGAGCAGCGGTTCGTCCCGGCGGATGCCATTCTGGCGATGATTCAAAGCAGGTTCCCGCTGGAGGAACTGCCCCGCAAGCACGGCGATCCGGCCAAGGTCTACCGGGTGGCGGGGAGCGACGCCACGGTGGGCGTGATCACGCCGGTGAGCCAGCACTTCTGCGACTCGTGCAACCGGATGCGGCTGACGGCCGACGGCAAGATTCGCTCCTGTCTCCTGGTCGAAGGCGAGGCGGACCTGCGGTCCATGCTGCGGGCCGGCTGCACCGATGCCGAGATCGCCGGGATTCTGGCTCAGGCGGCGGCGCTGAAGCCCGAGTGGCACGGCATGACGCCGGGCGGGTTCTCATCCGCCACGCAGGCCATGCGGGAGATCGGCGGGTAAAGCGCTGATAGAAAGACCGAGGGGAAAATCCCCTCGGTCTTTCTATCAGCGTGAAGGTCCGGAGCACAAGCTCCGGACCTTCGGTTTTGGGTTTAATGCCCAGATACCACCGGGCCAGGCGCCGAACGCCCGCTCCACTTGCCGGGCCAGCCGGGCAGAATGGCGCCGAGCAGAACGGCCACCAGCGAGGCGTAGAACGTGACCTTGTAGTCCCGCTCCAGGCCGTCGATGTACTGGCCGCAAAAGGTCTTGATCAGGCCGAGCGCCTGGGGCGGAATCCCCGCCGGGGCCGCCACGGGCGGCGGCCCGGGAAGATTGCACAGTTCGAACCGCTGGCCCGCCGGGGCCGCCTGCCCCTGCGGCATCCGGTCCTGGAACTGACGCAGTTGCGCCGTCAGTTCCGGCGCCACGCTCGATGCCAGAATCGTGGCCAGCACCGCCACGCCGATCGCCTGGACCACCTGCCGGGTGGAGTTGATCAGGGCCGAGGCCCGGGCCGTCTCCTCCAACGGGACCACGCTCAGACTCACCAGCATCGTCGTCTGCACCGTCAGGCCCAGTGCCACACCCCGCACAAAGAGCAGCACCCCGATCCACCGCAGCGTCGTATCTGCGGTGATCAGCGACAACTGCCAGGTGTTTACGGCCAAGAGGCTAAAGCCCACCACCGCCAGCGGGCGGGCGCCCACCCGGTCGAACAGGAAGCCCGAGAACGGCGCCGAGAGGGCGGCGGCAACGGCCATCGGCAAGAGCAGCACGCCCGCCTCCAGGGCGGTCCGGCCGCGCAGCAACTGCAGGTAGAGCGGCATCAGGAATTCGGCGCCGAACAGGGCGATGACGCTTACGTAGCCGGTAAGCGCCGCCCAGGTGAAAATGGCGTTCTTGAACAGGCGCAGGTCCAGCAGCGGCGCTTTGGCGAGGCGCAGTTCGACCAGCGCAAAAATCAGCAGCGCCGCGCCGCCCACCAGGAACCAGGTGACGACCGACCGCGAGCCCCACCCCCGGTCCGATGCGACCGACGCGGCATAGAGGACGGAACCGAAGCCGATCGACGAGAAGACCAGACCGGCCGGGTCGAAAGCGGCGGCGCCGCGCCCCGAGTCCCGACGGAGCCAGAGGCTGCCCAGAATGACGCCCACCAGCCCGATGGGCACATTCAAGAAGAAAATCCAGCGCCAGTGGCCGCCGTCGACGAGCCAGCCGCCCAGAATCGGCCCCAGGGCCGGCGCCACCACGAGAGCGATGCCGAAGACCCCCAGCGCCTTGCCCCGCTCATGGGGCGGAAAGGCCTCGAACAGCATGGCGGTGCCGATCGGCATCGCCAGACCGCCGCCGATGCCCTTGATCGCCCGGGCACCGATCAGCAGCCAAAGCGTCGGCGCCAGGCCGCAGAGCAGCGAGCCGGTGGCAAAGAGCGTCAGCGCCGTCAGGAAGACCCGCTTGTGACCGAACCGGTCGGCCAGGAAGCCGGAGAGCGGCGTGGCAATGCCCATCATCATCACATAGAGGCTCAGGACCCACTGGCTCGCGTTCACGTCGGCGGCAAACTGCCGCTGAATCGTCGGAAAGGCCACGTTGACGACGGTCATATCCAGGATGACCATGAAGAGACCGAAGACCACGCAAACGAGCACCCGCCACTTATCGGCCGGCGCGGAATCCGCCCTGGACACCGCTCCACTCCCTCTCATCCGGGCTTTCCCGCGACTCTATTCCGGTGGCGGGGCGAAAAGCACAGGGCCGCTCTCGGGCCAAGGACAGCCGGCTCCTGCGGACGAGAATGAATCCGAAGGCGGCACACATCCGGCGCCAGATTCGCGGTTCCCCTGCGATCTCATCTCATCTCATCTGATCTCATGTCATTCCATGCGATTCTGCCTAAAGCTTTTTCAATGGTTTTTCATGCTGTTTCGATCTCATCTGATACTGTGCCATTCCGGTGCGTTGCCATCTGGCGCCACGCCCAAGGGTGGGGTCGCGAGGCGAAATTCCCGCCCCTGGCCGTTTCCCGCCACCTTTCACCTGAAGGAGGCAGAATGAGGCGAAGCTCCCGCCACCGTCTTTCTCATCTCATCTGATTCGTCGCGATTTCATGCGATTGGTTCTAAAGCGTATCGTCACCCACCAACACGGTGGGTTCAGCCGTGCAATTGCTTTCTCCTGTGGTGGAGTTGATTCACGGGCGGCACGCCTTTCACGGAGAGTCGTGCCATTCTTCGACGGTCAGGCCATCGTCCCTGGGGCCGATGGCCTCGTCGGTCCAACGTCCCGCGGCGATTCACTCCCAGGTGCGATGTGACCGCAAGCGAACGGCGGTAAGCTGAAGCCGGCGACGCCACCCAGTTGCCTACTCGGGCCATCATGAGAGGCGGGTTCGAATGCTTTATCGGCGGACACCACGCATTCCCGGGAATGACAGTATCGCAGAACTGAAGACGGTCGAAATCAACGGCACCAAGCAGACTCTGCTCCTGCGGGGCGAAAGCCGCAGAAACCCGATTCTGCTCTTTTTGCACGGTGGCCCGGGGACGGCTCAGATCTCTTACGCCCGCAGGTACATGAAGGACCTGGAACGGGACTATGTCGTCGTCAACTGGGACCAGCGGGGGGCCGGCCTGTCGTACTCCAGCAAGATCCCGAAGGAGTCCATGACCATTTCGCAGTTCGTCGAGGATACCCGGGCGGTATCGGAACTGCTGCTGGAGTGGTTTGGCCAGGAGAAGCTCTTCCTGGTGGGCCATTCCTGGGGCACCGTGCTCGGCACGCTGACCGCCGCCCGCTATCCACACCTGTTCCACGCCTACGTGGGGATGGGCCAGGTGGCCGCCATGGCCGACAACGAGGCGGCCTCGTATCGCTTTACCCTGGAGACGGCGAAGCAGCGCCGGCATGCAAAGGCGGTGCGGGAACTGGAGCGTATCGGACCGCCGCCCCACCGGGAACTGAAGCAGACCGGTATTGAGCGGAAATGGCTCAACCGGTTCGGCGGCGAAATCCGGCAGGGGAGCCTGGCCCGGCTGCTCCTTACGACCTTGCTGTTTTCGACCGAATACACCCTCCCGGACTTTGTCAGACTCGCCCTGGGTATGCAGTTCTCCCTCGTTCACCTGTGGGACGAGATGTTGACCGTCAATCTGCCGGTGCAGGTGCCGCGGCTGGAGATACCCGTCTACTACATACTGGGTCGCTACGACCAGAACTGCCCCAGCGAGCTCGCTGCGGACTATTTCAACCGGCTCTCGGCACCTGCCAAGGAACTGTTCTGGTTTGAAAACTCGGCCCATCTGCTGCTGGGCGAGGAGCCCGACGAGTTTACAAAAGTGCTGCGAAAGGTCCTGCAGGATCATCACAACCGGGTTCCGGCCGCCCGCACGGCTCAGGCATAAAGCAAGGACGGCGCTCCTCCTGGCGAGGGGCGCCGTCCCAGGCTGACTTCGCTACTCGCCGACGACCGGGGCCTTCCCCCGCCGCAGGGGAATCTCCGGCAGCAGGAGCATGATCACGAAGGCCAGGCCGGCCACGACCATGGCGATGCGGTAGACCGGCGTAACGGCCGCCGCAAAGGTCTCCTTGAGCGTCCGGGCGATCTTGACGCCCAGCGACTGCCCCTGCTGTACCGCCGTGGCCTCGGCCTGATCGAGGCCCGCCAGGGCGCCCTTGAGCGCTTGCTCACGGGCCGCCGCCACGGCAGCCGCCTTTTGGCCGGCCATCTGTTGCTTCGCCTGGGCGAGCAGGCCGGCCAGCGCCTGCGGGTTCTTCAGTCCCTCCGGCGGCAGCATCGCCAGGCCCTGCTTCAGTCCGTCGGGCGTCTGCGGGTTGGCCAGAATCGCCTTGAGCGCATCCGGATTGCCGCTCTTCAGCGCCGCCTCCAGCTGGGCAAACTGGGCGTCCATCTGCTGGCCAACCATGGCGTCCAGGGCGCCCGGCATCAGCAGCGGCTTCATCTGCTCGGGGGTCAGCGGGTTCGCATTCAGGGCCTGCATCGCCGCGGGGTCGGCATCGCGAATGGCCTTCGTCACCAGCGTGCGCTGGGCGTCGAACGCTTTTTCCACTTCCGCCGCGATCGTGGCGCCCAGGTCCGGCGTGCCGCTGTCGCCACCCCCGCCCACCTGATTGCGCATCTGGGCGGTGTCCAGCTTGCTGGCAAACGCCGGGGGCACCTGCGCCCTGATGGCCTGGAACCGGGCGTCCATCTCATGGGTCAGGTTGGTGGTCAGAATCACCCCGAAAATGGAGACCGCCAACGTCTGGCCGATGGACTGGAAGAACGACCGGGTCGACGTGGCCACGCCCATCTCCGCCATGGAAACGGCGTTGGTGATCGCAAGGCCCAGCAGCGGCATCACCGGGCTGACCGCCACCCCCAGGAAGACCATGCGCCAGGTGACGCCGCCGAGCGTCGTGTCCGCTGTCATGGTCGACATGAAGTAGAGTCCGATCGGGACCAGGAACATGCCGAGGAGAATGAACGGCTTGTAGCGCCCCGTCCGCTGGGCGAGAATCGACGTGACCACGGAGCCCACGACCATGCCCAGCATCATCGGCATCAACGTGCTGCCGGCCTTGGTGGCGGAGACGCCGTTGACGCCCACCAGGAAAATCGCCAGGTAAATGATCGAGCCGAAGAACGCACCGCCGAACAGCAGCGAACCGGCCGCGACCACGGAGAAAGTCCGGTTCGCGAACAAATGCAGCGGCAGCAACGGCTGCGCCACCCGGGACTCCACCACCAGGAAGAGGACCAGGCCGAGGGCCGCCACGCCGAACAGGGCCAGAATGAACGGGGAGGTCCAGGGATAGTCCGTCCGGTCCAGCGTGAGCGCGAGCATGAAGGGGATGACCGTCACCAGCATCAGGAAGACGCCCGCCCAGTCGACCTTGGCCTTGATGCCGCGGGCCAGCGAGGGCATCTTCAGGGCCACAAAGATCAGGGCGATGACGCCGATCGGCAGGTTCACATAGAAGACGGCGCGCCACGAGACGTGGTCCGTCAGCCAGCCGCCCACGAACGGGCCGACGACGCCGGCGAGGCCGAACACGCTGGAGATGAAGCCGGAGATCTGGGCCCGTTCGGCCGGCACCCACATGTCGGCGATGACGGCGAACGAGATCGCCGTAATGCCGGCGGCACCCATGCCCTGGACGACCCGGGCAAGAATCAGGTAGACCATGCTGGGAGCGGCGCCGGAAAGCGCGGAGCCCAACAGGAAGACCACGGTCGACGTCATGATAATGATCTTGCGTCCGTACAGGTCGGACAGCTTGCCCAGAATCGGCACCATGGCCGTGTTGGCCAGCAGGTACCCGCTGGTGACCCAGGAGATGAGGTCGATGGCCTGGAACTGGCGCACGATGGAGGGCTGGGCCGTCGCCACGATGGTGCCGTCCAGTGCGGCCAGAAACAGCGTGATCATGAGTCCGAAGAGAATGACCCATTTCTGCCGGGACGTGAGTGTCTGGGCGTAGTCGATCGATTTGCCGGCAGCCGGGGCCAGAGAGTCGGCCATGAGATTGTGCTCCTCCGTTCGGGGGTGACATGTCCGCTTTGTACAGATGTACTTATTCGAAGCCATTATACTTAACCCTGCTAATTAAAATCAAAACGTTTGGCGCCGGCACACTCCGGGAACGCCGCGCATACAGTAAAGCAGAGACCCCCGCTCGGGCACAGGTCGCCCGCCGCAAGGCAACAGACCGCCGCCCATCAGGGGGTCTCTGCTTTTGGATCGGGACTTTGGCTGATATCGGTCAAGCTCTTTTATTGGCCGCAGATTTCCGAAAAGAGACACGCAGATAAAGGCACAAATACACTATCAATATTTATCTGGAAATAAGAATCCGCTCAACCCATCCGCGATTGTCTTGAAATCTGCGTCATCTGCGTCATCTGCGTCATCTGCGTCATCAGCGGCCAAAATTGCCGGAAAGACCCGACCCCCACGGCAAAAAGCAAAAAAAATCCCCCGGGCGCCTGCCCGGGGGATTTCCATGATCACCGCTATTCCACGTTCAGAGAGATCACGACCGCCGCACACCGCCCACAGAGCGTCGGGTGGGCCTCCACCACGCCCAGCTCCCGGTAGTTCCAGCAACGCTCGCACTTCTCGCCCGTGGCCCGGACCACTTCGATATCCAGGTCGTCCGGCCCCTTGCCGAAGTAGGTGCCGCTGGTGGTCGCCTGCCCGCCGGTAAACAGCTTCACGTCGCTGACGATGAAGAGCGAAGGCAGTTCCGCCAGGTACTTCTGCATCAGCTCGGCCAGGCCGCCCGGGGCGCCGCCGCTCACGTACAGGTTGACCGCCGCCTCCTGGCTGCTGCCGATGTGCTTGTCGGCCCGGGCCTTCTCCAGCACCGCCTGGACCGCCTCACGGAGACCTAGCAGCTTCGCCCAGCGATCCCCGAGCTCTTCATCCACGAAACCGGGATCGGCTTCAGGCATGAGCAGCAACTGGGACGTCGCCGGCGCATCCGGCCCCTTGGGCAGGTAGCCGTAGGATTCTTCCATCGTGAACGTCAGAATCGGCGCCAACATCCGGACCAGGGCGTCAGCGACGGCATACAGCACCGTCTGGGCGCTGCGCCGCTCGAGCGAGGTCTTGGCGCTGGTGTAGAGCCGGTCCTTCAGGACATCAAGGTAGATCGCCGACAGATCCAGGTTGCAGTAGTTGTTCAGCGTGTGGTAGACCACGTGGAACTCGTAGGCCTTGTAGGCGGCGCCCACCCGGGCGACCACCTGCTGGAGCCGGTGCATGGCCCACCGGTCAAGCTCCGGCATCTCGTCCCGGGCGACGCTGTCGGCCGCCGGGTCGAAGTCGTACAGGTTGCCCAGGAGATAGCGGATGGTGTTCCGGATTTTCCGGTAGGCCTCCGCCACCTGCTTGACGATGTTATTGGAGGCCGACACGTCGTTCCGGTAGTCCGAGGAGGCTGCCCAGAGCCGCAGGATGTCGGCGCCGTACTGCTTGCAGACGTCCAGCGGGTCGACGCCGTTGCCGAGCGACTTCGACATTTTCCGGCCCTGCTCGTCGACGACGTAGCCGTGGGTGAGCACCGCCTTGTACGGCGGCTTGCCGCCCCGGGCGACGACCGAGGTGAGCAGCGACGATTTGAACCAGCCGCGATGCTGGTCAGAGCCTTCCAGGTAGATGTCGGCCGGCCACCGGAGTTGCGGCCGGGTCTCCAGCACGCCCACGTGGGAAGAGCCCGAGTCGAACCAGACGTCGAGGATATCCTTCTCCTTGTGGAAGGCCGTGCCGCCGCAATGAGCGCATGTCAGGCCGCCTTCGGGGAGGAAGTCCTCGCTTGGCCGAATCCACCAGCAGTCCGAGCCCTCCGTGCGGATCAGGTCGGCGACCTTGTCGAAGACCTTCTGGTCGTAAGACGGCTCACCGCAACCATCGCAGGAGAGCACCGGGATCGGCACGCCCCAGGAGCGCTGCCGGCTGATGCACCAGTCGGACAACCCTTCGATCATGTTGGCGATCCGGTTATAGCCCCATTCGGGGACCCACTGGACCTCCTTGATCGCCTGCATGGCGGTGTCCATGAAGCCTTCCACTTTGGCGAACCACTGCACCGTCGCCCGGTAGATGACCGGATTGCCGCAGCGCCAGCAGTGGGCGTAGGAATGGCGGATCTTCCCTTGGCCCAGCAGCATGCCCGCCTTGTCGAGCTCTTCGATCACCGCCGGGTTCGCCTTGTCGTAGAACATGCCGGCGAACGGTCCCGCCGCTTCGGTCATGACACCCTTGTCGTTGACCGGGCAGAGCACCTGCAGTTCGTACTTCTGGCCGACCTGGAAGTCTTCGTGGCCGTGGCCGGGAGCGGTGTGGACCAGACCGGTGCCGTCTTCCGTGGTGACGTGGTCCCCGAGGATCACCGGCGAGAGCCGGTCATAAATCAGGTGGTTGTAGATGACGCCTTCCAGCTCGGCGCCCTTGAAGGTGGCCTTCAGTTCGCCGCCGCCGATCTCCAGGGCGGCAAAGACTTTTTCCGCCAGCACGGTGGCCAGTACCAGGTCGCCCTTCTCGGTGGCGTACAGGCCGTAATCCACCTCAGGATGCACGCAGACGGCCAGGTTGCCGGGGATGGTCCAGGGGGTCGTCGTCCAGATGACCAGGTACGCGCCGTCAGGCAGCTTGCCGCCGCCGTCCACCACCGGGAACCGGACGTAGATCGAGAACGAGGTCTTATCCTTGTACTCGATTTCGGCTTCGGCCAAGGCGGTCTCGTCGGTCGCACACCAGTAGACCGGCTTCAGGCCACGGTAGACGTGGCCCTGGGTGGCCATGGCGGCGAAGACTTCGATCTCCTTGGCTTCAAACTCCGGGTGCAGGGTCATATACGGATGTTCCCAGTCGCCCCGGACGCCGAGTCGCTTGAAGGACTCCTTCTGCACGTCCTTCCAGTGGTGGGCGTACTCGGCGCACTTCTTGCGGAGTTCGACCGGGTTGATCTTGGAGCGGTCAATTTTCAGTGCCTCGATCGCTTTCCGCTCGATGGGCAGGCCGTGGCAGTCAAAGCCGGGGACGTACGGCGAATCGTAGCCCGCCATGACGGCGTACTTGACGACGATATCTTTCAGGACCTTGTTCAGCGCGGTGCCCAGGTGGATGTCGCCGTTGGCGTACGGCGGCCCATCGTGCAGAATGAATTGCGGCCGGCCGGCGGTCGCCGCCTGTACCGTTTCATAGAGGTTCATCGCTTCCCAGGCCTTCAGCTGTTCCGGCTCGCGGGCCGGCAGGTTCGCCCGCATGGGGAAGTCGGTCACGGGCATGTTGAGCGTGGCCTTGTAGTCCATTTTTTCCGTCACAGGAATCCCTCCCGAGACAATTTGGCGAAAGACAAGACTGGACAAAAAAATACTCGCCCCCTGGCAAGGGGCGAGGCTGTTGCTCGCGGTACCACCCTCGTTTGGCAGGCAAAGGCTGCCGGTCTCAGCCGGATATGGTGGTGCAGCCACGATACCCGGGCCCCGGTAACGGCGGACCGCCGTCCACGCCTACCTCCGGGCTTGCCCATGGACAAGCACTCCCGGAATTCGCGTGGAGACTCAGGGGTGATTTTCGCAAAGCTGCGCGGGACCGGTCTTCCACCGCCGGGACCGGCTCTCTGACCCGCTGGCGCCTGGTACTCGTCCCCGTCATCGTCGCTCTTCAATAATAGCTAAATGCTAGCACGGCGGGCCACACACTGTCAAGTTGGCCCAATTCTGGCCAGCCACTGCGTCGGGGTCAGGCCGGTAATTCGGACCCGTTTGGACCGGAGCCGCGGCCCGCGCAAAAGCCCTGGAGGTGTTGTGCTCCAGGGCCACCACGTACTAGCGTTCGTCGTCCCCGGGCTCCTCGCCGTATGCCGGCGGCTGGACCGCCGCTGCAACCCGATCGCCCGGTATTAGGTTGGGTGCCAGGGCTGCGAACTGCGCCCGCACGCCATCGATGGCCTCAAGTTGGGCCTGGAGAGTGGCCCGGACCTGGGTGCGGAGAATCTGGGCGACCCGGGAGAGGTCGGCGTTCTCGTCCATAATCCGGCGGGCCTTGGACTGCCCGGCTTCAATAATCCGCTCGGCTTGCAGCCGGGCTTCCTGGATTTGCAGTTCCGCCTCACGCCGGGCGTTCGATTTGATCTCCTCGGCGGTATCCTGGGCGACCACCAGGGTCTTGTTGATGGTCTCCTCCAGATTCCGGTATTGCTCCAGTTTCAGGTTGAGGCTTTCCACCTGATCTTTGAGGTGCGCACTCT
Organism: Symbiobacteriaceae bacterium; assembly: GCA_036504075.1. Taxonomy (GTDB): domain Bacteria; phylum Bacillota; class Sulfobacillia; order Symbiobacteriales; family Symbiobacteriaceae; genus DASXVX01. The sequence goes on along the minus strand of DASXVX010000034.1, from coordinate 8,926 downwards.
CTTTGATCAGGGCTTCGAACTCGCGAATGATCTGATCCAAGAACTCGTCCACCGTATCCGGGTCATAGCCCCGAAATTTCGTCGGGAACTCCTTGTTGTGGATATCCAGTGGGGTGAGTGCCATAGCGTCACCTGCTTTCGGTCCGAATCGGCCGGACCTAAATTCCGATTCCCGTGAGGGCTCGTACCAGCCAGCTGCCCACCAGGCGAAGCAAAATCAGCACAACGATGGGCGACAAGTCAAACCCCATCATGCCGCCGCCGGGCAGGAGGTTTCGAATGGGCGCCAGCAGGGGCTCCGTCGCGCGCCAGACCAGGTCGTCCAGCGAGAAGAACCAGCTGTTGCTGCTGGTGCGGTACCGCGGCCGGAACCACGAGGATAGCACCCGGATTAAAATCAACACGGTCAGGATCTGGAGAAAAATGCTAACCGCAATCGCAAGCATCGGCCAGAACTCCCCTCCGATCGGTCGTCAGTCACACGCTTACCGGAGCCGCCAGTCAGGCCGGGAAGTCCGGTCGACATTCGGGCGGCCGTTGGTCCGTCCGCTGAGGTCGCTCTCCTGGGGTGCCAGCGTGAGCGGCACGCGTGTGGCCGCCGCCTCTTCCGGTGCGATGCCGGTCAGCTTCTCCAGAATCGACGGCGGCAGGTCGACGGCGCCCCCGCCGATGGCGGTCCCGGTCAGGCCCCGGCCCATGGTGGAAACGTCGACGCCCTGGGGAGCGAAGAAGAAGATTCCCTGGGCCACACGCTGGGTTTCGCCGCCTAACGCATAAATGGCCCCGTTCAGGAAGTTCAGGATCTTTTGCGCCAGATCCTTGTCGAGCGACTCCAGGTTTAGAATCACCGGGCGCCGCGACCGCATCTGGTCGACGATGGTTTGCACCTCTTCAAAGGAGCGGGGCTCCACCACCAGGACCTTGAAGGTGCCCTGCTTCTGGGGCGGAGAGGTGATGGGGATGACGGGAGTCGTGCGCCGCTCCGACGCGCGCTTGACGTCCGCCGGCCACGGGTCGGCCGGGGCAGCCACCTCCATCTCCTGCTCGTAATCATCCTCTTCCGGACCAAACCCCAGGTAATCGACGAGTTTGTTCCATACTCCATCCTTCTTTGGCATGGCCCCGGTCCCTCCTAAGCTACTCCAGAGTTACTTCCGCCCAGGACTACACTCTGGCGCCGAAGATTGCTGTTCCGATGCGCACGAGCGTGGCTCCTTCTTCGATCGCCACTTCGAAATCGCCGGACATTCCCATGGATAAGTGGTGCAAGTTGACTCCGGACAGGTTCTCCCCCCGGAGCTGATCCGCTAGTTGCCTGAGCCGCCGGAAATGCGGACGGGCGGCCTCAGGGTCGTCAGACAAAGGCGCCATGGTCATGAGTCCCTCGACCAGGATATGTCCCCGCTCGCTGATGCGGCGGAGAAACCCCGGCAGCTCCGCAGGCGAGATGCCGGCCTTTGAGTCCTCCCCGGAGACGTTGACTTCGACAAGCGCACGGCATGGCGCCCCCCGACGCTCTGCCTGCTTCGCCAGTTCCTCTGCCAGGGAGTCCCGGTCGAGCGAGTGGATCAGATCGGCCATTTCCAGCGCGAGTTTTACCTTGTTGGTTTGCAGCGAACCGATGAGATGCCATGTGGCCGTGATGACAGGCCACTTCTCCTGCAGCTCCTGAACCCGGTTTTCCCCGAACTGGGTGATGCCCGCAGCCAAAACCTCCCGGATTTCCGCCACCGTGCGTGTTTTACTTACAGCGATAATGGTGACGTCTGTGGGGTCCCGGCCCGCCCGCCGGGCTGCGTCTGCAACCCGCGAACGAATCCATTCCACATTCGATAGTATGTTCGACACCAAAATCCAACTTCCCTTCCGATTTGCAGACAGAATTTCCATTGAACCAGGTTTCGTCCCCCTCGAATTATGGCGGGAAGTTCCTTCGGCTACTGCTTCCGCTGTGGCGCAACCTTCAAGATTCGGGTCCCCGGCGGCAGATCGGTTTCCAATGCCACTCGAGTCTCATTGCCGCCCAGGACGGTCACCGGCTTGAAGTGCGTCGCATCGCCCTGCTTCACCCAGACGCCCTGCACGCCGGCCCGCACGTCGACCGCAGTGCGCGGTGCGATCTTGCCGTTATGGATGGCAAAGACCAGCGTCGCCCGCACCCGCCGCAGCGTTGCTAGCTCTTCGGGGGATTCGGAAGCGGTCAGGTACAGCAGCAGCTCATCCCCCTCCACCACATGGCGGGTGACCCGGGCCGCAACCGTCCGGCCCGGCACTTCGTCGATCCGGAGTTGGACCCGGTCGTCGTCCGCAAGGGCGGGAGCGGCGCTGCGCGGCACCACCGTCACCAGACCCAGGCTGAGGCTGTCGGCCACTTTGAAAACCGGGGCGCCCGATTGGGTGTTGCCGACCCCGGTCCGGTCGGGATTGGGTGCAGTCAGCCGCTTAAACCAGGAGGGCTTCCAACTGCCGATGGAATCGGGATTCAGGGCCTCTTCGAGGCCGTCGGTCTGGTATGTCAGAAGACCGGCGACGTCCGAGATTACCTGGACGGCGCCGCCGGCGCTCCGGACCGGCGATGCCGGCCGGGGCGCCGGACCGGGGGCCGCTCCGGCCTTGCGGGCGAGATCCCATTGGCGGGCGGCCAGGGTGTCCAGCAGGGCCTGCAGGCGGGCGACTTCCGCCCCGCTGCCCCGGCCCAGGGCGTCGTTGAGGTCCCGGGCCGTCTGGTAGATCTCTACCGAAAGGTCGTCGATCGCTGCGCCGGCATCACCACGCAGCAGCGGCAGCGGCGTGGCGGGCAGGGCGGGGGCGACCGTTGGCAGGTTGTCAGCCTGCCCCCCCGCGGCGCCAATGTCCACGACGGGCGTCCCGACCCGCACCGCATGGCCCTCCTCCACCAACCGCCGGACAGCCCCCGCCACCGGCGCCCGGTATACCTGCTCGCGGCGGACCAGAAAGCCGTCGGTCGCCAGGGTCACTTCCAGGGTGGACTGGTTGAGCGGCAGCGTGTTTTCATCTCCCTGACCATACAGGCCCCAGATGGTGGCCATCGGAATGCCAATGGCCAGCACCAGTGCGATGGTCGCGGCGACCCAGAGGCGGGGATCGCCCGCCCGCTGCAGCTTCAGTTCACGTCGGACCGTTGGTGGACGCCGGCGAACGGCAAGCGGTTGCGACATGGAGGGTGTCACCCCCGGCAAAATTCTACTTCAGCACAATCACGGCAGCCCCCCGTCCGGCCTGACCGGACTCGCCCCGGTGGGAGAAGTACCGGTCGGAGCCGCAGGCGGTACAGGCCCCGCTCACTTCGACCGCGTTCACCCCGGCTTTACGCAAGTCCAGCCGGTTCGCTTCCCAGAGGTCCAGGAGATACTTCCCGGGCGCCGCTCCCGGTTTCAGGAGCAAGGCGGCGCCGGCCCCGTAACCGGCCCGCAGGGGGGCGGCTACCAGGTCGTCCACCTCGAAGCAGCACGGGCCGATGGACGGACCCACCACCGCCCGGATATCAGCGGGATCGCAGCCGAAGGCACCGGACATGGCCCTGGCTGTCTGGCCGGCGATGCCTGCCACCGTGCCGCGCCACCCGGCGTGTGCGATGCCCGCGGCCCGCCGCACCGGGTCGTACAGAAAGACGGGCACGCAGTCCGCCGCCGTAACAATCAGCGCCAGTTCCGGCCGGTCGGTAATCAGCGCGTCGCAATCCGGCACCAGCCGGACGCCGTCCCGTTCCGCGGCCTCCTCTCCGGTCACCGCCACCACCCGGTTACCGTGCACCAGCCCGGCCATGACGGCCCGGTCCGGCGTCACCCCGACGAGCGCCAGCGTCCGGCGCTTGTTCTCCGCCACAAACGCCAGGTCGTCGCCGACCGAATAGCTCCAGTTCAGCCCGCCGTCCCACCGGGGGCTGGCGCCACCGGCCCGGCCCGTAAAGAATGCGGCGACGCTGCCGGCCGCTTCCAGGAAAGTCATGTGCAGGCGGCCGATGCCATCCTGCTCCAGCCAATGGGCCACACCTGGCATGAAGCCGCCTCCTGTCGTTCATGTTCTTCCCCTATTCTAGCAAAACGTCTCATCCGAGGCCACGGATGGCCCCCAGGTTCTGCCGCGACCCGCGTGTTTCGGTAAATCTTTCGTATGTTGAACGATTAACTTTATGTTGAAATTTCAGTGCTAATTCTGTTTAATAGGAGGGGAGAGAGGTCCTAAGGCAGGTGAGTCGACGTGACCGCCCTGGCAATCATCGCTCTGGCAATCGGGTGGGCGCTGGCGGCCGTCCTGGCCGTGGTCCTGGTAGCGCTGGCTGCGGTCTCCTTCCTCCCTCTGCACGTGTCAGCCCGGACGGAAACCGCCCTGACCGGCGACCTGCTGGAGGAAAACCTGACCGGCACGGTGCGCTGGGCCGCCCGCTTCCGCTGGGGCTGGCTGCTGCTCATGGGTCAGGTGGCAGGCGAAGGACGGGTCATACACCTGGCGGAAGTGCGTTTGCTGGGGTTCCGGCTGCACGGCAAGCCGGGGCGCCGGCGGGAGCGGCGCAGCCGTCCCAACCTGGAGTGCGATCTCCTGCGCGCGCCGATTCGGGAGGCGGTCCGGTTTGCGAGGCGGGTCTGGAAAGCGCTGGGGGTCCGGCTGCACGGCAACCTGGTCTACGGTTTCTCAGACCCGGTGCTGACCGGGACCTGCGAGGCCGTTCTCGCGGCGACCGGCCGGCCACGCGGGGTCCGGCTGCAGCCCGATTTCCTGGACCCTGGCCTGAACGGCTGGGTCCGGGCCGACGGACGAATTTTTGGCTTTCAGGTGCTGGCAGCGGCCTGGGCGGGCCTGCGAAACCCGGTGTTGCGGCGACACCTGAAGCAGCGTTTGAAAACAAGGTTGCAGCGCTCCCGACGTGCCGGTGCGCCCGCACCAACCCGTCCGGAGGCGGCTGCAGGAACTGGTGCGAGTCCATAGAGTGATCCCGTTCAAAGGAGGTTGAGTTCATGGCGACTGTTCAGCTGATCGACAACCTGGTCACCACTCTGGAGCGGAACATCAACACGAAGACCGTCATCGGGGAACCGGTCAAAGTCGAGAACTGCACCCTGGTCCCGGTAATGGATCTCACCTTCGGGTTCGGCGGCGGCGCCGGCGAAGGCAAGTCCAAAGAGGAGCAGGCGGGAACCGGCAGCGGCGGCGGGGGGGCTGCGCGGCTGGCGCCCAAGGCCATCATCGTGATCAAGGCCGGCGAAGTCAGCGTCGTGCCGTTCACCCGCGGCGGGCCGCTGGAGAAGCTCATCGAGGAAATCCCGACGATCCTCGACAAGGTCCAGCTTGTCCTGAAGAAGGACGAGGCCAAGAAGGAAGAGGCCAAGAAGGACGAGCACAAGAAGGAGATTTTCTAGGCACAACGGCGGGGGCGCAGCGATGCACCCCGCCTTTTCTATCGAAGTCAACCGCCATTGGCGTCAACCGCCGCGACCGCTGTTGCACATCCCCCGAAACATCGGGTATTGTGGTAGTGATAAAGGAGGTTGTCGCTATGCGGATTGACCTGGTAATTCCCCCTGATCTCACCGGTCACGTGGCAGGCACGGTCGGCCCCCTGGAGTTCGGACGCCAGCGGCTGAAGGCAACCCTTGAAGGCCTGACCCCCGAACAGCTTAGCCAGGTGCCCACCGGGCTGGCTAACAGCATTGCCACCATTGCTGTACATATCTGCGCCACCGAGGCGAACATGGCCTACCGGCTCATGGCCCAGCCCCTGCCGGACGACCTGAAGGCCGAGTTTCTCCTGAATAAGGGCGGTACCGGCCTGTTGCCCGAGGCGACGGGCGAGACGGTCGAGAGCCTGACGGCCAAAATGGACCGGTCCCGGGAAATGCTGATTCAGGTGCTCGGGCGGATCAGCGACGGCGAACTGGACCGGGAGCTGGAGTTCACCGGCGGGCGCCACCCGACTGTCCGCTGGGCGCTGGCCCTGCTGCCGAACCACCAGGCCCAGCACCTGGGCCAGATTCAGATGATCAAAAAGCTTCTGAAGTAGAATTGGCACACAGTGCGACAGCCGGGCTGATAAAGCCCGGCTGTGCTGTTCACGCCTCCCAGTCCTGCCGGAGCAGGGCATCTATGGTTGCGCACCTGCCCGGCGGCGGAATATAGTTGCCTCCATCCTTTTGCTCCGCAAAAGTCTGCCGGCCGCTCCGGCGACTGACCGAGTCAGTCGCGGACTGACCGAGTCAATCGCGGACTGACCGAGTCAGTCGCGAAAAAGCGAGCCCTGCTGCGTCAGCAGGACTCGCAACCTGGCCGTGTCATAAGGCCGGCGGCGGCGCGAATCCCTGGTCCAGGTCCACCAGGATGCAGTCCGGCCCGATGCGCCGGATCCGGCTCCACGGAATCACCATGTCAGGGCCGCCGCCCAGCAGTCCGAAATACTTGGACTCGCCAGGTACCACGATCGACGTGATCCGGCCGCTTTCTTCGTCAATCTCCACATCGATCAGTTCGCCCAGACGGCGACCGCTCCGGATGTCGATCACGTCTTTGCGAAGGTCGGACGCTTTGGTGCTTGCCATGCCTGGCCCTCCCCACCCCTGGGTCTCGGTGGATTCTATGCAAGGGCAGTGGGCAGATTCCCCTGCCGTCGGCCTTTACTTGGCGTTGGGCATCCGGTACCGCCGGAACTTCTCCAGCAGCAGCGACCGGCCCCGGACTTCCACCGGCCTGGCCTGCTCCTCATCCACCAGCACCGGCGAAGGCGCCGGCGCCCGGTGCACGGTCACCGTTTCCCGCCCGCCCGTGCCGGGCTTGGGTTCCAGCACCAGCCCGGTGGTCCAGTCGGTAAAGCAGAGCGGCGGGAACAGCACACACCACCAGTTGGCGCCGGCGCTCTCACCGATCAATACTTTGACCGCCATGTACTCCCCGGCGGGCAGAAAGAGCGCCCCGTAAGCCTTGCCGGGAAACGTAAACCGCCCCAGTTCGACCCGCACCGGGTAGTGCTGCCCCCGGCCGGCCACCACCGCTGCGGCCGCCTGCTGAATCTGGGGGGTCGCCTGGTCGATGGCCGTAAGCGCCTCGGCCTGTGAAGCGACGCCCGTGAACAGCGGCGTCACCTCGTTCAGCACAGCGTCCCGGACGGCCCGCTTCAGGTCCTGGTCTGCCTCTGAATCGCTGTTGGCGACCACGTGCAGCCGGATTACCTGCTGCGACCAGTCTGTAGCCGCCGGGCCGGGGGCGGAACCGGCCGCACCGCTCCGCCCGGCGAAAACCCACCCGGTGGAAATCAGCGTCAGACCGGCCAGCAGAAGCGACAATCCCATGGTCAGTTTACGATTCAATGGACAACCTCCCACGATCATGAGTCCCTGGGAGAATTCTAGCCAGGTAAATCGCTTCTTAAACCGAAACGGATGAGGCCCCCTGCCGAAGAACCGGCAGGGGGCCTCATCGTACCAGAACCGGAAGCACGCCCGGAGCGTCACACGAATTTGCGCATGTGCCCCAGCGCCGCCTTCTCCAGCCGGCTCACCTGAGCCTGAGAGATACCGATCTCCTCGGCCACCTCCATCTGCGTTTTCCCTTCGAAGAAGCGCAGGGTGAGGATCAGCCGCTCCCGCTCGTTCAGCCGCCGGAGCGCCTCCCGGATCGAGATGCCCTCCAGCCACTGGCTGTCGTGGTTCTTCTCGTCGCTAACCTGGTCCATGACGTAAATCGGATCGCCGCCGTCGTGGTAGAGCGGCTCGAACAACGAGACCGGCTCCTGAATGGAGTCAAGGGCGAAGACGATCTCTTCCAGCGGCAGTTTTAGCTCCGCTGCAATCTCCTGCACGCTGGGCTCCCGGGAGAGCCGGCTGACCAGGGTGTCCCGCACCTGCAGGGCCTTGTAGGCCACGTCCCGCAGGGACCGGCTGACCCGGATCGGGTTGTTGTCCCGCAGGTACCGCCGAATCTCCCCGATGATCATGGGCACCGCGTACGTGCTGAATTTCACGTTTTGGCCGAGGTCGAAGTTGTCAATGGCTTTCATCAGGCCGATGCAGCCTACCTGAAACAGGTCATCCACGTACTCGCCACGGTTGTTGAACCGCTGGATCACGCTGAGCACCAGGCGCAGGTTACCCGTGATTAGCTGGTCGCGCGCCGCCGTCTCCCCCGCCTGCATGCGGGCGAATAGGTCCCGCATCTGCGCGTTGGTCAGTACCGGCAGTTTCGCCGTGTTGACCCCGCAGATCTCTACTTTGTTGATCATCATGCGGCTGTGTAGCCTCCCCCTCGACCGCTGAACCAAGACCCACAGACGGGAGTATGTCCAGACGGACTGGGGGATATTCCGTTGCAAGGAATTTTCTGTATGAACTATCGTTGCGGGTGCGGTTGTGCGGCTGCCGTTGCCAGCCGATAGCAAAGAGAACGGAAGCCACGTGATGGGCACCCGAATTGATCCATGGGCCACGTGATGGGCATCTGAATTGATGCATCGCGCACGTGATGGGCATCCGAATTGATCCATCGGCACGTGATGGGCATCTGAATTGATGTATCGCGCACGTGATGGGCATCCGAATTGATGTATCGCGCACGTGATAGGCATCCGAATTGATCCATCCCGCACGTGATGGGCATCCACAAGCCACATGATGCGCATCCAAAGGAAGATGTGGCGGATATGAGCCGCATGCTTGAGCCGGCCTGAGCAGGGCACCACGGACGGTTTTTGGCCGCAGATTGCTCTGATTACGCAGATAGATTAAAGAAAGTGAAATGATATCACCTGAGGTTCGAGGGGGAAGATGGGGAATCGGGTCGTGGGACGGTTTATTATCTACGCCATCTGCGTTATCTGCGGCCGAATATGTATGCTGCCCCTGCGGAGAGCCCGTGGCAGATTTGGCGCACAAGCAATAGCGGGGAGCCCCGCCAAGGGCTCCCCGCGATTGCTTGTGCGCTA
>DASXVX010000033.1:0-140432 GCA_036504075.1 Symbiobacteriaceae bacterium | reverse complement strand
TCGGACCAGGTGAACGCGTCCTATACCGAAATTCTAGCCGAACTTGAGCGGCCGGAGGCTGACCTTACCGGACTCTCTCGCCGGTATCAGCAGGTCAAGGCGTTGGACTACTTTCAATCCGAACGTGGGGATCAGGTTCTTAAGGCATTACTGTCGGCTAGAGGAGGGCCACGAACGTGAAATGGGTGACCTGGGCGGATGTCGGTGTCGACCGGATGGCTTGCGCTTGGCTTATCAAAAGTTTCTTGGACCCACAAGCTGAGTTTTCATTCATACCGTATGGTGCCAAACCCCGGCCGGAACAGGGCGAGCACTTTGACATTCCTGATGTCCGCCTTTCCCATCGACGGGGACACTGCACCTTTCACACGATATTGCAGGAGTATGACTTGAAAGATCCGGTGCTGCAGCGCATTGCCAGGATTGTCGATGAGGCAGATGCCGTCCAGGATGTAACGTTGGAGCCAGCCGCGCCAGGCCTCGACTTGATTTGCGGTGGAATTCGGCGGACCAGTCCTGATGATGAAGCAGCATTGGACAAAGGCAACTTCGTCTTTGAGGCGCTGTACGCCCAGTTGGCAGTAGAGCCAAGCACGTGATGCCGCCGGTCAGGTCGATCCTCATGGCTAGGCTTGGCTCCCAGGCCAATTCCTAATTCATGGATGGCCGCGCTGCCCGTTGGGGCTGGAAGTTTGGCAGCGGCAGGGACTGGTTCGATGCATGTCGCCGCATCTTTATGCGGCTGCAGGTCCGTGACCATGCTGCCGGTTATTCGCTCTTGGGAGGGGGACGCCGATCGGATGTTGCCGGGTGGAAACGAGAACGTCCCCAGCGACCGGTCTGCCGGTGCTGGGGACGTTGTGCTTGGGTGCCAGCCGCACGGGGCGCTCCGGCGGCCATGAGCGCGGGTCGGCCTTCGCTGCTGATGGTGAAGTGACCAGCCCTGAAGCCGTACAGTGACGCGACTTTTGCCTCTGGCGCTGTGCCTTGGGTGCGGTTTACCCGGCGCCTGGTCGTACCCTCAAGTTGCTACACGGTGGTCACTTTGCATATGGATGAATACCGCTAGCGCCTTTCCCACTCCTGATATGCCTGTCTCACGGCTTCAGACACCGGCTTGGCGGTCTTGCGGTCCATGCCGTAAAGCCCCATGGTCTGGAGCTTCGTGAAGGTCGTGTACCAGTCGAAGATCGTCCACCAGGTGATGCCGGCCAGGTACCCATCCGGGTTGACCGTGCCGTCCGGCTCCACCGCAACCGCTTCCCGGAAGGCCCGGAAGGTCTCCCGGAAAACGTCTGCCTGCCGCTCGGGGCTGCTGCCGCCACCCCGGGACCAGATGCCGAATTCCGTATCCAGCAGGGGCCTGTCCGGCCAGGAGGCGTGGGCCCGTCTCAGGAAATCGGCCGTCCCGGCGTAGTATGTGGACCCGTGGAATATGCCGAAGTAGAGCGTCCACGCCGGTACGTCCACGTGGGCCATAGAGGCGTCCGTGGGGCCGCCTCGGTCGGCCGCGGCCGACTGGCTCACCAGCCGCCCGTCGTCTACATGCTGTCGGAGGTCGTCCAGGAGGCGCTTGCTGTACTCCACCCGGCGGCGCCCGTCCCGGCTCTCATTGTTGGTGGACCAGAACCAGATGGAGGGGCGGTTGGCCCCCATGAGGATCATTTCCCGCCACATTTGATCGGTAATGCCCCGCCTGGCCTGAACGGTGAACTCGGCGTCGGTGAACTGCCAGGCCGGCACTTCCGCCCACGCGGCCAACCCCAGCCGGTCCGTGAGGATGTACGTGTAGGGATGGTTGGGATAGTGGGCCGTGCGCAGGAAGTTGGCGCCCATGGCCTGAACCTGCTCCAGGTCTGGACGGATGCGGTTCCAGGAGGCCGTCCGTCCGGTGTCCGGCCACTCTTCATGCCGGGCCAGACCTCGCAGGAAGACGGGCTTCCCGTTCAGCAGCAGCTTGGCGTTTTCCGTTCCCAGGGTCCGGAGGCCAAACTGGGCGGCCCAGCGGTCTATGACCTTGCCGCCGGCGGAGAGTTCTGCTTCCAGCACGTAGAGGTGGGGCGACTCCGGCGTCCAGAGTTGCGGGTCCGGAATCTGCACGGTGACCCGGGCGGCCAGGGCTTCGCCGGCCTTGAGGTCCACGGCGATTTCCGAGGCCCGGCATATGGGTTCGCCGGCGATGGCCATGGCGCTGGGGTCGGTCAGCCAGCCCGGGGCGGTCGGGTCAGTTTGCCGGACGGTCAGCTTGAGCGTCCCTTTGGCTTCGGAGGTCCCGGCATTGTGGACCACGGCCGTCAGCCGGAGGTTGCCCGCCACGTCCAGCGGCCGGGCGTCCACCCGCACCACGTGCAGGGGCGGGGCTGCTTCCAGCCACACGTCCTGAATGATACCCGTGTAGTTCCACCAGTCTGCTTTGGGGCCGGGCACGGTGTCCATCCGAGTTCCCCAGGGCGGGTTGTCTACCCGCACGGCGATGACGTTCTCACCGCCGTATTTGACTCCATCTGTCACGTCCAGGACGAAGGGGGTGTAACCCCCCTCATGATAGCCCACCCAGCGGCCGTTCACCCAGACGTCGGCCACGTAGTTGACGCTCAGGAACTGAAGGGTCACCTGCTGCCCCTTCCAGCCGGCAGGCACGGTGAAGTTGCGGCGATACCAGACGCCGTCCTCGTATGGCTCCGGCCCTTCCGGGTCCCCGACCAGCTTTGGCATCCGGTTCTCCACGGCGGGCAGTTGGATGGTAGCCCAGCGGGAATCGTCGTAATCAAGCCGCTGGCGCCCCTGGCCTTCCGCCTCGATGCGGGCGAGGCCGTCGCCGCCGCGGGTAGCCAGGGTCAGGTTGTGATCGGCCTTGAAGCGCTCCTTGCGCCACGTGCCTTCCAGGCCGAGGCGCGGGCGGTCCTGGGGATCAAAGCTGGGGACGGGCAGGTTTGACTCCCATGCGACGAAGGCCTGCTCTCCGCCCGTGACCGTGCGGGCAGGGCGGAATTCCAGCGATGCGGCAAGGGGCCCTTCCGCCGGACCTTTCAGCGCGTCGATGCGGGGAGATGGGGCCGCGTTTGGCGACAGGGAGCAGCCAACAGTGAGTATGAGCAAGGGCGTGAGCCACCTCCACCGGTTCATTGCCAATCCCATGGAATGAATTCGTCTCCTTCTCCAGACAGCCAGAGCCAGTCGCCCGGGCCGGGAGCCTCCAGATGCTCCTCCGCCGTCCGTACGGCGGGGGTGGCCTGGCTCGCGTCGCAGTCGTTGATCCCCTTGACCAGGGCGGCGGCAATCCGACCGTTTTCCAGCCGGATGAGGGCCGCCGACCGCCCGGGGAGCGTCACGGCCACCTCCCGGCCGCCCGTGGCTATCACGTGCTCTCTCGCCTCTTCGCAGAGGGAGAGCACGGTCACGTGCTCCACATCTGCCGAAGGGTGGCGCCGGACCCAGGCCTGCGTGGTCTGTCCGTCGGCCCGGACAGCAGGGGCGACGCCCGCAGCGGACAGGAAGTCCAAAAAGCTGGTGTTCGGGCTGGTCAGCCCGCCGGCAAAGGGGTTATCGAGCAGGAGGGTGAAGGCGCCTCGCCCGAGTTCTTTAGCGCCGTCTGCAAGCACCCGGCAGGGGGTGGTCAGGTCGCCGTCCAGCCGGGGCAGTTCCCGCATCACGACCAGATGGCCCCCCGTCCGGACATACCGGAGAAGGCGTTCCTGCACGGCGGCTGCCATGAAGGCGCTGCCCACCATGATCAGCACACGATGGACCGCCGGGTCAGGGTCCGCCGCCGCGACGTTCACCAGGGCGAAATCCCGGTTCTCAAGCCGCATGGTCCGCATGAATCCGTCCAGCCCGCCGGCACCGGCGACCGGGGGCTCGATGCCCGCCATTCGCCATGCCTGCGGGGTCACTTCCCACCCCGCCAGGGCGGCATAGGGGGGATAGACGGCCCAGGCCACGTCCTGCCGGCTCCGGCAGGCCAGCCATTCCGGCCCGAACCGCTCCAGGTAGCGGGTGAGGAGAGCCAGCGTCCGGGCCTTGGGATGCAGGGTTCCGTCAGCACCAATCGGAGCCGTGTCCGGATAGGGTCGCTTGCTTATGGAATCAAGCTGCAGATCCCAGCCGTCGGTTCCGACGCCGGTGTAAACGTTGAAGCCAGTCGCCCCGGCCGCCATGGCCAGCAAAGTCTGGTAGAAGGGAATCACAGTATGGCGGTACCGCGGGTCGTAGATGTCCGAGAAACTCCAGTTCTCTTCGAGATTGGGGCCGATGGCCCGCTTGACCAGAAGGAGATACCGGTAAAAGGCCGTCGGGTCATGGCTGACGACGCCGATCCAATTGGTGAAGCCATAGTGGACCGGACCCCAGTCCTCGGGGATCACCTTGGCCAGCCACCAGTCCCAGCCCGCCGGCTGCTCCCCGGCCGGATGCATGTTGGAGAGCAGGGGCAGGCCCGTCTCCGCCAGTTCCGCTGCCGCAAACCGGTAGACAGTGCTCAGGTAATCCGCCTGCGCCATGCCCCAGTCCAGATGCGGCAGCGCGTCCGCAGGCCGGACTGGCAGTGGGGCCGAGCGCGGCGCTGGGACTGGCGCCCGTCCCCGCTCTTCCTGCCAGCGGCGGAAGAAGTCCAGAGCCGGGGGTGCGTAGTCGTATGCGGTCAGACTCCGGTTTGCATCGGAGTAAATGCCTTCGTTCAGCACTTGCAGGGCGATAATCGGCCCGCCGGGGTAGCGAAAGGGTTCGATCACCTGCTCGCGCACGGCCCGCAGCCAGGCGGATACCTCCGTCTGCCAGCGGTTGCCGAGGGGAGTGGGGAGGGGGTAGCTCTGCCAGTACGAGAGTTCGTGCTGCGCGGTTCGCATGGGCTCCAGGTCCGGGCTCTGCCGGGGATCCATTCGCTCGGGCAGCCCGCCGAAGTCCAGTTCCGCATGAATGAACGGACCGGGCTTGACCACCGCCAGCAGCCCCAGTTCCTGGACCAACCGGAGAAAGCCCAGCACGTTGCGGTTCGGCGCCGTCCGGCCTGTGAAGTCAAGGCTCCCGTCGACCTCATGATGGCGCCAGGGCACATAGAAGGTGATCACCCGAATGCCAAGACCCTTGAGCTGCGAAAGCCGGGCCGGCCACTTCGCAGCATCATCGCGGTAGTACGGGTAGTCGGCACTGACGAAAAACTGGGGCTGATCGTCCAGGTAGAAGATGCCGTCCCGAAATTGCGAGGTAGCGCTCGTCATTTTACTTCAAAGCTCCTGCGATGAAACCCTTGCTAAGCTGCTTTTGGAACGGCAGGAAGACCAGGATCATCGGCAGCGATATCATGACCGCTGTGGCCAGCTTAATCTGATAGTTCCGTGGTTCCGCGCTGCCCATGAGCGAGGCAAGGCCCAGGGCCAGCGTATACTTCTTGGGATCCATAAGGACGACGCTGGGCCAGAAGAAGTCGTTGTAAGAGCCCAGGAAGCCGAACACCAGGCTGGTCACCAGCATGGGCCGGACTGCGGGCAGGCCCACATTCCAGTAGATCAGGAACCAGTTGGCCCCGTCGATCTTGGCCGCATCTTCCAGGTCCCGGGGGATCGAAAGAAACTGTTGCCGGAAGAGGAAAACGGTGCCGATCCATACGATCCCCGGCCAGATGAGCCCGTGGAGGCTGTCCAACCAGCCAAACCACTTGACCAGCAGGAAGGTGGGCACCAGGGTCACCGTGCCGGGGACCATCATGGGGATGAGCAGCGTCTTGAAAATCCCGTCCCGGAACGGGAAGCGCAACCGGGCGAAGGCATAGGCGGCCAGGGTGTTGAAAAAGATGCCAATCACGTTCACAGTGATCGCGACGATCAGCGTGTTCCTGACCCAGAGGCCGAATTTCAGATAGGCCAGGGCTTGCTTGTAGTTCTGGAGGCTGATGTAGAAGTGTCCATTTTCGTCGACGGGCAGCAGGGTGGCCCGGGAGAAGAGGTCTGCGGGCGTCTTGAACGAGGCGGAAACAATCCAGAGCATCGGGAAGATGAGGATAACGGCAACCCCCACCAGCCCGCCGAAGATGAGAAACCGGGAGAATCGCTTACGCAGCAAGGATAGCATGGCCGTCCCTCCTCAGTCGTTCCGCTGGCGCATGTACCTGAACTGCAAGAGCGTGGCAATCAGGATGATGACCAGCAGAATGTAGGACATGGCGGTTGCGGTGCCCATTTCGTTGTAGCGAAAGGCGTGGCGGACCAGGTAGAGCATGTAGGTCAGCGTCGAGTTGTCGGGATCGCCGCCGGTCATCAATTGCATCGGCACGTAGACCTGAAAAGAGCCAATCACGCCGGTAACCGTCATGTAGAACAGGGTGGGCCGGAGCAGCGGCAGGGTGATGGACCAGAACTGGCGCCAGCCGGTTGCGCCATCGATGGCCGCTGCCTCATATACCTCGCCGGGGATCGCTTTCAGCGCCGATAACCAGATAAACACCGTACCGCCGATGGCGCCCCAAACGCTAGTAGCCACCAGGGAGGGAAGGGCCGTGGAAACGGTCTTCAGCCACGCGGTCTTGGTCCTGAGGACCATGTTCAGCAGACCGAAGTTGGCGTCATAAATCCACACCCACATGGCCGCCATGGCCACGCCGGGCGTAATCACCGGGATGAAGTAGAGCGTCCTGAAAATGGACTGGCCCCTGACGTTTGTATTCAGCAGCAGAGCCACCAGCAGCGGAATGACGATCACAAGGGGCTGTTCCATGATGACCCACTTGATGCTGACCCACATGGAATGCCAGAAGAATGGGTACCGCAGACGGTCAAAGAGCAGGTTCCTGTAATTGTCCAGGCCGACCCACACGGGCGCCGTACGGATGTTGAACTTGGTCATGCTGAGAAGCAGGGACATCAGCATCGCAGAGACCTGGAAGATCAGAAAGTAGATGATAGCCGGCGCCGCAAACAGATAGCCTGTTGCCGCCTCCCAGAAGAGGTGGGATTGCCACCACCGGGGCTTTGCAGTCTTCATTGCAATACCTCCCTGACACCAGGGGGAGCCAGTCGTATGGCTCCCCCCGTGACTTGCTGGAGTTCTGGCGCGTAATGGTGCACGAAATTACTTCTTGATCAGCGCATTCGCCTTGGCGGCTGCGTCGTCCAGGAGGGGCTTCGGGTCCTTGCCCTTCTGGACCATGTCGTCGAGGATGGAGCCCAGAAGCTCATCGTTGATCTTCAGCCATTCGTCGATCTGCGGACGGGAAAGGGCGTACTTCATCTGCTCGGCGAAGACCTTCATGTTCGGATCGCTGGACCACTTGGGATCCTCCTGGGCCTTCAGGGTGACCGGGAAGTTACCGGTAACTTTGGCGAACTTGGCAGAGTTCTCGACGTTGGTCAGCCACTTGATCGCCTTGAAGGCGGCCTCGGGATTCTTCGTGGACTTGTAGACGACCAGGTTCTCGCCGCCGATGTTGGAGGCGTACTGGGTCTTCTTGGGGATCAGAGCCACGCCGAAGTTCAGCTTCGGGAAGTCCTGCTTGTAGTGGGCCATGTCCCACGGACCGGAGACCTTCATGGCGATCTTGCCGGCGCCGAAGGCTTCCTGGCTGGTGATGACGTCCATGTCGTTATATTGGAAGATCTGATTCAGGAACTTTGCGGTCTCGACGCACTGCGGCTCGTTGAAGGTGACCTTGCTGTTGTCCGCGCTGGACATGTAACAGCCGTTGGTGCCGGCGAAGGCCGGGAACAGCCAGGCGCCCCAGCCGCCGCCCCACGGGCCTTCAAAGGCGGAGACCTTGCCCTTCACGTAGACCTTCTTGGAGATGGCGAGCCATTCGTCCCAGGTGGCCGGCGGGGTGGGAACCAGGTCCTTGTTGTAAAACAGGGCGACGGCGGTCATGCTGAGAGGCACGCCGTAGAGCTTGCCGCCCACCAGGTTGGTGTTAAGGGCGCCGGGGACGTAAATCTTGCGGTCCAGGCCGTCCTTGCCGTCGGCGTAAGGGGTCAGGTCGAGCAGAGTCGCTTCCTTGGCCCACTTCGGGACGAGGGGCTGATCGAGGTAGGAGATGTCCGGGGCGACGCCGCCGGCGATGGCGGTGTTCAGCTTCTGATCCCAGGCGTCCTTGGGAATGGCGGCGATCTCGATCTGGATGTCGGTGTTGGCCTTGTTGAAGTCTTCCTGGATGGACTCGAGGGCCTTCTTGGCTTCGAGGTTGTCCGGCGCGTAGGCCCACATGGTAAGCTTCACGGGTTCCTTCTTGGCGGGGGCGGGGGCATTGGAGCCGGAGGGCTTGGAGGAGCAGCCGGCGATGATCGAGAGTGCCATGAGGGCGAGGAGAACGATAGCGAGTGCACGGGTACGCTTCATCATTGTGTAACCTCCCTCTGATTTGTGGAGCGGCCCACTAGGTGGACCACTTACAGCCGCAAGACTGCCGGATGACCAGGTCTGCCTCCAGCACGATTCGCTCCGGGTCGGCGCTGCCGTTCATGCGCTGGACCAGGTTCTGCGCCAGGCGGAAGCCTGCGTCCATGCGGGGCTGGTTCACCGACGTCAAGGCCGGGGCGACCAGCCGGGCCAGACGGATGTTGTCAAAGCCCACCACCGCGATGTCCTCCGGAACCGACAGGCCACACCGGCGCGCTTCGGTCAGCACGCCGATGGCCATTTCGTCGTTGGCGGTAAATACAGCCGTAGGACGGTCCGGCAGCGCCAGGAGCGTATCGAATGCCCGAATACCCCCTTCTTCGGTAAAGTTTCCGACCTGGACCCAATCAGGCTGAAATGGCAGGCCATATTGAGCCAGCGCTTCGCGGTACCCGGCCTCGCGCTCGTCCCCATCCGTAACGCCCGGAATGCCGGTAATGAAAGCGATTTTCCGGTGTCCGTGGTTGATGAGGTGCTCGGTAGCCCGGTACGCGGTCACGCGGTTCTCCACCGCAACGCTGGTGACGTTGGGATGATCCATCCGCCGCCCGAAAATGCCGATGGGCGTTCCCATGTCGGCCAGTTCCGCCAGGGCGGACTGCTCCATCATCGGGCCAATCAGAATCAGGGCGTCCACGCCGCCGGAAAGAAACCAGCGGCAGTTCTCACGCTCTTTCTTTGCCTGGTTCTGGGAGTCGCAGACCACCAGGCGATAATCGGAGAGGGCAAGGGTGTTCTCCAGCCCCTTGACCACATCCATAAAGAACAGCGAGGAGATGTCCGGGACGCAGACGCCGGCGATGCCGGAACGGCCTTCTCTCAGCCCTTTGGCCACGGCGCTGGGTGCGAAGTTGAGTTGGCGGACGACCGCCATGACACGATCACGGGTATCGGTTCGCACCCCGGCGGAACCATTGAGAACCCGGGACACCGTTGCCGAGGAGACCCCGGCGAGCCGAGCGACGTCTTTGATATTGGCAGGCATGGTTTATCCCTCACATAGTGAAAACGATTACATCACGTTTCGGGATGATGAATTCGTTGGGTTGGCGCGATTTCCTGCCTGCTTTCACACGAATAACGCGATTTCTTCCGGTTTTCCGGTCGAAAAGCGCCCAATGAAGACTTCTCCAGATTCATGGATACCGGTGGCAGGACTTTTGCACGCCATGTCAAATGAAACGAAAACCCGATATTGATGTAATCGATTTCAAGTCGGCGGCGATCCGCCGGGAGGGGCATAGCATGCAATTTCCACCAGGGTTTCTTTGGGGTTCGGCGACTTCCGCTTACCAAGTGGAAGGCGCGGTTCGGGAAGGCGGGCGGGGCGAGTCCATTTGGGACCGGTTCTGCCGGGAGCCCGGGAAAGTGAAGGACGGCGACCACGGCGACGTGGCCTGCGACCACTATCACCGGTGGGAGGACGACGTGGCCCTGATGGCCGACTTGGGGCTTTCCGCCTACCGTTTCTCTATCGCCTGGCCCCGGGTGCTGCCGGAGGGGTCGGGGCGGGTGAACCAGGCGGGACTGGACTATTACCGACGGTTGGCGGAAAAGCTCCTGGCCCGGGGTATCCGGCCCGCGGCGACGCTCTATCACTGGGACTTGCCGCAAGTCTTGCAGGATAAGGGTGGCTGGACGAACCGGGAGACGGCCGACCGCTTTGCCGAATTCACGTCTGTAACGGTGCGGGCACTTGGGGACCTGATCCCGGACTGGATCACCCACAACGAACCATGGGTGGTCGCGTTTGTGGGGCACACCTGGGGCTCCCACGCACCGGGCATTCGGGGCGGTTGGTGGACGGGACTGCAGGTAGCCCATCACGTGCTGCTCTCCCACGGGATGGGCGTGCAGGCCTTCCGGGCCGCAGCGCCGGCCGGGGCGAAGGTGGGTGTAGTGCTGAACCTGGGCTCCACCTATGCGGCATCCGACAGCCCGGCGGACGTGGCTGCCGCCCGGCGCCAGGACGGCTTTGCCAACCGGTGGTTTCTGGACCCGGTCCTCAGGGGTGCCTACCCGGCGGACATGGTTTCTTATTATGAAGAGAAATTCGGACCGCTGTCCTTCGTGCAGCCGGGCGACCTGGCGACGATCGCGCAGCCGATCGACTTCCTGGGGATCAACTACTACTCTAGCGCCACGGTGATGGCCAAGCCGGACGGTGACTACTTTGAACTGGCCTTTGCACCGGCCACCCGCCCCGTCACCGCCCTGAACTGGGAGGTGGTGCCGGAAGGGCTGTTCGACCTTCTGGTGCGCATCAAACGGGAGTACGGGGAGATTCCGCTGTATATCACCGAAAACGGTGCGGCCTACAACGACGTGCTGGGAACGGACGGCAAGGTGGCGGACTCCGAGCGAGTGGCTTATCTCGGGCAGCATTTCGCTGCCGCCGCCCGGGCGATCGCGGCCGGGGTGAACCTGAAGGGCTATTACGTCTGGTCGCTCATGGACAACTTCGAGTGGGCCGAGGGCTACAGCAAGCGGTTTGGCATTGTCTACACGGACTATCCCACCTTGCGGCGCGTTCCGAAGGAGAGCTACTACTTCTACCGGGATGTAATCCGCCGGGGCGGACTGGACTCGGGAGGTGTGTTCCCCTGAACGCCTTTGATCCCCGTGCTCCCCGCTGGTTCGCCGCGTTCGAGCACCTGTACGTTCTCATGGCGGCTACCTTCCTGTTCTGGATCTTCAGCATGCCGGTGGTGACGCTGCCGGTGGCCTGGGTGGGGGCGCTGGCGGCAATCGCCCCGTTGGTGCGCCCGGCTCCCACCGACTCCCACCGGCAGTTTTGGCACGCCTTCCGGCGGACCTTCGGCCGGTCGCTGCTCCTGGGCCTGGTGGATCTGGTACTGGGCCTCCTACTGTATGTGGACGTCAAGGTCGTGCTGCTCCTGGGCTCGCCGCTGGGGATGGTATTGGCCTATGGGTTCGGCCTGGTGGCGATCGTCGGGGTCATGGTCAATGTGTATGCCTGGGCCATGCTGGCGTGGTATCCCAAGCCCTTGCTGCGTCTGCTCTGGCTGTCAGTGAAGCTGGTGCTCGTCCACCCGCTGGAGGCCATCGGCGCAGCGACCGCCCTGGGGGTGCTGGTGTACCTCTTCCTGGTGGGACCGGCCCTGGTGAAAGGGTTGCTGCTGTTCATGGGACCGGGGCTCATGGCTCTGGCGGTGGGGGCAGCCGCATGGAAGGCGCTGCGGCGGTATCCCCTGCCCGATGATGACTTTCTATAGGAGGGGAGAGCCATGAGCAGCATGGCCGAGCCGGTGGCGATCCGCGCCCTTCGCCCGGAGGAGTTGGATGACTGGCTGGATTTCGTCCACCGGGTGTTCGGGGTGGCGCGGGAATACTTCGCCCGGCACTGGGGCTGTGATCCCTGGCGGAATCTGGAGTCCATCCGGGTGGCGGTGCATGGCGGGCGGATCGTCGCGACCTTGCGCATCTTCCACCGGACGATCTACCTGGGCGGCGTTCCGGTGTCCATCGGGGGCATCGGGGAGGTCAGCACGGACCCGGACTATCGCCGGCAGGG
Organism: Symbiobacteriaceae bacterium; assembly: GCA_036504075.1. Taxonomy (GTDB): domain Bacteria; phylum Bacillota; class Sulfobacillia; order Symbiobacteriales; family Symbiobacteriaceae; genus DASXVX01. Next base: position 128,521 of record DASXVX010000033.1, on the reverse strand, counting down.
GCTTTCCGGGCTGCTGCTGGAAGATGCATGCCGCCGGATGGCCGAACTGGGGATGGCGGTGTCGGTGCTGTTTGCCGGCCGCCAGGGTCACTATACCCGGCATGGGTGGGCGCCGGTGCCGATTCCCTTCGGCGTGACGGAGTTGAAGGTGCGCACCGATCTCCTCGGGAACCTGACTTCGGCTACTTTCGATGGGCTGGCCGTGAACCCCGTGTCTCCGGCAGATGCGCCGGACCTGGCAGCCCTGTATGGGGCCTGTGCGTCGGGTCTGAACGGCACCCTGGTGCGGGACCACCCGGGCTACTGGTGGGATTGGCTCCCGGCCGAGTGGCCGGAAGTCTGGGTGGCCCGGGCGGGGGACCGCCCGGTGGGGTATCTGGCCGGCAAGTGGTTGAGCCTGTGGGATCTCCGCGTCGAGGAGTTCGTCGCGGCCCCTTCCGAGGCGGGCGCCCTCCTGAAAGCGATCACAGCGGGCATTCTTCGCGGGCGCAGAGAGGGCGGCGGCCCCCTGCACGTGCACTACCCCCTGGCGGCGGCGCCTGCGCTTGCCCTCACACGGCGCTACAACGTCGACGGGCCCATGTACAAGGTCATCCGGCCCGACCTGCTGCCGCCGGCGGCAGCCGGCGCCCTGGACGAGCTGCTGGGCGGCGAGGTGGACCGGCACGTAATCTGGCAGGCCGACTGGTTCTAGCTCATCCGAAACAAGGAGGACGGCCATGCCTTACGGCGCCATTCCGCTGTTTGCACATCCCGCCGGCGTACAGGTGAGCCTTCCCGCCCGCTGGCGATATACCTACGCCGGGGTTGGGGAGAGCGAGGCCCATGCGAAGCCCGACTTCGACGACGGCGCCTGGCCTGAGACGCCGGTGCCTGCCCAGCACGCCGCAAGTGCAGGGCAGGAGGCCATCTGGTACCGGGTTCGTTTCCCGCGCCCTGCCCCGGACGCCACGCGCTGGCTGCTCTGCTTTCGCGGGGCGTTTCAGGCCACCGCGGTCTGGTTGAACGGCCTGTATCTCGGAGAGCACTACGGCTACTTTTCGCCCTTTGCCTTTGACCTGACGGCGGACCTGGCAGCGGAGAACCTGCTTGTGGTCTGCTGCGAAACCCGGGTGGAGAGCGGCAGCAAGAAACATCCCATGGGTATTTGGGGCGACTGGGACTGCCGCCCGTATCCGAATTTTGCCCGAGGAAAGCTGCCGCCGGAGTATGTCTGGACGCTGCCGCTGGGTCTGTGGGCGCCGGTCGAGCTCATCGGAGTGGGTGACGTCCTCGTGCAGCGGGCGCAGTTCACCCCCGTGCTGGAGGATGGCGGCGCGGCGCGGGTAAGCCTGCAGGCCCAGCTCGTCAATCTGACGGACCGCTCTGTCCGGGGGGAACTTCGCACCGGTCTGGCGCCGCACAACTTTGTCGGGCCGGAGTCGGGTCCGGCGGCGGCGCCCTTCGCACTTGGCCCCAGGGGGGAGGCGACGGTGACGGCGGAACTGCCGGTCACCGACCCGCAGCTTTGGTGGCCGTGGACGCATGGCGCACAGAACCTCTATGCGGCCTGGGCGGAAGTCGGCGTGGCCGGGCAGGTCGTCGCGTTCACCCGGACCCGGCTGGGGCTACGAACGGTGGAGTACCGCGGCGAGACGGAAGCCGCCGGTCCGGCCTGGCTGATCAACGGGCGGCCCATCTTCCCCAAGGGCTCCAACTACATTTCCGAATTCCGGCTGGACACCTGCACGGATGCGCGGCACCGGACGGACCTGCAGTTGATGAAGGATGCCAACATGGACATGGTGCGGGTTCACGTCCACATTGAGCCGGAGACGTTCTACCAGGCCGCAGACGACCTGGGCATGCTGATCATCTGCGACTCGGTTCTCAACGGTTGCTATGTGCACGGCGCTGCGCCGGAGGACCGGGTCTTCCACGCCTGGGCGGCGCGGGACCAGGTGACCAAGACGGTGGACTTCCTGGGCAACCATCCGGCGGTGGCCGCCTGGCTGATGCACAACGAGCCGCCCTGGCCGGAGCACATGTGGTGGTTCGGGGAGCCTCACAAGGCGCGGTTGAACCGGGAGGTGGACCTGACCGTCGCGGCACTGGCCCGGGAACTGGATCCGTCCCGACCGGTCATCGTCGCGTCCGGGGAGAAGGACAGCCACCTGTATCCGGGCTGGTACCACGCGACCTGGCTGGAGTACCGCCACGAGTCCCCCCGGTTCATTACGGAGTTCGGGGCGCAGGCGCTGCCGGCCATCGATTCACCGTTCTGGGAGCAGGTGAAGCGGGACTGGCCCGTCCGTCCGGACGAGCCTTCGTGGGTCCACGCTGACTTTCAAGGCGACCTTTGGGCGCGCTATGGGGTGGGGGCGCCGGACGAGTACCCGACCCTGGAGCGCTACGTGGCCGCCTCGCAGCAATATCAGGCCTGGATTGCCCGGTATGCGGCGGAGCGGTTTCGCATCCAGAAGTGGCAGCCCTGCGGCGGCATCGTCCACTTCAGCTTTACGGATGGTCATCCGGCCATCACCTGGGCCGTGGTGGACTACTACCGGCGGCCCAAGGCGGCCTACTACGCCCTGAGGGACGCCTTCCGGCCCACCCACGTCTGCATCGACCCGGCGGGAGGCTTCACCGGGGATCGCCGCGGGAATGTGCTCTATCCTTCCGGCGGAGAGGTGGCGTTCGACCTCTGGCTGGTAAACGACGACCCGGCGGTGAACGGACCCGGGACGGTGTCGTGGCGGCTGGAGGGGACCGGGGTGGTGGATGAGGCGGCGGTGGTGATTCCAACCTTTGATGCCCCTGCCGTGCTGGTCGGTACCGTCCGCTGGGCGACGGCCGCCGGGTACGAAGGGCCGGTGACGCTGCACACGGAGCTGCGTCACGGGGGCCGTGTCCTTGAGCGGTACGCGCTGACCGTACTGGTCCGGGCGTCCGATCCGGACGTGGAGCCGGCCGGGGACCCGGCTGTGGCGGAACGGGCCCGGTCGGGACCGGCCGGGGCGTAAACCCGTCGCTCTGACAGCGCAATGGAAAGGAGCATGGCGATGCGTATTGGAATTGTCGGGGCCGGCACCATGGGTCGGGTCCACGCCGCCTCACACCGGGAGGCGGGCCACGAGGTGAGCGGGGTCTACGACGCGCGGCCGGAGGCCGCGGCGTCCCTGGGCGAGCCGGTTGCGCCCTCGCTGGAGGTCCTGCTGTCCGACCCTGCGATCGATCTGATCGACATTTGCTTGCCCACCTACTTGCACCGGCCGACGGTGGAAGCCGCGGCGCGGGCCGGCAAGCATGTCCTTTGTGAAAAGCCGCTGGCCCTGACTCTGGCCGACGCCCGGGCGATGATCGAAGCCTGCCGCGCCGCGGGGGTCCAGCTCTACGTGGCGCACGTGGTCCGGTTCTTTCCGGAGTATCAGCGGGCTCGGGAACTGGTCCGGGACGGCAAAACCGGCCGGCCCGGGGTGGTCCGGACGTTCCGGGGCGGCAGTTTCCCGTCCGGTTGGGAAGACTGGTACGCCAGGCCGGAACTGAGCGGGACGCTGCTGTTGGACCTGGTCATCCACGACTTCGACTGGCTTCGCTGGACCTTTGGCGAGGTGGAGCGGGTCTTTGCCCGGACCATCCAAACGCGGCCTGACCAGCGCCTGGACTACGCCCTGGTGACCATCCGGTTCGCCTCAGGCGCCATCGCCCATGTGGAGGGGTCGTGGGCCCATACCGGCTTTCGCTACGGCTTCGAAGTGGCGGGGAGCGAAGGGCTCCTGGACTTCGACAGCGACCGGGTGCAGCCGCTGGTCGTCCGGGAGCGGGCGGCCCGGCCCGGTGAAGCGGCCGTGACGGTGCCGGAGAGCCCGCTGGCGGAGAGCCCGTACACGGCGGAAATCCGCCATTTCGCCCGCTGCATCGCCCACGGCGAAGCGGCCATGGTGACGGCGGAGGACGCTTTCAAGGCCCTGGAGATCGGGCTGGCTGCTCTGGAGTCGGCCCGGACCGGGCGCCCGGTGACCATCGGAAAGGAGGGGCGGTAGCCATGCGGGTTGCCATGCTCAGCTTCGCCCACATGCACGCCTGGAGCTATGCCGGGGCGGTGCAGCGGGCGCCGGGGGCGATGCTTTCCGTCATCTGGGACGAGGACGAGAGCCGGGGGCGGCATGCCGCTGAAGTATTCGGCTGCCCCTTCGAGCCGGATCTGGAGGTGGTTCTCGCGTCCGACATCACCGCCGTCGTCATCTGTGCGGCCAACGCCCATCACCGGGATCTGACCATCCGGGCGGCGCGGGCGGGCAAGCACATCCTTTGCGAAAAACCCATCGCCGTCTCCGTGGCGGATGCCGAGGCCATGGTGGATGCGGCCCGGCAGGCGGGCGTCCAGTTGATGACCGCCTTTCCCGTGCGCTACGCGCCGCCGGTGGTCCGCGCTAGGCAGGCGGTGCTGGAAGGGCGCGTCGGCGAGGTGCTGGCCATTCGGGGTACCAACCACGGCCGGATGCCGGGCGGCTGGTTCATTGAACCGGCGCTTTCGGGCGGCGGGGCGGTCATGGATCATACCGTGCATGTGGCCGATCTGATGCGCTGGATCACGGGCCGGGAGTTCACGTCGGTGTTCGCCGAAGTGGGGACCCGGTTCTACGATGTCGCCATTGACGATTGCGGCATGCTCTCGTTAGAGATGGAGGGCGGTCTCATTGCCACCCTCGACCCGTCCTGGTCCCGGCCGGCGGCCTTCCCCACCTGGGGCGACGTGACCCTGGAGATTGTGGGCACGCGGGGAACGATTACGGTGGACGCCTTCGGGCAGAACGTCACCCTCTACAACAATGCCGACCGGGTGGCCGCCTGGGCGGGCTTTGGAGCGGACATCGATTCGCTGATGATCGCGGACTTCCTGGGCTGCGTGCGGGCAGGCCGGCCGGTGCCTGTCACAGGCGAGGATGGCCTGCGGGCCATGGAGGTTGCCCTGCTGGCGTATGAGTCGGCCCGCCGGGGCGAGCCGGTCGGGCGGTAAGGAGGGAGTGGCGTGGGCAAGCTGCGGGTCGGAGTCATCGGGGTCGGCGGCATCGCCACTTCGGCACACATTCCCGGTTACAAACGCCTCGGCGGGGAGGTCGAATTGGCCGCCGTTGCGGACGTCAACCTGGAGCGGGCGCGTCAGGTGGCGGCCGAACATGGTATTTCCGGCGTGTACCACGACTATCGGGCGATGCTGGCGGCGGAGCGGCTGGATGCCGTCAGCGTGTGCACGCCGAACGCTCTGCACGCCCCGGCCAGCCTGGCAGCCCTGGAGGCGGGGTGTCACGTCCTCTGCGAAAAGCCCCCGGCCATGTCGCCGGAGGAGGTGTCGGCCGTTGCGGAGACGGCGCGCCGCACCGGCCGCATCTACACCGTGGCTCTGAACTTTCGGTTCGACCCGGAAGTAGTGTTGGCCAAGCGGTTCATCGACGGCGGCGGACTGGGGGAGATCTATGCGGCCCGGGTGCGGGTGCGGCGGCGCCGGGGCGTCCCTTCCTGGGGAGGCTTTACGAACAAGCGGCTCCAGGGCGGGGGACCCATGATCGACATGGGCGTCCACTTCCTGGATGTCGCCCTCTATCTCATGGGTTATGCCGCTCCTCGGCAGATCCTCGGCACTACTTACACGAAGGTTGCTAACCGGACAGAAGTGATGGCCTGGGGCGCTTATGACCGGGACGGCTACGAGGTGGAGGATCTGGCGTTTGGCATGATTACACTGGATTCCGGCGCGACTGTGCTCATCGAGGCGTCCTTTGCGGACAATTGTCCGAAGGAGGAGAACTACGTGCTCCTGTCGGGAACGAAGGCGGGGCTGGAACTGCCGCCCCTGCGCATCTTCCGGGAGGAGTGCGGTGCCCTGACCGATACGACGATCCACTGGCTCCCCCGACAGGACATGTATGCGGAGGAAGTGCGGCATTTTGTCGCCTGCTGCCGCGGGGATGAGCGCCCGGTGGTTACGCCGGATCAGGCCGTCATCCTCCAGCAGATGGTTAGCGGCATCTATCAGTCTGCGGCGGCGGGCAAGGCGATATCTCTGTAAAGCAGGTGTGGCGGCGAAAATGGTTGGCCGCAAGCCAGGATCATGGGGCGTTGGGTTGCCTCATCCCCGCGTTCGTTCAGGCAGTGCTTCAGGCTGAACAATTGGCTTAGTTGTACGGCCAGCGGGACATTGTACGGGGGGTTCGTGCCGCGGAGCCGGCCGTCCATGATGATCTGGACCCACTGGTGTAGGCGGTAAAGTGGAACATGCCATCGGCCGAGTGCGTTTACTCGGCTCCTGTGGCAACGCAAGGAAGATCAGCAGTTGTATAAAACCTGGTCACTTTGACATCAGCAGGGTCATGGTCACATTAGGCACAGTGGCGTTCGCTACCATGTATGTAACTGACCACCGCCACAGACCTAGAGCGATGCGATTCGCGCGGTATTGACCAGGGTTTGGATCCGGTCGGTGCCCCCTGACAGGCGCCCTTGTCTTCGCCTACACGTTGGTCACTTTGAAAAGCGATTGCATGTTTATGCACCGGGGGGTCAGAAGGTCGTTCCGCTCATCACCCTGCATACCATCTCTAAAGTCGATGGTGGAGAGAGGACGAGGGCGAGTGGACCTTGGCGCGAGGAAGCGGCTTGACGAGTTGCGCAGCCTTTTCATTGTCACAGAAGTCAACGGGACCGCTCCGCCACACGATCTGGTTGCGGAAACCATTGCCATGTACCTGAACAAGAAGTATGGCCGCCAGGTTGTCGTGCTTCGTGACCGGAAAGGCGCGTCCCGGGCAGGGGTGGCACCTCTTTCGAAGCTGACAGGGGGGGTGGATGCCACTGGTGGCAGTCCTGCGACTTGACCCGGCCTTGGAAACGGTGAACGCGGCCATTATTGCTCGGGCGTCCACCGACCATCAGGGTGACACTTGCGAACACCAGATCATGGCGCTGCAGGCATGGGCCAAGCATTTGTCAGGGAGTGGCACCGGGGAACGATTCGTCATCCGCCCGCACAACGTGTTTGTGGACGATGGGGTATCCGCTTGGAAGGAATCCATTTTGGAGCGTCCTGGGGTAAAGCGGTTTATCGAAGCAGTTGAACGTGGCGAAGCCCGGTGTCTTTTCATCAAAGGGCTCTCTCGCTTCAATCGGGATGACGCCGAGGCCAAGATGTTCTTTGAATGGCTGGACGGAAAGGGCGTGCGGGTTAAATCCCTGGAGGAGGGATTCGACTCTCGGGAGAAAGGCGGCGCACTGGCGATCTTCCACGTCCATTCCTTCCTGGCCCGCATGGAATCAGACAAGAAGTCCATTTCGGTTAAGATCGGCATGCGGGAAAAGGCTAAGAAGGGACAATGGAAGGGCGGCATCCCTCCGTACGGCTTCCAGTACAACCCTGGAACCAAGAAGCTGGAGCCGAATGCCAAGCTGAAGCCAATTGTCCAGGACATCTGGAACCTTGCGGCGCAGGGCAAGGGGGCGGTCTGGATCGCCCACCGCTTCAACGAAAACCGGAAGTGGGCCGACATCGATCCACGTATCTGGTCGTCTACTGTGATCCAGCGAATTCTGGCTCGGCGTGTTTACGTGGGAGATCTCGTTTATGGCGTCCATAACTACCGGTATACACGGACCCTTGAGAAGTCCGGGTCCGGTGGATACCTGTTTGGAAAGAAGAAACGAACGCTCGAAATTGTGCCGGAAGAAGAAGCCATCGTCGTGACCGACGCGCATGAAGGGATTATTTCCCGCGAGTTGTTCGGGCGAGTACAGGAGCAGTTGCAGAGTCGAAAGCGGCAATCCGGCGAGGCCCGCAAACCGACCAACGCCCGTTATCCCCTGACCGGCATCCTGGTCTGCGGGCACTGCAGCGGCCCGATGATGCACCATGGGCGTAACCCGGATAAGGGTTACCAGTACTATACGTGTGTAAACAAGTTCCGAAAGGGCAAGGCGGTCTGCGACCAGGAGAACGTACGGGCAGACTACCTGCACGAACTTGTCTTGCTCTCATTGGAAGAGAAACTGCGGGTACTCCGGGACGATGCCCACTTCTGGGACAGATTCAAGGTTGACGAGCGGACAACATCTCGTCATGTACAGCGGATTGCGGAGATTGATGCGGAAATTCAGCAGGCTGCTGACAACTTGGCTGAATTTGTCTTGAAGACCACGAACCTGAGTGATTCTGTCACAGACTTGGTGGTTAAGCGAGCGGAGCAGAAGATTCAACAGCTCCAGGTTGAACGCTCACGATTGGAGAAAGAGCTGCGGGATGCTTCTGCCGGGCAAGAGGCCACGACCCGGCTTCAGCGTGACATTGATGGGTTCTGCCAAAAAGGGCATCTGTTCACCCCAAGTGGTAGCATCGCGGACCGTCGTGAACTGTTTCAGAAATGGATTCACAGGATTACGGTCTACAACGTGGAAGCAACCGGGCTCCATCGGAAGAAGGAAGTCAAGATTGAGTGGCAGGTCGATGTGATGCAGGTCGGTGGTCAAGCGGTATGCGATGTATGACGTTCACCGGCAACCGCTTCGGCGGCTGGAGGATACAACAGCAGACGAATCGCATGGGCGTAGCCCGTCTTCACACTTTCTTCACGTTTTTTCCCGCAAACCCCCACAATCGGCGCAGGGATTCTTGACTTGCTCCTGCTAGATTGTCAGGGAGATATACGATTCAGTCCGGTGTCGGACGGTCGTGCGACGGAAGGGAGAAACGGTTCATGACAACCATTTTTCATTACGGACCTGGTCCGGCGCCTTGGCAGAGGAGGGACGCAGCATGACTCTTCCCAGGCGGGGGCCGCGGCTGTTGCAGTTCACGCTCTACAATCTGCTCCGCAAACCCGGGCGGAGCCTCGCGGCCGTGATTGCTGTCGTTCTGGCTGCGGGAACCGCGTTTGCCGGTGCGCTGATCAGCGTTGGCGTGCATCATTCTGTCGCGGTGGGTATGGAACGTTTAGGCGCAGACCTCATGGTGGTGCCGCAAGGGACGATGACATCGACCCATACCGCCCTGGTGCTCGGCGAACCTGTAGCCTTCTACATGGACGGCAGCACGGTGCAGAAGGTCGCTGGCGTGCCCGGCGTGCGCAGCGCTTCTCCCCAGACTTACGTCGAAACCCTGTCTACGGCGGCCTGCTGTACCGGCCGGATGTTTCTCGTCGGCTTTGACGCCAAGACCGACTTTACCGTGCAACCGTGGCTCCGGGCCGTTTTGGGGCGAGACCTCCGGGACGATGAAATCTTGATCGGCGCTCACATCCTGCAGCAGGTTGGCAGTACCATGCGCTTCTTCGGCACGGAGTTCAAGGTGGCCGGCGTACTGGACCCCACCGGCATGGGGATGGATGAGACCGCGTTCCTCCCGGCCAGTTCGGTGGCTGCCATGGCCGAAAACTCGACCCGGCTGGCCGAAAAGCCGCTTACCATTCCTTCAGGAAGCGTCTCCGCGGTCATGGTGCGGCTGGCGAATCCGGCTCAGGCCGAGGGAATGGCCCGGCAAATTGAAGCCGCCGTCCCTGGCGTCTCGGCCATGACCGCCGGCCAGGTGACTCAGGGTGTCAACCGGGATCTCTCCGATCTCATGGCCTGGCTGCTGCCGCTGGCCGGCGGAATTCTACTGGTGGCCATGCTGCTCTTCATCATGCTGTTTTCCGCCGTCACAGCGGAACGGTCCCGGGAGATTGGCCTGCTACGGGCGATGGGGGCCACGCAGCGCCAGACGGTGACCGCTCTGGTCGGCGAGGCGATGCTGTTGGGGATCCTGGGCGCCGCCCTCGGGGTCGGGGCTGGTGCGGTGGTCTACATGCTGTTCGAAAAGCCGCTGCAGATCGACTACGCCCTGCCGTTCTTGTGGCCGTCAATCGTGCAGCAGGTGGGGCTTGGCCTGGCCGTCGTGGCCGGCTCGGCGCTTATCGCCGGACTCGCGGCTGCCTTGCCCGCCATGCGCATTGCGCGCCTGGAACCGCACTACGCCATCCACGTTCGGCGCTGACCACCGGGAGGAACAAACATGATCACACTCGATCACGTCAAGAAGACTTATCGCAGTCAAAATCAGACCGTAGAAGCGGTCCAGGAGTACTCCGAAGAGATTCAGCCCGGGGAATTCGTGATCATCACCGGCCGCTCCGGCGCGGGCAAGTCCACCTTGCTCTCCCTGATTGGCGGGCTGATTCGCCCCGACACCGGCCGGGTGCTGGTTGAGGGCCACGACCTCTGGGCGCTCTCGGACGAGGAGCGCTCGCGGCTTCGCTGCCGGACCATGGGGTTCGTCTTTCAGTTTGCCAGCCTGATTCCCACCCTGACCGTTCTGGAGAACGTGCTCCTGCCGACGGCCTTCCTGCCGGAAGGGGAAGGGGGCGATCTCAATCGGGCGCTGGAGCTCTTGTCACGGGTCGGACTTGCCGAGCAGGCCGACCGGCTCCCCTGGCAACTGTCCGGCGGACAGCAGAAGCGAGTCGCCGTGGCGCGGGCGCTGCTGCTGCGGCCTGCCGTACTGCTGGCCGATGAACCCACCGCCGACCTGGACGAACAAACGGAAGCGGAAATCACCGCGCTCTTCGGGGAGGTGAACCGGGCCGGGACCACCGTCGTGATCGCGACGCATAACACAGACCTGTCGGTGCGCGCCACCCGGCATCTGGTCCTGAGCGGGGGGCTGGTCACCCATGCCTCCTGAGCTGGTGCGGCTGACCGCCTGGGATCTGCTCTGGGCTGAACTGCGCCGGTCGCCACGGCGGAGTCTGGCTGGGTTGGCCGTTGCACTGGTGGCCACCATCGCCGTATTTGGGACCACCTGGACGCTTGCGGGCATGAAGGCCGTGTTGGCGTCCGACATGCAGCGGATGGGCGCCGATATCGTGCTGGCGCCCCGCGGGTACCAGGACGCCGTGGGCAGACTGCTGACCGCCGGCACGGCGCCGGCGATTCCGACGACCATTCCCGTGGCCGAATGGCGGAGCCATCTCACGCCGGAATGGGTCTATGGGATCGTGGGGTTTCAGGGCTGGTCTCTGGAGCGCGGGGGTGCGGGCAAGCTTTCGGGGCCGAGCGCGTCCATCGTGCTCGTCCGGTTGGATCAGTACGCGTCGCCGATGATCACGCGGCAGATGCTGGTGACTGCCCTGCCCGACGCCGAAGTGGTGGTGGCCGAGCAGTCGACCCGCCAGGTGACTCGCCACTTGCAACTGCTGGTGCGGCTTCTGGGCACCGGCGCCGGGGTGGGGCTCCTGGGGGCGGTCCTCATGTCGGGGCTGTTGGCATCCATTACCGTGGCGGAGCGCCGGGCGGAACTGGGGATGCTCCGGACGATGGGCGCCACCCAGTGGTTCCTGATGAGCCTGGTCCTGGCGGAGAGCGGCGTTCCAGCGCTGGCCGGCGGCGTGGTCGGGGCACTGGCCACGGCGGCAGCGTTCGTGTTCAGAGACGGCACCGGGCAACTGCGGCGGCTGACGCTCTACGGCATCGGCTCGGTGGTGGGGGTTTGCGCAGCGGTGGTCGTTACCGCCTTGCTTCCGGCCCTGCGGGCGGCCTGGATGGACCCCCTGGAGGCGACCCGCCGGTAGCTGGATATGTCCACGCACACGGCCCTACCTCCGACCCCTGGAGGTAGGGCCACTGTAGCATGCCCAAGTCGCAGGTGTGCGGTCGCGCGATTCCTTGTTATACTGAGAATGTTTATGAACCTAAATTTCTTCCTCCAGGGAGGTCAGCCCTATGGCTGCCCGGGTTCTCGTTGCGGACGACGAAGACCGCATCCGGCAACTTGTGCGCATGTATCTGACCCGGGAGAATTTTGAAGTGGACGAGGCCGGTGACGGGCAAACCGCCCTGGAGCGCATCAACGGCACGACTTACAGCCTGATCATCCTGGATCTGATGCTCCCGGAAGTGGACGGATGGACGGTGTGCCAGGAGGTGCGGCGGCATTCGGATACCCCCATTATCATGCTGTCGGCCCGGAGCGAGGAGTACGACCGGATTCTCGGTCTCCAGCTCGGGGCGGACGATTACGTGTGCAAGCCGTTCAGCCCGCGGGAGCTAGTCCTGCGGGTGAAGTCGCTGCTGCGCCGCACGCCGGGTGTCACGCCTGTCCGCGGGGCGGTCCTGCAGGCGGGAAACCTGACGGTGGATGAGCAATGTTGCCAGGCTCGGGTGGCCGGAGAGGAACTCCGGCTGACCCCGAAGGAGTACAGCCTGCTGACCCTGATGATTCGCCGCCCGGGGCAGATTTTCTCGCGGGAGAGCCTGCTGGAGCAGGTGTGGGGATACGAGTTTACCGGCGGACGGCGGACGGTGGACAGCCATGTTAAGAACCTGCGGGAGAAGTTGGGCGAAGCCGGGGCAACCGCCCAGGTGGAAACAGTCTGGGGCTTCGGCTACCGCCTGGTGACCCTGCGATGAACGTGGGCATTGCCACCAGGCTGTGGCTTACCATTACGGTCCTGACGGTGAGCGTGCTCTTGCTGCTTGGCATCACGGCCAGTGACCAGATCGAGAAGCTGTACGACTTTCACCTGTCCCAGCACATGTTGGCACAGGCCAAGGGCATGATCGAACAATACGCACCGGACCCGGAGGCGCCTCCCAAGGACCAAAATTGGGAACGCGTGGAGTATGTGCTCGGCGTTCGCACCGTTCTGCTGACGTCTGCCGACCTCGCCGCACTGACCGAGGAGCGAGCGGAAGACATCCTGCTGCCGCCGACGATGGCCCGGAGTCTGCTGGCAGGCGGGACCGTCTCCTTCCGCATGCCGGACGATCCCGTCCCGGCCGCCCAGCACCGGTTCCTGCACGGAGCCGCCGCCGGGTATCCGGCGGAGGTGTTTGTCGTCGGAGTGCCGCTGGTCCGGTCCGACAACGTCCGCGGCGCCCTGTTGCTTTACTCCCCGGAGACCTCGGTGGCCAAGACCGTGGATCACTTTCGCCAGACCATTATCAATACCGCTGCCGTGGCCGTGGCCGTCGTTACGCTGCTGGCGCTCTTCCTGTCCCGTCGCCTGTCCAATCCGCTGAAGGAGATGGACGTCATGGCCCGGGCCATGGCAGCCGGCGATTTCCAAAAGCGGGTGAAGGTGTCGGGGCACGACGAAATCGGGCGCCTCGGCGAAAGCATCAACCGCCTCGCCGGCGCGCTGGCCGACACGATCGAGCAGTTGGCCGACAAGACCGCCCGGCTGTCCGGGATTCTCACCAGCATGGGCGATGCGGTCATCCACGCCGATGCCTCCGGCCAGGTGACCATTCTGAATCCGCCGGCGCTGTCCCTGGTCCGCTCGGCGGGGCTGGACTCCGAGGCCGCCCCCTGCTCCGCGGGCTGGGACTGCCTGGAGCGGCTGGGCATCGGCCTGTCAACCCGGCGGGTGCTGTCCGAGTCCCGACCCGAGCAGCAGCGCGTGCAGGTCGGCAATGCCGTTTACGCCGTTCAATTGGCCCCGGTCCAGGGCGGGCGGGGCCAGGCCCGGAGCGCGGTAATCGTTTGGAAGGACATCACCCAGGAAGAGCGGTTGGAGGGGATGCGGCGGGACTTCGTCGCTAACGTCTCCCATGAGATGCGCACGCCGATCAGTCTGGTGCAGGGGTACGTAGAGGCGCTGCAGGACGGGTTCGATCAGTCCGGCGACACCCGGGACGAGATCGTGAGCATCATCGGTGACGAGATGAATCGGCTGGAGCGCCTCGTCGCCGAACTGCTGGAACTGGCCCGTCTCGACGCCGGCCAGATTCATTTGGAATTGGAACCGGTGGCCGTCGGCCCCGTGGTGGGGTATATGGTCCGCAAGCTCACCCCGCTGGTTGAAAGGACTGCGGTCACGATCCGTGTGCAGATCCCCGGCGACCTGCCGGGAGTCCTGGCCGATGGTGACCGACTGGAGCAGATACTGCTCAACCTCCTGGACAATGCCCTTCGCTACTCGCCTGCGGGCAGCAGCGTGACGGTCACTGCCGAGGCCGATGCCGGTTTCATAACAATTCGGGTGCGGGACCAGGGACCGGGCGTCCCGGCCGCTGAACACCAGCTGGTTTGGGAACGGTTCTACCGGGGAGATCGGTCCCGCTCACGCAAGAAAGGTGGCACCGGCCTGGGGCTGGCGATCGTGCGGGGCATTGTCATGGCGCACGGCGGTCAGGTTTGGGTGGAAGACGCCCCCGGTGGTGGCAGCGCGTTTTGCTTCACCTTGCCGCGGGCGGCGAATGAGCAACCGGACGGCCAATCGTAACGCCGGCCCGTTTCCCACACAGTTTCTGCAAAGCTTTTCGCGCATCCGGTCTGGCCGCGGGGGCGGTGCCGGGGCTGTGGCATAAGGGTTCCGGCCGGCAGGGGCCGGGCGAATGGATAAAGCAAGGCGGGCGCCCGGGGGCACCCGCCTTGTTTATTCTAAACGGCTCTTGCCGGGGCCGGGTCGCATGCTCCAGAGCCATACGCCTGTGACGGCAACGGCCGGAACAGTTCGGCCACCTCGAGGGCGCAAGCCGCCATGATGATCGACGTGGCGGCTGCCCACTCACTTGCACGAAACCTGACGAAATCTAACCGGCGTGGGCGCCAACCGTAAGTGCAACCCGCAGTATGGGTAGATCGGATGTTAAAGCGTGAGTTTATAGTGTCTATCTTCTCGTGTATCGCACCGTTACAATATTCGACAACAGGGGCTGGAAGGAGGGCGCAGGATGCGCGAGCGCCGCATACGGACGCACCTTCTGCGGGTGCTTTTTGTCGCCGCTACGGTTCCGGCCCTGGTTGCGGGGACCTACTAATTTACAAAATTGAAACGCAACTTCTGGAGCAAGCTAGAAGCGCAGTCGCCGGCGAGGGGATTGGATCTGAACATCTGGAGCGTGTCTTTCTGGGTTGAATCGGCGCGTGGCCGGCCGGGGCAGCACCTTTACATTTGTTCTGCCCATCGTGGCGGGCGCGGAAGAGGAGGGGAATCAGCATGGCCACAAAACCGACGGTGCTGGTCATCGATGATGAGCCACGTATCCAACGCTTCATCCGGGCGAACCTGAAGGCCGCTGGGTTCGAGGTGGTCCTGGCTGCATCCGGCGCCGAGGCCATCAACCTGTGCGAGCAGCATGACCCCGCCCTGATTCTGCTTGATTTGGGGCTGCCCGACGTAGATGGAATGGACCTGTTCGCCCAACTGCGCCGGTTCACGGAGGCTCCGGTGGTGATTGTGACGGCACGGGGCGGTTCGGCCGAGAAGGTCAAGGGGCTGGACCTCGGCGCCGACGACTACCTGGTGAAGCCGTTCGATGTGAACGAACTCGTCGCGCGACTGCGGGCGGTGCTTCGCCGCGCTCACAAGGGCAGCGGCGGCGCGGACAGGTCCAGGCTGGAGGTCGGGTCCCTGCAACTGGACGCTGCCCGCTATGAGGCTCGAGTGGGCGGCGAGGCCGTCCACCTCACGCCCACAGAGTTCAAGCTGTTGGCTTATCTGGCGGCCAACGTCGATAAGGTGGTTCTGCACGAGGAGTTGCTCTCTCATGTCTGGGGGCCGGAATACCGTGACGCCGTCGAGTATCTCCGGGTCACTGTGCTCAGAATCCGCCAAAAGCTCGGGGACCACCCGGAGGTAAGACAATTGCTGCAAACGGTCCCCGGAGTCGGGTACAAGCTGGTCCATCCTTGAGCTACGTATCCGCCATACCGCCCCTTCCCGTGCAAGTCGGACTCCACACAGTTTCTTCGCATTTCCTCCCACGATTGCCCACACTTTTCCGATCGTTTCTCCGTCGCCATGCCTTACTCTAGTGTGTAGAGAGACCCATGGCCAACGAGCGACGAGGAAAGGCGGGCAATCATGTCATTTTTTTCACGGAACTGGCGAGGCGTATCGGTGCTCACGCTGGGAATCGGCACAATGCTGATCACACACTTCTTGCTGCATGACTGCGCTGATGAGGGCCGGTTCATGACTCTGGCCAACGGAATGAAGGCACCCATGAAGTGTTATTGGACTGAGCGTTCCGTATACGGTGTCGCAGCTCTGATCGTTGTGATCGGGCTGGTCATGTTGTGGCAGCATGAGTCGTCACGGGCCTTGAGTCTGGTCACCGCCGCCGCCGGCGCGCTGATCATCGTGACGCCGCTGTGGCTGATCGGGACCTGCACGGACCCCATGGAGCCGTGCAATACCAGCTTGAAGCCGGGGCTGATCGTACTGGGGCTGCTCACGGTCGTCGTGGGGCTGACGGGAGCGTTCCAGTCACGCCGCCAGGGTGGGCCGGGAACGGTGGCATAGCATAGATAGGGGCAGAGAGAAGGCGGGGGCCGGCATGGCCCCCGCCTTGCGCGCTCTCGGAGGTTCGTGCCGCAACGTATACAAAATAGACCCGGCTCGCCCAATCTGGGCAAAACCGGGTCAAACAATTTGAACCGCATCGGGCTCACGCAATGTAACCATGGCGTTCCCTGCTTCTGGCCCTTCCTGACTGTAGTTCCCGACATCTGCGCTCTTGTTAAGAAGCATCGCAATCTGCTAAGAAACCGTCACCGTCGCAGTTATTCCCGGGTGAAGCGGGCATATGACCGTAAAGGTCCCCTTGTTCGTGGCGGTGAAGAGGACCGCGTCCACGGCGCTTCCCTGGGCATAAGCATGGACTTCCTTACCTGTCAGTTTTATGCCTGCGGGAGATGCAGGCCGATACGGCACAAAGTTGACCGTGTGATTGTGACCGGCATGTTGCGGATCGTTGTCCGCCATTTCCGATGGCAGGACGTCGAAAGTGGGTATGAATGCCCAGGACAGGTCCTTGGGCACCAGTCCCTTGACGATGAAGTGATGTTCCGTCGCCCCATGGTTCCGCAGGATAAGCTGCACCGGCTTTCCCAAAGGGATGTGAATGGCGGAAGGCTGGATCGAATCATCCGTCACGTCTACGTTAATGGTGACAACAGCGGCGGCCTCTCCCAGAGGCCCTGGCCCCCCGACGCTGCGGAGGGCGGAGGTGCTGGAGCAGCCAATCAGAACGAGCGCAACCGGCACGAGACCAACCAGGAGACGATGCCAGCGTCGAATAAACCGGCTCATTTTCATGCCCCCCTGGCGAAGCCCACGGCTACTTATTGAGGACTTGCAGATACGCAGCCACAGCCGTGATCTCTTCGTCGGAAAGCTTGACGATTCTCATCATTTCGACATTCTCAAGGGCCTTGCGGATATCGGCCTCTTGCTTACCGCGGATATCGGGCGCACCGACTTCTACGGTGCCTTTTGCGTCTTTGCCATGACATTGCTGGCATCCCTGACCGCCTGCCGTCTCCTGGAACAGCACCTTTGCTGAGTCGAGCTGGGCATTGGCAGGTGCGGGGGCGGCTGCAGCCGGCGCAGGTGTGGCGGTTGGGGCAGCGGCAGGTGCGGCGGTTGGGGCAGCGGCAGTTGTCGCGGTCTTGCCCCCGCAGCCAGACAGAACCGGAAGTAAGGCCATGCCTCCCAATAGGAGACCGCCCACCAACTTAACCATGTCCCTCTTCAACATAATCTCTCCTTCTGTGATTGAGTGCATCCTTTGCCAGGTGCGCCCCCAGACCTGAAGGGCTGAGGGCGCACCCGCATCGGTCACGTAACGCTACTTCTTCGCAGCCGCCTTCTCAGCGGCCATCTTCGCCATGGTCTCCAGCATCGGCTTCTTGGGGCCGGCGTGGTCGGCCAGCAGCTCGCCCTTCCAGTCCGGGCCGTACTTGAGGAAGGAGCCCGAGTGGGTGTCGCCACCGTGGGGAGTGGGGATGCGGGCCTTCACCTTATGGGTGGTGAGGTCGAAGACGATGGTCTCCCAGGTCCCGGAGCTGCTCACCCAGAGTTCATTCACCTTGGGGTCCGGATGGAGAGTCGCGTGGTCCATGATGGACCCGCCAATTTCGAACGGCTGGTCGAAGGCTCTTGCCGGCTTGAAGTCCACCGTGCCGATCAACCCGAGGACGCCGCCGGTATTGTGGCTGCCCTCGCCCTTGCCGACGGTATACAGCTCAGTCTCGTCCCAGTTCAGGGCGATGCCATAGGGGCCCGCCACACCGGCGCTGGTCTTGCCAATGACCGTATTGGTCTTATCGTCGATCTTGTAGACCCGGCTGGTGTCGGCGTCATTCACGTAGGTGAACTTGCCGTCTGCGGTGTGCGTGACGCCGATCGGATGGGCACCCGTGCCCGGGATGATCGTGACGGCGTACGTCTCCAGGTTGATCTTCGCCAGTCCACCAATCTCTTCGGTAACAGCGCTATACGCGGCTTGCTCGAGGTTCACGTACAGGAACTTGCCCGTGGGATCGACGGTCAGGAACGGGTGGCCCATCTTGTACCCGGTATCTTCGGTGGTGATCGCCTTGACAACCTTGTTGTTGTCATTGGGATCCAGAAGGAAGTGCGGGCCGCCGGCGGATCCGAACCCATACTCCAGGACGACGCGATCCTTCCCCTTGGAGTCCGTGAAACCAAAAATGTGGTGCAGGTTCTGGCCGCCAGTGTGCTCAACGATCATGTCAAGCTTGAGGGTCCTGGCGTTGACAATGAGCGTCCAGTTGTTGTCCTTGCCGTCCTTGGCCTTCTGGCTGAAGCCGATATATACCCACTTGCCGTCCGGCGAGGTGCCCAGCCCGTGAGGCATGCGGGTCTGCTCGCCGCCCAGATCGAACACCGCCGACGCAACGGTCTGCTTCGTGTAGGAGTCAATGACCTGAATGCCGGGCAGCTTGTTGGTCGTGGACGGGCGATGGGCGTAGCCCATGCCTTCGCTGGTCATGTAGACACTGGGGTGGGCCTTCACGTCCCAGGCATCCGGACCCTTGGAGTCAAAGGTAGCGACCTGGCGCAGACCGCCCCGGTTGGCCTCGGCCGTAGCCCAGCCTGTAGGCTGTGCCCCAGCGGCAGCCGGCACAAGCTGGCCCTGGACGGTGACGGGCACCGCGGCCGGCTTACTACAAGCCGAAGCGAGCATGACAAGCAGTGCAACAAGTGCGAGAGCTACAAGACGCAGCTTTTTGGAACCGACGGACCTCATGTTGAATTCCTCCTTCTACGTGTGTGGATCATCCGAGGAAGGGACAGGAAAGTTCAGGTGCCCCTGGCCTCACCTCCAGCCCCACCGTCTGGTACGTAGTCGTTGTCCGTATTTCGGCGGCGTGGAAGTAGCGACGGCCTGCCGCCGAATCCTGCGTCAGGGCTGCACAGGGTGCGTCGCAACAGTTCGTTCACTCTCAATTATGCGGGTGCAGAGCGCGGCGGCATCAGTGTCGTCGGCACGGGACACATGTCCCGAAATGCGGTGAACCGGACAGACTGCAAAGTGTAGCCGGTTCGGTTCGTGTCCTACCGTCATGAAATGCAGTCCGCTATGATCATTTGTGCCTAGCTTGAGGCAGAAAAACAGCAGAGGCAGCAAGCCTGCGAGTGCTTGCTGCCTCTGCGTCATTTCCGCGCGCAAATGCGGTCTCAATGCGAAGGGCCTTTTCCGCTGACCGGTTTCATGACCCAGAGCCAGGCGCCGGTGCCTGCAGCGGCGGCGGTCCACTGGAGAGCGGTGACCCCCAGGAAGCCGCCGTGCCCCGGTCGGAAAAGTTCCGCCATCACCAGCGCCAGGGCTGCCGCGATGACCGCCGTGGCCGCCTGAACCCCGGGTTCTTGCCGAAGCTTCGCCGTTCCCATGGCCGCCAGACCGCCCGCCACCAGCAGAAGCACATGTACCCATTCGGATCGCCACCCAGCTGTGGCCACTGCCAGGCCGAGGACCAGCGGGGCAGCCGCCCGGTCAATGGCCGTGCGGCAGTCTCCATGGGCAGCCGCGATCCACCAGACGACCGCGATTCCGCACACCCCCCCGGATATCAGAGCTGCCCAGTGGGTGGGGAACTGCAACAACATCACGGCGGGGTCGGCCGCGTAGGGTTGTGGGTTTAGCGCCGCCGACACCAGGTGGGCGCCGCCGAAACTGCCAAGTGCCAGGGCAAGGACGAGCCTTCCGGCTCCGCCTGCGATCGCTCGTGAGCCTTCCGCCCGACCGGCTGCGCGGGCGAGCAGGTACGCCACCACTGTTCCCAGGATCGCCGTGAGGCTTCGAACGTCGACAAAAAACGACCCGATCTGCAGCTGGTCCGGCAGGAAAGGCATGTCCACTCATCTCCCGGCAGCATTCAAGTAGTCGATGATGACGGCTTCACCAAGCGGGCCGGCGATGCGTTGGGTGATGATCCCGGCTGGACTGACAAAGACGCTGGTGGGCAGCGACAATACGGCATAGTCTTGCGCGACTTGTCCATCCACGTCCATCGCCACGGGGAAAGAGTACCCGGAAGCCTGTAGGAAGGAGCGGACCGCCCGCGGCGATGTCTCCACTTTCGTCAGGTTGACAGTCAGGATGGCCGTATCGGGAGGCAAGTGCTTGGCCAGGTGTTCAATGGTGGGCATTTCTTCAAGACAGGGCGGGCACCAGGACGCCCAGAAGTTGAGAACCACGGCTTTACCCTTCAGGTCGCCGAGGCTTACGGGACGCCCGTTCAGGTCGACAGCGGCCCGCAACTCCGGAGCCGCCTGTCCGGGCAGCGGGTCGGTCCGGGTGTGACCATCGGCCGTACGCGACCGCAAGGCAATGGAAATCAGGAGGAGGCACCACACGAGGATCACCATCGCCGTCTGTGCCTTGCGCAAAGCTACCACCTCCAGTGCCCAGTTGTCCCGCTCTTTTCATAAAGACGGCAATGGTATGGGAAAGTCAAGACCGTCCCCCCGGGTCAAAAAGACCGGAAGATCATGGTGAAAACCGCCCGGCCGGACAGGCAGCAGGCGGTTACGTTGCCTGTGGCTGTAGCCGTCAGACCAGCCGCGCACACAGGGATGGGATGCAATTCGCCCCGGATCTTGTTATATTTTTGTTATATCTCCGCACGGTTTCTCACGCGATTGTAATGGTACGTGTGCAATAGTATGGGTGGGCCATCATGCTAAGGTTGCTACTGGAAGAATTATCAATCTTATCCGACCGAAGGACCACCCACGAGGCGACGGAGGTGTGGCCCGTGTCACTGAAACGACTCAAACTCATCGGCATCTTCTTTCCAGTGATTTTCCTGCTAATGCTCGACCTGATCAGGCACCGGTTCTGGTTTCACGCGCTGCACACCTGGCCCGGCCTGATCCTGTCCGGCCTCGGCTTCACGGTGCTGTCCGTGGCTTTTACAGAGGTGATGTTCGACCGGATTTTGGCGCTCGATGCCACGAACGTCCGCTTGCGGGCCGAAGCCCAGGAGGCCCTGGCGTTCCTCGAAAACCTGGTTCAAAACAGCGCCGACGCCGTAATCATGACCACTATCGAGGGCCAGATCGCCCTGTGGAATGAAGGTGCCGAGACCATCTACGGGTTCAGCCGGGCCGAGGCGGTGGGATCTCCGCCGATCATGGTGCCGCCGGAACGCCGACACGAAATTGCGGAACTTCTGGGTCGGGTGAAGCAGGGGGAAATCATCCGCAACTTTGAGACGCACCGGCTCCATAAGGACGGGCGCCAGATTGATGTGATCCTTACGCTCACTCCGGTGCGGAACGCGGAGGGAGAGGTGGTAGCTGCGCTGGGCATTTCCAAGGATGTCACCCGCGCAAAGCAGCTGGAGCGCCAAACCCAGCATCTCGCCCTCTTCATGGATCGGGAACGGATTTGTATGGACCTGCATGACAGCATCATCCAGTCCATTTACGCCGCGGGGCTTCAACTGGAGGGCTGCGCCGAGCGCGTGGAGAGGGAGCCCCAAACGGTCAGGCTGCAACTGGACAGGGCCATTGAGGCATTGCACGCCATCAACCGGGACATCCGCTCGTACATTATGGGCTTGCGACCGGACCTGCGCGGGGACTGCGACCTGGCCGTCGGGCTGGCAGGCGTGCTCAGCCGCTTTGAGGCCAACTCCCTGGTTCATGCCCGGTTGCGGGTCTCCGCCGACGTGAGTGGCCTGAACACGGATCAGGTCGGTCATTTGCTGCAGATCACCCGTGAGGCACTGTCCAACGTTACCCGGCACGCCCTCGCAACCGCCGTGGAAGTGACCGTCGATTCGGCCGCAGCCGGGGTGCACCTCACGATCCAGGACAACGGGTGCGGTTGGGACCCAGACATTCAGCGGAATGCTGAACAAATGGGCGTACGAAACATGGAAACCCGTGCCCGCTCCGCTGGCGGAGCGCTTCAGATTGAGAGCAGATTGGGAGCCGGGACCACCGTGATCGTGACCGTACCTTGCCTCAACCAAGCAACAGAAGTGGCCCTCGCAGAAAGGGTGGTTCCATGAGCCAGCTGCTTAGAGTGCTCGTGGTGGATGACCATGAGGTGGTTCGGCTGGGGTTACGTCAGCTCCTCGAATGCAAACCCGGCTTGACGGTGGTGGGCGAAGCCGGCACGGCTGCCGAGGCCGTAGCGGTCGCTGAGGATGTGTTGCCCGACGTAATCGTCATGGACGTGCGGCTTCCAGACGGGAGCGGTGTTGAAGCCTGTCGGGAGATTCGGTCCCTCTGTCCGCTGACCAAAGTGATCATGCTGACATCCTATACCGATGACGACGCCGTCCTTGCTGCCATCATGGCCGGGGCGTCAGGGTACCTGCTCAAGCAGACCCGCGGTCAGGTGCTGGTTGATGCCATCTTCACGGCGGGCGCGGGCGGGTCGCTGTTGGACCCCGCCATCACCCGGCAGGTGTTAGACCGGATCAGAGGGGGCAGTACCGCCGTGGACCGGCTGGCTTTGCTCACCGACCAGGAACAGCGAATTCTGGACTGTATCAGTCGCGGGCGGACGAACCGGGAAATCGCCGAGAAACTCTACTTGAGCGAGAAGACTGTACGGAACTATGTCAGCCAGCTGATGCACAAGCTGAATGTGAACCGAAGATCCGAGGCGGCTGCCATTGCCGCTCGGTTTGAGCACGGAAGCGCCGTCGTATAGCGAATACGTGCTATGGGTGATAGACCGACTGCCCTGCGTTCGGCGGAGCGGTCGGGCTATTGGTTTTCGGGGCGAATGTCACGTCCGCCCGACACTGACCACCCCCGCCTGGAGCGGGTATAAAGAAAGCATGAGAGAGAAGGGGTGAAAGGCATGCGCAAGTGGATCCTGTCAGGGCTGGTTACCGTCCTGCTTCTCCTGACGGCAGGCTGTTCCAAACCCGCCGTACAGGAGGTAAAACTCGTACGCGTCGAGACGCCAGTGGTAGCTCCGATGCCAACAGCTGCCCCGGGCGAAGTCATCTGGGAGCTAAAGGGTATCAAGTTCTCCCCGGCGCTTCTGGAGGTCACTGCCGGTACCAAGATCACCTGGTACAACAGCGACCCGATGGATCATCAGATCACGGAAGGGGACTTCACGAAACAGGGCACGTATAAGCCGCTGTTCGAGTCTCCGCTCCTTGGTATCGGCAAGACGTACTCGTTTACATTCGACAAGCCGGGCACATATTCAATCTACTGCGAGGTTAAGGGTCACGCGGCCCTTGGGATGAAGGCCCAGTTGACAGTGAAGTAGGGGGTGAGCAAGAAAGTGATCAGCATCAAACGGTACTGGCTTCCGTTGAGCCTGCTGACGGTCGCCTTGTTTATGAGTCTCGCGGCGTTCCTGCCGTCCCTGGCCCGGGCTGACGAGCCGAAAGTGGTGGAGATCGCCGTGAACGCTCGCCAGTGGGCCTGGGACCCTGGCGTGATTGTCGTGAACCAGGGCGACACCGTCCGACTGAAGCTAATGGCTACGGACGTGACTCACGGGTTTTACCTGGACGGCTACGGCATAAAAGCCGTCATGGAACCAGGCAAGTTGGCGACCGTGGAGTTTGTGGCGGATAAGTCCGGCCGCTGGATGTTCCGCTGCCTCGAGACCTGTGGCAATTTTCATCCGTACATGATCGGCTGGCTCCGCGTTAAGCCAAACTGGTACGCAGGCGCTTCGTGGCTTGGCACTGGGGCCATTGGGGCTGGGTTTATCGCATTCTTGCTAATGCAGAGGGTGAAGCCATGAACGCACAGCCAAAACCGCCCAACCGGATGCCCGAAGACGAGCGGATGATCCGCGGCATGGCCGCCTTCGGGGACGACGAGAAGTTCCTCGGCCTGTTCCCCGTCACCTGGCGGTACGATCTGACCGCCCGCTTCCCCGGCCTCCGGAAAGTGCTCCGCAGCCGCTGGACTTCATTCCTGCTCCAGATCGCGGGCTTTGCGTTCTTCATGCCGGCCCTGATGGCCGGTTGGATCGGTAGCTCCGTGGGCAACGCCAACCTGATCATTGTCCTGGTCTGGATTTTCTGGTGGTCCGCCCTCATGCTCCTGATGGTCCCGTTCGCCTCCCGTATCTGGTGCGCCATCTGTCCACTACCCAGTCTGGGCGAATGGCTGTCCCGCAAGACTTTTATCGTCAAGCCGGGCGGCAAGCCCCTGACGCTGGGCAAGAAGTGGCCGGCGGCGTTGCGCAACATGTGGCCGGTCAACTTTGTCTTCCTGGCGCTGGCCTTGTTCTCCGGCATCCTGACCACCAAGCCCATCGTCACCGCCGCCATGCTGACCGGCATGGTGCTGGTCTCGCTCGGCACGGCGCTGATCTACGAGAAGCGCACGTTCTGCCGCTACCTGTGCCCGGTGGGCGGTTTCCTGGGCCTTTACAGCAACTTCTCCACCATGGAAATCCGGTCGAACCCCTACTCCGAGTGCCGTGGGCACAAGCAGAAGGAATGTGTGGTTGGCACCGCTGAGGCCTATGCCTGTCCGTGGATGGAAGCGCCGACCACCATGAGCCGCAACACATACTGCGGTATGTGCCTGGAGTGCTTCCGCACCTGCTCTCTGGACAACATGTCCGTCCGTCTGCGGGCGCCCGGTGCCGACCTTCTGGTGGACAAGCACCGTGGCCTGGACGAATCCTGGAAGGCCTTCATCATGCTGGGCGCCGCCGGGATTTATTCGGCCACCATGATGGGTCCCTGGGGCTTCCTCAAGGACTGGGCCAACATGAAGACCCTGAGCGGCTACCTCACCTACGTCGGCATTCTTGGCCTCACTGTGATGGTTGTCGTACCGGCCCTGTGGGCAGCCGCGATCTGGGCGGGACGTGCCCTGGCCGGTGTCGAGATGCCGTTCCGTCGCCTGTTCACGAACCTCGGCTACTCCCTGGTGCCCATCGGCCTGATGGCCTGGATCGCTTTCAGCTTCGCCATTCTGATGCCCAACGGCTCGTATATGATCAAGGTCATCTCCGACCCGATGGGCTGGGGCTGGGACCTGTTCGGCACGGCGGGCTTCCCGTGGACACCGTTCGGGCTGCGGGTCATGCCGTATCTGCAGGTGTCCTGCCTGCTGTTCGGCCTTGCCTACAGCGCTGACGTGGTCTGGAAACTGGCCCGGCAGACATACGGAGACAAGCGTCCGGCGGCTCTGGCCGCCATTCCGCCCGTCGTGTTCCTGACCGGGGTGACCGCACTGTTCACCTGGCTCTTCGTAGGGTAGGGGGGGCTATATATGCGCTGGAAGGAAATTGTCGCCGGGTTGATGGTGGCAGGGGTGCTGTTCGGGATTCCGGCCGCCGCCATCGCCTATCAGAACTCGTATGCGACCCAGGTCATTCCCGTTAAACTTTCGCAGTGGAAAATAGAGCCGGAGATCCATGTCAAGGCGGGGACGAAGACACGGCTGCTGCTGATCGCCACGGACGTGACTCATGGGTTTCAGATCGGCCGCCTGATCAACATCAAGGCGATCTATCCCGGGCATCCCCAGGAACTGATCGTGACCGCCGTTGACCCGGGCACTTATGAAATCAGCTGCAGCAACACCTGCGGCGTGGACCACGCGAAAATGCTCGGGAAAATTGTCGTGGAAAAATAGGGGGGACTCCCCGTGCACATGGGCAAACAAGGTAACCCCTGGGTCCGGCTGGTTCTTATCACCCTGTTCGCAACTTTTCTGGCGATGGGATGGCTAGGGGTTGCGAGCCTCGTCGGCAAAGACGGCGTTGCCAGTACCCTGTCGACCTCCACCAACCAGCAGGCGGTGCAGACCGAAATGGCCACCCGCCGCGTGACCAACATGGATGGCACCACCGCCCAGGTTACGCTGATGACGCCCGAGTACCTGGCGGCTCAGGGACTTGACCCGGCGGATGCGAATGGCGGCACGGTCTTCCTCTACTACGAGGAGAATCACTATTATGGTCTGTCGGAGACCAGCAAAGTGGTGCCACCGGTGTTACGGGTGGATGGCGGGCAGGACGTGAAAGCATCAGAGTTCAAACTCCTGACCGATTCGGGCCACCACCGCACCTTCTTGATTCGCTACAGTGCCAGCGGCACGCACTCGGCCGAATTGGTTGCGTCGGATATGCCGGAAGGGTCCCTGGTCTGGAGTCTGCCGCTGTCACAAGGTCTGTTCTCGGGGACTGTGAGCATCGGCACCTTCCTGACGCTGGCCGCAGGCCTGGTGGCCGCCCTCTCGCCCTGCCTCCTGCAACTGACGCTTTACTACCTGTCCTCGTTGGCGGGCGTGAGCCTGACTCGGCCCACCACCCGGCAGGTGATGACTACGGCTCTCTGGTTCGTCGCCGGCATGACCCTGGCATACTCCGCCGGCGGAGCGCTGGCCGGGTACGCGGGCCAGCGGTTGGCGGACCTGGGCGCTCTGGGCGCCTGGAACCGGCCCATCTCGATCACCGCTGGGATGCTGGTCGTGGGTATGGGCCTCTGGACGGGGGCTCAGGGCGGAGCACCGATGCTCTGCAAACTGCCGCTGCCAAAGCTTACGAAAATGAGCAAGCGGGCCGGCGCTTTCGGGGCCATGGCGATGGGCTTCGTCTTCTCCCTGGGATGCCTGCAGTGCTTCGGCGGAGCGCTGTTCGCCAGCCTCATTCTTTACGCCGGAAGTCTGGGCTCGCCAGTGCAGGGTGCGCTGCTGCTGGGCGTTTTCTCCATCGGGATCGCCCTGCCGTTCCTGGCGGCCGCTGCCGCCTGGTCCCGGGTGAGCCCACTGATTGATAAGATTCAGCGGTACCAGGGAGCCGTCGCGTTGGCCTCCAGCGTCATGATGGTCGCCTTTGGCCTCCTGATGGTCGCCGATAAGTTCCATTGGATGAGCAGCCTCTTGATCCGCTGGTTCCCCTTCCTGGACATTTGATGTAAAGGGGGCGGGGCAGGTGGAGGGGCGGCAGAGGGCCCATCGATTTGGCGGTAAGCGTGGTACCGATGCGGGACCCTGAGCGCTATGCACCCCCGGCGGACCCCAAGGCCGCGGGGGTGCGTGTCTCTCCTGCCGTTTTTGGGGAAGGAGCGGATTAGACATGCAGATTCGCCGTCTGCTGCTGGTGCTGCTGGTGCCGGCCATCCTGGTGGCCGGGTTTGCCCTGCGCTCTCTGGCCGGCCGAGTGCAAAGCGGGGCAGTGACTCTCTACTTCCCAGACCTGGCAGAGAGCCGTCTGGTAGGGGTGGCGCGTGCCATAAGGCCCGCGACGCCGACAGCAGCGGTCGCCGAACTGGTCGCCGGGCCGTCTCCGGGCACCCCGCTGAAACCAGCCCTTTCCGCCGCCGCCCGAGTGACAGTATCGGGTGAACGTGGCGAACTTACGGTGACGGTCGAGCCGCCGCCGAGCCCCCTGGCCCAGGAGGCACTGGCCCGCACCTTGCTGGGCCTGCCATCGGTCCGGGCCGTGACCATGGCGGGCCGCCGTTGGACGGTGGAAGCGGTGAGTCCGGCTGCAGGTGAGGCACTGGTCTACTATCCTTATCGCGGCCTGCCCGTGGGCGTTCCCATGCGGCTTGCGCAGACCGCAGGAGTTGACGGAATGCGGGCAGCGATCAGCGCATTCCTTACGAAGTCGCCGCCCCTTGGGCTGTCGGCGCCGCCGAATGGTGTGACCCTTGCCGATCTGACCGTGCGCGACGACGTGGCTCTCGTTCGTTTCACCTTCTCTCCCGACTTGGCCAGGACCGTGGCGGCAGGTGGCTGGAACTTTTCGCCCTACTACATGTCGGTCATCTACACATTGACCGAGTTTCCCGGCATCCGCCGGGTCCAGTTTGAGTTCACGGGCTTATCGGCCGCTGCTCTTCAGCAGTGCCGGACGCCACTTGCTGTACCACTGCCAAGACCGTCCCCGGAACGGAGGCGATCGTGATGGAGCAGATTTACCTGGATCACGCTGCCACCAGTTGGCCAAAGCACCCTGCCGTTCTGCACGCCGTCCTGCTTACCATGGAGACCGCCGGGGGAAACCCGGGCCGGGCAGGGCATAAGTTGGCGATGCAGGCCGCCCGCAGGCTGGGAGCCGCCCGCGAGGCACTGGCTCGGCTTCTGGGTGCTCCGGATTCAAGCTGTATCAGCTTTACCAAGAATGCAACGGAGGCGCTCAACGTCGCTCTCCTTGGGCTGTTGCGCCCCGGAGACCACGTCGTGACCACTGGCGTGGAGCACAACTCGGTCATGCGCCCCCTGCGATACTTACAGCAGCAAGGCGTCCGGCTCACGGTGGTGCCGTGCGCCGCCGACGGTCTGGTCGACCCCGATGACGTGCGCAAGACTTTGACCGCGACGACCCGGTTGGTCGTCGCGACTCATGCCTCTAACGTGCTGGGGACCATCCAGCCGATTGCCCAGCTGGGTGAGGTGGCCCATAAGGTCGGCGCCCATTTCCTCGTTGATGCCGCACAAACGGCCGGCGCCCTGCCGATCGACGTGCAGGCGCAAGGGGTGGACATGCTGGCTTTCACCGGCCACAAGGCGCTGCTCGGACCGCAGGGGACAGGCGGCCTCTATGTCCGGCCGGGCGTAAACTTACCGCCCTTGCTGCGTGGCGGGACCGGCAGCGCATCGGAGTTGGAGGAGCACCCGGAGTTTGCCCCGGATCGCTACGAGGCCGGCACCCCCAACGTCCCCGGCATCGCGGGTCTGGCCGCCGGAGCCGAGCACATCCTGAACTGGGGCGTCGCGCGGGTCCGCGCGCACGAAGAGTTACTCCTGACCCGCTTTCTCGACGGGCTGGCGAATATTCCGGACGTCGTGGTCTATGGACCCCGCGAACCGGCACGGCGGGCAGGGCTTGTCTCCCTGAACCTGCGCGGCATTTCACCGGCGGCGTTGGGACAAGCGCTGGAAGAGGGCTACGGCATCCTCACCCGCGTGGGCTTGCATTGTGCCCCGGCTGCCCACAGGACGGCCGGTACCTTCCCGGATGGCAGTGTTCGCTTCAGCTTTGGCGGATCGACCACGCTGGATCATGTGAACACCTCCCTGAAGGCGTTGGAGGAGTTGTCTGTCCATGCACGAACTTGACGGAGTGATCACGTTCTTCTCGTCGCACCACGCCGTACGGGCCGAGCGGGTGCTTCAGCTTCACAACATCCCGAATCGCACCGTCCCGTGTCCCCGGGAGTTGAGTTCCAGCTGCGGGGTGGCGCTGCGTTTTCCGCATGAGGGGCGCACCCGGGTTGCGGAGCTCCTGGCCATCGCCAACGTTCAGTTCGAGTCGATCCACCATCATCCCGAGGCGCAGTCGTTGCCGCCCGGCTGGACATCGCTCCTGCAGCGTCTGAAGCGCCCGGAGCGAAAGGGGGAAGGCTCGTGAAGCCATGGGTGGCGGCCATGGGCATCGCCGTGCTGGCGGTGGCGGCGAGCAGTTTCGTGATTACGAGTCCCCCGGTTTACGGCTTCTGCGTTGCCTGCCACACCCGGGACCTGTTAACTGGGACCGCCCCGCTCTTGACGGGAGTCGGACTGCTCATCGGCGCGTATCTGGGTGCTCGCCAGGGCGGTGAGGTGCGCCCCCGGCGACCGGAACGGCCGGTGGCACACTTTTGGCTGGGATTTTTGGCCATGGTCGCCAGTCTGGTCGCCCTGGGTTGCACCGTCCGGCTGCTGTTGCGGGCGGCCTATGGCGACAGCGCCGCCGTGTTGGCCGTGGGCGGTCTGGCGGCAGGCATTGCCCTGGGGACTTGGATCCTGCAGCGCAGAGCCAGGAGGGGATTGCCGTGACCGAGGCGGTCGCAAGCCTGGGAATCGGGATTGCCGTCGGGTACCTGAGCCAGCGGAGCCGGCTCTGCTTCGTCGGGGGCTTCCGCGACTGGCTGCTCTTCCGCGAGACCTCATTGTTGACCGGCGTTCTGGCTTTCGCGTTGACAGCCTGGGTGGCCTGGCCGCTTGCGGCGCTGTTGGGCGGAGTTGTCGGACCCTTACCCGGAGTTGCCTTTGCCAGCCTGTCGGCGGGCCTTGCAGTGGGCGGGGGACTCCTTCTCGGGCTGGCATCGGTCCTGGCCAATGGGTGCCCGCTCAGGCAGCATGTGCTGGCAGGGCAGGGACGCGGGGATTCCTGGGCGTATTTGGCGGGCTTTGCGGCCGGGGCGCTCGCCTTTCGGTACCTGATGTTGCTCGTGGTGATCTGGGGGCTTTAGGATGCAGGAGGGGATTGGTGCGGTGGCAACGCGCTCGAACAACATGGACCCTCGGCTCATCGCCTTGTGTTCAGCCGCAATCGGAATCGTCTACGCGACTGGGTATTATGTCACGATGCCGGCGGATCGCGAGCCGGCGCCGCACCTCCTGGCGGCAAGTCCTTCCCCGCCGCTGACTCAAGACCCGGCCGCCGGCGCGGTAACCAGCTTGGAGACATCAGCGTGGTCGGGCAAGTATCATGACGGGACGTTTGAAGGTTACGGCACCACCGAGATTGGTTCGGTTCAGGTGGAAGTGACGATCAAACATGACCTGATCACCGATGTACGAATCACCAGGTGCAGCACCCGGTACAGCCAGACTCTGATCGACCAGCTCCCAGCGCAGGTTCTGGTGGAGCAAAGCCATCGAGTGGACACTGTGACCGGAGCGACTTTGAGCACCAGGACTTTTCGAGCAGCGATTCAGAACGCCCTGGCTCACGCCAGCCTATGAAGCGGTGTTGCGATGTGGGAAGCGCCGGTCCACCAACTTGCTGGGAAAAAGTTGCCCTCCGCATGGATACCGTGGTTCGGATCGCCGCGGTGTCTTGCCTGCCGGAGTCGGAAGTCATGCCCGCCATCGAGAGGGCCCTCATGGCCTTCACATTTGTGGAACAGACATGCAGCCGCTTCAGGACAGACAGTGAAGTGTCGCATCTGTCCCAGCAGGTGGGAAGGCCAGTTCCCGTCAGTCCCCTCCTGTTCGAAGCAATTCGTTTCGCCTGTGAGGTGGCCGGCGCCACCGGCGGGGCCTTCGATCCAACCGTCGGTGCGAAACTGGAGTCCTACGGATTTAACCGGGAGTACCGGTCCGGAGCGACGTACGATTCGGGCGTCGATCCGGAAGCTCCTGTCACTCATCAAGACATTTTGCTGAATGAAGGGGCCCGGACCATCCTGCTAAAGCGCCCCCTGGTGATCGACCTCGGAGCCGTAGCGAAAGGGCTGGCCATCGACCTCGCCAGCCGGGAACTGACGCCGTTTGACGGCGCTTTGATTGATGCGGGTGGCGACATCTATGTGGGTGGCCTGAATGAGCGGGGTGAGCCGTGGAAGGTGGGCATCCGCCGTCCGCTGCGAACGGAAGAAGTGATCCGTTCGATCCAGCTTACAGACGCTGCCGTCTGCACTTCAGGCGGCTACTTTCGTAGGAGTCCGGTCCGGGGGAACACCCATCATTTGATCGATGCTCGCTCCGGAGAATCGCCGGCCGGCATACTCAGTTGCACCGTGGTGGCCCCTTTTGCCATGGCTGCAGATGCGTGTGCAACGGCCGCTTTCGTACTCGGGCTGGAACGCGGAATGACGTTCCTGGAAGAGACGGGACTAGCCGGGATGTTCATCGGGCCATCCCAGGAGATACACGTGAGCAGCGGGATGAGGGGGTACTTGCCATGACTTTTCTCCGCACACCCAAGGGCTACACGCTTGCGGTTCTCCTTTGTCTGGCGTCGATCGCCGGTTTTGGCGCAGAGCAACTGGTCACGTGGATGCATGTCACCGTTTTCGTCGGTGCGGCGGTTCTGGTTGACGTGGCTTTGACGATGCTGCTCTATCGGACAATGAGAGTTCCGGACGGGGCCATTCTCACAGGGCTGATTCTGGCCATGGTGTTAAGCCCAATCACCCCGTGGTACATGAGTGCACTTTTCGCAGCTGTCTCCATACTGTCAAAGCATCTGCTCAAAGTGGGCAGAAAGCCAATCTTTAACCCCGCCGCAGTCGGCTTGCTGATCGCCCTGATCTCGGGCAGCCCCCAAAGCTGGTGGGGCGCTTTGCCATTGTTGCCGGCCTGGACCGTGACTTTCCTGATCGCTGCAGGCATGCTCGTGGCGCACCGGGTGAACAAACTGCCGCTCGTGTTCACATTTCTGGGCACCTACTTTGGATTTCTGCTTTCCGGTGGGTTGTTGAACCTGAACGGAGTGGGTGACGCCTTTCGGATGCCGTTCGTGAATGCAGTCCTGTTCCTGGCATTCTTCATGGTGACGGATCCACCGACCGCACCGGCGAAATACGAGGACCAGGCTTTGGTTGGGATCGTTGCGGGCACTACCAGCGCCCTTGTACTCATAACGATCGGCGGACTGTGGTTCCTGGCGGCAGGCTTGTGGGTTGCGAACGCTGTCAGAATCAGTCCTCTGCGTTCCGAGACATGGACTGCCTTGTGAAGCGAATTGCGGAAG
Source organism: Symbiobacteriaceae bacterium (assembly GCA_036504075.1). Lineage (GTDB taxonomy): Bacteria > Bacillota > Sulfobacillia > Symbiobacteriales > Symbiobacteriaceae > DASXVX01. Next base: position 95,902 of record DASXVX010000033.1, on the reverse strand, counting down.
CGCCACGGGCCTGCCGCAGGGACCGGGCGGTGCAGGGCACCGCAAGGTGAAAGAACGCCAGGCCACAGGCATTACCTGTGGCCCGGCGTTCTGTGCGGAAGGTTAGTGGCCGGTGCTCTAGCAATCGGCCTCCGCATTCGAGGCGTCAGCCTTCATGTTCAGCGAGTACCCAGCCGCTTCCCAGGCCTTCATTCCGCCCTTCACGTCCACGAGGTTGGTGTAGCCCAGCTTTACAAGGGCGTTCGCGGCAATATTGCTCATGTTGCCGCTCCGGCAGTAGAGCACGATGCGAGCGTTCTTGTCCGCTGGCAGCTTGGCGAGGTTTTCCGGCCTCGTGATCTGGTCATAGGGAATCTCCAGGTCAGTGCCGTTAAGGCGTCCTTCAAAGGGAATGTGGACATTAACCAGCACGAAATCTTTCTTCCCCAGCGCCTGTTTCAGGTCCTGGACGGTCCACTCGAAGTATCCGGCGGCACTGCGGGTCGGCGTGGCACCCGAAGCCGGCGTCGCCACGCCTGAGGAGGATTGGGAGGTAGTTGCAGGCCCAGGTGCAGAAGCGGGCTGTGTATTCCTGGACGCACATCCGGCCGTCAGAATTGCGGCGAGGGCCACGATGCTTAACGTCACGGCCATTTGGGTTTTCACTTGGTACCCCTCCCGGTATAGGTTATGGGGGTATCTTACCATGCCGAATTCCTGCCGTGAATCCCCTTTGGGCGCCCGTATTTCCCGCCACGTTGTGGGTCCGCAGGTCCCCCGGAGGATTACGCATCACCGCGGGCGAAACTCACCGTACTTGGATCTTGATGGCAATTTCAGGGACTCCGGGCAGAGCGGGTCTGAAGGAGGACGTACGATGCGTGAACGACGGTTGCAGACGTACCTGCTGCTGGTGCTGTTTGTCGCGGCCACAGTTCCGGCCCTGGTCGTGGGCACATTCGAACTCATTGGCGTGCGGCACAGCTATAAGATCGCGGCGGACGCACAGCACGCTCGGGCTGTCGCCCTGGGCGAGCAGGTCTCCGCCTACGTCGACACCCACGCCCGGGCGGTCCGGACGCTGGCCCGTCAGCTTCAGACCACCGGCGACGTGACGAAGCTGGACCTGCAGGGCATCCTGGACACCATGCGGGACGAGTATCCCGGCATCGTCGCTACGTTCATCGGCGACGCCGCAGGCAACGCCCTGGCTTTCTCCCCGCCCACGAACTTGGCCGGCCAGCCCCTGGCGGGCAAGAACTACAAGGGTGCTGCGTATTTTGAGCCGCTCATGCGTACGAAAGCGATGGTCTACGGCGATGTAGTCCTTGGAGCGGCATACAAGAAACCCCTGGTCACCATGGTCGCTCCGCTCCTGGACGGGCAGGGCAATGTGCGCAACTACATTTCCGGCGGGTTGGATCTGTCAAAGCTGTCTGGCTGGCTGTCGCTGTACGCGGAGTACCCGGGCGAAATCATTCTGCTGGTCGACAACAAGGACACGTTGATCGCCCAGAGCGGCCCCGTCAACTATGCAGATCTTGCCAAGCTGGGCGACCAGGTGCACATCCAGAAAATGCGGTCCGGCCTTCTCGGGTGGGGGAGCACGACCGAACTGGGCGGTTACGCGACCGTACCGGGGCCACTGGACTGGGGTGTGGCCATCATCACGCCGCGGGCCGCCCTGTATGCCGACCTCAGGTCAACGCTGACCAATATCGCGTGGATGGTCTCCCTGGCGTTGGTGCTGGGCTGGGCGATGGCCGGGTTCCTGGCCCGCACCATGAACCAGCCGATCACCGCCCTCATGAAGGCCGCTCTTGCCGTCCGTCGTGGCGATATGCAGTCTCGGGTCAGCAGTCCCCGCACCCTGATTCCCAAGGAGATGATCGAACTTCACGACTCCTTCAACCAGATGGTCGCGGCCTTGCAGCAGAATCAAGCCGACATGATGCAACTGAACGCTACCCTGGAGGAGCGGGTAGACCAACGGACTCGGGAAGTGACCCGACGCAGCCGGGAGTTGGCCGTGCTGAACGCCACCGCCGCTTCGGTCACCGGCGTGCTGGAACTTGGCGACCGGCTGAAAGAGGTGGCCCGCGGCATCGTCGAGTTGGTGGGCGCCGACGTGGGCACGCTGGTGCTGCGCCATCCCGCCGGAGGGCTGGACCTGGAGGCGGTCTACGTTTCGGAGATCAATTGGCCGCCGCCCGCTCAAGAGGAATTGAGTGGCGGCATGGCCGGTGCCACAATTGCGGAGGGCAGACCGGTGGTCATTTCAGACGTGGCAACCCACCGCCACATGTTTGGCGCCTGGGCCGACGACTACCCCCACGCTTCTGTCTGTTGCGTTCCGATGCGGGCGGCCGGCAACATTGTGGGCATTCTCAGTGCCATCAACGTGCAGACCAACTACTTCGATGAGCATTCGGTGGAACTGCTTTCGACGCTGGCCGGTCAGGTCGGTCCGGCGGTCTCCAACGCCTGGCTCTTCGCCGAGGTCCAGGAGCAGCGGAACACACTGCTTTCCATCACCAACTCCATGCACGAGGGGCTGCTGCTGGTGGCCCCCGGACACCGGGTTCAGTTCGCCAACCGTGCGGCCGCCACGTTGCTCAACCTGGAACGCCTGCCGGCGCCTGAAACGCCGCTCGCCGACTTCTTCACCCATTGGTCCGGCGGGAACCCCGGGGCGGTGCTCTCGCCCGCCGCCGCGGGGGACGATGGCTTTACCGTCCCCTTTGTGGACATGGAACTGCCTGGCCCGCCCCGGCGCACCGTGGCGGCCATCGCCTTCCCGGTGCTGGGCGAGGGGCTGACCCATCTGGGCTACGGCATCCTCCTGCGGGACGTAACTCAGGAGCGGCAGTTAGAGCGGTCCAAGGACGAACTGATCGCCAACGTTTCCCACGAACTCCGGACCCCCCTGACCACCATTCTCGGGAACACGGGCACGCTGCTGAACCTCCGGGCCGAACTGGAGCCGGCGGAGCAGGCGGAATTCCTGGAGGGCATCGCCGAGGAGAGCCGCCGGCTGAAAGACCTGATCGAGGACGTACTCGACATGTCCCGCATCTCCAGCGGCTTGCTCAAGCTGGATTGCAATCCCGAGCCATGGCAGCCTTTGGTCAGCCGGGCGTTGAAGCGGGCTGGACAGCGCTGGCCGGAGCATCGGTTTGAGGCGAACCTCCCGGCAGACCTGCCCATGGTGAAGGTGGACGCCGCCCGGGTGGAACAAGTGCTGGACAACCTGCTGAACAACGCTGCCCAGTACTCGCCGGCCGGTTCCGCCATAACGGTCTCGGCCACGGCCCACAGTGGCTTCCTGCTGACCTGGGTCCAAGACACGGGTACGGGCATCAACCCGGAGCACCTGGAGCGTATCTTCGATCGATTCTACCGGGGCGACGGCCCGCAGGTGCGGCGGGTCCGGGGGACCGGCCTGGGCCTTGCGATCTGCCGGGGCATCGTGGAAGCCCATGGCGGCCGCATCTGGGCCGAATCGACCCGTGGCCAGGGCAGCACGTTCACCTTCACGGTGCCCGTCGCCGCCACCGAGGAAGAAGGAGGAGAATCGGCATGATGGCGAAACAGGTCGTGCTGATCATTGACGATGAGCCCCGTATCCAGCGCTTCATCCGGGACCTCCTTCCGTTTGCCTCCATAGGTCACAACCGACGTGCTGACCGGCTGGACTCGGGACAAGGCTAAGGCCTTCTTTTTCGAACTCCCGATGCCGGTCTTGGCATCACGGACGGCTCTGCTTCTTGCTTTGGTGGCGCCCGGACCAGCGCTGCATAAAGAGTGGTCACTATACAATCAGCGGGGTCTTAGCCACTTTGCCGACAGCAGCCTTCGCCGCTGGGTACACAGCCGCCCCGGGGGCGATGGCCAAATCCGCAGCCCCTGCCTGGGCGCCGATGAAGGGGGAATACGCCGCGGGCGCAGCATTGTAGCCAAAGTTCATCCGCTCTTACACTCCTCTCTATCTCGTGACCTCCGGAGAGACCGGATGGGAAGGAGGTCACCGCCCCTCTTCGGTGGCGTTTCCGTCCCAGCGTATGTTCACGGGCACAGCGGTGTGAATGAAAGCAAAAGGCGACCTGGCGGTAAAGCCCGGTCGCCCGTTTTTGTCGCTTACGCCAGCGATTTTTGCTTGTCGTCCGCAGGGAAGGCCAGGAAGTGGAAGGCGTAGTTGCCCTCGCTGCTCTCGTACTTCTCAACGAGCGCCTTCAGTTCCGCTTCAAACGCCGGAAGCCGATCCGGAGAGAGGCCCAGGCGGTGGAAGCCGTACGACGTGGTCTCGGGACCCGTCTCCCGGCCCGCTGCCCGCTCCAAGTCTGCCCGGTACGCCTGCAGAAAATCGGATTGCGTCTTGTTTAGCTCGCGCAGGAAGCCAGTCTCCAGGTGGTTGCGACCCTCCGGCTGCCGGGCCAGGTAGGGATCAGTCTGGAACTCCTTGGCGATAGACTGATAATATTTTTCAATAATGCCGTTCTGGGTTTCACGGGTGAATTTCAACTCCACCAGGCCCACCTTAAGCAACTGCTTGACGTGGTAGCTGGTCTTTGCCGGCTCCTCGCCGAACTGATCGGCCAGTTGCTTGGCAGTCATCGGCTTCTCGGCGATGGCGCTGAGAATCTTGACCCGGGAAGCGTGACTGAGCGCCTTCAGTTGCTTGATATCACTGATGGTATATTGCTCCAGCATGAGTCGCCGTCCCCTCTACCGTCGAGACAACGGTAAATTATTCAACGCTAAGTTTATCACGTTGACGGCAAATCATAAAGCCACGAATGCAATTCCGCAATACTCAGTTCGCGACTAACCGCCAGGTTAGTCGCATGGTGGCCGGCAGGCTTTTGCGGAGCAAAATGCCGGGAGGCGGGCGACTAACCGCCAGGTTAGTCGCGGGAAAGGACCGCCTCGGCGGAGGCGGTCCGAAAGTCTGCCAACCGGAGATCAGTCCGGCCGGACCCCGATGGCTTCGAAGACAGACCAGGTGTTGGGGAACCCCTGGGGCCAGTTCCGGCGCAGGTAGGCCGCAGCCATGGTTTCAATGTACGACTGCGACTCGGGCGGCAGGTCTGCGGTCCAGCCCGGGGCGACGGTGGACATCAGACGAATGAACGACTCGGGATGAGGGACCCGGTAGACCGAAGTGGGATTGGCCATGTAGCTGATGACGAACCCGGACTGCCGCAGGAGCCCTCCGACTTCCGCCGCCGACGGCAGGTCGGGAGCGGAACGGGGGGTGCCGGGACCCAGCACCGACCGCATGAGCGAGTCGAGGACGCCGAACCACTCCCGGAAGCCCGGCGCCGACGCACAGATGAGCACCAGTTGCCCGCCCGGCCGCAGAACCCGCCGCATTTCGCTCAGAGCGGTCTCCTTATCCTTGAACCAATGAAAGACCGAATTGCAAATCACCAGGTCAAAGAGCTGGTCGGAGTATGGCAGCTGCTCCGCATCGCCGACGGTGAACTCAGCCGGCATGCCCAGGTAGGCGGCCTTGGAGCGGGCGACTTCGACCATGCCGGGCGACAGGTCGATGCCGGCCAGAAGCCGGGTCGGGGCGAACCAGCGGGCCGCCTCCGTCAAGTTGACGCCCGTGCCGCAGCCAACGTCCAGTATCGCCGGCCCGGGCCGGACTATAAGGCGCGGCAGCAGCCGCCGGAGGCCCGCTGCGTACATGGGGCCCGCCACAGCATCATAAAGGGGGGCCGCCCGCGAGTATCCTCGTGCCAAGCGTGATTTTGCCGCTTCCACGTTCCCTTGTCACACCCCCTGCGGCCAGCTTATTCTGTGGCTCGCTCCTGCGTCCCCGCTGTGTCACGGGGGGGCCGGCTCCATAGTATGGGAGCAACGCCAGCAGAGTTGGAGGAGGAGGTCCCGCGCGTGCGTCGAGGAATGATAGCGGCTCCGCCTTTCATGCCCCCCATGGGCATGCGCTTCCCGGGCACCATGCCCACCATGCCCCCGCTCCCCGGCAACATGCCACAGATGCCCAACGCGCCTCAGCAGCCGGCTCCGCAGGCACCGCCCGCCCAGCAGGCCCCGCAGTACTCGCCGCAGATGGGCGGCGACTACCCGCCCGCGCCGGTGGGTTATCCGGCCGACCCCGCTCTGATGGCCTTTCAGGGCCTGCCGCCTGCGCCGCAGAGCGGGCCGTGGCCCGCCGAACCGGACCCGCAGCAGGCCATGGCTGAACAGGCCCTCATGCAGCAGGCCGCCCTGCAAGCCATGGCTCAACAGCAAGCGTTGTTTCAGTCGCAGCAAGCGCAAGTGCCGATGCCGGACCCGCAGCAACAGGCACTTCTGCAGCAGTTCGCTCTCCACCAGGCCGCCCAGCAGCAGGCCGCCCAGCAACAGGCCATTCAGCAACAGGCCATTCAGCAACAGGCCGCCCTGAATGCCGCACTACCCTATTTGATGCAGCAACTGCAACGCAATCAGGTGCAGACCCAGGTACCCCAACCCCAGGAGCAACCGGCAGCACAGGAGGGGTCCCGTCCCCGGCCTGCCGGGGTTCCCCGCCGGGGCGTGTACACAACGAAAGGTCATGGCACCGAGTATTCGACCCGCGCCTGAACCGCCAAACTCGCCGTCCCGGCGTCCACTCCGGCGCCGGCGGTCGCAACGATTCGGCCAGCCTTCGGATCACCGTACATGAGTGCGGCGGTCCGAGGGCAAATTTTGTTCAAGGGGGCCATGTAAGGGCTTTTCCCCAGAGGCGAAAGTTGGTACGATAGTGCGTGGGTGGTATTATACTTTCTGCCCTGCGAACGGTTTCTGGCAAGTGAGTAACTAGTTACTTTCGGTCATATTGTTTGCACCGTTTGGGTATTCCCGCCCGAATATAACCATGATAAACTTCAGTTATTAGAGTGACGGACTATTTACATTATAAAATGGTTTTCGTCGACTTTGTGCTGTCATTCACAAGCTTAACCGCCCGGCCGGGCAGCCCCCCGGTCGCAGGTTAGATAGAGAGAGGTCAGGCCCCCGCACCCATGCCCCGCGCTTGGGTGGGCTCCGGCCGGCCGCCTGGACTCTCCCCCGCAGCAGACAATCTGCTGTGCATTACATGGAGGTGCGGACGTGGCGAAGTTTACCAAGCTGACGGCCCCGACCAAAGGCGAAAAGATCACCATGGAAAACGGCCGGCTCGTAGTCCCCAATAACCCCATCATCCCGTTCATCGAAGGCGACGGCATCGGCCGCGACATCTGGAAGGCCACCCAGCCGGTCCTCGACGCGGCAGTGGCGAAGGCCTACGGCGGCAAGCGCAAGATTGAGTGGTTCGAAATCTTCGCCGGCGAAAAGTCCCTCAATAACTACGGCGAGTGGCTCATCGACGACACCATCACCGCGATGAAAGAGTATCGCGTTGGTATCAAGGGTCCCCTGACCACCCCGGTCGGCGGCGGCATCCGCTCCCTGAACGTGGCCCTGCGCCAACTGCTGGACCTCTACGCCTGCGTGCGGCCGGTCAAGTACTTCAAGGGCGTGCCCAGCCCGGTGAAGCATCCCGAAAAGACCGACGTCTGCATTTTCCGTGAGAACACGGAAGACATCTACGCCGGCATCGAATGGAAGGCCGGGTCCCCCGAGGCCATCAAGATTCAGGAGTTCATCGAAAAGGAACTTGGCAAAAAGATTCCGAACTCCGAACCCGGCCTCGACCAGGTCGGCATCGGTATCAAGCCGGTCTCCGAGTTCGGCTCCAAGCGCCTCATCCGGGCCGCCATTCAGTACGCCATCGAATACAAGCGCAAGAGCGTCACCCTCGTTCACAAGGGGAACATCCAGAAGTTCACCGAAGGCGCTTTCCGTGACTGGGGTTACGAAGTGGCCACCAAGGAGTTCCGCAACGACTGCATCACGGAAGACGAGCTGTGGTCTGACGACTACAAGGGCAAGATGCCCGAAGGCAAGATCCTTGTCCGCGACCGCATCGCTGACATCACCTTCCAGCAGCTGCTGCTCCGTCCCGACGAGTGGGACGTCCTCGCCACCCTGAACCTGAACGGCGACTACATGTCCGACCACTGCGCGGCCATCGTCGGCGGTCTGGGCCTGGCTCCGGGCGCCAACATCTCCTACACCGGCGGCATCGGTCTGTTCGAGGCCACCCATGGCACCGCGCCGAAGTATGCCGACCTGGACAAGGTCAACCCCGGCTCGGTCATCCTCTCTGCCGAGATGATGTTCCGCTACATGGGCTGGAACGAAGCTGCCGACCTGATCATGAAGGGTCTGGACGGTGCGATCGCGGCTGGCACGGTTACTTATGACCTCGCGCGCCAGATGCAGGGCGCCAAGGAGATCAAGTGCTCCGAGTTCGGTGCGGAGATCATCAAGCACATGTAAGTCCGTCCATGGGCGGGCCGCGTGACCCGCGGCCCGCCGATTATCAAAGGGGGAGAGTCCTGCACCATGATCAAGCGGAACAAGATCTCGATTATCGGTTCCGGGTTTACGGGCCAGGGCACCGCGATTTTCGCCGCAGCGCGCGATCTGGGCGACATCGTCCTCGTCGACCTCCCGGTCCGGGAGAACTTTGCGAAGGGCGTCTCGCTCGACCTCATGCAGGCCATGCCGGTTTACGGCAACGACACCCACTTCTCCGGCACTGCCAACTACGAGGACATCGCGGGCTCGGATGTCGTCATCATCACCGCCGGCCTGCCCCGCAAGCCCGGCATGAGCCGTGAAGATCTTGTCAATACCAATGCGGCCATCGTCAAGGGCATCGCCGAAAAAGTGGCGCAGTACGCCCCGGAAGCGTACATTATTGTGCTCACCAACCCGGTCGACTCCATGACTTACGTGGCCCTGAAGGCCTCCGGCTTCCCGAAGAACCGGGTCATCGGCCAGTCCGGCGTCCTGGACACCGCCCGCTACCGCACCTTCCTGGCCAACGCCCTCGGCGTCTCCTTCCAGGACGTCAACGGCTGCGTGCTGGGCGGCCACGGCGACGACATGGTGCCCCTGGTTCGCTACACTTCGGCCGGCGGCATTCCCATTGAGAAGCTCCTCCCCAAGGAGACCATCGACGCAATCGTCGAGCGGACCCGCAAGGGCGGCGGCGAGATCGTAAATCTGATGGGCACCTCCGCTGGTTATGCCCCGGGCATGTCCCTGGTGGAGATGACCGAAGCGATCCTGAAGGACCGCAAGCGGATCATCCCGACCATTGCCTACCTCGAAGGCGAGTGGGGCTACAATGATATGTGCCTGGGCGTCATGACCGTGGTCGGCGGCAATGGCATTGAGAAGATCATCGAAATCGAGCTCACCGCGGACGAAAAAGCTGCCATGGACAAGAGTGCCGGCGGCGTCAAGGCCATGGTGGAGTTCCTGAAGTCCGGTATTCTGAGCGGCAAGTAGAACGGAACAGGCCCGGTCGCCCCGCAAACGGCCGGGCTCTTGGCAATTATGTGGAAGCTGTCGCCCCAGGACGACCACGTACACACCTCGTGTCTGAGAAAGGGGAGGTAGGTAGCATTATGTCAAAACTTAAGGACGCACTTAAGCAGAAGATTGAAGCGCACCGCCCGCGCACCACCCAGCTTGTGAAGGATTTTGGCAAGGTCGTCATCGACCAGGTTACGATCGATCAGGCCATTGGCGGGGCTCGCGACGTCTCCTGTCTGGTTACCGATATCTCGTACCTGGACCCCTTGGAAGGGATCCGCTTCCGGGGCAAGACCATTCCGGAGACGTTTGCCAGTCTTCCCAAAGCTCCCGGCTCTGACTACCCGACCGTTGAGGCGTTCTGGTACTTCCTGCTGACCGGTGACATTCCTACTGAGTCTGAGGTTGCCGAGGTCATCGACGAGTGGAAAGAGCGCCAGCAGGTGCCCACTTACGTCTTCGACGTAATCAAGGCGTTGCCGAAGGACAGCCACCCGATGGTGATGCTCTCCACCGGCCTCCTGGCCCTGCAGAAAGGCTCCAAGTTCGCCCAGTTCTATGGTTCCGGTAAGTTCAACAAGATGAGCGCGTGGGAGTACATGTATGAGGACGCCAGCGACATCGTCGCTCGGCTCCCCATCATCGCCGCTTTCATCTATCGCTATAAGTACAAGAACGACGAACAGATCGCCATCGATCCGAGCCTCGACATGGGCGCCAATTTCGCACACATGTGCGGCATTGCCAAGCCCTATGACGACATTTCCCGCATGTACTTTATTCTCCACTCCGATCACGAGTCCGGCAACGTTTCTGCCCACACCACCCATCTGGTGGCCTCGGCTCTGTCGGACGCCTACTATGCCTACTCCGCCGGTCTGAACGGCCTCGCCGGTCCGCTGCACGGCCTGGCGAACCAGGAAGTCCTGTCCTGGATCATGGGCTTCCAGAAGAAGCTGGGCGAAGGCGTCGAGCCGACCAAGGAGAACGTCACCAAGGCGCTCTGGGATACCCTCAACGCCGGGCAGGTCGTTCCGGGCTACGGCCACGCCGTGCTCCGGCGGACTGACCCCCGCTACACGGCCCAGCGCGAGTTCTGCCTCAAGAACCTGCCCAACGACCCGCTCTTCAAGCTTGTCAGCACCATCTATGAGGTTGCCCCGGGCGTCCTCATGGAGCACGGCAAGGCGAAGAACCCGTGGCCGAACGTCGACGCGCAGTCCGGCGTGATCCAGTGGCACTATGGCATTCACGAATGGGACTTCTACACCGTGCTGTTCGGCGTGGGCCGGGCCCTTGGCTGCATGGCCAACATCACCTGGGACCGTGGCCTCGGCTACGCCCTCGAGCGTCCCAAGTCTGTCACCACCGACATGCTCGAAAAGTGGGCGGCCGAAGGCGGTCACAGCAAGTAAGCGCATTCCGAGACGAAACAGGGAGATGCACACTGCATCTCCCTGTTTGTTTTTTTCCGGCGGCGACACCGGTGCAGCAATCTCACCGAATCACGGCACAACGGACAAGGCTGGTGAATATTATTGCTTGAAAGTCCCCGAACATCCTGGCACGCCATTACGTTTACAGGGGTAATAGCGACGTTGGTCGCCACCTGCGATCCAGGGGAGGAGGAGCCGTGTGCGGAACGGAGCCCGGGGAGTGTCCCTGCTGTTCATTCTGGCGCTTCTGGGGATAGTCGTGTTGATCCCCTTGCTCCCCGCCCCGAAAACTGCGGAATACCCCTACAGCCAATTCCTGCAGCAAGTGGATAGCGGGCGAATCAGCCGGGCCGTCATTACCGGGGCGATGCTCTCCGCCGACGGTCCGGACGATGCGCACTACCTCGTCCGGCTGCCCCGGTCTACCCGGGACCTGGAAGCCCGGCTGCTGGCCAACGGCGTGGAGGTGACGTACGCCAAGGCCACTGACCAGGGCGATGGTGGCAACCTCCTGGTCTGGCTGCTGCCGCTGATCCTGGTGGGGGGCGTCATCTGGTTCATGAGCGGAGGCGGGCAGGCCGGCCAGGTTTTTTCGTTCGGCGAGAGCCGGGCCCAGTCCTACATTCCCTCCGTCAAGCGGGTCACCATGCGCGACGTGGCCGGCATGCCAGAAGTGAAAGAGGAGCTGCAGGAGGTCATCGACTTCCTGAAGAGTCCGGACCGATACCGGGAGATGGGCGCCCGCATTCCCAAGGGCGTGCTGCTCTGGGGGCCGCCGGGCACGGGCAAAACGCTGCTGGCCAGGGCCGTGGCGGGGGAGGCCGGGGTGTCGTTCATGTCGATCTCCGGATCGGACTTTGTCGAGCTTTTTGCCGGGGTCGGCGCTTCGCGGGTGCGGGACCTGTTTGGCAAGGCCCGCAAGAGTGCGCCGTGCATCCTGTTCATCGACGAAATCGATGCGGTGGGACGCCGCCGGGGCGTTAGCGTAACTTCCGGCAACGAGGAACGGGAGCAGACGCTGAATCAACTGCTGGTGGAAATGGACGGTTTCGATACGGGCGACGGGATCATTATGATCGCGGCCACCAACCGGTCGGATATTCTGGACCCGGCCTTGCTGCGGCCCGGGCGGTTCGACCGGCAGATCGCCGTGGACCTGCCGGACCGGCAGGGGCGCCGCGAGATTCTCGGCGTCCACGCGCAGGAGAAGCCGATGGCGGCCGATGTAGACCTGGACCGGATCGCCTCCATGACCATCGGGTTTGCGGGCGCCGACCTGGCAAACCTGTTGAACGAGGCGGCCTTGCTGGCGGCCCGGTGGCGCCGGCCGGCGATTACGATGGATGAACTTGGGGCGGCCTACGAGCGGATTCAGGCCGGCGGGCCGGCCCGGCCGCGGGCGATGGCGGCGGATGAGCGGTGGCGGGTGGCGGTGCATGAGGCGGGCCATGCGGTGGTCTCCCGGCACCTGGACCACGCCGATCCGATCGCCAAAGTGACGATCATCCCCCGGGGAAAAGCCCTGGGTTACGTGCTCTACCAGCCCCGGGAAGACAAGGCGCTCTACACCCGTTCCGAGCTGATCGACCGGATTGCGGCATTGCTGGGCGGCCGGGCGGCGGAAGAGGCGCTCCTGGATGAAATGGGCAGCGGCGCCGCCGACGACCTGGAACGGGCCACCGACCTGGCCCGCAAAATGGTCACCGGGCTGGGCATGAGCCGCGAACTGGGTCCGGTCGCCGTCGACCCGGATGGCTCGGACCAGACCGCCCGGGTCGTAGATGAGGCGGTGCGGTCGCTGGTTATGGAGGCCTACGGCCGTGCTCGGATGCAGGTGGCGTCCCACCGGGAGTCCCTCAACCGGGTGGCCCGGGCGCTGATTGCGCGCGAATCGCTGGATGGCGCGGAAGTGGAGCGCTTGTTCTGCCTGGAATCGGCGGAAGGGGTTGACAACTCGGCGGTTTCCGCCTTATAATCACCTACAATATTGATTGGCGTTGACGGGAACCAGTAGGCAAAGAGACGCCTGCACAGAGAGCCGGGCATTTGGTGCAAGCCCGGACGGGTGGCCGTTGCTGAACCCATCCTCGAGTCGGCGGCGACGAGCCGCCCGGGCACCCGGCCCGTTACCCATCCGGGGGCGCTTGTCAGAGCGCTCATGAGAGGGCCTGTTTTGACGCAGGCTCAGCCAGGTGGTACCACGGAGCGAAACGCCCCGTCCGGCATGTCGGACGGGGCTATTTCTATTTAAATCACTTTACCCCCGGTAGGAGGGATGACGGATGCGCACCCAATTGAGCAACGCAAGGCGGATTGTCGTCAAAGTCGGAACCAGCACCCTGATTCACCGGGGCGGCAATTTGCACCTGGGACGGATGGAGGCTCTGGTTCGCCAACTGGCGGACCTGCACGCCGAAGGGCGGGACGTGATGCTGGTGACATCCGGGGCGGTGGGGACCGGCATGGGCCGTCTGGGGCTGGAGCACCGTCCGCCGGACCTGGCCAGCAAGCAGGCGCTGGCGGCAGTGGGCCAGGGGCTGCTGATGCAGCGGTACCAGGGGCTGTTTGCCGAGGCGGGCATTACGGTCGGGCAGGTGCTGCTGACCCGGCAGGACCTGGAGGACCCCACCCGCCGGGCCAACGCCGCGGCCACCATGGAGCGGCTGTTCGCCTGGCGGATCATTCCGGTGGTGAACGAGAACGACACGGTGACCAGCGAGGAGATTCGGGTGGGCGACAACGATACGCTGTCCGCCCGGGTGGCGGTGCTGGTGGCGGCGGACCTGCTGATTCTGCTTTCCGATGTGGACGGTTTCTACCCCGCAGACCCCCGGACGAACCCGGGCCTGGTGCCGCTGCGCCAGGTCTCGCTGGCCGACGACCTGGAACGGTCGGCCGGCGGGGCCGGCTCGCAGCAAGGCACCGGCGGGATGGTCACGAAAGTGCATGCCGCCCGGATTTGCGGGGCGGTCGGGATTCCGACGGTGCTGGCGCTGGGCGCCCGGCCGGGCGTGGTCCGGGACATCGTGGCGGGTGAGCCGGTGGGCACCCTGTTCGAGCCCGTCGCGGTTGGGGCCGGCCTACGTCCGGCGCGGGAGGTGTAGCGCATGGTGCGGGAGATGGCGAAACGGGCGGGAGCGGCCCAGCCGGCGATCGGGACCGTAGGTGCCGACGTCCGGAACCGGGCGCTGGAGCAGGTGGCCCGGGCGCTGGAGGGCCACGTGCCGGAGATTCTGGCGGCCAACCAGGCCGACGTGGAAGCGGCGGCGCACCTGCCAGGTCCGCTGGTGGCCCGCCTGCGGCTCGACGCGCCAAAGCTGGCCGGGATCATTGCGGGCGTGCGGGCCGTGGCGGCCCTGCCGGACCTGCTGGGCGAGGAACTGGCGGCCTGGGAGCGGCCGAACGGCCTGCAGATTCGGCGGCTCCGGGTGCCGCTGGGCGTGATCGGCATCATTTACGAGTCCCGGCCCGGCGTTACCGTGGATGCCGCTGCGCTCTGCCTGAAGACGGGCAACGCCGTGCTGCTCAAAGGCGGCAAGGAGTCGGCCCGCTCTAACGCCGCGCTGGGAGCGGCGGTGGCGGCGGGCCTGGCGGCGGCGGGGCTGCCGGCGGACCTGGCGCAGGTGCTGCCGTCGACCCGGGAGGCGGCCGAGGAGTTGATGCTGGCGACCGGGCTGGTGGACGTGCTGATTCCCCGGGGCGGAGCGGGGCTCATCCGGACGGTGGTGGAGCGGAGCCGGGTGCCGGTGATCGAGACCGGGACCGGCGTCTGCCACGTGTACATCCACGAGGCGGCCGACCTGGACATGGGCACGAAGGTCATCGTCAATGCCAAGTGTTCCAATCCGGCGGTATGCAACGCAGCCGAGACGCTGCTGGTGGACCGGGCGGTCGCCGGCGAGTTCCTGCCCCGGGCCGGCGAGGCGCTCCGGGCGGCCGGCGCCACCCTGCGGGGCTGCCCCCAGACACGGGAACTGCTGCCGTGGGCGGAGGCGGCGACGGAAGCGGACTGGGCAGCGGAGTACCTGGACCTGACGCTGGCCGTCCGGGTGGTCGACGGCATCGCTGAAGCCATGGCGCACATCCGCCGGTATAGCACCCGCCATTCCGAAGTCATCATCACCGCCGATGCTGCGGCAGCGGCCCAGTTCCAGCGGGAAGTGGATGCCGCAGCGGTTTACCATAACGCCTCCAGCCGTTTTACCGACGGCGCCGAGTTTGGCTTCGGGGCGGAAATCGGCATCAGCACGCAGAAGCTGCACGCCCGGGGCCCGATGGGCCTGGCGGAGCTGACCAGCTACAAATACGTCATCAGCGGGAGTGGTCAGGTGCGGTAGCCCGGCGGCTCCCCTAGCGACGTGCAAGTCCGCACACGGCCCGCAAAAACAGCCGCTGCCCTCGGGCAGCGGCTGTTTCAGTTCCCCCGCACCGCTGCCAGGACCGCGCGGATCGCCTGCACGACCACCTCCGGCTGCTCCAGGTAGATGTTGTGCCCCGAGTCTGCCACGATCGTCTGCCGGCCCCGGGACGAGAGGCGGGCCAACTTTACCTGCCCTGCCGCCATAATCGCCCGGAGCCGCTCCCACTCTTCGCCGGCGATGCCCCAGCCCCCCAATTCCTGCCGTCCGGCGGTCAGTACAACCAGGGGCTTGTCCCCCAGGTCGCCGCAGGCGCAGAGTTCGGCGCTTACGTCCGGAAAGCGGGCCGTCTCAGCCGCCGTGGCCGGCAGCAGGTCGGGCCAGAGCAGAACGGCATCAGCCACGGTCCGCAGGGCCGGCGGCAGCTTCTCCCGCATCGCCGGGCCGCCGATAAAGACCCCCGGCTTCAGCCGCCCGATGAGCCGCCCGACGCCCAGCCGGGCCAGCGGCAGAACAAGTCGGTAGAACTTGCGGTCCACCTCCGCAAAGACCGGTGGCTGCAGGAGACTGATATCTTCGTGGCGGGCGTCTACCAGCACCAGACCAGCCACTTCGGCGGGGTAGAGCCCGGCGAACGCCCGCACGTACATGCCGCCCAGCGAGTGCCCTACAAGTATGTATGGCCCGGGGACCCCGGCTGCCTGCAGCAGGGCATGCAACTCCGCTGCAACCTGCCGGCCGGTCCGGGGCGTGGAAGTCGGGTCGCTCCAGCCGTAACCGGGCCGGTCGTACAGCACGACCCCGGCGGTCCTGGCCACCTCGGTGGCAATATGGCTCCAAAGGATGGCCGGGTGGCCGCGCCCCGTCTCGATTACCACGGCCGGGCCGCCTGTCTGGTCGCCCGCAGGACCGGCCAGCGAGAGGTGCACCCGGCGCCCGCCCACGTCGAGCAGCGTTCCGGGCGGCCGGAACCGCCGCTTTTCCAGGATTGTGGCGGCCCCGTGCCAGAGGAACAGGCTCCCCGCCAGGAGTACGAACACCCCGACCACGACTGCCAGTACGACCACGGGCAACACCCCCTGGTTCCACTATAGAGCGGGTGTAAAATAACTACAAATTCTGATACAGAAAACGATCAATAACAAACAGGCATGGTTCCACCCCAACCCATCGGCAAACGTTAGCGCTTCGGTCAGACAGTCGTTCGCCACCCGGCAACGCCACTACCCGATTGGGTTGTCTGACGTATTGTCCATTCTGATCATAATGAGCGCCACATTGTATCATTCGATTTTCAGAACGGCGTTCCATCTCGTGGAACAGACGTGGTATAGTGAAAGTGTGGAATGAAGCCAATAACGCCCGTGCATGATGGCGGCCCGGAGCCGTCGTCAGGAACGGACGTCAGGTCACAGACGGGCGAAGGTGACGGTGGGCTGACCGGCACTCGAGTTCTGGCCTTCATTTCAAGCCGAACGTTCCAAGCCGAACCTAATAGGTTTCGCTCCGCTTCGTTGGGGGGTGGCCTCCTGAGAGAAGAAGGGTCGACGATCCGTTCCGTTGAGCGGGCTCTAGACGTTCTACTCTGTTTCGCGGGAGAGCCTCAGGGCCTCGGTGTGACCCAAATCGCCGAGAAAGTCGGCCTGTACAAGAGCAACGTCCACCGGATTCTGGCGGCACTGGAGGCCAAGGGGTTCGTCCGCAAGGACGAAAACACCGGGCGTTACCACCTGGGGCTCAAAGCCCTGGAGTTGGCCAGTGTCTACCTGACTTCGGGCGACGTGCCGGCCGTGGCCTACCCCGAAATGCTCCTGCTCCGGGACCGGGCTCAGGAAACCGTGTCGCTCTATGTGCGGGACGGTTTCGAGCGGGTGCGGGTCCAGCGGGCCGAGGGCCCGCTGACCGTACGCCGCGTCGTGGGGTTGGGGGAGCGACTGCCACTCTATCTTGGCGCCTCCGGCAAGGTATTGATCGGTTGGGCTCCCCCGGCTGAACGTGAACAGATTCTGAGTTCGATTCTGCCCTCTGACTTTGACCGGACAGTCCTGGAAGCGGCTCTTAACGAGGCCCGCGCCCGGGGCTGGGGGTCAAGTCTGGAGGAGCGGGAGTGGGGGGTGGCTTCGATTGCCGCTCCGGTCCTCGACCGCATGGGCCGGTGCGTAGCTGCACTGGCAATCTCGGGACCGGTCAACCGGTTCGATGCTGACTCTTCCGCCCGCCTGGGTGCGATGGTGATGCAGAGTGCGCATGCCATTGGCCTGAGGCTGTAACTGTATAGCACATGGAGGGAACCTGATGGGCATGAATCTGACCCAGAAGATCCTGAAGGCGCACCTGGTCGAAGGTGAAATGGTCACCGGCAAGGAGATCGCGATTCGCATCGACCAGACGCTCACCCAGGACGCCACCGGTACAATGTCATACTTACAGTTCGAAGCGATGGGGGTCCCCCGCGTCAAGACGGAGGTCTCCGTCTCCTATGTTGACCATAATACCCTGCAGACGGGCTTTGAGAATGCGGACGACCACCGCTTCCTCCAGACCGTCGCGGCCAAGCACGGCGTCCACTTCTCCCGTCCGGGCAACGGCATCTGCCATCAGGTTCACCTGGAGCGGTTTGCAGCCCCTGGCAAAACCCTGCTGGGTTCTGACTCCCACACCCCGACCGGCGGTGGCATGGCCATGCTGGCCATGGGCGCCGGCGGCCTGGACGTGGCTGTCGCCATGGGCGGCGGGGCGTTCTACCTGGCCTGCCCGAAGGTGGTCGGCATCAAGCTGACAGGCTCGCTGCAGCCCTGGACCACCGCGAAGGATATCATCCTCGAAGTCCTGCGGATCATGACCGTCAAGGGCGGCGTCGGCAAGGTCGTCGAGTACTACGGCGAAGGCGTGAAGAGCCTCACCGTTCCCGAGCGCGGCACCATCACCAACATGGGCGCCGAACTGGGCGCCACGTGCTCGGTCTTCCCGTCGGACGATCAGACCCTGGCCTACCTCAAGGCCCAGGGCCGTGAGAACGTCTTCGTCGCCCTGGCGGCCGACGCCGATGCGATCTATGACGAGCACATCGAGATCGACCTGAACGCCCTCACCCCGCGCATTGCCAAGCCGCATATGCCGGATAACGTCGTTGCCGTCACCGAAGTCGAGGGGACCCCGGTTCAGCAGGTGCTCGTGGGCTCCTGCACCAACTCCAACTTCATGGAGCTGACCCGCATCGCCAAGATGCTGAAGGGCAAGACCGTTCACAAGGACGTCTCCTTCGCAGTGGCGCCGGGTTCCAAGCAGGTCTTCACGATGCTGGCCGACAGCGGCGCCCTCGCCGACCTGATCAACGCCGGCGCCCGCATTCTGGAATCGGCCTGCGGTCCGTGCATCGGCATGGGCCAGTCGCCGTCCACCGGCGCCGTGACCGTTCGCTCCTTCAACCGGAACTTCGAAGGCCGGTCCGGCACCCGTGATGGGCAGGTTTATCTGGCTTCGCCCGAGACCTGCGTCGCCGCAGCGATCTCCGGCAAAATCACCGACCCGCGGCACCTGGGCCTGGCGTGGGTCGACGTGCCCATGCCGTCGGTCTATAAGGTTGACGACAACATGATCGTCTCCCCGCTGGAGCCCGCGGCGGCCAAGGATGCCGTCGTCGTCCGCGGCCCGAACATCGCCGCCCTGCCCATGGTGGGCGCCCTGCCCGAGGCCGTGAAGGGCTCTGCGACGCTGAAGGTCGTCGACAACATCACCACCGACCACATCATGCCGGCCGGCGGCAAGGTGCTGCCGCTGCGGTCCAACATTCCGAAGATCTCCCAGTACGTCTACGAGATGGTCGACCCCACCTTCCCGCAGCGGGCGCTTGAGCTGAAGGCGAAGGGGACCTGGTCGATCATCGTCGGCGGCGAGAACTACGGCCAGGGCTCCTCCCGTGAGCACGCCGCCCTCGCGCCCATGTATCTGGGCGTCAAGGCGAAGATCGTGAAGTCCTTCGCCCGCATTCACCGGGCCAACCTGGTCAACTTCGGCATTCTGCCGCTGACTTTTGCCAACCCGGCGGACTATGACAAGATCGAGCAGGGCGACGCCCTGGAGATCCTGGACGCCGCCAAGGCGCTCCAGACCGGGGAAGAGCTTCTCACCGTGAAGAACGTCACCAAGAATTTCGCGTTCCAGGTGAAGGCGGGCCTGACCCGCCGCCAGGCGGATATCATTCTGGCGGGCGGCATGCTCAACTACACCCGGAGCCAGGCGACCGGGGACTAGGCTCCAATGCAAAAGGGCGAGGCCGTACTTACGGTCTCGCCCTTTTGCATTGGCTCTGTCCGCAAGTGTGGCTATCTGTCGAATCCTTGCCAACGCCAAATATTCGTTACTGTATACATTTGCAATCGTTAGATACTTGATATATAATCAACACTAATCCAATACCACGTCATAACTTTTGGGGGCAAGTTAGAAATAGAGGAGGTTCCACATGGTTAAAAAGCGCTTGTATTCGGTCCTCTCCCTGGTCTTATTGCTCGCAGTGGCCTTGTTTGGCCCAACCCCGCACGAAACGCTGGCCGCACCTCCCGAAGACGTCTCTGTAGGCCCTCCCACCACCGTGGCCCCTGTAGCGCCACACGTCTTTGCCGGCGATGTGCGCCGGATCCCGGCAACCCGGCCCATCAAGAGTGACGAACGCCAGAAGCCCGGCGAACCGGCTGAACCCCAGCTGCCAGCAGCCAAGGACACGACCATCCAGGCCGGCGCCACGGCCGTAGCTGCCCCCGCGCCATCCGCATCGTTCTATGGACTGGACTTCGCCAACTGGGGCGCCGGTTGGCCGCCTGATACCAATGGCGATGTGGGTCCGACCTATTACATCCAAACCGTAAATACGTCCATTGGCATCTTTGACAAGAGCACCGGGACCCGCGTGGCGGCCTTCACCTTCAACACCCTCTTCGCCCAGGCCGGGACCGGCACACCGTGCGACAACGCCAACCAGGGCGACCCGGTGGTGCTCTATGATCCGCAGACCGACCGCTGGGTTATTTCCGACTTTGCCTGGGCCGGCGCCAACTTCGCCACCGGCCCGTTCTATCAGTGCATGGCGGTCTCCCGCAGCGGCGATCCCGTGAGTGGTGGCTGGTACTTCTACGCCTTTAAGACTAATGCCGGCGCTTTCCTGCCGGACTATCCCAAGCTGGGTGTCTGGCCCGATGGCATCTACATGACGGCCAACGTCTTTGCCTCCTCGGGCAGCGGGGCCTTCCAGTATGCGCAGACCTGGGCCTTCAACAAGGCCGATATGTATGCCGGCCTGCCCGCCCGCTCTGTGACCTTCCAGCTGCCCAAGGCGATCAAGGGCGTCACCGTCTTCAGCCTGCTGCCCAGCAACATGCGGACGGCAACCGGAACGCCGCCGGCCGGCGCTCCCAACTACCTGGCTTCGATCTGGGGCCAGTATGCCGTCAGGCTGTGGCAGTTCCACGTTGATTGGAACAACACGGCCAATTCCACCCTCACCGGACCCACCCAGATTGCCGTCTCGACGTTCAGCGTCCCGGCCAGCACCATTCCGGCCAAGAGTGGGAACGCGCTGGACTCGCTGGGATACCGGCTGATGATGCAGAACCAGTACACCAACCTGGCCGGCACCCAGTCGATCTGGCTGACCCATACCGTGGGCAACGGCAGTGGCATTGCCAGCATTCGCTGGTACCAGCTCAATGTCGGAACCTCCACGATCACCCAGCAGGGGACCTTCAACCCCGACTCCAACCATCGCTTTATTCCGAGCCTGGCGGTTGACAAGCTTGGCAACATGGCCGTGGGCTACAGCGTGTCGAGTTCCACCATGTACCCGGCCATCCGGTACGCCGGGCGCCTGGTCACCGACCCGCTGGGCACGCTGGCCCAGGGCGAAACCTCGCTCATCGAGGGCACCGCCTCGCAGGTCGGCACCTTCTCCGACGGCTCCCTGAACAATCGCTGGGGCGACTATTCGGCCATGACCATCGCCCCCGACGGGTGCACCTTCTGGTACACCACCGAGTACTACGAGTTGCCGCAGCCGACCAAGCTGTCGGAGGACAACTGGAAGACCCGCATCGGCTCGTTCAAGTACCCGGGCTGCCAGTAAGCACGGCAGCAGCGCAGCGGCCCCGCCCCTTCACGGGGCGGGGCCGCACTTGCTTCTACCCGAGCCGGCCAATCGAGCGGTTTTCGGACGACCCGACCGAGCGAGGACGAACATCAAGCCGGGATGTTCGAGCGTGTTTGCGGCTTGCGTGCCCAAGTTTATCCATATACTATAGATATATCCAAGAGTCGACGGCAGGGATGCAGCATGAGTCATCGGTTTGGCGACCGGCTGAAAGAGCTTCGGGCGGAGCGCAAGCTCCTGCAGCGCGACCTGGAGAAAGTGCTCAACCTGCGGCCCGGGGCGGCCAGCCAGTATGAGCGCGCACTCCGGGAGCCCGGTTTTGACCTGCTCCTGGCCGTTGCCGACTACTTCGACGTCTCCGTGGACTATCTGCTCGGCCGGCCGGAGGCCACCCGGGAAAGCCCGGCGCTGGCCGCCGCCCGGCGGCGCCTGCGGGAGCGGCTGAATGCCGGGCAGGAGGGGGCTGGCTGGGACGGCGCCGCTCCTGGTCTTGACGGCTTGCCCTGGGTTGCCGCCGGCCCGGCGGTGGACCGGCTGCTGACCCTGGCGGCGGAGGCGGCGCCGGACGTCTTCGCCACGCCCCGGCTGGCTCGGCGCCTGAGCGTGCCGGAACAGTCTTTACGACTGGCCCGGCGGGGAGAGCTAAGGCTGCCCCCGGAGGTGTGGCTCGGCCTCCAGGAGTATCTTGGCCTGTGCGAAGGCCCGATGCTCCATCCGGCGTCTGCCGGATAGGCCTTGTGAATGCGTGCACTTTTCTGCTCAGGTAAAGTCTGTTCCCCCGGTGGATATCCGTTTCCGTTTGTCCGCCGGATAATATGAACAGGCTGAGCCACGGAGGTGCACCTGGAATGTCGAAACGTGTATTAGACCAGCGGGACAGCGGCTACTTGCCGCCCAGCAACCTGGCACGGCTGACCGACGGGCTGGCCAGAGGGCTGCATCTACCCGTGAAGGTGGAGAGCGCAATCATGCTGGAAGGGGCCGACCTGGTCGGCTTCGTCGTCCGGCTGGACGACGGGGCGTTCGGGCCGATCGCGGTGGTGCATGTCCCGGACGGGAACCGGATGCGGGTGCTTTACCGGGACCCGGACGAACTGACCATCATCACCCCGGACAGTTTGCGTATCTCCTAGCTGTTCATGTTATAATGGGACCAACCCCCGCCTGAAGAGGTGGTCCCATGGGATTCTTTCGTGATACCCTTGGCAAGACTTACGATGAACTCGCGGTAGGCCAAAAGGCGTCTTTCAGCCGCCGAGTGACGAAGCAAGACGTGTTGCAGTACATGGCGCTGACGGGCGACCTCAACCCGCTGTACGCCGACTCCAGTTACGCCGGGCGGACCCGGTATGAGCAGATCATCGTTCCGGCCAACATGCTGGCCGGCCTCACCATGGGCGCCGTCGCCACGGTGTTGCCCGGTCTCGGCAGCCTGACGCACACCCACTGCTACCGGCTGGTCACCCCCGCACATATCGGCGACGAAGTGGTCGCGGTCATGGAGATTGTGGAGCTGAAGCCCGAGCAGCGGCACGTCCTGATCCGCTACCGGCTGCACAATCAGGAAGGCCGGGAGATCCTGGCCGGGGAGATGGAAGTGGAGCCCCCGGAACGGCTGAAGCCCATATTGCACCATGCGTATGAGAACTTCTGAAGACGACGCAGGCGCCGCATCCGAACGGAGGCGGCGCCTTTACGCGACTTCCTGCCAATTCTCCCAGGCTGACAACCGCTTCGGGGCATGATACATTGAACTAGGCTCATTGAGCACAAAGGAGGAGTGACGGTGCGCGACGTTCACGTAGACCAGATAACCGAAACGATCGCCCGT
The DNA here is from genome assembly GCA_036504075.1 of Symbiobacteriaceae bacterium. Lineage (GTDB taxonomy): Bacteria > Bacillota > Sulfobacillia > Symbiobacteriales > Symbiobacteriaceae > DASXVX01. Next base: position 72,736 of record DASXVX010000033.1, on the reverse strand, counting down.
CTGGTGCAGGAAGCCAACTACAAACTGGAATCCGACGTCACGGACGCCCTCACCAGGGCCACGTCCCTGGAGGAGGCATTGGTGGGGCAGGCGATTCTCATTCAGTTGACGGAGAACTACACCCTGGCGCAGACGGAACACGTGCCCATGTGCCAGGATACCGGCGTGTCGCTCGTTTTCCTCGAGATCGGCCAGGAGGTCCACCTGACGGGCGGGGACCTGAACGAAGCGGTCAACCGTGGCGTGGCCAGGGGCTACACCCAAGGGTACCTGCGGATGTCCATGCTGAATGATCCGATCAACCGGGTGAACACGAAAAACAATACCCCGGCCATGATTTACGTCGACATGGTCTCCGGGGACCAGGTGCGGATCAAAGTCGACTGCAAGGGTGGCGGCTCAGAGAATATGAGCCAGCTACGGATGCTGCCGCCCTCCGCCGGCTGGGAAGGCGCGAAGCGGTTCATCGTGGAGACGGTCGCCAGCGCCGGCCCGAACGCCTGCCCGCCGCTGATCGTCGGCGTGGGCATCGGCGGGAACTTCGACAAGTCGGCGCTGCTGGCCAAAAAGTCGTTGCTCCGGCATGTCGGCGCGCCCAACGCGGACCCCGTGTGGGCCGCGCGTGAGCAGGAGTTGCTGGCGGAAATCAACAAGCTGGGTGTCGGGCCGATGGGCCTGGGCGGCACCGTGACGGCGCTGGCGGTCCACGTCGAGACCATGGGCTGTCACATCACCGCCTTGCCCGTCGCGGTCAATATCGAGTGCCACAGCCATCGCCATAAGGAGGCCGTGCTGTAATGGCAAGAGTAACAGTAACCACTCCGCTGACCATGAGCCAGGTTATGGGCATCAAGTCCGGCGACGAGGTCGTCATCACCGGCACGATTTACACGGCGCGGGACGCCGCCCACAAGCGCATGGTGGACGACCTGGCGGCCGGCCGGCCGCTGCCGTTCGACCCGCAGGGCGCCGTCATTTACTACGTGGGGCCGACCCCGCCCAAGCCCGGCCAGGCGCTGGGTTCGGCGGGACCCACCACCTCTTACCGGATGGACAAGTACGCCCCTACGCTGTTCGACCAGGGGGTGAAGGCGGTCATCGGCAAGGGCTACCGGGGCGATGAGGTGAAGAGTTCCATCGTAAAGAACCGGGCACTTTACCTGGTTTCCACCGGTGGCGCCGGGGCACTTCTGGCGAAACGGATTGAAGCGGCGGAAGTCGTCGCGTACGAGGACCTGGGCGCCGAGGCGGTCCGGAAGCTTACCGTGACCGACTTCCCCACGGTTTGCATCCACGACGCGCACGGCGGCGACCAGTATTATACCGGTCAGTCGCAGTGGGTGAAACCGGACGCCATGGTGAAGCCGAAGAAACCGGAGGCCGGGGAGTAACGGGACCTGCGCGGCCCCCACCAACGAGAGGAGCTCTCCGATATGAAGCTGTTGATCATCGGCGGCACCAAGTTTCTCGGTCGCCATCTGGTCGAGGCGGCGCTGAACGCCGGCCATACCGTGACCCTGTTCAACCGGGGCCGGACGAACCCGGACCTGTTCCCGGAGGTGGAGAAAATCCATGGCGACCGGGACGGCCAGTTGGACCTGTTGGCCGGCCGTCGCTGGGACGCCGTCATCGACACCTGCGGCTCGGTGCCCCGGGTCGTATCGGCTTCCGCCCGGCTTCTCGCGGACAAGGTCGATCACTACACCTTTATCTCCACAATCTCCGTTTACGCCGACAACTCAGCGCCGGATGAAGATGAGTCGGCGGGGGTGGACTTCATGGACGACCCGACGTCGGAGGAGGTCACCGGCCGGAGTTACGGGGCGCTCAAGGCGCTCTGCGAGGAGGCGGCGGAGGGGGCCATGCCCGGCCGGGTGCTGACCGTGCGCGCCGGCCTCATCGTCGGACCGCACGACCCTACCGGCCGCTACACCTACTGGGTCGAGCGGGTGGCCCGGGGCGGCGAGGTGCTGGCACCGGATTCGCCCGAGGTGCCCGTCCAGTACATTGACGTGCGTGACCTGTCCGAGTGGATTCTGCGCATGGCGGCGGGGCGCCGGGCGGGCGTATACAACGTCACGGGTCCGGCGAAGCCTTACACCATGGGCGAGTTCCTGGCCGTATGCCGGGCGGTTTCCGGCAGCGATGCCCGCTTCACCTGGGTGCCGGAGCCGGTCCTGATGCAGCGGGGCGTGGTGCCCTGGGTGGACCTGCCGCTCTGGGTGCCTGAATCCATGGCGGGCTTCAGCACCCGCAACATCGACAAGGCGCTGGCGGCGGGCCTTACGTTCCGCTCGCCGGAAACGACGGTCCGGGACACCCTGGCCTGGGCGGCCACCCTGGGGCAGGCGGAGCGCGGGGCGGGACTGAAGCCCGAGCAGGAGGCTGGCGTGCTGGCGGCCTGGAACCAACGGTAGAAAAGGGGCGCACGAAAAGGCCGGAGGGATTGCCCTCCGGCCCTTTCGTGCGCTCCGGGGGCCTGTCCGGAATAACGATTGACGGCCCCTCCGGCCACAGCTAGTATGAATTTAGGCAATTATTGTGACAGACGTCACGTGAGCCGAATGGAAAGTCTGCGATAAAGGAGGGAGACGGATGTCAACCCGGTCCATCCTGCTGGTGGAAGACAATCCTGACCATGAAATGTTAGCCCTCCTCGCCCGGAAAAAGAGCAACACGGGCGGGGGATATGCGCGCCTCTTACAACCTGGGGGCCAACAGTTACGTGCGTAAACCCGTCGATTTCCAGCAGTTCGTCGAGGCCATCCGCCAACTCGGCGTTTACTGGCTGGGCTTGAACGAAGTAGTCCCGTCCGGGAGGTAACGACTCATGGGCATTCCGCTTCGTGTACTGAATGTAGAGGACTCGGAAGATGATGCGTTGCTCCTGCTCCGGCATCTTTCGCGCGCCGGGTACGAAGTGACCTTTGAGCGGGTCGACACGTCGGCAGCGATGGAGGCAGCGATGGATACCCACAAGTGGGACATCGTCATTACGGATTACGTTCTACCGCACTTCAGCGGGCCTGCCGCCGTGGCACTCTCCAAGGAGCGGGATCCGAACCTGCCCGTGGTCTTTCTGTCGGGCGTCATCAAGGAGGATATGCTGGAAACGGAGGCACTGCAGGCCGGCGCCCACGACTATCTGATCAAGACAAACCTGGGCCGGCTGGTGCCGGCGATTGCCCTGGCCGCCGGGGTGATGATCGGGCCGGAGCGGGCCGAGGCCCACCTGATGCTCTGCAAGGAGTACCTCCAACTGACCGAGCCGAATCTGGCCAAAGCGACGGCGCATGCGGAGCAGGCCCTGAAAGATGCAGAGCGCGGCGACGAGACCGCAGCGCTCCACGCCCGGGCCCTGCTCTCCCTGGGCACCTGCCACGTCCGGAGCGGGCGGTTCCGGGAGGCCATCCGGTTGCTGCAGCGGTTTGAGGCGCTCCGGTCGCGGCTGGGACCTGCCGGCGCCGTCCTGGAAGGCGAAGTGGAGTACCAGCTGGCGCTGGCGCTGGAGCAGACCGGGGACCTGATGGGCGCCCAAAAGGCACTGGCCTGCGCCCGGGAAGCGTTCCTGCGGCTCCGGCTGAGCAACCGGGCTGAGGAGTGCCGGGCCCACATCGCCCGCCTCTGCCGGGCAATGGGCGATGAAGAAGGCCTGACCGCGGTGGCCGAGAACGAAGCGCCGGTGCCCACGGTGCCTACCGCCCGGTGGGCGCTTCACCTGGAGCAGGCTGAATACCACCTGCAAATGGGCGACCCAGCGCAGGCCGTTCGCGAAGCCATCGCCGCCCTGCATCTGGTCGAGGGCGACTCCGCCCGCTGCTACGACTGCTATTTTATGCTCCTGCGGTGTGCCCAGACTCAGGGGCATCGCAAGGACGCCCTTAACTTTGCCCTCTCCGCGCGCATCATGGCACTGGAAGCCCAGCGCCATGACCTGGCCTACAAGCCCACCACCATCTTCCTCGAACTGCTGGGTCCCCGGGAGGAGGCGGACGCCCAGCTCAAACAGCTCGAAGCGGAGTACCGGCGGTGGGGGCTGGATATTTACCGCTACCTGCCGGCCGACCTACAGCGCAGGCCATGAGAAGGAAATCGGGACCACGCGGGAGCTTCGCACGTTGAGCGCCACGTACCGGACGCCGGGCTTTACCTCTCGCTCCACCACCTCGAACACCCGGACCCCGCCGGCGGGGTGCTCCAGGTGATACCGGCGGAGGGCGCCGGTCAGGTTGACCCGGGCGAATGCCTCCGGCCCCACGGCGTACTGGACGGGCTCCGCCCCGTGTTCCAGGGGGGTGGCAGGTACGATATACAACGAACCGCCGTCAGCGGCGGGGTAGAACCGCACATGGGTGACCGGCCGTTTGACCGGTTCGGAAACCGCATCCAAAACCCGCGTCGGAACGCGGGCGACGCCCTGGTCGTCGACGGCCACCATCGGGGGCTGGGAGCGGGAAAAGCGCGGTGTCATGGATACGGTCAACTCCTTCTTGTTCACATATACGGGCGGCCCGGTCGCTTTGTTCGGGTCAAACAGGAAAGGTAGGCGAAAACGCCTACCTTTCCGGGCAGGCGAATATCGCCTGCCTTATGTCTTAAGGGGTCAGCGGACGGCTCAGGCCGCGGACTGCTCTTTTGCCAGCCGCTTCTCCGACATGCTCCGGAACCACGGCCAGAGCATGAAGAGCACGGCGACAACCAGCAGGCCGATGGAGATGGGCCGAGTGAAGAAAATCAGCGGGTTGCCGTCCGAGAGCGTCAGCGATTGGCGCATGGCTTGCTCCAGCAAGTCGCCCAGGACCAGCGAGAGCAGCATGGGCGCCGCCGGGAAGTCCAGCAGCCGCATGCAGTAGCCCAGCACGCCGGCGAGCACCAGCAGGACCACGTCGAAGGTGGAGGTGCTGGTGGCCCAGATGCCCAGGAACGAAAAGGCGAGAATAAACGGGAGCAGCATGTTCTTCGGCAGGTCCAGCATGCGGGCGAAGAGGCCGACCAGCGGCAGGTTCAGGATCACCAGCATCGCGTTGCCAATGTACATGGAGGCGATGAGACCCCAGAACAGGTTCGGGTGCTCCGCGATCAACAGCGGACCCGGCCGGATGCCGAACATCATCAGGGCGCCCAGCATGACAGCCGTGGTAGCTGAACCGGGCAGGCCGAGCGTCAGCAGCGGCACCATGGCGCCGGCAGCAGCCGCGTTGTTGGCCGATTCCGGTCCGGCAACACCTTCGATGGCGCCCTTGCCGAACCGCTCCGGATGTTTGGCGATCCGCTTCTCCAGCAGATACGACATGAACGAGGAGACAATAGCGCCGGTGCCGGGCAGAATGCCCATGAAGAAACCGAGGAACGAGCCCCGGAGGATCGGCGGGGTTGCGGCCTTCCAGTCCTCCTTGGAGAGCCAGAGCCTGTCGCGCACGGCGATGCGGTCGTTCATTTCCTCCGACTTGGAGGCGGTGTCGAACACTTCGGCCAGGGCGAAGAGGCCAATGGCCAGGATCAGGAACTGGACGCCGTCCAGCAGGTCGGCCATGCCGAACGTAAAGCGGCGGGTGCCGGTCTGCAGGTCGATGCCCACGGTGGCCAGCATCAGGCCCAGCGACATGGAGATCAGCGCCTTGAGCATGTTGCCTTCGCCCAGGGAGGCGACGGCCACCAGGCCCAGGACCATCAGCGAGAAGTATTCGGGCGGCCCGAACTTGATGGCGTAGGTGGCCAGTGCGGGCGCCAGCAGCATCAGCAGAATCACCGAGATCGTGCCGGCAATGAACGAGCCGACGGCAGCGGTAGCCAGTGCGGCGCCCGCCCGGCCTTGCCGGGCCATCTGGTAGCCGTCCAGGCAGGTGACGACGGAGGCGTTCTCACCGGGCGTGTTGATCAGGATCGACGTGGTGGAGCCGCCGTACATAGCGCCGTAGTACACGCCGGCCATCATGATCATGGCGGTGGTCGGGTCCAGGCCGAACGTGAACGGGATCAGAATCGCCACGCCGCTGATCGGGCCGATGCCCGGCAGCACGCCGATGACGGTGCCCATCAGGGAGCCGATGAAGCAGTAGAAGATGTTAACCGGGAGCAGGGCGACGGCGAAGCCGTTCCCCAGGTAGTGCAGGACACTCACGGGCAAACGACCTCCTTAGAATGGCAAGTATTTCAGAACGCCCTCGGCGAGAGGCACGTTCAGCACTTTGACGAAGACCAGATAGACGACGACGGAGAAGCCGGCGCTAACCGCAAAGAGCTTCCAGAGGCCCTTCTGGCCTAGCATCCACATGGTGAGGACCAGGAAGAACGTGGTGGCGACGACGAAGCCCAGGAACTCCAGCAGCAGGGCGTAAACGAGAGACGCCCCGGCCAGCTTGCCTACGACCTTGAGGTCAATGCCTTCAAACAGCGGCTTGTTGGCCGTAGCCGGGTCAGCCTTCTTCGCAACGAAGAAGTAGATGGCGGACAGCCCGAGCAGGATGGCGCCAATGACGAGCGGGAAGAGGTAGGAGTCGACAACGGTGGTGCCCAGGCTGAACCGGGGCAGGCGCCAGGCGCCGACCATGTAGATGATGGCGAAGGCTGCCAGCCCAACGGCTACTTTCTGTTCACGGTTCAGGCTCATGGTGGAAGCGTCACCTCTCAGGACGGAGTCGGGGGCCCCGTTGCAAGGGGCCCCCGGATGGTTTTACTTCTTGATGCCGAGTTCGGTGAGCAGGGTGCTCATTTCCGTGTTCTGCTCGTCCAGGAACTTGCTGAAGTCGGCGGAGTTCTTGTAGACGGTGTTCCAGCCCTGCTTGGCCGCTTCCGTCTTCCAGGCTTCCGTCTTCAGCATCTTGTCGAAGGCGGCCTCGAAGAACTTCTTGGCATCGTCGGGCATCCCGGGCGGGCCGAAGAAACCACGCCAGATGGCGAAATCAGCGTTGACGCCGGATTCCTTCGCGGTCGGGACGTCCTTGATGATGTCGAGGCGGGTCGGGGCGAGGACGGCGAGCAGCTTGATCTTGCCGGCCCGGACCTGTTCCAGCGTCTCGGAGATGCCGGTGCAGATGACGTCCACGTGGCCGCCGAGGAGCGCCGTCATGGCTTCGCCGCCGCCCTGGAAGGAGACGTACGGGACCAGCTTGACGTCGACGCCGGCCGCCTTGGCGGCCTTGATGTAGGCGATGTGGTCCATGGAGCCGGGGGCGGAGCCGCCGCCGAGCTTGATGGATTTCGGATCCTTCTTGGCCTGGGCGAAGAGGTCAGTCACGGTCTTGTAGGGGGAGTCCGCCTTGACGGCAAGCACGTCGTAGTCGGTCATGACCATGGCCAGGGGAACGGTGTCCTTGTAGGAGTCGGGGGTGGAGCCGTTCAGGTTGTTGAGGAGCAGGGGCGGGGAGTACACGTTAATGGTGTAGCCGGTGCCCTTCTTCTCCTTCAGGTAAGCCAGGCCCACAGCGCCGCCGCCGCCGGGCTTGTTCTGAACGGTGATCGGCTGTTCGACGATCTTCTGCTCGTTCAGGACCTTGGCCGAGATGCGGGCGGTGGTGTCCCAGCCGCCGCCGGCGCCGGAGGGAGCGATGAATTCAATCGGCTTCTCGGGGAACTTGCTGGCCGGGGCGGCGGGTTTGGTGTCGGCGGCGGGAGCGGGAGCAGCCGGTTTGCTGCTGCTGCAGCCGACAGCGCCCAGGATCGCCACACCCAGCACGACCGCCATGGCGGCTCTTGTGAAACGCTTCATTCTTTGAATACCCCCTGTGTGAAGAGATAATCGCGGTTCTGGCTCAAATCATAAGGAATGCAAATCATACTGTGAACGAATTAGAACGTATTGCGTATTCTGTTCATATTGTTTAACCGCCGTGACGGCGCCGAAAATCTGCGGGCCGGGAGGAATCGGCGGTTCCCGCGGTAAAGGTAGAGGAGCGGCGTCTCACCGGAGGGATCATGACCTTGGACCGGAGAAAACAGACGATCATGTGGGCGGTGTTCGCCGCTAACCTGGCGGTGCGCGTCGGCTTCGGCGGCATCCTGCCCATTTTGCCAATTTACGCACAGCAGCACGGACTCTCGACTTTCATGATCGCCGTCATGACGAACGCTTATCTCCTGAGTAACGTGCTCTTTCAGAGTCCGGCGGGTCACCTCGGGGACCGGGTTGGCCGCCGGCCGGTCATGCTGGCCGGCACCTGGCTGTACACCGTGGCGGCGGCCCTCTTTCTGCTGGACGGCGGCCCGTGGTACTACGTGGCCCTGCGGGCGGTGGAGGGGCTGGGCGCCTCGGCTTTTGGCCCTACGGCCCGGGCTTACGTGGCCGACCTGGTGCCGCGGGAGCAGCGGGGTCGGGCTTTCGGGATGTTCAATGCGTTCGACATGGCCGGAATTCTCATCGGGCCGATGGTGGGCGGCCTGGCCGAGGCGGTGGGCGGGCCGCGGGCGCCGTTTGCGGTCTGCGCGCTGCTGGGCCTCGTAGCCGGGGTGCCGCTCATGCTGCTGGCCCGGCCTGCCGGAAAGGCGGCCGATGCGGAGTTGGCCGCAGCGCAGCTGCCCGCCGCGACGGTCGGGACCGGCCGGATTCTGCGCTCGCCCGCTTTCTGGGCCGTGGCCATGCCGCAGTTCGGCTTCGCTTACCTGAACGCCCTCTATTCCGTGGTCTGGTCGCTCTACATGCAGCGCGTCGGTGCGACGCCATGGCAGATCAGTCTTTCGTTCACGCTCTTTGCCGTGCCAATGGTGGCGCTGACCGTGCCGTTCGGCGCGTTGGCGGACCGGGTGAGCAAGCCGCTCCTCGTCGCCACCGGCGGCACGATCTCAGCCCTGACCACGCTGGCCTACGGGATTTTTCCGAACCCGAACGCACTGATCGGCTTTGGCGTCATCGACGGAGCGGCCAGCGCCATGTTCTCGCCCGCCAGCCAGGCCTTCATGGCCGACGTGACGCCGGACCGCATCCGCGGCCGGTTTACCGGCCTGGTAGGCAGCGTTGGCACCGCGGCGACCATTCTGTTTGCCACGGCCATCGGGTACATGTACGAGCGGACCAGCGCAATGCTGCTTTTCGCACTGGGCGCTCTGGCCCTGGCTTTTGGCTGTGGTAGCGCCGTCATGCTCATGGTGCGCTTCGAAGTCACGGCGCTGCGGGAAGCGCTGGAGCGAAACCTGGACTAACGGCGGCGGTAAACGTGAAGTTACCAATCGCAGCCGAAAGGGCCGCCCTGTGGGGGCGGCCCTTCGGCGCCGACTTCAGCGCGAATGCACCAGGACCGGCACCCAACGAAGAGCAAATAGTTCGCAGTAGGCGCTAAAAAGTCAGGAGCCCACCGGCAAGGAGATGCCTTGCCGGTGGGCTTTTCCCGTCTCCCCACGTTTCCTCGATCAGGCCCGCTCGTAAAGTCGCTCGGGACGGCCCACATGGCCATAGGCGGCCTTGACCCGGACCCGGCCGGTCTCCACCAGGTATTCCAGGTAGCGGCGGGCGGTGGTCCGGGAGAGTCCGGCCAGGGCGCCGAGATCTTCGGCGGCCATCGGCGCGGGCGCTTCCTGGATCACGTGCAGCACTTTCTCCAGCGTCAGCGGGTCGATCCCCTTGGGCACCGCGTCGCCCTCCCGGGCAGGCGGGCGGCGGGCCAGCAGCCGGTCCACCTGGTCCTGCTCGATCTGCGCCGCACCGGCAATCTGGCCACGGTACTCCCGGTACCGGCTGAGCGCCTCGGCAAACCGCTCAAACCGATACGGCTTTAACACGTAGTCTACAGCGCCGGCCCGCAAGGCCTCCTGCACCGAGGCCGCCTCTTTGGCCGCCGTCACGACGATGACGTCGGTGGGATGGCCGCTGGAGCGGAGCCGCCGCAGCAAGTCCAGGCCGTTGCCGTCCGGCAGGTACAAATCCAGGATGATCAGATCGGGCACCAGGTCGCGCAGCGCCCGTTCCGCTTCGGCAGCGGTAGCCGCCGTGCCCGCCACTTCGAACCCCGCCACCTGTTCCACAAAGCCGCGGTTCACACGGGCCACCCGGTAGTCGTCTTCCACAATAAGTACACGCAGCATGCTTATCCCTCCGCCGGCCGGGGAATGAGGACCCGGAACCGAGCGCCGCCTTCCGGGGCCGTGTCCAGATGAATCGCACCGCCTGCCCGCTCCACCAACCGCTTGACCAGGGCGAGTCCGATCCCCCGGCCCGCCGCCTTGGTGCTGAACCCTTCCCTGAAGATATCCGCTTCCAGTTCCGGCGGGACACCCGGGCCGCTGTCGGCAACCTCCACGCAGACCATACCGGCCTCGTCGGCCAGCCGCACCCGGACCTCCCGCTGATCCACCGGCAGTTTGGCGATGGCCTCCAGGGCGTTGTCCAGCAGGTTTCCCACCACCCGCACCAGCAGCTTCGAATCGGGCAGACGCCCGTCCAGTTGCGACGATGCGTCGAGCGTGAACTGGCAGTGCAACTCCTCCGCCCGGGCTCGCTTGCCCAGCAGCAGGGCGGCCACGGCCGTGTCAGCAATCGACTTGGGCATGGACTCCACCAGGTGCCGGTACGTCTCCGTGACATCCTGGATGAAATCGACCGCCTCATCCGGGCGTCCCAGCTGAATCATGCCGGAGACGGCCTGAAGCGTGTTCTGATACTCGTGGGCCTGTGCCCGCAGCTCATCGGTATAGCGGCGGGTGCTGTGCAGTTCCCGGGTCAGCCGTTCCAGTTCCGACCGGTCCCGGAAGGTGGCCACCACGCCGGTTACCTTCCCGTTGATCCGGACCGGCACCAGGTTGGCCACCACGGTGACGTCGTCCAGCAGCATGTGCTGGTCAAATTCCGGCTGTCCCGACTCCAGCACCTCCGGCATGCGGGCGTTGGGCAGCACGTCTCGGATGGGCACACCCAGTTCCAGCCCGGGCACCAGTTCCCGGGCCGTCTCGTTGGCCACTACCACCTGGCCGGCCCCATCGGTGGCGACGAGTCCCTCGCGGATGGCGCCCAAAATGGCGCTCCGCTCCTCGGCCAGGGCGGCGATCTCCTTCGGCTCCAGGCCATGAATCGCCCGCTTGATGGACCGGGCCTGCGCCCAGGCGCCGGGCACGCCGATGATGAGGCCGAGGAGCAGCACCAGGACCACGCCCCGGGCGTAGCGGTAGACGACCCGGTCGACCTCCGTCAGCAGGTAGCCCACGGAGACGACCCCAATCACCTGCTCATTGGCATCGAGAATCGGCACCTTGCCGCGGATCGACCGGCCCAGGGAGCCGTCGGCTACCGAAACGTAGTCCCGGCCTTCATCCAGGGCGCCGCCGTTGTCGCCGCCGACCATGGCCTGACCAATTTTGGTGGGGTCCGGGTGGGAGTACCGCACCCCCAGCCGGTTGCCCACCACGATGAAAGTAGCGCCGGTGGCCTCCCGGACCGACTCGGCCAGCGGCTGGATCACGACCGACGGGTCCGGGTCGTCCATGGCCAGTCGGATTTGCGGCATCCGGGCCACCGCCTGGGCCACGTCCAGGGCGCCCTCACCGATTTGGGACAGGAGCGTCTGCCGGAGAATCCAAAGGAAGAGTCCGCCGGTCAAGCCCACAATCAGGGTGACCAGCGCCATAGTGGCAAGAATGATGCGCGGTTGGAGGCGCATGATCTTCACCGCCTTCTTTCAACTTCCTCTCATTCTATACGAAATTTAATCGAGGATCATTCGAACCTTGATGTTCGAGAATTCGTATTAAGACATAGAGATAGATCGTGCTAGCCGGTGGGGAGGAGATCGCATGGAGGAGTCGCTGTCAATCGGGTGGGAACTGCGTGCTGCTGCTGCGCAGGGGGATTTTGACAAGGTGGCGGCCATCGCCAATGCGTTGGTACCCGGCATGGAGGCGCAGGTGGAGCAGTTTCGCATCCAGATGGGACTGTACGCCCAGGCCAAGGAGGCGAATGACTGGCGGCGGTCGCTGCGCGCGCTGGCTGACGCCCGTCTGGCGGCCATTGCCGCCGGCCTGACGGACCTGGAATCTATGGCGACCGAAGGGCTGTACAACATCGTGAAGCTATATGAGGGGCGGAGGGCGTGACCGTGGATCAGTCGCATGGGTCCTTACTCCAAATGGCCGATACGGCAATGGCACGAGGGGACTATCTGAACGCCGTCCGTTATGCCGTGTCCGCCTCGGCGGCACCCAAAGGGCACGAAGAGATCAGATGCGACGCCTACCTCACGCTGGCGCACGCCACCCTTGCCATGGAACTGCCGGGAGAGGCGCTCTCTTTTGCCGTGGGTGCGCATCTGACCGCCCGCTGGGCGCGGGATTCCGAGCGGGAAGAGCGCGCTTCAGCGGTCGTGGCGCTCATCATGGCTCATCACCCAAACCTGGGCGAAGACCGGATTGTGTCCATTCAGCACTAGGTTCCGCTGTTGTTGAGATGGCTCGTGTGTGATAAAATTCCTTGGTGGAGTATTGAGCCCGTGGGGCCATCCTCACGGGCTCTTTTGTGTTGTAACGGTTTCCGAACGGGTCAAAGGTCTGGAGAAAGCATGGAGGTGGGCGAATGAAGCTCTATGAGTACCTGGCAAAGCGAATGATGGCCGAACACGGCGTACCCACCGGCGGCGGCATCCTGTGCGAGACTCCGGAGCAGGCTGAAGAAGCGGCCCGCAAGATCGGCCCCTGCGCGATCAAGGCGCAGGTCCTGGTCGGCGGTCGCGGCAAGGCCGGCGGCATCAAGCTCGCGAACACGCCGGAAGAGGCGAAAGTGCGGGCGTCCGAGATCCTGGGCATGAACCTGAAGGGGTTCACGGTCGACAAGGTCCTGGTTGACCCGCAGATCAAGATCGAAAAGGAATTCTACGTCTCCATTACCCTCGACGGCCTCGTCAAGCTGCCGTTGATCATGGCTTCGGCTTTCGGCGGCGTGGAAATCGAGTCGGTGGCGCACGAGAACATCGTCTTCTCGCACGTCGACATCACCACTGGTCTCCTGCCCTACCAGACCCGGGAAATCGCCCGGAAGATCGGCCTCACCGGCGACCTCGCCAAGCAGTTCGGCAAGGTCCTCATCGGCATGTACAACGCTTTCCGCAAGTACGATGCCGAGCTCGTGGAAATTAACCCGCTGGCCCTCACGGAGAACGGCACCAAGCTCGTCGCAGCCGACGGCCGGTTCAACGTGGAAGACGACGCGCTCTTCCGTCACCCCGAGTTCCCGACGGTGGAAGAGGGGACGGAGCTGGAGCAGAAGGTCAAGAAGATCGGTCTGGCGTTCGTGCAACTGGACGGCGACATCGCCGTGATGGCCAACGGCGCCGGCATGGCCATGGGTACGCTGGACGTGCTCTCCGCCTACGGCGGCCGGCCGGCCAACTTCCTCGACGCCGGCGGCGGTTCGGGCGTGGAGCCCACGGCCCAGGCGTTTGACGCCCTCCTGGGGACCAAGCCCAAGGGGATTTTCGTCAACATCTTCGGCGGCATTACCCGGTGCGACCTGGTAGCCGAAGCGATCATCCAGGTGAAGAAGTCCAAGGGCATCGACGTGCCGCTGGTGGTCCGCATGGTCGGCACCAACGACGTCCGCGGCCGGGAAATGCTGGCCGAAAATGGCATTGAGGCTTATACCGAAATGGGCGAAGCGGCCCGGGCGGCTGTCAAGGCTGCCTACGGAAAGGAGGCGTAATCCAGCATGGCCGTTATTATCAACAAGGACACCCGCGTGGTCGTGCAGGGCATTACGGGCTCTCAGGGCCAGTTCCACGCCGGACAGATGCTGGCTTTTGGGACCCAGGTCGTCGGTGGCGTCAACTTTGACAAGGCGGGCCAGGAGATTCACGGCGTGCCGGTCTACGCGACGGTCCACGAGGCCGTGGCGAAGGGCGGCGCCAACGCTTCGATCATGTTCGTGCCGGCTCCCGGTGCGAAGGACGCCGCTTACGAGGCGATCAACGCCGGCATCAAGGTGCTGGTGCTGATTCCGGAGCACGTCCCGACCCAGGAGACCATGGAAATCATGCAGTACGCCAAGCAGTACGGCTGCCGGGTCATCGGCCCGAACACCTTCGGCCTGATCAGCCCGGGCGAAAAAGCGAAAATGGGCATCATGCCGAACCACATCTACCGGCCGGGTCCCGTGGGCGTCGTCGCCCGCTCGGGCACGCTCTCCTACGAAATCGCTTTCACGCTGACCAACGCCGGCCTCGGCCAGACGACGGTCATCGGCATGGGCGGCGACCGGGTCATCGGCACGAACTTCGTCGACGCCCTCGAGCTGTTCAACGCCGACCCGGCGACCGAAGCCATCGTCATGGTGGGCGAAATCGGCGGCATCCAGGAAGAGATGGCGGCTGAGTACATCAAGGCCAACGTGAAGAAGCCGGTCGTGGCTTACCTCGCAGGCAAGGCCGCTCCGGCCGGCAAGCGCATGGGTCACGCAGGCGCCATCATCGAAGGCAACCGCGGTACCTACCAGTCCAAGGTGGAGGCGCTCACCGGCGCCGGCGTCAAGGTCGCTGCCCTGCCGTGGGAAGTGGCCGAGCTGGTTGGCAAGGCGCTGAAGTAGAAGCTACATGCATAAGAGTGGGCGACAGCGAGTCAAGCTGTCGCCCACTCTTTTCGCGATTTCCGGGAAAACCAGAGAAAACGATCGTACACCACAAAAAACGATAGAAATCCGGGCCGCCCGCAGGGGTACCGAGGGACGGGGAAGATGTCTACGCACACGGGGCCAAGAGCCCGGGAAAGCAAGCCGGGGGCGGATTTTGGCGGATCACGACGGGGATGATTCCGGAATTCTCCGGAAGCTCGCGTCACGATAATGAAAGACAGATCACAATAGAAATCAACGCCACACAATAGAAATCAACGGCACACGATAATAAACGACAGGTGACGATAGAACTCAACGGGGCGGCATCGAAAACGACGAGACAAATTGGGTGAAGGTGGATCAAGTGGCTGAAAGGAGCTGCAAAGTGATGCAGGCTGTAGAAGGTCGGATCTTTGTCCGGATGGACCAGACATTCTTGAACGTTGGCGTTTGAAAACGAGATGGTTTGAGGGAATCTGCGCCACCATCTCTCTCAGCCCATGGATGAATCCAGGCAACAGGCGGAGCCCGACCTTGGGAAGGCCGGGCTCCTGACAATTTGCCGCGTTTATCATGCGTGACCTGGTCTGGGGTGCGGTTCCGGACGGGGGTTCATGCGGGGCCTGGCTCGCCCCGGATTTCGCGAGCACGCCGGAAGTGCTGCTCGGCCTCTTCGTAGCGGCCCATGGCCTGGAGGATGATGGCGAGGTTCTCGTGCCCCTCGGCCAAGTGGGGGTGGCGTGGAGGAAGGGTGCGCTCACGGATGTTCACGGCTTGGCGCTGGTGGGTCAGCGCTTCCTCGTACCGCTCCATGGCGTACAGAACCGCCCCCAGGTTGGTATGGGACTGGGCCGTGTCCGGGTGGTCGGCCGGGAGGACTCGCTGCCTGATGCCCAGGGCCTGCTGCAAGTGGGCCAATGCTTCGTCATACCGGTCCATGGCGCCCAGCGCCGTCCCCAGGTTGTTATGAGCGGTGGCTATGTCCGGGTGGTCGAGTGGAAGAATGCGCTGCCTGATGTCCAGGGCCTGCTGGTGGTGGGTCAGCCCTTCTTCATACCGACCCATGTCGTACAGCGCCGCCCCCAGGTTGTTATGAGAGGTGGCTATGTCCGGGTGGTCGAGTGGAAGAATGCACTGCCTGATGTCCAGGGCCTGCTGGTGATGGGCCAGCCCTTCTTCATACCGCCCCATGTCGTCCAGGGCCGCCGCCAAGTTGTAGTGTGCCAGGGCCAGGTCCGGGTGGACGGGGGGGAGGACTCGCTGCATGATGTCCAGGGCCTGCTGGTGATGGGCGAGCCCTTCTTCATTGCGCCCCATGTCGTCCAGGACCGACCCCAGGTTGCTATGAGTGATGGCTGTATCCGGGTGATCGGGCGGAAGTCCTCGTTGCCTGATATCCAGGGCCTGCCGGTGGCGGGCCAGCGCTTCTTCGTACCGCTTCATGTGGTATAGGAGTGCTGCCAGGTTGTTGTGAGCCGTAGCTATTTGCGGATGGTCGGGAGGTAGAACCCGCTGCCTGATGTCCAGGGCCTGTTTCAGGTGGTCTAACGCTTCTTCGTGCCGCCCCATGTTATCCAGAATTGTTCCCAGGTTGTTATGGGAGGAGGCCGTGTCCGGGTTGTCCGGGCCAAGGATTCGCCTGCAAATGTCGAGGGCCTTCTGGAGGTGACCCAGTGCTTCTTCGTACCGCCCCATGGCGGACAGGAGGTTCCCCAGGTTGTTGTGCGAAGCGGCCGTATTCTCGTGCTTCGGGCCGAGGCCCCGCTCATCAATGGCCAGCCCTCGCTCCAGGTGGGCCAGTGCCCGCGGGTAGCCTCCCACTCGCCAGAGATAAGTGCCCAACTGGTCCCGAAGATAGCCCGTGGCAGCCGAATCCAGTTCGCGGGGGTAGATCTGCTCCAGCACGGATTCGGCATGGGGGAGTAGGAGCTTACAGACCGGCCACTGGTCCAGATTACCCACGTCGCCGGGGAATACCTTCGTCAGCACCGCAGCGGCCACGTCAACCCACCGCTGCCCGCCCACATCCCCCAGCCGGTCGCGAATCACTTCCTGCACCAGCCGGTGGATGGAGAGTGTGCCGTCCGTCGGGTTGGCCTGCATCAGCGAGTAACGGCAGGCCGCCGCCACCACTTCGTGTCGTTGCTCGTCGTCCCGCATGGCTGCGGCCAGCGGTTCCGGCATCTTGTCGGCGCCCCGGGCCAGCAGGTGCACCGGAATCTGGTCCGGGGCTAGAGCAGCCGATAAGCGGAGCAAGTCTGCCGCCGCCGGTGCCTCTTGCTGGACCGCCTCGAAGGAGATGTCCCAGGTGGTGCCTACCGTCTGCTTGTACTCGTCGTCAGTCGCTACATCGTTCAGCAGCTTCTGCCGGCGCTCCAGATACAGCTTGAGGTAGCCGGAGATGGTCATCAGCGGCCGTTCCGCAATGTAAGCCCCGGCCTGGGCCAGCGCCAGCGGCAGGTGACCGAGCGCTGCTGCAAGTAGGGCCGCGGCCTCCGGTTCTTCCCGCCCGGTCCGCTCTGTCAGGAACGCGGTGGATTCGGCAGGCTCAAAGGGTACGATCTCCAGGTGCTTCACTTTCCCGCCCCACCGGCTGTCACGGGAGGTGATGAGGACGTGACCTTTGGGGGTCCTGGGCAGGTATGGCTGGAGTGAATCCCGACCCCGAGCGTTGTCAAACACCAGCAGCCAGTCCTCCGTCTGTTCCAGGGTCCGGCGCACCGCCTCCACCACCGCGTCGGCGTTCGGCAGCCCGGCTACCAGGACTCCGAGCGGTTTGGCCAGGCCGGCATAATCCCCGCCCAGGGTGGACTCTTCCTCGGCTCGGAGCCAGAAGATGAATCGGTAATCATCCCAGTGGTCGTATGCGTACCGGGCTGCCGCCTGGGTCTTGCCGACGCCGCCCAAACCGTAAAGCGCCACCGTCTCGTTCTCGGTCAGGAGGCTCCGGATACGCTCCAGAAGCCGCTTCCGCCCCACGAACGATGCACTCCGGGCCACCGGGACCGCCTTGAAGCCGGACGGCGGGGGTGGAAAGGCGTTGTTGTATATCCCATCGACCTGTTTGGCGATGGTCGCGACTGTTTCCTTGATCGTTTCCGTGTCGACCTTGATGCTGAAGGCGGTGGCCAGGACCAGGGTGATGGCGCTGGTATCAAACGCCCGCTGAAGATCCGGATGCTGCTTGAGTTGCAGCCCAAAGCAGCGGCCCATCTCCAGGTAGAGCCGCTCCGCAAGTCGCTTTGCGTAGAGTTCGGGCGTGTCCGGCGCACCCGTCGCCACGGCCACCAGCCGCCCCGCCAGGTCGTTGTGCGCGGCCTGGATGTCCGGGCGATGGGGTGTGATCAGCAACGCCACGTCCGCCGCATCATCAAGGGGGGGCTTCAACTTTGCTTTGTCGCGAGGCGCCCTGGTCGACTTGATCAGCGTTTCCCGCTCTTCGGCCAGCGCCTTCTGCTTCACTTTGAGCCGGAACAATTCATCGGGAGTGCTGGCGAGGACAAGGCACTCCTCGCAAATCGCTTCCTGTGCCTGGATAAAAGCCAGGTGTGCGGCTTGCTCCAGTCCAGGGTCCTTCAGCTGCTTTCCGGCGGCGAACCGATCCACCAGGGGGTTCACGATCCGATCGGAGACCTGGTTGACAGCGACGCCGAGAACAAACTGTTTCAGCAGGTCGATAGTGCCCGGATCCATGGGTTCACCTCCGCCACCGCATGCTTGACCGCTTAACAGAGGCAAGCAGATGATCAAATGGTTCGCCTTAACGTGATTCAGCGATTGTTGCGGAATCCCTGCCCGTGTTCGTCAGACCCGGCGCATGCGACCAGAGTCTCGCTATGACACTGTAATGGCGGCACTTGTGACAATTATATAATAACGAGTAACGGATCGCTTCAGGAGTCAAGCAAACGTGCCGAATGAAGCCGCATGTCCCGGAGAGCGCCTTTTTGACTACTGCTCAGACAGCGCCCAGCCACCATCAAGAACGGAAAAGCCCCCCAGGGGGGGGCTAGTCAATCGGCGTGTTGCTTATCGGCCGGACTTTGTGACCAAAACCGAGAACGGGACGATCTCGTCATGCGCGGCGCTGGCGATCCCGACAACACCGAGGATTACCATCGCCAGAACCAGGAGCATTACCAGGATACGTCTCATCCCTCCGGCACCTCCCTTGCTTTGTCGCTGACCGCGCAACAGGTACGGGTAAGAACGGGGCCGGTCCTATGGCCTCGTTCGGTTTTCCTCTGAGCGAACTGTATGGACCTGTCGCAGCAGATCCGCCGCGTCGTACAGGCAACGGCTGCCTACCGGAGCCGCGAAGGCGTAGTGCATGGCCTCCTGCCCAAGACGGTGGGCGTCCTCAATCTCGCCAATGTCCAGGCTGATCGTTCCGGCGAGCCAGTATGACTGGCTCCGAGCTTCCACCGGCACATCGCTGTCCTGGTGGTTATAGATGACCGCACAGAGTTCCAATGCTTGGCGCTGGCAAGTTCGGCGGGACTCAGCGTTCAAATGGTCGTAGTCAATGGAAGCCAGGAACGCTTCGCCCAGGCGCTGATGCCACTGGAGGACGGGCGTGTTGCACAGGGGGCGAGCCTCCTGCAATGCCAGCCGGACCTGGAGAGCATCGCCGAATAACCCAGCAACCCAGGCACGGTTCTGTAGCGCCATGCAGAGATAGACGGACATGCCCTCCCTGCGGAATTCGTCGCAGGCTTGACTGAAGGCGTACAGGCTTTCTTCCAGCCTGTCGGCATACTGGAACGCGATTCCGCGGTCATAGAGCGCAGGCCCCAACCCGATCGCGGCCAACTGCGGGTATTCTGGCAGGCCGTCGAGAAACGCCGTCAGGCGCAGGATGGCCTCATGCGGCTTCCCGAGTTGGCGCATGACCACACCGAGCAAGAACTGGGCCATGCCGAGAGTTTCTCCGTCCGGCCCCCGCTCCAGGCAGCTTTCCAGAGCGTCTCTAGCAGCCCACAGGTTCCCCAGCTTCCTGGCAGACTGACCGCCAATCAGGCAGGCTTCTGCACTGGCCTCCCTCATGGTGACGAGCTGCAAGTACAGGTTAAAGGCATCCTGATACTGGCCTTCGGCTTTCAGTGCCCGTAACCTCTCAATGTCCAGGAGAGTCACCCCCGATTTCGCCGGTTGTTCTCTTCCAGTTTACACCATAATTTGGAAATATCAACCAGAGAACACGAACCGAACACGGCGAAACCCGGGACAAATCACCGAACAAGTGATCTTGTGAGGGATAGGCCGTCGATGGGGGGAGTTCTCATTTTCCTACCGAAAATTTACATAAACTGGAAGGTACTTTAGACCGAAAGCATGAAGTGGTAGGCGAGGTGATGAGATGATGCGCCACAAGAGCGCAGTGATCGCACTTTGCCTGCTCCTGAGCGCCGCGTTGATGCCCGCCGAATCCTTCGCCGCAGGGTCCAAAGGGGCGGTCCCCGGTGTTGGGACCCAACAGCTCCCGTCGGAGGGCGGGAGTGACCGCATCTGTGAAGGACGGCGTAATCCGGCCGTCAGCGAAACCGGTGCTCCTCTTGGCACGGACTTCGCAGTCATTATCCGGGGCCAGTGCTACCAGTTCGAAGTTCCGGTTGTCGTCAAGAACGGCCGGACCCTTCTGCCGATGAGGGAGCTTGTCGCTGCCACGGTGCCTTCGGGTTACATCAACAACGTCGTCCATCTCAAGTGGTTCCAGGAGTACGGCACGGCCTGCCTTGACGCCACCAGCAATGTCCTCTGCTACCCGAACGACCAAAGCTACATGATCTGGAACGGGAGGAAGATCCAGCTCGACCAGGGCGCAGTCGTTCTCGACGGCCGGACCCGCGTCCCTTTCCGTGATCTGATCGAAAAGAACGGTGGCAGCGTCCGGTGGGATAGCGACTCCCGCAGCATCTGGATCGAAAACCTGGAGTCTGCGTACAACATCTGGATGACTCCTGAGCAGGTCTGCAACCTCATGGGGTACACCTTCGACACCTGTCCCGCCGATGGGATAATCGCTGGTCACTACACGTACCAGACGTGGGGCTCGGACTTCATTATCGAGAATATGCTCAATGGAACCCTCAACCAGCCCGGGATGATAGCTTACGTCAACAAGTTCGGACTGGAACGCAGGGGTGATCCTCTTGAGACGCGACTCAAGTGGGGTTATGCGATTGTAAGCACCGCGTTGGACGTAGGCACGGCCATTTACGTGGGCAGCCTGATGAAGAATGTTGCTCCTCGGAGTGTCGCCGAAGTGACTACGCCCTCTGGCGAACGGCTGTTGCTACAGGGCTCGGCCGCCTTCGGAAAGCCCAATGGGTGGCAATGGTTCAACCGCAACGGCTTTTCCCCCAGGGTGGTCGGCTACCAAGTCCGTAATGTTTTGGGCTCCCGGTCTATGGTGGTAGACGGCAATCTCTTCATGTGGGAGTATGCTTTCAACGAAGTGGCGTTTGACGGCCTGGAGCAACAGGGTGTCTGGCGAGTCTTTGTGGAGGCCAAATCGGATGGGGGCTATATGCTTCGACTCCTGGAGTTTAAGGGTAGCGCCGCCATGGAAGAGGACTTCGCTAACGAGATTATCCGGCAGTTCGTCGCCATTCGTCGCGAACCCTATGTAATCCTTGAGTGGCGGGTTGAGACGCAGACGGTTCACGACGTCGTTGAAAGCGCCGTGAACAACCGAATCCTCTCAAAGTTGCAGACTGCCCTGGGCGAGGACGCCGGGAAGGCTGCGTTCAACCAGCTGAAGGAGCAGTTCCGCCTCAACATTGTCCCGTAGGAGGGGTTCGGTTTGGGGACCACATTTACGGTGATACATCCGATCGACCCGGAGTACAAGCCCGCCGCCGACGTCATCCTTCGGCTTAAAGGGATGGGGAAAACGGGGCTTGCTGCATTTGCCGGCTTCCCCGGCCCCCACTTCTCCCCGACAGCTCGTGTCGTAGATGAACGCGACATGCATTACGGCGAGGGCATGGAAGAGCCGGTCATCAGTTGCTTCGCCGTTGTTGTGGAGAATGCCCTTCGTGAGAGGGGCCCACTCCCGGGATTTGACGAGCCCGTGTACGAGTCCACTGTTCCAAGAGAGACCATGGAGGAGCTTGAGAGGCTCCTGGGGGCGAAACTCGGCCAAGTGACCTACGTGAGGTAGAAGGGTTCGCCGGCCCGGCTCCTCCCAGGCAGTGCGAGGTGGAAAAGTTGAGCGGATCGCGAGCCCTGATTTTTTCCAAAGACCCGGACTATGTGATTGGACCGGAACAACTCACCGACCTGTTATCGCTCCTGGACACTGCTACGGTCCAACGGGAGCCGTTGCCTGGAGTCGACATCGACCCCCTCGGCTTCCGTCCCGGACCCGTGGCGGCCGATCTCGGACTCCAATTCGGTGGGACTAGTCGAGACCGCATTAGCGTCGTTACCACTCCTCACTTCTTCCCTGGCCCCGACATGACGCTATTCTGCCCGACAGAACTCTGCCGAGCCAACGTACAAGATGAGTTCTGGGAAGCTTTGGGCGGCGGGAACTTTAGTGCGGATGCGATTCCGACACTGGAGTGTCCGGAGTGTCGACAAACGCACAAGATCAACCGTGTCTACATGAGTGACGGCGGTGCCCTCGTCAGCTTCGCCGTTGTGGTGGAGCAAGCTCTGACACTTCCCGATACCACCTCGGCCGTGTGGGCCAAGTTGGAGCAGCTACTCGGAACTCCATTGAAGTGGATTAACCAAGAAACTCCGTAGGCACCCTCTTCCATCCTTTACTTCGAGCAGAAAGCGCCGGACGTGCTGGAGTACGTCACTGTGCAGCTCACCCCGTAGGGAGGCGTGAGGATGGGAATAACGTTTGGGATCGTGTACTCAACCGACCCGGGATTCCGGGCAACCGTTGCGCAGGTTGCTGAACTGGAGGCCAATAAGGACGAGATCTTGAAGAAGCTAGGGTTCGTCCAGGCCAGCTATGCCCTGCCGACGACTGAAGAGATGAACGCCGACCGACCGCAACTGTACATCGGGATGAACCTGGAAGACGGCATCGAGGCATGCTTTGCGCTACGGATAAGAGAACCGCACCGTCAAGATCCGGTCACCGGATTCTGGACTACTCAGATTGCAGATAATGCGGTCCTCAGGGAGCTGGGAGATGCCCTTTGTACGAAGCTGGCCTACGCTTCGTACAAATGGTAACGCTGTCCAACTGACTCCAAAGCCCTCGGAAATCAGTTACGCCAAGCTATCCTGCGCCTTGTTGATGTGCTGAGGGGAACCTGTTAGGATGACGTTGAACGGATGGGAAGGAGGCAAAGGCATGAAACAGCGAGCTAAAGGCGTACCCGAACGGAAGGATTCAGGACTGCCGAAAGGGGCCGGGGTCACCGGCGAAACCCCGAAGTCGGCCTCCCAGGCCCACCGGCAGCAAGATGCCGCCAGCGAGCCTCCCGGGGAGCCTGTGCGCGAAGACCTTCACCACCTGATCAATGACCTTCCACCTGAGCATCTCGACGCCGCCAGGAAGTTCCTCCGCTGGCTTATCCACGAGAGCCGGGAGGGGCTGCCGGCCGCCACACCGTCGCTCGGCTCCGACGCTGAAGTGGAGGCTGCGGGGGATGCTTTCATCACCCAGGACAAGTCCGCTTTGGCGCGTTTGGCAAAATGATCAAGACGTTGGTCCCAACGCGGGTCATCGCACTCCACGAGCGGCTTCTGGTTGTCACCGGCGGAGCGCACGGAGTGCGGGAGTATGGCATGATTGAAGATGTAGCCACGCTTGGTGACTGGTTTCGCAGGAATTCGGAACCGATCGCATGACAGGCAAAAAAGCCCCCCTTCGGAAGGCCAGAGCTTCCGGAGGGGGTTTTCATCTGCCAAAAATAGATGTGAACCGTCACGACGGAATGGGGTGTTGCCGGCGCATCGACGTTCGTTCAACCCCCGACTCCGCCCAGGTCTATTACAACCACCGCGAATTTCAGGCCTTGAGTGAACTGTAATACTGGTGCAGAATGTTTGTACTTAGACCGATGCGGATCCACCTTGCTCCTGGTGAAGGAAGTGCAACCTCGTGAGCTGGTTGAAAATCGTGCTGGCGATCGGTCTCAGTCCCCCGCTCGTCATTCTGGGCATCAGTTTGGCTGCCACACTGGTCAGTCCCATTCCCCGCGACCCGTGGCAGAACGCCCCCGTCCCGGAGAGCGGTGAATACATCAAGGTCAGCGACGGCGCTGAACTATTCGTCCGGCACTGGGTGCCCCTGGGCGATGTGAAGCAGGTGGTGCTCGGACTGCACGGCATCGGACAACACAGCGGCTACCACAGTCGGGTCGGCGAGAGCCTGCGAGATGCCGGTATCGCCTATTATGCAGCAGACTTGCGGGGCAACGGCCTGACCCGTACCCCGCACGGCGACGTCCCCTCTCAGAGCCGCATTTACGCGGATGTCACCGAACTGGTCGGGCAGCTGAAACAGCGCTACTCCGGAGCCCGCATGTATGTGCTGGGCCACAGCCTGGGCGGTGCCCTGGCGGCATCCTGGGCCGCCGAGACCCACCCGGACATCGCGGGTCTCATCGCGGTGGCGCCGGCCATGACGGCACTTGCGGCTCCGGTACCGTGGACGAACTGGATCAGGGGACCGGCTGCCTGGCTGTTCCTGCGGCACCGCCCGGTCCTGTTACCCGGCCCCACCGCATACGACCGGAAGCGGCTCTCCCAGACCGTCGACCTGCCCGACCAGGTCGACTTCATCGCCGATGACCCGCTTCACCTGCAAGCGATGTCCATGGCGTTCGGCCTCGCTGCCAACGATGTTCGTCAGAAGACCATCGGGCGGGCGCCGCAGATTCGGGTGCCCACGCTGGTGCTGGTGGGCGACCAGGATCCAGCACAGGTAGGGGCCAAGCAGATGTACGAGGTGCTGGCGGTGACCGACAAGCGGTGGGTGCTGCTCCCTGGCCTTCCGCATCTGCTCTTTCACATTCAGGAAACCCCCGCCGTGATGTCGGCCATAACCGACTGGCTCGGACAACACTGACCTGGGGCCGGCACTTCGAGCACGCAACGCGGCCGGATACTCGCGACTGGATCAATTTACAATGGTCAAAGAGGCCGACCTCCAAAGACTACATGGCATGGGCCCAAAAGCGATTGGCCTCATTCGCAGTGCGCTTAACGCCAAGGGACAGTCATTTGCCGACCCGGACAACGGTTGAGATGAATGAGAAAGACCCCCTCCGGAAAGCCGCAGCTTCCGGAGGGGGTGTTCGATTCGCCCGAGGCGGGTCAGGCGAAAACGACCGTCTTGTTCCCGTGGACCAGCACCCGGTCTTCCAGGTGCCAGGCGACGGCTTTCGCCAGCACCACCCGCTCCACGTGGCGGCCCAACCGGCGCAGGTCGTCGACGTCCGAGCGGTGGTCGACCCGCTGCACGTCCTGCTCGATGATCGGCCCGGCGTCCAGTTCTTCCGTCACGTAGTGGGCGGTGGCGCCGATCAGCTTGACGCCCCGCTTCTCGGCCTGGGCGTAGGGGTTGGCGCCTACGAAGGCCGGGAGGAAAGAGTGGTGGATGTTGATCACTCGGTGCGGGAAATGGCTGATGAAGTTGCCGCTGATGATCTGCATGTAGCGGGCCAGCACGACCAGGTCCACGCCCGCCGTCAGTTCCAATTGCTTCGTTTCGGCTTCCGCCTTGGTCTCCTTGGTCACCGGGACGACGTGGAACGGAATGCCGAACGGCTCGACCACGCCGGCCAGGTCCGGGTGATTGCTGATGACCATGGCGATTTCGGCCCGGATATCCCCGGACTTCCACTGCCAGATCAGCTCCTGCAGGGCGTGGCTCTCTTTCGAGACGAAAATGGCCACCTTCTTCAGCCGTTCGGCCACCGACAGCCGAAACTCCATCTGGAACTGGTCGGCGATGGTGGCGAACTCACGCTCCAGGGCCGGGGCCTTTTGGACGACATCGGGCAGGGCGAAATCGACCCGCATGAAGAACAGGCCGCCGTACGGGTTGGTGGTGTGCTGGTCGGACTGGATCACGTTTGCGCCCCGCTCAAACAGGAACTGGGAGACGGCGGCGACGATGCCCGGCTGGTCGGGGCAGGAGATGAGCATGCGGGCGCGGTCGGTGAGTTTGCTGGCCATCGTTCGTATTCGCTCCTTAATATGCGGGCAGAAAACGGCAAAGCCGGCCCGGGAGAGACGGCGGGCCGGCCAGAAAAGCAAACGGGAAAGAACCCGCCTGTTGGGCGGACTCTTTCCCTTGCTCTGTCCTTTTGCCTGAGAGTGACGGCCGGGTAGGCCTTGCTCCTTCGGCGCCCGCTTTGGCGGATCTCTCCAGAGATGCATCGGGCTGCGGTACCTTCTCCGGATTTCCCGGAGACACCTGAGAGTTTCGGCAGGCGGTCGGGATGATCCGCCCCCTTGCCCCTTCGGTCGGGCCATGGCCCATTCTTCCGGCAGCCGTCGTCTGCGCACGCTATGGTAATTACGGAGGAGGATACCACGGGGCCTTCGGAGTGGTCAAGACCTTTCTTTCGGTGGAAGGGGTTTTTCTGCGCGCCGGGCCGGAGCGCGCCAGAACCGGGGGAGAACCCTACTACCCGGACAGAGCGTCCCCTGTGCTGCCCCGAGCGGCCTTCACCATGACATAAACCGTCAGGACCGTGACCAGCAGCCCTGCCCACCGAAAAGTGGAGGCGCTGAAATGCCAGAGGGCATTGGCGGCGGTCGCGCCGGAGTAGAACCAGAGCAAATAGAGTCCTTTGGCGAGCAGTGCCAGCCCGGCCAGGACCAGGTTGGCCTGCAGGGCCCATTTGAACCCTTCCCGGCCGTGGTGGCGAAGGAAAGGGGAGCGCTTGCGCCCGTAGGCCCAGGCGGCACCTGCGATCACGAGGCCGCTGGGCACCGTAAACGCCCAGCCCGGCAGCAGGAGGGCGACGATGGGCACTCGCAGGGCGCCCAGGTAGCAGAGCAGCGCCACCAACCGTTCCGTGGGAGTCGGCAGTGTCGGCAGAGTGGGCAGTGTCGGCAGAGTGGGCAATGGAAGACACCTCCGGGCGCATGATGCCCGGCAATCCCTTCCTTTATACGGGGCCGCCTTTGAGCAGACTAGGTCCATGGACGTTTACATTTTCGGAGCGGGAGCGTCGGCCGCAGAGGGCGCCCCGGCTGTCAAGGATTTTCTGGCCCGGGGCTGGGAGTTGCTGGCGCCCGATTTCGATGACCGCATTCGCGCGGTCTGGCGGTTTTTGGAGACCATTTTTCGGACGCCGGTGACAGGGCCGGAGGCGTTCGCCTTCATGCCGGCAGTGGATGAATTGATCAGCCTGGTGGACTGGAGCCTGCATGTCAACCAGGGGCTGGGCTTTCAGTACGACCCGCCCCGGCTCTACCAGGTGCGGCGGGACCTGGAGCACTTGCTTTCCGCCACCCTGGACGCCGCCCTGCAAAACCGCTTCCGGGAAAGCAGCGGGCCGCACGCCCGGTTCGTGCGCGCACTCCTGGACGCGGCCAGGCCGGGGGAGTTCGCCCTGTTGTCGCTCAACTACGACACCCTGTTGGACGATGCGCTGCTAGGCCAGGGGGCCGTGCCCAATTACGGGCTGGACCCGGGCAGGCAAGGGCCGTTTCTCGGGAAGTTGCACGGATCGCTGAACTGGGCGCTCTGTCCGGCCTGCAGCCATATCACGGTGGCCGACGAGAAAGTGGCCCACCTGCTGCCGTATGTGGAGGGGCTCTCCTGCCGGCGCTGCGGCAACGAACGGCTGAACGGGCTGATCGTTTCGCCGACGTGGCTGAAGAACTACGAGGGGTTCCGGCTCCAGCACATCTGGGACCAGGCGCTGGAGTGGCTGCAGCGGGCGGACCGGATCGTGTTTGTCGGCTACTCCGTGCCGCCCGCGGACGTGGCCATTTACCAGTTGATCCGGCGCGCCCTGCTGGCGGGACGGCACCGGGGCTGGACGCACGTCGACGTGATCAACCACCGGCCGGAAGGGGACCCGGTGGCGGCCCATCTGCACGAGCAGGCCGTGGTGGAGCGGTTCACCCACCTGTTCGGCCGGGCCGTCAAGTTCGATTTTTCGGGGTTTCACGGCCAGATTTAGATGCGGGCGGGAAACACTTCATGCTAGAGTAGATTATGGGCTTGAGTCTACCAGCCAGGTCCTTTACTATTGTAATAATGACGAAAGCATGGGGCAATTCACTGTGAAACTCTCGCTATCGGCCTCCGGCGCAATATTGACGGCCATTTCCGCGCTCGGATTCAGTACATTGCCGATTTTTGGCGTGCTGGCCTACCGGGCCGGCGCCAACGTGCCGACGCTGCTCGGCGTTCGCTTTCTCATGGCCGCGGCGGCGCTTTGGGCGTACGTGCTTATCACCCGCCGGACGCTGCCGGACCTGCGGACCGCCCTGCAGCTGCTGCTCATGGGCGGCGTGGGCTATACGGCCATGTCTTCGCTCTATCTGTCGTCGGTAGCCGCTGACCGGCTTTCGCCCAGCCTGGCGGCGCTGCTGCTATACACGTACCCGGCCATTGTGGCCTGCCTGGCCTGGTGGTTCGACGGGCAGACGCTGACGGGGCGGAAAACGGCGGCGCTGTTGGTCACGCTGGCGGGCGTGGCGCTGGTACTGATCGCACCGGGGGCCGGTTCGCTGTTCACCTGGACCGGGGCGTTGCTGGCGCTGGCATCGTCCGTGGTCTATGCGATCTATATCTTTTTCGGCAGCCGGGTCAGCCGGCGTTCTTCGCCGGTGGTGGTGACCGCCTATGTGAGTACCGCGACCGCCGCCGTCTTCCTTGGATATGGCGTTCTTGCGGGTGACCTGGTCCGGGTGGCACCGGCCGGTTGGTGGGCCATGGCGGGCACCGCGTTCTTCGCCACCGTGCTGGCGGTGATGCTCTTTTTTGCCGGCGTGGAGCGGCTGGGGCCGTCCCGGGCATCGATCGTCTCCACGCTGGAGCCGGTGGGCACAGCGCTTCTGTCGGCCGTGGCCTTTGGCGACCGGCTGGGACCCTGGCAGGTCGGCGGCGGCGCACTGGTGCTGGCCGGCATCGTCTGGCTGCAACTGCGCCGGGACTGAAAAATTTGCGCGTAACCTTTCGGGAGATATCCCGTTAAGTGAATCGAGGGGCCGCCGGATGCCCGGCGACCGACTGGAGGGACCCCTTACGCATCGCCCTTTGGAAAGTACAGATAAAGCTACAGACGAAGCGTGGCTCGTAGAGCAGGCCAAACGTGATCCGGAAGCGTTCGGCCAACTGTATGACATCTACTTTGGCAAAATCTATGCGTACATCTATCGGAAAGCTGGTGACCGTCAGGCGGCTGAAGACCTGACCTCCGAGACCTTCATGAAGGCCCTGGCGAACATCCAGCATTACAAGTATACCGGTCAGCCTTTTGTGGCCTGGCTTTACCGCATCGCGGCAAACGTGGTGACCGACTATTTCCGGGCCCGCCGCCCGACCGCACCCCTGGACGAAGGGCTGCAACTGCCGGCGACGGGGATTGGCCCGGAGGAGGCGGCCCTGCGCATGGACGACCAACAGGCGGTGGCCCGGGCCATCCAGACCCTCTCCCCTGACCAGCAAGATGTGATTTTGCTCCGGTTCTCCGGCGGGCTCCGGCTCAAGGAGATCGCGCAGACCATCGGCAAGACGGAAGGGGCCGTGAAAGCGCTCATGTTCCGGGCGCTGGGCGGCCTCAGAGGGAAGCTGACGGAAAGTGGGGTTCGACCATGACCAAAGCCCAGGATATCCGAGAAGTGATTCAGGAGCAGAGCGTGGCTTCCGGTGAACGCCGGGCGCTGGAGCAAGTCACGGACTTGCTTGACGAAACGCTCGCCGTGGACGTGCCGCACCGGCCGGAGTTCAAGGCGCAACTGCGCCGTCAGCTCATGGCGGAAGCCCGTCGCACCATGGCCCCCTGGTACCGCCGCCCAGCGTTCATGTACTCGTCGGTCGCCGTGGCGGCCGCCGCCGCTGTGCTGGCAGTGGGGCTCAATATGTGGCCGGCGACGAATCCGGTTCCCACCGTTCCGGGCGGACCGACGCCCACGCTGACGGCCGAAAAGCCGTCCACCGGCAACGCCGATGTGCGCAAGGTCGGACGTGAGGACCTGCCCAATTTCGCCCTGCCCGACCAGAAGCTGTTGCCCGGGGAGCCGGGGCCGGCGACATTGGCGGGCCTGAACTTGAATGGCGTTGCGGTCTACCAGTTGTCGAGCCGTCCCGACAACGCCCAGTTCAGCCGCATTGCCCAGGGCATGGACTTCAGTCGCCCGCCGGAGACCACGGCGAACGGCTTCAGAGTTACGGAAGGCGCCCGCACGCTCACCATGAGTGGCGAGGGGTACGTGATTTTCGAAGACAAGGCGGCAGGTTCGCCGAAGGACCAGCCGGTGGTGCTGGATGAAACAGCCGTGCGACAGGCGGCTCAGGCTTTCCTGGTGCGGGCGGCGCTGCCGGTGCCGGGGCTGGAGCCGGCGATTTTCGAAGGCGCCCGGGAGAATTTCAAGCACATCTATACGGTCATTTACACGCCGGCGGTGGGCGGGCTGCCCGTGGTGAACGCCCGCACCGTCATTCGGATGACCGACCGGTACCGGGTGTTCAGCCTGGAAGCTTACGCCCAGACGGGTGAGCAGGTCTCCGGCAACTACGCGGTGACCGCCCCGACGGAGGCCATCGCCAAAGCCCGGGAGCGGGGCGGCGGTATCTTTACTCAGGCCGACCTGGGCTACGCCCGGACGCCCAACGACCAGGCGATTTACCTGCAGCCGGTCTGGCGGGTCTTCGGCACCGGCTCCCGGGGCGAGCGGCTCGTCCGCTTCGTGCCCGCCCTGGCGCCCCGGTAGCAATTGATTCAGCTTGGGAAAATCCTCCGGGAACAATTCCGGGGGATTTTTCGCGTTCATCAGGAGGAATCCGCGCGCCGCACGCGAACTCTATCGTCATACGCGCCATTGACTGGCTTAACGCGCCAAAAACGTGCGCGACGCGCCATAGTTTAGGAGGATAACTGCGCAGGGGCGCGAATATCATCCTGAGGGCACACAACCGACACTGGAGGGCTATTCATGTACGACAACCAGCTTTACAACCGGGACAGCCGCGACCTGAGCTTCATCCCCGACGGGGTGGTGGATCTCGTGGTCACATCGCCGCCCTATAACGTGGGCAAGGCTTACGCCACCCACGGCGACTCCCTGCCGCTGGATGAGTACCTGGCCCTGCTGGAGGCGGTCTGGAAGGAATGCTACCGGGTGATGGCCCCCGGCGGGCGCATCGCCATCAACGTGGCGGGGGTGGACCGCAAGCCTTACCTGCCGCTGCACAGCTACATTACGCTGCAAATGAACAACCTGGGCTTCAACATGCGGGGCGAGGTCATCTGGAACAAGGGCGCCAGCGTGGGGGTCTCCACGGCGTGGGGCTCCTGGTGCCGTCCGTCCAACCCCACACTGCGTGACGTCCACGAGTATATCCTCATCTTCTCAAAGGGCGACTGGGCCATGGGGCATAAGGGCGAGACAGACCTTGTCTCCGAGGAGTTCGTGGCGATGACCAAATCCATCTGGGATTTCCCGACGGTCAGCGCCCGGAAAGTGGGCCACCCGGCGCCTTTCCCCATGGAACTGCCCAGCCGGCTGATTAAGCTGTATACCTACAAGAACGACCTGGTGCTGGATCCCTTCATGGGCAGCGGCACCACCTGCCAGGCGGCGGAACTCCTGGGTCGCCGGTGGGTCGGCGTCGATATGGACCCCGGCTACTGCAAGCTGGCGACCGAAAACATGCGGGCGATTCGCGAAAACCGCAAGCCGGCCGACGGTCAGGTCACGGCGGCGGCAGGAGCCTGAGCCGCTGTCGTCTAATACCGGTTCCGAAGGGATTCGCGAAGGCGAAACCGGTTCAGGTCCCAGGCAGGGGAGGACAGCGCCATGACCCAGACCGTCCAGTTTCACCGTCCGGCCCTCGGCGCCATGTTCCGGGGCCCGTGGACCGAGATTTGGATCGCCACGCCGCGCCTGGAGACCGAGACGGTGGCGCTGTTTCTGCCGCACCTGCAGCGGGAAGGCGCCCGCGTCCGGGTGCTGACCGACCTCTCGCCGTCCCGGAGCGATGAGGGCAGCGTGGAGCCGAAGGCGCTCAAGGCGCTGGCGGCCCTGCCCGGCTGCGAAATCCGCAGCCTGCCGGGGTTGGCGGCCTCTGTATACGCAGTGGCACCGCAGGGTCCGGCGCTGGTCTCCAGCGCCCCGCTGACCATGAACGGCCTCGATGGCCCGCTGCACTGCGGCGTCCTCCTGGACGAGGCGACTGGCGTGCTGGAGGAACTCAACGCCTGGTGGAGCGCTGCCCATCCGATCGACCGGACAGAGGCGGCCCGGCTGGCCAAGTGGCTCACCGCCCGGCGGCAGGCCCGGGCACTCAGCGAGGAGATCGCCCGGCTCGGGGCGTTCGTCCGGGTGAGCGTCCGGGGCACCCGGCGGACCCGGCGCCTGGACCCCCGGGAGTTCGGCGTTACGGGCGAGCTCTTCGGCCCGGTCAGCCGGCCGGTGGAGTTTCAGTTTTACCGGCTCGACGAGTTGGTCAAAGCGAAAGATGACCTGGAACAGGCCTTGGGCGAACAGGGCCTGGAGTGGAACGGCTACTATTTGGTGCCCCGCCAGTTCCTGGAGCAGGATTGGCCGCGGCTTTTCGGCACGAAGCAACGCCAACTGCTGGAGCACCTGAACTCGCCGGAGGCCAAATCGGCGCTGAAGGAGCAGTTGGGCCGGGCTCGGGCGGACCTGGAACTGTGGCTCGGGCGGCTGCTGCCGGCGGCGGACTCGCAGGGGCTTTCGGCAGAAGCCTGGATCGACCAGCAGGCGACCCGGATTCTCGCCGAAACGGTGAGCGACACCATTTTGGAGGAGAGTGGCCTTGAGTATCGGGTGCTGACCATTCTCCCGGAAGACGAACGGAGCGTGGAGGAACTGCAAAAGCTCCTCCAGGACCCGAAGCTCCGGTCGGTGCAGTTGACGTTCCGCTTTTAGGAGCCTGTCCGAACATGAAGCCGCAAGCGCCTTCCTATTTACAATAGGAGGGTGCTTGCGGCTGTTGACATCGTGTCTCATTTGATGTATATAACTAGTTAGTTACTACACAGAGAAGGTGCACGGATGGAGAGAGACGCGGAACAAACCCGGCGGCGCATTCTGGACGCCGCACGGGGGGAATTTGCTGTCAAAGGGCTCGCTGGTTCCCGGGTGGATCAGATTGCCGCCCGGAGCGACACCAACAAGCGGATGATCTACGCCTACTTTGGCGACAAGGATGGCCTGTACGCCGAAGTGGTCCGCACAGTGCTGGTCGAGGTGGCGGCCGCATTGCCGCCCATCGACCGAGGCGATCCGGTACGTGCAGTCCGGGAGGCAACCGGTGCCTACTTCGACTCCTGCGTCCGCCGGCCGGACTTCATTCGCATCATGCTTTGGGAAGCGGTTTCCGGCTGGGAGACGGCCAACCGGGTCTTCCCCGTCAGCCTCGATGCGTGGCCGCTGGACCTGACGCAGGTGATCCAAAGCGGGATCGAGCAGGGGATTTTCCGCCAGGACCTGAATCCCGGGCTGGCCATGGTCGCCAGCCTGTCTCAACTGTTCTTCTTTATGCCGCTGATGTGGAAGCTCCATGATGGGGCGCTCTCCGCCGCCGAACTGGCCGCCGCCCGTGAAGGTCTGATCGATCTGATTTTGCACAGTCTGGGAGGCATGACTACATGACGCATGAAGCGCTGCAGTCTCCGGTAGGGTACTATCACCTGCACGACGACGTGAGTCTCAACTTTCAGATGAACCGCTCGGTCAGTTGGATGGGTGACTCCGCCCTTGCCGACCTGCGCCGGGTGGCACCCGCTATCCAGAATTACGCCGACTGGAAGCGGGAGTTTCTGGCGCTGTCCGAAGAGGCACTGGCCGGGGGCCAGACGTTGAAGGGGGCCTTCTATCTCCGCTCCGCCGAGTTCTTCATGCCGGCGGGCGACCCGGACAAGGCGCCGGCTTACCGCCGGTTTCTCGCCCTCGTGGCCGAGGCGTACGGCTCACGCTTGTACGAGCGGGATCAGGTGCCGTACGAAGGTGGTTTTCTGCCGATTCTCCGGTTCCGGGCCGCAGCGTCCAGGGGGACAGTGGTCACTTTCGGCGGCTTCGACTCGTACATAGAAGAGTTTGTGCCCATTCTGGCGGCGCTGCGGGACCGCGGCTACGACGTCATCGCCTTTGAAGGGCCTGGGCAGGGCGGTGCCCTGGAACTGCACCGGATGCCCATGACGCTGGACTGGCATCGCCCCGTTGCGGCGGTGCTGGATTATTACGGGCTGGACGACGTCACACTGGTCGGGATCTCGCTGGGCGGGTGTCTGGCCCTGCGGGCGGCCGCCTTTGAGCCGCGGGTCAGGCGGGTCGTCGCTTTCGACGTTCTGGCCGATTTCCTGGACACCGCGTTGAAGATGCTGGGTCCGGTCCAACGGGCCTTGCTCCGGCTCGCGCTTCGCCTGCGGGCGACCGGCCTGGTGAAAGCAGCGGCTCGCCGGGCCATGCGGGAGAGCCCGGTGATCGAGTGGGGCATCCAGCAGGGCATGCACGTCTTCGGTGCGGCCTCGCCTTACGAGTTTTTCCAAAAGGCGGCCGGCTTCCAGACGGCCAATGTCTCGCCCCTGGTGAAGCAACATGTGCTCCTGATGGCGGGCAGCCGCGACCACTTCATTCCGCTTTCGCAGTTTCACCAGCAGATGCAGATGCTCACCGGCGCCGCTTCGGTGACGGGGCGCATTTTCACAGAAGCGGAGCAGGCTCAGAACCACTGCCAGGTCGGCAACATGGGTCTGGCAGTGGACTTCATCGCCAACTGGATCACATTCCAACTCGACCATCCGACCGAAAACCAGGGAGAGTGACACCGCTGCACCGTGACCTGGGCCGGCGGTTATCTCCTGGCGTATGGCAGTCCCCGGTCTCCGCTCGTGCGGATGCCGGGGATACTTTTATCGTCAGTCAGAATGGTTTGAAACTTCTGACAACTAACTCTCCCCCGGGGGAAACCGCAACGGGTACGGAGGTGGCTTGCGACGGTGTTCGACGAAGACTGGGGGCGGCTGTTCACCCGGTTTTACGAGACGCAGGTGGAACCGGGCTACACCTGACCCTCCTGCCGCACGGAAACCGGCGTGACCGGATTGCGGTTCGACCCCGGGGCGGCGTTTTCATATGTCAACATCACCTTCGTGGAGATGGGGACGTCAATCAACACGGAGAGCGAAATCTGGCGGAAGCTGGAGGGGACGTTGGGCACCAGGTTGGTGGCGACTCACTTTATGCTTTGAGTCAGTTGAACGAATGGGGCGCCGGAGGATAATCTCCGGCGCCTGATTTTCGCGGCGTCAGTCGCGGAGCGGAGATGCCCAAAGCCGTGCATACTAACTGCCGGAGGTGCGGGCATGGCCAACGAGGGCTCGAAAAAGCGATATCCGTCGCACGTTTACGTGAGACGGTTCAAACGGTTTATCTTCGGGGCGCCGAAGCGCACAGATCAGGCCCATCATGAGCGGTTGGGTGTCTTTACCGGACTGGCGGTTTTTTCGGCGGACGCAATTTCATCTGTCGCCTACGCGACCGAAGAGATTTTGCTGGTGCTGGCGGTAGCGGGGGCGGCGGCCAGCGCGTACTCACTTTCCGTTGGCCTGGCGATTATCATGCTGGTCTTTATTGTGGCCGCCTCCTATAGCCAGACCATTCATGCGTATCCGGGCGGCGGCGGCTCCTACATTGTTTCCAAAGACAACCTGGGCATCGTGCCCGGGCTGGTGGCCGGGGCCGCGTTGCTGGTAGACTACGTGCTGACCGTGGCCGTCTCCACCGCCTCGGGCATTGCGGCCATTGCCTCTGCCGTACCGGCCTTGCAGGGGCACGAGGTGGCTCTCTGCCTGACCGCAATCTGGTTCATCGCCTGGGTCAACTTGCGGGGCGTCAAGGAGTCTGGCTCGGTCTTTGCGATCCCGACTTACAGCTTTATCGTTGCCATGTTTCTCATGATCGCCGCGGGCGCCTTCAAGGCGTTGACCGGCAGCTGGCATCCCGCGGCGCCCTGGACGGCCGGCTTTGGGCTGGGCGGTCCGGGTTTCCGGTCGCTTACCGGCGGCGTCACCATGTTCATGCTGCTGCGGGCGTTTGCTTCCGGGTGCACCGCACTCTCCGGCATTGAGGCGGTCTCCAACGGCGTGCAGGCATTCAAGCCGCCAGAGGCCGTTCACGCGATCAAGACCATGAACTGGGAACGGACCATTCTCTACACGATGTTTGGCGGCGTGACACTCCTGGCGTACGGCTTCAACGTGCTGCCGAAGCACGATGAGACGCTGCTCTCCCAGATTGCCCACGTGGTCTTCGGCAACGGGGCGGTCTACTTTATCGTGCAGGCGACGACCATGCTGATTCTGCTGCTGGCGGCCAACACGGCCTACGCCGACTTTCCGCGGCTGGCCGGCCTGATCGGACGGGACGAATTCCTGCCCAGAAAGCTGGCCAGCCGGGGCGATACGCTGGTGCTGACCGGCGGCGTCTACCTGCTGGCTTTTCTGGCCTCCGTGCTGGTCGTGGCCTTCCGGGGCAGCGTGCACCACCTGCTGCCGCTGTACGCCATCGGCGTCTTTCTGGCCTTTACGCTGAGCCAGAGCGGCATGGTGGTCCACTGGGTAAAAATCTCCGCCCGCGCGGGCGAGTCGCTGGGGCGCCACGCCTGGTCCATTTTCATCAATGGCCTCGGCGCTTTGCTTTCGGGCGTCGCTCTGGTCGTGATCACCCTCGCCAAGTTCACCATGGGCGCCTGGATCGTCACCATCGTCATTCCCGTGCTGGTGGGATACTTTTACTACATCCACAATTACTACATCCGCTTTCGGGAGCGGGTAGATTCTCTGCGGGACGAGCATCTGATGCTCGACGACGCCCGCCGGATGAGAGTGGTGGTGACCATCGGCGGCTTGAGTCCGGTGATCGACCACGTGATGAAAGTCGCCCGGCAAATCTCCGACGACATCTCCGCCGTCTACGTGGCCGTCGACCCGGAACAGGGTCAGAAAATCGCCCGCAAATGGGATGTGGCGCGGCATAAAGGCGTGCTGCTCACCGTGCTGGAGTCGCCGTACCGCACGGTTGTCCCGCCGCTGCGCAAGTACCTGGACGAACTGCACAAGCGAAACCCCCGGACGCTGGTGAACCTGCTGGTGCCGGTGATTGCAACCAACGATCCGTTCGACGCGTACCTGCACAACGGCACCGCCGACCAACTATTACGGGAGCTCCGCTACAGCGAAGGTATCCTCATGACGATCATCCCGTTTTACGTCAACATGGACCCCGAGCCCGAACGGGCCATTGCGGATTACCCCAAGGTGGAATAGCCCAGGTGCCGTGCGTCCGGTCGCATGCCCCGGAGTGCGCCGGCGGCCGGCGAGCAAGCAGGGTATCCCCGCAGCGGTGCGACTAAACAGCAGGGAATCCCGCCGCCCGAGCCGACGACAACCCCCGCCGAGTAAGCAAGGCACCCCGGAGCGAAGGTTTGACAGAGGGTTACGGCATTGTTACACTGTATGAGGACATTTAGGCCTCTGGTGGTTTTGCCCCTTTTTCGGATCGAAAGCCTGCTGCCGCAAGGAGTTGAGGCCAAGTGGCCCCCTTCCGCGACCTGCATGAGTTTGCGGCCGCCTGCGAAAAGCGTGGATGGCTCAAACGGATCAAAGCCAAAGTCAACCCCTACCTGGAAATCGCTGAGATCACCGACCGTGTCTCGAAGATGCCCGGTGGGGGTTACGCCCTCCTGTTCGAGAACGTGGAGGGCTCACAGTTCCCGGTGCTGACCAATACTTTCGGCTCTATGGAGCGGATGTGCCTGGCGCTGGGCGTCGAGACGCTGGATGACATCGGGGTGCGAATCAAGGACCTGATGAAGCTTCCGGGGCCGGGCGGCGGCCTCTTCGACAAGCTGGGGCAGGGCCTCGATTTGCTCAACGTGGCCAAGTCCACCCACCCGAAAACGGTGTCCAAAGCGCCCTGCCAGGAAGTGGTCATGACCGCCCCCGACCTGACCAAGCTGCCAGTGCTCACCACCTGGCCCAAGGATGGCGGCCCTTTCCTCACGCTCACCAACGTCATCACCCGGGACCCCGCTACCGGCGGCCGCAACATTGGCATGTACCGGCTTCAGGTCTACGACAAGCAGACCACCGGCATGCACTGGCACAAGCATAAGGACGGCCAGCGCCACTACGACGCTTCAATAGAAGCCGGCAGGGGACCGGAATCGGGCGCGGGAACGAAGATGCCCGTGGCCGTCGCCCTCGGCGGCGACCCCGCCACCGTCTACAGCGGGAGTGCACCGCTGCCGCCGATGATTCCGGAGCTCATGTTTGCCGGGTTCGTCCGGGGCGAACCGGTGGAACTGGTCAAGTGCAAGACCATTGACCTGGAAGTGCCGGCCCACGCAGACTTCATCATCGAAGGCTACGTGGACACGTCTGAACCGCTCAAAATCGAAGGACCCTTTGGTGACCACACCGGCTTTTACAGCCCGGCTGACCCGTACCCGGTCTTCCACGTCACCTGCATCACCCACCGCAAAGACGCCATTTACCCGGCGACCCTGGTGGGCAAGCCGCCCATGGAGGATGTCTACCTGGGCAAGGCGACCGAGCGGATTTTCCTGCCTATGCTGCAGATGTTCATGTCGGAAGTGCTGGACTATAACATGCCGCCGGCCGGTACGTTTCACAACTGTGTGCTGGTGAAAATCAAGAAGCGGTACCCGGGTCAGGCCCGGAAGGTTGTGCAGGGCATGTGGGGCATGGGCCTCATGATGCTCGCCAAGACGATTGTCGTCGTGGATGAGCATATTGATTTAAACGATTATAACCAGGTATTCTGGTATGCTTCTGGGAACATCGACCCGAAGCGTGATGTCTTTTTCGCCGAAGGGCCGGCAGATGACCTGGACCACGCCGCCCCGACCTGGCGGTTCGGCTCGAAAATGGGCATCGACGCCACCCGTAAGTGGCCGGAAGAGGGGCATCCCCGGCAGTGGCCCGACGAGATTGACATGTCGCCGGAGGTCGTGGCCCAGGTGACCCGGCGGTGGAAGGAGTTCGGCATCTGACATGACAGCAGCGCGGAGGGGAGGTTCCCAGGTGGCAACGGGTGTCAGTAAGGTGAAGACCTTTGCCGAACTGGTTCGGTTCGAGCACACCATCTTCAACCTGCCTTTCGCTTACCTGGGCGCATTCGTGGCGGCCAAAGGTTGGCCAACGTTGTGGCAACTGCTCTGGATTACCGTGGCCATGGCCGGGGCCCGCACGGCATCCATGGCCATGAACCGGCTCTTTGACGCGGAAATCGACGCGCAGACCCCGCGCACGAAGACCCGGCACATTCCGGCCGGTCTGGTGGCGAAGAAAGATGTCTGGGTGCTGATTGGCATCTCCCTGGCTTTGCTGCTGTTGGCGGCGTTCAACTTGAACAGTCTCTGCGTGAAGCTCTTCCCCCTGGCCGTGGTGACGGTGGGGATTTACAGCTTCACCAAGCGGTTCACCTGGCTCTGCCACATCTGGCTGGGACTATCGGTCGCCTGGGCGCCGTTCGGGGCGTATATCGCCGTCTCTGGCAAGGTTACGCTGGAATCGTTCCTGCTGGTTGCGATCATCACCCTCTGGAATGCGGGCTTCGACGTGCTCTACGCCACGCAGGACATGCACACCGATCCGGGCAATGGCGTGAAATCCATTCCGGTGCGGTTCGGGCTTGCCCGGTCGCTAGGTATCGCCCGGCTTCTGCACCTGGGCGTCGTGGCCTTCTCCCTGTTTCTCGGCTGGTACAGCGGGCTGGTGCCGGGGTTCAATCCCGTGCATTTCACCCCCGCCGCCTGGGTTTACCTGGCGGGCTGGGCGCTGGTTGCCGGGCTGCTTCATTACGAGCATGCCATCGTTTCGCCGAAAGACATGAGCCGGCTCAACGCCGCGTTCTTTAATGTGAACGGCTATGTCAGCATCGCCTATTTCGGGTTTACCGTGGCCGCGATTCTGCTAAAGTAGGCGTGATTCGACGATCATCTTGTTAATGGAGGCTTTACTCGACATGAAACGTACTTTGACGATTATGATCGCGGCGGTCCTGGCTCTGGCCGTGCTGGCCGGTTGCGGCGCCAAGCCGCAGGAGACCTACAAGAAGACGGCCCCGGCTGAACCGAAGCCTGCCGAAGTGAAACCCGTCACGATCAAGTTGGGCATGCTGCCGATTACCGAAGGGCTTCCGTTCTGGCTGGCCGATCAGAAGGGCTACTTTAAGGATCAGAACGTCACGGTGGAGTTCGTGCCGTTCAAGTCCGCCAACGAGCGGGATGCCGCCATCATGAGCGGCGCCATCGACGGCATGGTCTCCGACCTGGTCGCCGCCGCCACGCTCGTCGGCTCCGGCACGAAAGTCCACGCCGTCTCCATGAGCCTGGGTGTCACCGCGGCAGAGGCGCCCATGGGCATCCTCTCCTCGCCCAAGTCGAACATCAAGGTGGCTGCGGACCTGAAGGGCAAGGAAATCGCCATCTCCAGCGGGTCCATCATGCAGTACGTCGCCGAAAAGCTGCTGGCCGAGAATGGCCTGAAGCCGGATGACGTGAAGTTCGTCTCCATTCCGCAGATTCCGGTGCGCCTGGATTCGCTGCTCTCCGACAAGGTGGCGGCGGCCATTCTGCCTGACCCGCTCTTCTACTTGGCCGGCACCAACACCAAGAAAGCCCACGTTGTGCTGGACAATTCCAAGGCCAAGCAGAACTACTACCAGTCCGTCATCATCATGACCGACAAAGCCATCGCCGACAAGGCCGAGGGGATCAAGCGGATGTTCACTGCTTACAATCGGGCCGTGGCTGACCTTCAGAACCCCCCGAAGGCTGATCCGGACAAGACCACGTTCAACAACAACCTGAAAGATATCCTTGGCGAGAAGGCCAACCTCCCGGCCGAAATCAAGGCGATTTACCCGGTGGTCCCGTTCTCCTACGCGACGGCGCCCAAGAAGGAAGACGTGGAGAGTGTTCTGCAGTGGCTGACCAACAAGCAGCTTCTCAAGACCAAGGTCACCTACGAACAGATGGTCAACACGACCCTGCTACCGAAATAATTGAGGCCGCAGCATTAGGGTATACCTACCAGGAGACGGTCGCCTTGCGCGACGTCTCCTTTACCCTACCTGTAGGGCAGACGCTGGCTGTGGTCGGCCCGTCCGGCTGCGGCAAGACCACGCTGCTCAGCCTCATCGCCGGCCTCCTGACGCCTGCCACCGGGACCCTGAGGGTGGCGGGCCGCCCGGTCGAGCCCCGGCGCCCCGGCACCGCTCTGATCATGCAGGACTACGGGCTGCTGCCCTGGAAGACGGTGCGGCAGAACGCCGCCCTCGGCCTGGATATCCGGGGGTTGCCCCGTGACCGGGCCGAGCAGGCGCTGGCCGAGGTG
The DNA here is from genome assembly GCA_036504075.1 of Symbiobacteriaceae bacterium. Classification (GTDB taxonomy): domain Bacteria; phylum Bacillota; class Sulfobacillia; order Symbiobacteriales; family Symbiobacteriaceae; genus DASXVX01. Next base: position 31,666 of record DASXVX010000033.1, on the reverse strand, counting down.
GGTCTGCTGGACCTCGCCGACCGTTGGCCGCACCAGCTTTCCGGCGGTCAGCGCCAGCGGGTGGCGATCGCCCGGTCGCTGGCCCTGAACCCGGACCTGCTGCTCATGGATGAACCGTTCTCCGCCCTGGACGCCCTGACCCGGGAAGAGATGCAGGACCTGCTGCTTTCGATCTGGCAGCGGCACCGGACCAGTATGGTCCTGGTGACGCATTCCATCGCCGAAGCGGTCTACCTCGCCCAGCATGTGATCGTGCTCTCGCCGCTGCCGGGCCGCATCGTGGGTTCGTTCGTCAACGAATCGGTGGGCGACCGGCGGGGCACAGGCTTCCACGCCCTGGTGAACGCCGTGCGGGACGCGCTATCGCGGGGGGTGAACGGCCATGGTTAAGCGCCAGTGGTACCATTACGTCATCGCCCTCGCCATTCTGGCCGGCATCTGGGATGTGTTGGCCATTTGGCTGAACATCCCGGCCTTCCCCCGGCTGGCTCCCGCCGTGGCCGCCTTCGTCAAAGGCATGGCCGGCGGGCCGCTCCTCAAGCACTTCGGGGTCTCGCTCTACCGGGTCGGGATCGCAACGGTGATCTCGCTGTTGTTGGGCGTGCCGCTGGGGCTTTACCTCGGCCGCTCGGGCAGCCCGGTGGGCTCCGTGTTCGTCTACCTGGCGCACCCGATCCCCAAAGTGGTCTTTTTGCCGGTGATCATCGTAGCGATGGGCATCGGCGACTCGGCGAAGATCTTTCTGATCGTGCTGGTGATTCTGTTCCAGACACTGGTGACGGTGAAAGATGCCGCGGCAGCCGTGAGTCCCGGCCTCATTCGCTCGGTGCAGTCGCTGGGCGGGGGGGAGTGGCACATATACCGCCACGTGATCCTGCCGGCTTCCCTGCCGGCCATTTTCACCGCCCTGCGGCTATCCACCGGTACCGCCGTGGCCGTGCTGTTCTTCGCGGAGAGTTACGCCGCACAGTACGGTCTGGGCTCGCTCATTTGGGATACCTGGGCCTCTCGGCAGTTCGACCTGATGTTTTCCGGCGTGATGGCCATGGCGCTCATGGGTTTCGGCTTCTACCTGCTGTTGGACTGGCTGGAGCGGCTCGTTTGTCCCTGGTCGGAGACCGGACGGCCATGATAGCGGAATCAATTGCACGTCCTAGGAGGCTACGTTCATGACTCCTCCCTATAAACCCCCGGCACCCGAAGAGAAAGAGGCATACGTCCGGGAGCTGTTTGACCGGATTGCCGTGAACTACGATGCCATGAACCAGGTGATGTCCGCCGGCCAGTGGGAGCGGTGGCACAAGGAGTTCGTGCGGCTGACGGCCTTCCAGCCGGGGCAGCAGATTCTGGACGTGGCCTGCGGCACCGGCGACCTCTCCCTGCTGTCGGCAGCGCAGGTCAGCCCCGGCGGGAAAGTGACCGGCATCGACTTCTCGGAGGGCATGCTGGAAGTGGGGCGTCGCCGCGTCGCCCAGACGCCCTACCAGGACATGATCACGCTCCAGTGGGGCAATGCCATGGACCTGCAGTTCGCGGCGAATGCCTTCGATGGCGCGACCATGGGCTGGGCCATGCGGAACGTGAAGTCGATTCCGCAGACGCTCTCGGAGATCCACCGGGTGCTCCGGCCCGGCAGCCGTTTCGTCTGCCTGGAGGCGGCGAAGCCATACAGCTGGTTCGTCCGGACGGGCTTCTTCCTCTACTGGAAGACCATGCTGCCGCTGATTGACTGGGCGGTAGTGAAGACCGGCCGGCAGGCCAAGGTCCGGCCGTACACCTACCTCTCCCGTTCTCTGGACAACTACCCGTTCCCGCACAAGCTAGAGCAAATGTTCCGGGAGGCCGGCTTCAAAGATGTCGGCTGCAAGCTGCTCATGATGGGCACGGTGGCAATCCATTACGGGACGAAGTAGCCAGTCGGTGCGAAAGCTACTCGGGAGAAATACACGTGGTCAGTATGCCCTGACGCGCACCAGTTTTCGTTGCGGGAACCGCGTCTCATCTTGTAAACTGATTGCAGAGAAGCCAGCGCATACCATGGGGTGACTTGCGTGCATATCCGTCATCTGGACTACCCGGCTGACGTTCCCCAGATTCTCGCATTCTTGCCGGAACTCTATGAGAGCAACTTTCCCGGTTTCGTGGTCGACGGTGATTTCGTCGCGCGCAAGCGGGCGCAGCTGCGGGAGGCCTCCCGGGACCCGGGGCAGGCGGTCCTGGTGGCAGAAGACGGGAAGGGCGTTTGCGGCTTCGTCTGGCTGGTGATCGAAGTCGAGTATTCCGGACGCCGCCGCGGCGAGATTTCGGCGATTCATGTGGACCCGCGGGTTCGGGGGCAGGGCATTGGCCGCCAACTCATGGCGGAGGCCGAGGCGCTGGCCCGGACCTACAGTTGCGAAGTGATGCACCTCATGGTGACCAGGTCGAATGATGTGGCCGTAGGGTTGTACGGGGACCTGGGCTATTCGGTAACCCGGTATCAGATGGAAAAATCGATAAAGTAGACCGCTCGGGCGCCCGGCATGATGCCGGGCGCCTTTTTGTCGTAGACCCAAAGTGCCATGCCTACGAGTGTACAGTAACTAACTATAGATAAGCTGATACGAGGATATATTTCTGGTAGCGAAGTTGTTATGCTTCAGACGTAAGGATTTCGTAATACGCATTACGAATGGTCTCCGCTTCATTTCCGGATGCTTTCATTTTTAAGGGGAGGGACGCATCATGATGGCTTATTTCAAGAGCGTCAAGGCTAGCTGGATTTGGGTGATTCTCCGTCTCTACATTGGTTACGAGTTCGTGGAGGCCGGCTGGGGGAAGATCACCGATCCGAAGGGATTCAACGTGGGCGGGACCTTTGGGTTTGCCTTGAAGACCAACGCCGCAGGCGCCCACCCGGCCATGCAGCCCTGGTATGCCTGGATCGTTCGGAACCTCTGGACGCCGGCCACCCCGCTCTTCAACATCCTGGTCCCGTACGGCGAGTTCCTCACCGGCATCGCTCTGATTCTGGGCTTCGCCACCATCTTCGCCGCCTCCATGGCCGTGCTCATGAACCTCAACTTCCTGCTCCTCGGCTTCCCCAGCACCAACACGCAGCTGATCGTGCTGAGCCTGCTGGTGATCTTCATCGGCGGCACCTATGCCGGCTACCTCGGCGTGGACTACTGGTTCCGCCCCTACTGGCTGAAGCTGACCGGCAAGTCCGAGGCTGCACTCAAGAGCGCAGCGTAACGCCGGGCCATGAGAAAAACGCCTACCCAACTCTGGGTGGGCGTTTTTGTGGTACGCCTGGCGGCGGGGGTGGGCAAAGGTTACAGACTGACGGTGCGCTACGGGTCGGGGGCCCGGCGGATGAGCGGCAGCAGTTCGTCCACGACGACCCGCTCCACGGTCACCAGCCCGGGCCGATCGCTGAGTACCAGGGGCCGGTCGTGGCGGCGGGCGGCGTCGGCGGCCCGCTGGTGGGCTTTATGGCTGCCCCAGGCGGTGAGGTAAAGCGTGCCGTGGGCTTTCTGGACCACCCGGTAGACGAGGCTGAGCTTGTCCCGGGCTTCTGCAAACAGCAAATAGCCGCCCAGCCGTTCGATTACCTCCCGGTAATCGGCCTCCCGTCCGGGGTGCCCGATTATGCCGATGCGCAGGCCCGACAAAGGCGGCGTTGGTGGCGGCGGCATTAGCGGCAGCAGCCGGCGGTACAGGTCGGCGTTCTCACCGGCCAGGTTCTCCAGCAACTCCCGGTACTTCTCCAGGCTCCCGCGGGCGATGGCCAACTCACCCCGCAGTTGCCTGATTTCGATGTCGGCCAGGGCGAGGAGTTCGTCGTGACTCGCTGGAACCGGACTCATACCCTCGACCTCCCCGGGAGAGCGTCCCTACCCTCGCATATTATGGTAATTTTTCCCAAACACGACGTCAAGCGGATTTTGGCTGGAAGGGAAAATAAAGGCGGCCCGCTCTCCTGGCAACAGAAGACAGGCCGTCTTTCACGTAAAAACCGGACGATACGCAGGAAAAAATGCTTATTATTTGAATCAATCAGTAGTAGACATTCTGGAAGGGGATCAGGCATGGCAATGACGCGTCCGTCCAGGGGAGGGGGCGCCGGGATGGCAGTGGGGATTGCCGTTCTGGCAGTGTTGGTGCTAGGGGCTGCCGTGCAGGCAACGGCGCTTCATGGCGCCTGGCTGACGGTGTCCCTGGCGGTGGAGGGGGCAGGCCTGACCTGGGCCGGGTTCCTGGTCGGAGAGCGGGGGTGGCGGGACGCCGGGGCGGCTGTCCGCTGGACGGGGCTGGCGTCCTTTGCTGTGACGGCCTGCCGGCTGATGCTCTGGGAGACCTTGCCCGGTCTTTTCCATCGCAATTCGTCGGAGATGTTGCCGTTCGGGGTGACATTCCTGGTTCCGGTCGCCGCTTTCTACCTGTCGGCCCTGGCCTACCGCTGGTTCGGCGGCGATGCGGAAACGCCGGCGTGGCTGGTAGGTGCGGCCAATCTGTTCACGCTCTGGTACATCACCCTGGAACTGACACTGGTCATCGGCGATAAGCAAGCCGGCATCTCGGCGGGGAACCGGGCGATGCTGATCAGCGCGGCCTGGGGACTCTACGGCATGTGCATGGCCCTGGCGGAGCGCCGGTTCCCGCAGGCCGCGCTGCGGGACGCTGTCCGCCTGGTGCTGGTAGCGGCGCTGGGCTACCTGATCATGGGCGCCATGCAGGGCAATGGAATCTGGGCCTTGTCCGCCGTCCGGTACGTGAGCTACGCCGCTGTACTGGGCTCCGTCTGGGTGTCCGAGTACCTGTTTCGCCGCTACCACGAAGACCAGGCGCACAACGGTCTGGTTTCACTGCTGGCGGCCCTGGCGGTGGCCTTTATTGGCAGCTTCGAAGTGGACCGCCGGCTGGAGCGGGTGTTCACGCTGCCCGCCGGGCAATGGCCCGACGCCCGGACCTTTGCCTGGCAGGAATCCACCAGCGCGTTCTGGTTGATGACCGTCTGGGGCGCATACGCCCCCGTTCTGATGGCGGCGGGCGTCCGCCTCCGCTCCAGGTCTGTGCGGCTGGCGGCGACGGCCATTTCGGCCCTGGCGCTGCTGGTTTTCCTGTTCGGCGGCGGGTGGCACCTGGCAACGGCCGGGACGCTCCGGCTCCTGGCCTTCGCCTGCGCGGCCGGCGGGGCTGGGTGGGTGGCCTGGCAGGGCTTAAGCGCCCCCGAGGCGCAGCGCAAAGGCGAGGCGCCGGCGTTCAAAGGGCTTCTGCTGCTGGCGGCAACCGTCGCCCTGGCGTGGGGCGGGCTCGAAGTATACCGGTTGGTGGCGGGTTAGCTCTTTCGGACGCCCAACAGTCTCCCAAAACAAGAGTCAGGGATATTTCCCTGACTCTTGTTTTGTTCAGGTCTCCGGACGGTTGCCCGGCACCTGGCTACAGTGGTTGAACTTTGTACCCACGAAGAATCTCGTCCTCACGGGCACGGGAATGTCTCAACCGGGTCATGGGCGGTATTTTCACACCGTGTTAAGCTTTTTGTAAGACTTCTTTCGACAAATTTTGACACGGTGGTGCTCGCGAAAGGAGGCAATCGGGGAACGGGTTCCCACGGCGCACTGCCTGTCTCCAGGATGGCAACGGCTCCTGCAGCGCCAATGCCCGCCTCGCAGACGTAGACCAGGCGCCGGCAGGGACTGCACCTCGTCCTCCTAGTCATACCCGATCGGGCCATTCCCGGCATCTGGCGGTGACCCGGGCGGGCCATGCGATTTATCGTACAGACGCAGCAAGATTCGGCAGCGCATTCATTGCGAGGTTTGAACCGGAGGTGTAACTACTTGGGTAATCTCATCAAGCGCGCGCTGGAACACAGTGTAAACAGGCGCACCTTCCTGGGGTGGAGCGCTGCGGCGGTTGCCACTGCCACCGTGGCCCTGTCCGGTCCGGAATCCGGATTGGTGAAGGTCGGTTCCAAAGCCGAGGCGGCGGACGCGGCTTCCGAAGGCAAATGGATCTCCGCAGCTTGCTGGCACAACTGCGGCGGACGTTGCCTGAACAAGGCCCTGGTCAAGGAAGGCGTCGTCATTCGGCAGAAGACGGACGACACGCATCCCGATTCCCCTGATTTCCCGCAGCATCGCGGCTGCGCCCGTGGCCGGTCCCAGCGGCAGCAGGTCCTGGGTGCCGACCGCCTCAAGTACCCGATGAAGCGCAAGAACTGGGCGCCCGGCGGCGGCAAGAAAGAGCTGCGCGGCAAGGACGAATGGGTCCGGATTTCCTGGGACGAAGCGCTCGATATCGTGGCCGGCGAAATCAAGAAGGCCCAGGCCGCGGGTGGCCCCAAGGCCATTCTGGCGGGCCGCCTCGACAGCCGGCTCCTGAACGCCATGGGCGGCGCCCTGACCACCTGGGGCGTCACGTCCGAAGGCGCCTGGCCGCAGGTCGAAGCCAAAATGTACGGCTCGTATCCGCTGCAGTGCAGCGACCGCTTCGACTGGCGCAATGCCAAGCTCCTGGTCATCTGGGGCGCCAACCCCGCCTGGTCCAGCGCCGGCAACCCCATTTACAACTATTTGCAGGTCAAGAAGGCCGGCGCCAAGGTCATTGTCGTCGACCCGTACTACTCCGCCACGGCTCAGGCCCTGGCCGACGAGTGGATCCCGGTCCGCCCGGGCACCGATGCCGCCCTGCTGATCGGCATGGCCTACCACATGATCAAGAACAACCTGCAGGATCAGGCCTTCCTGGACAAGTACTGCGTCGGCTTCGACGCTGACCACATGCCCAAGGGCGCCGATCCCAAGGAGAGCTTCCGGGATTACGTCCTCGGCACCTACGACGGCGTGCCCAAGACGCCCGAGTGGGCTTCGAATATCTGCGGCACCGACCCCATGGTGATTCGTCACTTCGCCAACGAACTGGCCACCACCAAGCCCGCAATCATGAACTCTTCTGCGGCCCCGGCCCGGACGTACCGTGGCCAGCAGTACTGCCAGGCTTACCTGACGGTCGGCTTCATGACCGGCAACGTCGGCGTTTCCGGCGGCGGCGTCTTTATGTCCTACCACAGCCGGCAGAGCTACAGCAGCATCTCCATGGTGAACGGCGGTTCCAGCGGCGTGCCCGCCCTGCCCAACCCGCTGCATCCGTACGAGACCTACACGTTCTCGAAGCCCGAGAAGACCGACTGGTACTCCATGGCCTACGAGGAGACCTACGACGCCATTCTGAAGGGCGAGTTTACGCTCGGCCAGCGCGGCAAGACCAAGTGCGACATCAAAATGATTTACAGCCTGCGCACCGACTCCGGCGGCAACTTCCTCAACCAGTCCTCGGGTACCAACAAGGGCATTGAGGCGATGCGCAAGGTCGACTTCATCGTCACCAGCGACATCGTGCTCTCGACCGTCTCCAAGTACGCCGACGTGGTGCTGCCGGAATGCAGCCAGTGGGAGAAGGCCGGGGCGCTTCGCACCGGCAACCCCGAAGCCGTCTTCTACCAGGAGCAGATCATCGAGCCGCTGTACGAGTGCAAGGAAGGCATCTGGATGGAGCGCGAACTGGCCAAGCGGCTGGGCGTCGACCCCGAAAAGGTCCATCCGCTGCCGATCAAGCAGCAGTTCTTCAACCAGATTGCCAGCGCCAAGGTCGTCAAGCCCGACAACACCGGCATGGAGAGCCTGGTGACCATCACCGATGCGGATATCGCCGAGTGGAAGGTCGCCGGCAAGCCGCAGCAGGGCCGCATCACGCTGAAGGAGTTCCGGGAGAAGGGTGCGTACCAGGTGCCGCGGGCGGCGGGCGACAAGCTCGTCAACATCGCCTACAAGGCTTTCCGGGACGACCCCGAGAAGAACAAGCTCGCCACAACTTCCGGCAAGCTGGAGATTCACTGCAAGGCGCTCTCCGACGTCATCCACGCCTACGGGTTCACCGAGTGCCCGCCGATCGCCATGTACCAGGCGCCGGTGGAAGGCTTCGAAGACACCTTCAAGGACTTCAAGGCCGGCGTGAAGGGCGAGTACCCGCTGCAGATGTTCACGTTCCATTATCCGCGGCGGTCCCACTCCGTGTTCGACAACGTCCGGCAGCTGCGTGAGGCGTTCCCGCAGGAGTTTAACATGAACCCGGCGGATGCCGCAGCCCGCGGCCTCACGGAAGGCGAAACCGTGCTGATTACCTCCAAGTGGGGCAAGGCCATTCGCCCGCTCCACCTGACCGAGCGGATGACGCCCGGCGTCGTCACCATGGGCGAGGGCGCCTGGGTGGACAAGGATGACGAGACCGGCATCGACAAGGCCGGCGCGACCAACTCGCTCTCCGGCACCCGGCTGTCCGGCCAGGGTGAACAGCCGTGGAACACCTGCATCGTGCAGGTCGGGAAGTGGACCGGTGCTCCCTTGACGCCTGACTACCTGTGGAAGCAGCGGATTGTGTTTTAAGGAGGTGGACTGACCGTGGCACAAAAGGGTTTTTACTTCGACCAGACGGTTTGCATTGGCTGCAAAACCTGTCAGATCTCCTGCAAGGATAAGAACAACGTCGCCCCCGGCGTCCTCTTCCGTACGGTGCACACGTTCGAAGGCGGCAAGTTTCCCAAGCCCTGGGCTTACTTCATCTCTATCGGCTGCAACCACTGCGAGAATCCGCGGTGCGTGCAGAACTGCCCGACCGGCGCCATGCACAAGCGGGCCGAGGACGGCCTCGTCGTCGTCGACCAGGATGTCTGCATCGGCTGCAAGTACTGCACCTGGTCCTGCCCGTACTCCGCTCCCCAGTACCTGGAGGAGAAGGGCGTGGTCGGCAAGTGCGACGGCTGTGTCGATCTGACGGCCAAGGGCGGCAACCCCACTTGCGTCGACTCCTGCATCATGCGGGTGCTGGAATTCGGCGACCTGGCTGAACTCAAGAAGAAGCATCCCGGCGTGCAGGTTGTGGAAGGCATGCCGGATCCGAGCCTGACCGGCCCGTCGATCATCATCAAAGCGAAGCCGGAAGCCAGAAAGTAGGAAGGGGGTCAGCCGCGTGGAAACGAAAGAATGGGCCCTGATTCTCTTCACAGTGATCAGCCAGGCTGCCGTTGGCGCCTTCCTGTTGATCACCTGGTTCCGGACCGTGAACAAGGATGCGGCCATGGACGCCGCCTATAAGAAGGCGAACCTGGTCCTCCTGCCCCTGGCGGCGATCGCTTTGATCACCACCCTGTTCCACCTGGGCCACCCGGAGCGGGCGCTGAATGCCCTGCGGAACCTGTCCACCTCCTGGCTCTCCCGTGAGATTTTCTTCGCCGGCGGCTTCTTCGTGATGCTCCTGGTCAGCGTGCTGACCGAGAAGACCGTCGCCGTCCGGAAGATTGTGGACTGGCTGACCGTTCTGGCCGGCATCTGCGCCGTGGTCTCCATGGCCGCCGTCTATGACCTGTCCATGAAGCCGGCCTGGCAGGGCTTCCACACCTACGTAGCCTTCGTCGTCACGGCGCTCTTCCTGGGCGCGGCGCTGGCCGCCGGCCTGGTGGTGCTGTTCGGCAAGGATCATGCGCAGGTCGCGCCGAATCTACAGGTACTCATCTGGGTGGCGGCGGCGGCCGTCGTGGCCGAACTGATCGCCTTCCCGTTCTACCTGGCCTCCCTGCAAATGGGCGGCAAGGCAGCCCAGGCGACCCTGGCGATGCTGGCAGGCCAGTACGGCACGGCTCTGATTGCCCGGTGGGCGCTGGCGCTGGTCGGCGGTCTGGTGCCGCTCATGTTCGTTCGGCGGCAGCTCTCCGCCGGCAAGACGGCGACCGGCCTCGTCTACACGGCCCTGCTCTTCGTGCTGGCCGGCGAACTGGTCGGGCGCTACCTCTTCTACATGACCGGTGTCAAGATCATGATCGGCTGACTCTGCTTCTGCTGCGTATGGCGCCCGGGGCTGCGCTTTCCGGCCCCGGGCCTTTCCTTATCATCCGTCGAACAGGAGAGATGGCCATGGCTACGAACGCCGAGGCCCTGATTCAAACCGAAGAGCTGACCGCCGCGCTGGAAGCCCGCGCGTTCGCCTATCACCTGCTGATGCAGGCGTTCCTGGCGGAACCGGGGCGGGACCTGGTCCGGGCGCTGGCGGAAAGCGACGCCCTCCGCGTTTTCCCGTTCGGGGAGGAGTCCGCCCTGATCGCACAGGGTGCGGACGAGGTGCTCGGGTATCTGGGCGACCCCGGTAACGCCACCGACGAGGCGTTTGACCAGCTGAAGTGGGACTACACCCGCCTGTTTATCGGACCCGACCGGCTGCCTGCCCCCCCGTATGAGTCGGCCTACCGCAGCGAGGACCGCCTGCTCTTTCAGCCGGAGACGCTCGCCGTGCGGCAGGCGTATCTGGCGTACGGCTTTGCGCCCCGGTATCTCGGCTCCGAGCCGGATGACCACATCGGCCTGGAGCTGAACTTCCTGTCTGAGACCTGCCGCCTGGCCGTTGATCACGCCGGGGCGGGGGAGGGGGCCGCACTGGTGGCGGTCTTGCGGGACCAGACCAGCTTCCTCGACGAGCACGTGCTCAAATGGGCGCAGGCGTTTGCCGCCGACACCGCGGCCGGCGCCAACACCGCGTTCTACCGGGGCATGGCCCATTTGCTGGCGGGGTTCCTGTCCGTCGACCGCCGCATCCTGGCGGAGTTGCTGCAGGACGCGGCCTGAGTCCAGACCGAGCCGGGGAGGAAACCGCCATGATCGTCGATTTGAACCGGGCGAATCTGGGCGCCATCCGCAACCGCGACTTGCGCGCCTACGCCGAAGTGTACGCCGAAATTTACGACCAGTTTGCCGACACCGTTCGGCAGACCGGCATCGAATTTGACCCGGATGACGAGGCGGCGAAGGCGACCGCCAGGCGGGACGGACTGCGGGACGTGCTGCGGGCCAAGGGTGCCGGCTTTCGGAACAACGGTCACAGCATCCACACGGGTCCCATTTCGCCCGCGTGCGAGGCTTGCGCACAGGGCATGGGCAGTGCCACCTTTTACACCTCGCTCCGGTGCCACCGGAGCTGTTTCTATTGCTTTAACCCCAACCAGGAAGACTACGACCAATACAACCGGGTCAAGCGGGACGTGGCGGCCGAACTGGTCGAAATGGCGGCGGGCGGGTACCAGGTCGGCCACCTGGCGCTGACCGGCGGCGAGCCGCTGCTTTTCCCGGAAGAGGCCGTGGCCTTCTTCCGGACGGCTCGGGAGCAGTTCCCGGCGGTCCACACCCGGCTCTACACATCCGGGGACCACGTGGACCGGGAGTTGCTGGCGCGCTTTCAGGCCGCCGGGCTGGACGAGATTCGGTTCAGCGTCCGGGCCCACGACTCGGCGGCGGCGCGCCGCCACACCTACGAGCGCATCGCCCTGGCCCGGGAGTTTGTGCCCGCGGTCATGGTGGAGACGCCGGTGCTGCCGGGCACGCTCGATATCATGAAGGAAATGCTGCGGGAACTGGAGCGGCTGCAGGTGTTCGGCGTGAACCTGCTGGAGTTCGGCTTCCCCTTCCATAATGCGGAGGAGTTCCGGCGGCGGGGCTACAAGGTGAAGAACCGGCCGTACGAGACGCTGTACGACTACTGGTATGCCGGCGGGTTGCCGGTCGCCGGGAGTGAACTGGACTGCCTGGCGTTGCTGGCGTACATGCTGGATGAGGGCATGGGGATCAGCGGGCATTATTGCTCGCTGGAGAACAAGCACACGGGGCAGGTCTTCCAGCAGAGCTGGGGGGCGGAGCTGCCGGAGGTGGCGTACGCCTCGGAGCGGGACTACTTCTGGAAGTCGGCCAAGGTGTTCGGGGCGGATGTCACGAAGGTGCAGAAGGTCTTCGGGCGAGCCGGGTACCGCAGGTACGTGGTGAATCAAGCGCATCGCTACCTGGAATTTCACCCGAGCCGGGTGGCGGACTTAAAGGAACTGGATGTCGAGGTCGGGATCTGTACGTACGTGGTTGAGCGCCGGCCGGAGGGGTCCGTGCTGCGGGAGCTGAAAGTTGGGCTCACGACGCCGCAGACGTTTGACCCTGGTTTGGATTTGTGATGATGCCGAAAGCCCCCACGCTTGCCGAGGCAAGCATGGGGGCTTTTTTGGCGTTCAGCGTTGGCGACGCTCTCGGGGTGCCTTATTTGGCAACCATCACCGATGTCGACTTGATCAGGGCCGAGACGTGCTCACCGGTCTTGAGCTCCAGTTCGTTGACGGCGTCCGCCGTGATCATCGCGGTCAGCGTCTGGCCCCCGACCTCCAGTATCACCTTGGACATGAGTCCCTGCGTCTCCACGGATTTCACGGTTGCCTTGAGCTGGTTACGGGTGCTCAACTTCATGCCGATTCCTCCCTTACATGGTCGATCCGTTCTAGTATTCCCAGGAGCTCCACGCAATATGCACTGCAGAATGGTAGTTCTATGTACCTATTCACTATACCACATTATACCCAAACGCGTGAACGTAATATTCCATATACTCTGTGCCCGTTGGGGCTTCGCTCGTTTAGAACCAATCGCATGAAATCGCGTGGAATCGCATGAGATCGCAAAGCTGGTGGCCCGACCTTCGTCCCATTCTGCCACCATTACAGGAAAAGTGGCGGGAAACGGCCAGGGCCGGGAATTTAGCCTCGCGACCTCGCACCCCGACCTGGCTTCAAATGCCAACCGCCAGGAATCGCATGAAATGATCGGGGATTGAGATGAGATCAAAACCCTTGGAAACGGCTTGAGTTGGAATCGCATGAGATCAAATGAGATCGAGTGAGACTCACCGTCGGGTTGTCGCTGGAGACACTTGCGGGTGATGCGCTGATGCTGCCCGACGGCGGGGTGAAATCGTCAACCCAGACCGTCGATCTCCGATTCGGACGGGCACTCCACCGGCTGGACCGGATACAGCGGCAGCATGTCCTGGACGCTAGGCTCGTCCCTGGGCAGCAAGAGCATTAGCGTGACGTACCGGGATGGTGACGGCAACACCTCGTCCTACTCGACTGGCGTGACGGTCAAGGACACCCGAGCGCCTGTGGGCAGCATCAGCGCTTCGCCGTCGGAGGTTTCGCCCACCAGCCCGAACGTCACGCTGGCGATGAGCGCATCGGACGCCGGCGGCAGCCTCCTGAACGACATGTCCGTCTCCGATTCGGACGGCCACGCTTCCGGCTGGATTCCGTACGCGACGTCCAAGTCCTGGACTGTGGGCACGACCCCCGGCACCAAGACGATCTCCGTGGACTTCCGTGACGGTGCGGGCAACGTGGGCAGCGCGTCCACGACCGTAAACGTCAAGGATACGGTACCGCCCGTTCCGGGCATCTCAGCGCCGGCACAGGCGGCAGGGGGCACGGCGTTCCTGGTCTCATGGTCGGCGGACGACGGGACCGGGTCTGGCGTCGCTGCTTATGAAGTGACCCTGTCGGTCAACGGCGGCGCGGCCGCCACCTGGAAGTCGGGGTCCGGAGCCAGCGGCGAGAGCAGCTACACTGGCGTCGGTGGCTCCACCTATACCTTTGCCGTACGGGCCAAGGACGTGGCCGGCAACTGGAGTGGCTGGACCTCCACGACCGTGACCGTCTCCCGGAGGCTGATGTCCATCGCCCTATCGCCGTCTGCCAGCACGCTGAACATTGGCCAGACGGTCACCTTCAGTGCGCTGGGCACCTATGACAACGGCGCAACAGGAGACGCCACCGGCGAGGTGCAGTTCAGCTCCAGTTCCGGGGCCGTTTCCATGAGCGGCAGCACGGCCACCGCCAATTCGGCCGGCTCGGCCACCGTAACCGGCACGCATACGGCCACAGGGCTGACGGCCACGGCCACCGTCGCTGTGGTTGCGGATACCACAGCCCCGGTGATTGCGTTCTACGCCCCGGTGCCGGGCTCCGTCGTCACCGGCGCGGTGGGGGTGGTGGTGAAGGCCCTCGACAACGTCGGTGTCGCCAATGTCGAACTCGCGGTCGACGGGCGGAACCCGGTGACTCTGAGCCCGGATTCCGGCGTGGGTCCGGAAGGGGAGCGGACCTACCGGTACACCTGGGACACGGCGGGCATGTCCGGCGGGCAGCACACGCTCCGGGCCACGGCGTGGGACGCGGCGGGAAATACCCAGTCGGTTTCGATCACCGTGACCGTGGGCAACGGCGACAACTGGGAGCCGAATGAATCTCGGAGCGCCGCGGCCCAGTTCCCGCTCAACGGGACCATTCTCGGGCTGACCATTCACACCGCATCGGATGTGGACTACTTCTACATCACGTCGCCCGATGCCGGGCGGGTGCGGGTGGAAATGCAGCCGCCCTACGACAAGCACTACCGCCTGACGATTGAGGACGGCCTCGGCAACTTCCAGCAGTATGGCGTAGCCCCAACGAACAGCGTAGTGAAGGCCGACTTTGACATGGCGGCAGGCGCCCGGTACTACCTCCGCATTGAGAGCGCGGACGGCAGTTTTGATCCCGGACACGTATACGACATCCGGACGACATTCCTCGCCGCGCCGACCATCTCCATGAGCCAGCAGGTGATTACGCCGCTGGACCCGACGGAGATCACCGTCGGAATCTCCCACTCCTACCGTCCATCACTGACCTATTCCTATCGCTGGCACTCAGTGGACCGCCCGTGGGAGTCCCGTGACATCTCCGTAACCCCGTCGGTCGTGGGCGACACCAGCATGGCGTTCAGCTATGACGGCAAGTACGTCTGCACCGACTCGGTCTGCGCCGGCGAGCGGATTCCGCTGATGAAGGGCCACTGGCGGCTGGAGGTCACGGCGTCCGACGGGATCGGGCTGAGCGCCACCGGCGTCTCCTCGGAACTGGAGGTCAAGCCCTTCCGTCCACCGGTGGTCTACCTGGCCGGCTTCACCGGCTCCCGGCTGTATGAGCTAAAGCCGGACGGTTCGGTCGGCGACCGGAAATGGCTGCCGGAAGGGACCTGGGATCTGGAAGACCTCGAAATGGACGCCAACGGCATCACCAAGAACAACCTCCAGGTCATGTCCACCGGCCCGGTCTTGGACATCGGTTTGCTGGCCGGCTGGAGCTTTATGGACAAATTAGGCCGCAACCTCATCGACCGGCTGGAAAGCCCAAGCGAGCGGTGGATTCAAGGACAGACGCTGACGCTCTGGGGGTATGACTGGCGGCAGGACGTCCGGTCTAACGCCGTGCTGCTCGCCCCCGTCGTGCAACGGGCCAAGCTGCGGGGCGGAGACAACGTGAACATACTGGCGCACAGCATGGGCGGCCTGGTCAGCAAGTACTTCATGGTGGAACTTGGCGGCTGGCAGTATGTCAACTCGTTCGTCAGTATCGGCACGCCATACCTTGGTGCCCCCAAGACCTTTAAGGTGCTGGTGGCTGGTGACGACCTGATGCGGCAGACCTCCGAGCACGTGCTCGATTCGTTCCCGGGCATGATGCAGCTGTTGCCCAGCGCGGCCTATGTCAACGGCGACGGTGGAGGCTACGTGGACGTTTACGACTACAGCCAGGGGCTGAACCTATCCACCGATAGGCCGATCCGGAAACAGACCTATGCCGAGAGCAAAGCACTGCTCGATCGCTTCCCCTACGACAACGACACGGGTACATACCGGAACTGGGGCTATGTCGCCAAGTACCTGGAGCCGTTGCATAACGCCCTGGACGGCGTGGCGATTCCGGGGAACGTCAAGCACCATGCCGTCATCGGGACCAACCTGGCAACCATTGTCGGGATCAGCGAGCGGCAGTCGTTTGTAAACGCCGGGTTGCCGGCGTGGGGGATTCGTTACGGCGACGGCGACGCAACCGTTCCGACGAAAAGCGCCAAGCACCCTTCTGACACAACGGCAGCGGCCAACTTGGTCTATGTCAATAACATTGCCCATGGTAGTCTGCCGGGATCGACTCCCGTCATCGAGTACATCATGGGCGTGCTCCACAACGACGGCGCCCAGCCTGACCCGGCACCGGGCGGTGTGAAGTATGGGGAGCCATTCGCGACACTGTCGGCAGAGACGTACGACGTGTTCTGCCCGGTTGACGTCCATATCTACGACGAAGCGGGACGCCATACGGGACCGCTCCCTGACGGGAGCATCGAACAGGGGATTCCGGGCATCGCCTACGACATCATCGGCGATTCGAAACACTGGGCGCTCCCTGTGGACGGCGACTACCGGATCGAGTTCGCCGGAACCGGCGTCGGGACCATGGACCTGCACATCTCCCACGTGGAGGGCAACGATGTCACCGAGAAGCACGTCTTCAACAAGGTGCCGGTCGACCCGCAGATGCGGGCGACCATGAAGGTCCCCAAGGGCAAGCGCGATCACGTGCTCTCAATCGGGCAGCAAGGCAGGCCGGAAGTGAAGCCGCTCCGTCCGCATGCCTCGACTCTGGGCAAGGAGAATCTGGTCCGTGGCCCGGCTCCGGTGGCCAAGGCCACAGTGACCGGCAAGTCTGGCAGGCAGGACTGGTACACGTCGGACGTCCGCATCGCCTTTGCAGCGGCTGACCGCGGCAAGGGGGTTCTTGGCGTCTACTACAAGCGGGAAGGCGATGCCACTTACCAGCCGTATGAAAGCGCCCTGACCTTTGATCAGGACGGGACCTTCACCGTGCTGGCAGGGGCTACCGACCGGCTTGGCGAAGACCAGCCGGTGGCGACGAAGGTCATCGTGCGGATTGATCAAACGGCCCCGACGGTGACGGCCGCGGCCAGCGGGTTGACGCTCAGGCTCACGGCGGCGGATGCGACGTCCGGGGTGGGGTCCGTCCAGTACAGCATCGACGGCGGAAAGACCTGGCAGAACTACACTGCTGAACTCCGCTTCGACAAACCGGTCACGGTGAGCTACCGTGCCCTTGACGTGGCAGGGAACACTTCAGCAATCCAGACCGTCCAAGTAGGGAACTGAGTTCGAATGGCAGGAAGGGAGGCGGGGAGCAGATGAAGGGGTTCCTCATCCGGGCAGGCGCCGCCGTAGTCGGTCTGGCCGTCGGCGTGTTCTACCTGGGCTGGCTGATGGATCTGGGCGTCATCGCCCTCGGCCTGAACTGGGGTCCTTCCGATGGGGGAGGCTTGATTCTCCTGGTGCTCTTCGCCGCACCGACCGTGGCCGTGTTGCTGGTCGATGGCCGGAAGTACCTGGAAACGGTCATCCTGTTTCTGATCGTGCTCGTCTTGCCGGTGGCCGTGCACTTTGCAGGCCAGATCTCGCAGAAGGCAACCCTGGCAAAGGAGCAGCAGGTGGGTGAACAGTGGAAGGCGGAGGCTGTGGCGGCGGTCCGGCAGGTCGCCGGCGCTGTCGAAGTGCTCGCAAATCACCCGACCGGGCACACGGCGTGTGACAAGATTCTCCTTTGGGCCGGGACGCCGGAGGGTGGAACCTGGTACTGGTACGACGCGAGCGCCCGGCGCATTGACGGCAGCGTGACGGAAGCGCGGCTGGCCCAACTGGTTCGCGGCTACCTCCGCGCCGGAGACGGCGTCGGGTCTTTTGCGCCGTATGAGGGCCATCCTCAGCTCGTGACGTTCACCTATACCTATCCGGAGAGCCCGGGCCGAGGCCGGGGGGAGGTGGAACTTGCCGGGAAGTGCACGTTTACGATTGATTCAGTAAATTTCGGGAATCCGCCCCCCGGCATCAAGTGGCTGAATGCGCCCGCCTTGGCACTGTGAGACCTGCCGGACCGCAGCTGAGAGGCGGCCGTTGGGGAGCAACCCTTGATTTGGAAAGGGGGCCGTCCGGTGTACGACTGAACATGATGCAGGCACCTTGCAGCGCATGGCTACCTCAGCCATGCGCTGCGGGCAATGAGGGAGCAGCCAAACGCGGTGAGTTCCTGATCAAGTAGGTGACAGGGGGGCGAATCGCCCCCCTTCCGAACCGAAACTCAGTGGGAGGAGGTGCGGCCATGGGAGGACTTCCGCCGAATCTGCCTGAAATATTGCTAGCAGCAGGCCTGGGACTCACACTAATCGGATACGGTCTTACGGGGTGGTTCTGGAGCGTAGTCCCGTTGGTTGGGCTCTTGGCGCTCTATAGTGTCCTGGCGGGGAAAGGAGAGTTCGAGGAGGTCTTGTGGCTAGTTCCGTCGCTGGTCATCGCGCTGCCGCTGACCTGGTACCTGGCTCGGGTGGCGAAAGCGAATCGGGCGGTCAAATGGGTCAAATGGGTCAGGCCGGCGGCGTTTATCGTTGGCGTCTTCCTGTTCTGGTGGGCGGCGACGTCTTAGAATGTCTGCAAAAATAAACCGGCCTGGGCTACCCTGGTGGTAAGAGAACCACAGCATCGTCCCTGCCAGTGGGCTGAAGGGCCCAGACCACATGACTGTAATACCACCCAGGGTAGCCAGCCCCGGCAGGCGCCGACAAGGGAGGCCGGGAGCACATGAAGGGGTTCCTTATCCGGGCAGGCGCCGCCGTAGTCGGTCTGGCCGTCGGCGTGCTCTACCTGGGCTGGCTGATGGATCGACCTCGGCCTGAACTGGGGTGAACCCCAGGGGCTGGGCCTGATTGTCC
This sequence comes from Symbiobacteriaceae bacterium, assembly GCA_036504075.1. Classification (GTDB taxonomy): domain Bacteria; phylum Bacillota; class Sulfobacillia; order Symbiobacteriales; family Symbiobacteriaceae; genus DASXVX01. The sequence continues at coordinate 13,178 of DASXVX010000033.1, read as the reverse complement.
TGGTGCTCTTCGCCGCACCGACCGTGGCCGTGTTGCTGGTCAACGGCCGGAAGTACCTGGAAACAGTCATGCTGTTTCTGATCGTGCTCGTCTTGCCGGTGCCCGTGCACTTTGCAGGCCAGATCTCGCAGAAGGCCACGCTGGCAAAGGAGAAGGAGGTGCTGGCCCACTGGGGGGCCCGGGCTGCCGCGGCGGTTCGGCAGGAGACAGGCGGCGCGGCCGAAGTGCTCGCAGAAAACCCGTCCGGTCAGACGTCGTGTGACAAGGTCCTCGTCTGGGCCGGGACACCGGGGGACGGAACATGGTACTGGTACGACGTGAGCGCTGGGCGGATTGTTAGTAGCGCGACGGAAGCGCGGGTGGCCCAACTGGTCGCCGGCTACCTCCGTCCCGGAGATGGCGTCGGGTTCTTTGCGTTGGCTGAGGGTCACCCTCAGTATGTAACATTTTCTTTTACGTATCCTGAGGGCCGAGGCCAAGGAGTGATACACCTTGGAGGGGGGTGTAGGTTCACGCTGAACTCGGTAGGTTTCCGGGACCCGCCCCCCGGCATTCGCTGGCACTATGCGTCTAGCCTGGACCTTTGAGACCTGTCGTTCCGCGGCAGGGGGCTCCGACGACGCCCCAGCCCCGATGTCAGACCTGGTACAACTACTGGCGGAAGTCAATGTGGACTCTATAAGCATCTTCTTCGGCTGATATGCGCACCTCGCCGCGCATGGCTACCTCAGGCCATGCGCTTGCTGAACTCCGGCACGGTACGCCACTCTTGCACGAAACGCCAACGAAGACTTTTTCCGAGATGCGGCTCGACCCAGCCCTGGTCGCAAGAGAATGCCCCCGGCAGGCCGCTCATGCGGTCTTGCCGGGGGCTTCGCTCGTTTAGAACCAATCGCATGAAATCGCGTGGAATCGCATGAGATCGCAAAGCTGGTGGCCCGACCTTCGTCCCATTCTGCCACCATGACGTGAAAAGTGGCGGGAAACGGCCAGGGCCGGGAATTTGGCCTCGCGACCCCATACCCCGACCTGGCTTCGAATGCCAACCGCCAGGAATCGCATGAAATGATCGGGGATTGAGATGAGATCAAAACCCTTTGAAACGGCTTGAGTTGGAATCGCATGAGATGAAATGAGATCAAATGAGATCGCTGGGAATCTTGACGCTGCCCCATTTGGGTAACCTAGGTTTACGACGCCATCTGAGGGGGTTGCGCATGGGCAGACGCAGAGGTTCGGTTATCCCCTGGTTGCTGGCGGCAGGCGCATTTGCCGCCTGGTGGACGCTCTGGCGCCGGGTGCGGCAGCCGTATTACCCCGACATCGCGCTGCAGGCCGGGCTGGAACTCTTGAGCCGCCCTCGGCGGGTCCTGGCGATCGGGCCACACCCCGGTGACCTGGAATGCTTCGTCGGCGGCACGCTGAAACTCCTGGCCCAAAATGGCGGCGCCGTCACCATGGCGGTCCTGTCCCGGGGTGAGTTGGCGACAAACCGGGCCAACATTGCGGAAATCCGCACCCGGGAGGCGGAAGCCGGCGCCGCAATCCTCTCCGCCAATCTGATCCAGATGGACTTGCCAGATGGTCAGGTGCGCCCCGGCGCTGCACTCGACCAGGCCCTGGACGACCTGTGGCAGCGGGTGGAGCCGGATGTGGTGCTGGCGTTTGATCCGAAAGGCCCGTTGCCCTTTGCCAATAATCCGGACCACATCGCTGTCGGTGCTGCCGTGCTCGCCCGCATTCGGCGGGGTGTCAACGCCGGTGAACGAGTTTACTTCTACGGCACGCCCGCCCCCAATGTGCTGGCCGACATCACCGAAGTGCTGCAGGAGAAAACGGCCGCTCTGGGAGCTCACCGCAGTCAACTGCACGGCCCTGACGTCGCTTTCCGGTACTGGACGAGATCGGTCAGCCGGCTCCACAGCGGGCAGACTCCGGCCATGTACACGGAAGCCCTCTACCGCCTGGTCTGAGGAGGGATCCCTGTTGGGCAAAAAGGTCTCGGTCAGATCGGATGTGACGCTTGCCTTCCGGCGGCGCTGGTTCAGTGTCCTCTTCCGGGTGGCGAAAACCCCGCCCCTCAAGTGGCTGGCCGCCCGGCAGGTGGCGCCCGCCAACCCAGCACTGGCGCTGGCACAGGGCGAGATTCTGGTTGGCACCCCCCGCCGCGTGCTAGCGCTGACCGCCCATCCGGACGACCTGGAGTTCTTTGCCGGCGGCACACTGCGGCGGATGGCGCTGGCCGGAAGCCGGATCACGGCCATGGTTCTGACCGACGGCGAGAAGCGCGGCAACTGGACCGACCTGGGCGGTCAGCGCCGCACCGAGCAGGAAGAGGCAGCCCGCCTGCAGGGCTATGAGTCGGTCACGTTCCTGGGCCTGCCGGACTTCGGCCTGCCGGAAGACCCGCGCCTGGAGCACCTGCTGGCGCGGTGCTGGGACCAGGTCTCCCCGGAGGTGGTCTTTGCCTTCGACCCGAAAGAGTTGCTGCCGCAAACGGCAAACCGGGATCACAAGGCGCTCGGCCGTGCGGTGATGGACCTGGCCCGGGTCAAACTGCCTACGGGTGCCCAGGTGTTTTTCTACGGCACGCGCCACCCGGACGTGCTGGTCGATGTCACCGGTGTCATGGCCGGCAAACTCCGGGCGGTAAAAACCCACCAGAGCCAGATGGTCTATCTCGATGAGCCGGAAACGGACGGGATGATTCAACTCATGGGCGAAATCAGTGCCGGCGCGAGCGGGTGCCGATATGCGGAGCCGCTCTACCGGCTGATGTGAGGGCTCCCGGGGCTTTGGCCGGGCTGGAGCGGGCCGGCGGTCGCCGGGAGCGAACTGGACTGCCTGGCGCTGCCGGCGCGTTAGGGGTGCACCTGGCTGGCCTGAGTCGTCTGAACCATGGCTGACGCCCACTGTCGTAAATCTGGGCAAGTGGTGGGTATAATCTCATGTCAGAGTGTCCAGAATGAAAATGGACATCCGCAGTAACGGATGCCCAGGAGCCCGCAGTCGCCGTCCCACCCTAACCGTGACGGCGGCGCTTTCGGACCGGGTCCTATTCCGCCGCCGCTATGTTATAGCGGAAGCACCAGGCGAATTAGAAGCACGACGAGCATGAGAAACGTGATCGGGTCTAACTCAATCGTGATCTTCATCGTTCGGCAGCCCCCTCTCGGGGACTGGCCTGCAGACGGCTCCGCTATCAACATAACACCGGGAGCCCGCGAACCTTGCTGAAGGGTGGCGGGCTCCCGGCTTTTTGATCGTCGGCATTCGACAGCAAATAACTTGCCGTTCAGATAGTCGCCAGGCGGTACACATCATGCCGAGGTTAGGCGTGCCGGCTTCAGCACCCAAGGGGCTTGAGATTACGCCACCTGATTTGTATAGTTAATTGGATAGGCTCCTGGCCGACGGCGCAACCAAGGCCCAAGGAGGTGTCCGCGTGATCAGGTACAAGCGAGTATTAATCAAGTTGAGCGGTGGGGCATTTGCCGGCGCAGGCGAGTTCGGTTTTGATCAGGCCTCGCTGGACCATATTGGCGATGAGATTCTAGCAGTGAGGGGTTTGGGCGTCGAGGTCGCTGTAATGGTAGGTGGCGGCAACATTTTTCGAGGCAGGACCTCTGATGACTGGGGCATTGAGCGGGCCGAAGCCGACAACATCGGCATGATGGCAACGGTCATTAACAGCCTTATCCTGAGAGGGGTATTGACCGCCAAGGGTATCCCGAACGTTCGGGTGATGACGGCCATCCCCGTTCCATCCGTGGCGGAGCCCTACATTCGTCTGAGGGCCATTCACCACATGGAGAAGGGGTACCTGGTCGTTTTTGCCGGCGGTAACGGCCAGCCGTTCGTGACCACCGATTACCCGTCGGTCCAGCGGGCCATTGAAATCGGTTCGGAGGTCATCTTGGCGGCAAAGCAGGGCGTCAATGGCGTGTTTACCGCAGACCCAAAGAAAGATGCTACGGCTCGCCCATACCGGACCGCCAGCTTCGATGAAATCCTCCATACCGGCGTACAGGTGATGGATCAGTCGGCTTTCATTTTGGCAAGAGACTATCGATTGCCTATCCACGTATTCGACTTTGCTGAGAAGGGCGCCATGCGCAGGATCTGTGAGGGGGACCACGTGGGTACCCTGATCGGGCCTGATGTTCCCACCACCATGGATTAGTGGGGGGTTTCGTTCGAGGACACGGATGCGCGAATTGGGAGTAAGCGATGGAAAACATCTGGGTTCAAGTCGCGGGCCGCCGGGTCCATGTGGTCAGAGAAGGCACCGGCCGCGGCGTATTCCTCATCCACGGGTTCCTGGGCTCCAACTTCTCCTGGCGTCACCAGGTCCCGGCGGTGGCTGCCGCAGGCTGGTCGGCGCTGGCGGTTGATCTCCCGGGCTTCGGCGAAAGCGCAGACGAAGTCACGGGGAACTACGGGCACGTGGCTCTGGCTGATGCCTGTGCCAGTGTACTTGAAACGCTTGGAGCGGGGCCTGTCCATGTTGCCGGTCACAGCATGGGCGGCAAGGTCGCCCTGTGGCTGGCCCTGCGCCACCCCGCGCTGGTGCGCTCGCTTACCCTCGTGGACGCCTCCGCTTTAGCCACCCCCGGACCGGTCCGCCAGGCGGGACGCTTGCCGGGCGCTCTGCCCCTGGGCGGTTGGCTGGTCAGCCGCCGGTGGTCCCACGAAACCCGGTTTCGTGCAGATTTGGCCCGCTTCTACGGGCACGCTGTGGCTGAAGATGTGGCGGCAGACTACTGGCGCCGCTACCGACGGCCGGAAAACCAGGCGGGTATGCTGGCGCATGTGCGTGATTCGACCGCTCCGTCGGTCGTGCCGAATCTGGCTGGCGTGAGTGCGCCGGTCCAGGTGATCTGGGGGGAAAACGACCGCACCTTCCCGGTGGCGCATGCCGGGCGCCTTGCCGCGTTGCTCACGGGAGCGGTGGGGGGCGCTCGAGTCACTGTGGTGCCCGGGGCGGGACACTTCCCGCACGAGACCGCGCCGGAGATTTTCAACCAGGTATTTCTGGCGTCCATCAGAGCTTGGACGGGGTGCCATGATTGTTGACCGCCTGGCCGGCCGCCCCCACGTGCGGACCCAAGTCATTCGTTGGCGTGCACCTGGCTGTCCAAAACCGGCTAAACCATAGCTGGCGCTGCCGTCGTATGTATGTCTGGCAATGGGCAAGTGGTGGGTATAGTCTCACGGAAAAGTGTCCATAATGAAAATGGGCATCCGCCGTGACGGATGCCCAGGAGCCCGCAGTCGCCGTCCCACCTTAACCGTGACGGCGGCGCCTTTCGGACCGGGTCCTATTGCGCCGCCGCTATGTTATAGCGGAAGCACCAGGCGAATCAGAAGCACGACGAGTATGATAAACGTAACAGGATCCAACTCAATCGTGATCTTCATCGTTCGGTCGCCCCCTCTCGGGGACGCCCGCAGACAGCTCCGCTATCAGCATAGCACCGGGAGCCCGCGAACCTTGCTGAAAGGTGGCGGGCTCCCGGTGTTTCGATCGTCGGCATTCGACAGCAAAAAACTTGCCGTTCAAATAGTCGCCAGGCGGTACACCTCATGACCAGCCAGGCGGATTAGCGGCTTCTCCGGTGTCCGTTTCCCATCCGGGTGCCATAGGATCGCGGCAGACGGACAATCCAGGTCAAAGCGGCACCCGGGCCGAGGGAGCCATACTGGTGCGCCGATTGTGGAGCTTCCGGAATGGGACAACCCAGGCCTGAGGGTAGCACAAAACCCCTGGCAGGCCGCTCGTGCGGCCTTGCCGGGGGCTTGGCTCGTTTAGAACCAATCGCATGAGATCACATGAGATCGAAAAACTGGCGGCCCGGCCTTCGCCGCATTCTGCCACCATTTCATGAAATGTGGCGGGAAACGGCCAGGGCCGGGAGTTTAGCCTCGCGACGCCACACCCCGACCCAGCTGCAAATGCCAACCTGCGGGAATCGAATGAAATGATCAGGGGTTGAGATGAGATCAAAACCCTTTGAAAAAGCTTGACCTGGAACCGCCTGAGATCGAATGAGATCGATTGCGATCACAGGGGAATCGTGACGCCGTCCCGGGGCTTCCGGAAAGTCATCCACATAATAGGAAAAATTAGTATTGACATATACATGCCAATTAACCTATACTTGGAAATGTGAAGACCGGCGCTGCGGTACCCGGTGTCGGGATTCAACAACGGCGGGAGAGGAGGAGATTTATGCTCACACTTAAGGAAATTCAAGAGCTCCAGGCCATGCATCCCACGACGGGCTACAACCTGCGGCCGATCGTCACCACCGTCGCCGTTACCGGCGGCGCCGGGCGGGACTCGGAGGGCGGCACCATCTACCCGAGCGGCCGATTTGTCGTGAATGCCGGCGGCACCGATTACTGGCACAGCCTGGTTCATGCGGAAGGGCTCGATAAAGATAAGAGCGGGGCAATTTTCGAGGCCGATGAGGACCAGGGGCTCGTGGTGGTCCGCCCGGTTCTCGGCGCTGCAATTGGGATTATGCCGGTGCGTCCGCTCGCCGATGGCACCGTCGCGATCCACCTCGGCGGCTGCTTCGCGGAAAAGCCGAGCCTGCGGCCGCTTGGCAAGCGTGACGTCAAGGTGACGATTGGCTCCGACAGCAACGGGAAACCTTCCCTGCTCATTTACCTGCAGATTGCACTGCCCAAGCGAACGACCCCCCGCAAGGCCAAGAATCAGTCCGCCACCGACGCCAAGGCTGCCACCAGCACCAAGTCCGCCACCGACACCAAACCCACCGCCGAAGCCAAGCCGGTCGCCGAAGCCAAGCCCGCAACCGACCCCAACCTCGCCGCCGATTCCAAGCCCGCTGCCGAACAATAAACAAAGTCTCCTGCCTCTCCATAAAGCGGACAAACACTTACATCGTTCCGCAAAACGCACCTTTCGCGCAGGAACAGCAAACGCCGGGCAGCCCTGCCCGGCGTTTGCTGTTCATCCAGCACTTCCTCAACCTCCCCGGCGGGACGGGCCGGACTCACGCAAAAGCGGCCCTCAAATGTTGGGCGACCTGCGTGGGTGCGTTCTCATCCGGCGCGTTGTGGTCAAGACCTGGAAGCACGAGCAGTTGAGCACCCGGAATGGTCTCCTTGAGCAACCCTGCCGGTTCCAGCAGCCAGGCCGGGCTCTTGTCACCCGCGATAATCAGCGTGCCGATGGCAATGGCGCCGTATTTTTCAATCCGGGAATCCAGCTTCCGCCCCTCGCGGAACTCCAACACCAGCGTCGGCAGCAGGGCCTTCGTCAGCTTCCCCTTCGGTCCGCTCAACATCAGGCGAAACAGCACTTTCAGCAGCCATTTCGGCATCTTGTCAACGTCAGCCGAAAGGCCCATTCCCTTAATGAAAACCACGAGCGCCTCCAAGCTATCGCCATTGGCCAGGGCTGCTTCGAACGCCGGGATCCAGTCGGATGGAAACCCACCGACGGGCGGTTCGTAGAGGGCCATTTTCGTAACCTGCGGATTGACCAGCGCCGATTCCAGCGCCACGAAAGCCCCATAACTGTGGCCGAACAGATAGGCGGAGCCGGTCTCCCGGAGCACGGCGGCGACATCTTCGCACTCTTTTGCGATGCTGTACGCATCGCCCTGGGGTCCGCTGTCGCCGCGGCCGCGCCGGTCCACGATGTGCACCGTAAATGAATCGGCCAGCGCCTGAGCCAGCCGGTGGTAATGCTGTGCGGCCCGGAACCCGCCGTGCACCACGACCAGGCCCGGACCCCGGCCGATCGTCTGGTAGCCGATGGTTGTCCCGTCCTGAGAAATCACCCGGGACCGGGTGAACGTGGCCGTCTTTGTTTCAGGCATTGTGTGATCCCTTTCTTTTCGCTTGGTGCTGCTCGTGCATTCATTATCGAAGAAAGCCGGCCGAAACAGTATCACCCACCCGGATAGGCGGGCGGGTGATTTCGCCGGAGCGTTTCAGAGCAACTGGAGGTGGCGGGCCGCCTCGACGGCCTGCAGGCGGCCGGTGGCGCCGAGTTTGCGGTAAAGACTCTTCAGGTGGGCTTTGACCGTGTTGACGGAAACGACCAGTTCCCCGGCGATGGCCGCATTTGGACGCCCGGCGGCCAGCAGCCGCAGCACTCGCTGCTCCTGGGCGGATAGTGGCTCTGCGAGCTGCGGGGTCATGACCTGTTTAGTCCCCGCCGTCCGCACGGCGCCGAAGGCCTGCAGGAGGGTCTGCAGATAGGCGCGCAGCGCTGCGTCGGACGTCTTGGGTAAGAACAAGCGCAGCAGATCGGCCATGCCATCGCCTTCATCCAGGAACAGGCGGACATACCCCTCCGCCCGGGCCTGTGGCAGCAAAGCGGCCAGGCGGTGGACGGCCTTGCGCTCCTCCCGGGCGGCGAAATGGGCCAGGGCCATCAACACCTGGATCTCCAGGTCGCTGCCCCGGCGGCCTGCAGCCTGTGCGACCGAAGCCAGGCGGCTCAGGAGCGCAGACGCAGCCCGGGCGTCCCCCGTACGGAGCAGCAGGCGGGCCGCCAGCAGTTCCTGTCGGTCATGCCACGCGGGCGGATGGAGGCCGCCCTCGCCGGCGAGCGCTGCCAGGGCCCGCTGTGCGGCGAAGAGATCGCCCGAGGCCAGGTGGATGCCGGCCTGGCAGGCCAGCACATCCCGGTATAGCTGCGGGGTGGGATCGGGCTGCACGCGGGCAAGCAGTGCCGCCAGCCCTTGCTGCGCCTGTTCCGTGAGCCCCTGCGTACGCCGAACTTGCACCAGGACCAATTCGGCCCGTACCGCCGTCTCTTCATCGTGCACCTGCCGGCTGACCGCCAGCGCCTCCTGTGCCAGCTGCTCCGCCGCATCCAGGTCGTTCCACTCGTAGTTGAGCGTCGCCAGGCCCAACTGGGCCTGCGCCACATCTGACAGGTCCCCGTGGGCCCGTGCGTCGGCGAGCCCCCAGCGATAGTGCTCGGCGGCCAGGCGCAGTTCGCTCTGGCCGGCGCAGATGGCGGCGAGGAGCAGCGTACTCCCCCGCAGGAAGTAATCGTTCCCCAGGGTCTGCCAGGCCGCCCGTGCCGCCTGAAACTGCTGCCGGGCCACGTCAAGCCGGCCGGGCTCCGTCTCGGCCATCCCGATGACGCCCAGGCAGATGCCGCGCCAGGTCTCGGCCTCGGGCGGTAAGGCGGCGAGCGCCTGCCTGCCCCACGTTGCCGCCTCCTTGGGCTGGGTGGCGCCCAGGGCGCACATGGCGCGAAAGGCAAAGACCTCGCCCAGCCTGGCCAGGTTCCCTTCGTGCCGCCAGGCCTGCTCGGCCATGATCAGCATGGGTTCGATCTGATCCACCGCCGATTGGGTAATTTGGGCGGACATCACGCCAAAGACCAGCGCTGCAGCGTTCGCCAGGCAGATGGCGGGGTGCTGCCGGAGGACCGCCTCCGGGATTTGCGCCACCCAGCGCCGGAGCGTCTGGTGCTCCTTCACCTGCAGCACGTGCTGTTTCCCGATGATCCCCTCGATCAGCGCAGCGGCGTGGGGGAGATCCCCGGCGCTGAAGGCCGCATCGGTTGCATCGGCCGGCATCCCTTGCGCAGCGAACCAACGGCCGGCGGACCGGTGCAGCGCCCGGACCGCATCCTCGCCGAGACGGCGCCGGGCTTCCTGCTGCATGGCCTCGGCGAAGCGGGCGTGATACCGGAACCATTGCCCGGCCCCATCCAGCGGCTCCAGGAACAGATTGGCGCGCGCCAATTGGTGCAGCACCGCCTCGCTGTCCGACCTGCCGGTTACGGCATCGCACAGGGCGCCGGTCAGGCGGGGGAGGACGCTGGTCTGCAGCACGAAGCGCCGGAGCGGCTCGGGCTGGGCGCCCCACACCTCGGTGACGAAGTAGTCCAGAACGGGCCGGTTGTGGCCGGCCAGGGTCGCGAGCCGCTGCTCGACCTCCTGCTGCGGCAGGCGCCCCGGCAGGGTCAGCGCCAGCAGCCGCATCCCGGCGGCCCAGCCTTCCAGGTGATCGTGGAACCGCCGGCAGGCCTCATCGGAAAGCGGCAGCGCCAGCGCCTGCCGGAGAAACGCGGCGGTCTCGTCCGGCGCGAAACGCAAGTCGCCGGTATCGACTTCACAGAGATCGCCCCGGGCCCGCCACCGGACCAGTGGCAACGGCGGCGTGCTGCGGGTCAGCACCACAATCTGCACATCCGGAGGCAGGTGATCGGCCAGGAAGCCAACCGATTCATGAATGGCAGGCTCCGTGATGGCCTGGTAGTCTTCCAGCACGAGCAGCCCCCGGCAGGCCAGGCGGGCCAGATCATTGAGGAAGTAGGTGAGCGCGGCCTCCACCGAATCCCGCCCGGTGCGAATCCCGGCGGCATCGCCCAGCAGGGCGAGGGTTGATGATCGGCCCAGTTCGGCGTGAAACGCCTGGCAGGCCGTGATGACAAGGCGCCAGAACCGGACGGGATGGTTGTCGTCGGCATCCAGCGCGAGCCAGGCGACCGGCGGAAACGGCCCTCGGGCGCTGCGGTCGCCAATCCACTGGCTGACCAGCGTGGTCTTGCCAAAGCCGGCCGGCGCCGACACCAGGGTGACCCGGTGGTCCAGGGCGCCATCCAGTTGCGCCAGCAACCGTTCGCGCAGCACCAGGGAGACGGCCGGCCGGGGCGGTTGGAGCTTGGCCGTCAGCAGGGGCAGTTCAGGCGACTCGCGTTTTGGGTGCGGGCGGGGCGGCCTGGATTCCGGCTCACCCGCAAGATCCCGGGCGATCGCTTCGAGGTGGGCGACGAAGAGTTGCGCAGTTTTGCCGGCGTAGCGCTTGCGGGTCCGGCCCCCCAGGCCGCGATAGGCATACCAGTACCCCTCGCCGGCGCCGCGTGATTCCTTCCGCAGGGTCAGGTGCCCGTGTCGGCCCTGAAAGGCGAACGACGTGCGGGTGGAAAGCCACAGCACCCATTCTGCTTCTTCGGGCAGGGGGGCGGGGGCTGTGCGACCCGGTTCGTGCAGGTCGTAGGCGTCCCGCTCCGGGGACCAGGTCACGCTGTGCGCCGCCGTTCTGGGCATGGTTACTCACCCCTGAATCGCAAATTACCCAAAGGGCCGGGCAGGGCGGATCATTCCCTTGGGTAATTAGACAAGGGAGAGCCGTTCTCCCCCTTTCGCCGTCGGCTTGGATCAGACGGGTCTCAGGGTCCGACCTCTTCCCAGTGCGAACGGTGGGCGGGGAAACGCAGGGGCACCTTAGCCCCAGTTCGCTCTACTGGTCCCTCTGCATCCGCTTTTCTTGGCGTAACTGATATTCGATGGACCTAAAAGCGAAGTCAGGCCGCATTGGAATGGACATGCAGACAATGTGCATGTCGGAGTTCACACAAAATGGAGGTGCGGCGCTGTTCCCGGGTATTTTACGACGGGCCACTTCTCCGTTCGCAGCGCGTTCATCAGCTCCGGTGATGCATGTAAGTTGTCTTGTACCAACTGCCGAGGGGTCAGCGCCATCCACTGGTTTAGTGACACGTCCGCGAAGCGGTCGCTCTTGAACATCTCCAGAAACCACAAGTTTTGGGGACCGGTGTTCTGGATGTAGTGGCCGAAGGCGAACGGTATGTAGCCTACATCACCTGCCCGGACATCGAAGGTGCGAGCGGTGCCGTTGGCCGCAAACGCCGTCATCCGCCCCTGACCCGATAGGTAATACTGCCACTCATCGTTGTTCGGATGCCAGTGCATTTCTCTCATTGCGCCCGGCTCGATTTCTACCAGTGCCGCGGCGATCCTGGTCGCAATGGGGAAGTTGGTTGAATCAACGATGCGCACAGTCCCTCCTGGAGTTCTGATCGGGTTCTGCGCAAGGAGCCGGTGTGTGAAGCTCTTCGGCACTGTCCCATAAGGATCTGGCACTTTCTGGATTCCCAACGGGCCCGGCACCTCAGATTGGTAAATGTATCGCTGTTTCGCTGGAATGTGGGCGAAAGCGCTTTCCGGCACGCCGAAATTGGCCGCGAGGACCTCCTTCGGTGTGTGTGCGAACCAATCGGAGATGGAGAAGGTGTTGAGGTCGGAAAAGCTGCCATCGTCGAAGACCAGCAGAAACTCGCAGCCTTTCTCCAGCCCCTGAATGGCGTGTGGAATCCCGGGCGGGAAGTACCACAGATCGCCCAGGCCAACATCGGCAATGAAGTTTCGCCCATCTTGGTCGACCGAGGTGATGCGTGCCCGCCCCCTGATCATGAAGGCCCACTCTGCTTGCTGATGCCAGTGTAATTCACGTACACCCCCCGGGGTCAGAGCCATGTTCACTCCTGCCAGCGTGGTTGCGATGGGTAACTGTCTAGCCGTCACTTCCCGCGACCAGCCGCCATGATTTAGCTGCATGTAGGTGTCGGAGAACGAGAACCTCAGGTTGGGCACCGTTCCCGCATCGGTGGCCGGTGGAACCAGCAGGTCGGGGTTCTGAAGATCCCGCAGGACATCCCGAGGCCCGAAATCAGGCGCGCCTTCACCATCCTTCCTAATGGGCTGCGGGATATGTTCACTCGCGCCTTGATTCGGAAGTGGGTTTGCCACCAAACATCCTCCTCTCACCTTGAAGTATGCCAGAGACTTACATACTACGATTTCATGGTGATTTGTGACACCGGCCCCCGTGTCGGGACCCTGGCCCCGGTTGTACGCATAGGCTAGACCAGGAGGGAAAAGCCCAGCCTTGCGGGTAGCACAAAACCCTCGGAGGGCCGCTCGTGCGGCCTTGCCGGGGGATGCGCTCGTTTAGAACCAATCACATGAAATCGCGCAGAATCGCATGAGATCGCAAAACTGGTGGCCTGACCTTCGCCCCATTTTGCCACCATTTCATGGAAAACGGCGGGAAACGGCCAGGGCCGGGAATTTAGCCTCGCGACCCCTCACCCCGACATGGCTGCAAATGCCACTCGGCGGGAATCGCATGACATGATCGGGGATTGAGATGAGATCAAAACCCTTGGAAAAAGCTTGACTTGGAATTGCATGAGATCGCATGAGATCAAATGAAATCGCCGGGAATCGTTGTTGGCGCTCGGACTTTCTGACCCAAGCCGACTCAGTTTGAGCGAACCCATCGGGCTGGAGCAAAACCGGGGACAGGGCCCCGGTTTCGTCATTCAGCGAGTGCTAGCTCGACAGTCTCTTCGTCCACAAGTTGTTGCT
>DASXVX010000032.1:0-209388 GCA_036504075.1 Symbiobacteriaceae bacterium | reverse complement strand
CATTCCGTACGACTCGCTTCGCTCTCGTCGCTAATCTCTTAGCGACTCTGCTACCGAGTCACAAAGCCAACGTTGGCAGACCCACTTGCGTAGATCACCCGTCGTTTTGTGACTCGACTTACACTGTCTAGTTTTCAAGGTGCGAGGCACTGCCGCTTGGAGGCGGCGAGTACTTACTCTACCAGGTTCGCCGGCGTTCGTTAACCACTAAGGTTTTTCCGTCGTGATCACTACCGGCGGCGAAATCTAATGCTACCAGTTTCGCTGCCGTTCGTCAACCACTCAGTTTCTACCTCGTAAGTTGCGTCAAGCGACAGCCTGTTGAATCTATCACACCGGCTTGTGCTCTGTCAAGCAACCACACCATGGTTTTTCAGCCCTGGTCAAGCTCGCAACTCCGCAGCTTTAGCCTTCGCTACATAAAACTGCCTGGCTTCAGTCAGCGCCAATTCGGGCATTCTGTTAGCCCCAGGGTGTTTCAGCGACTTTGGATCCCGTTGCTTTGGAGGTGCGTGCTCTCCATGTGGCGAGAAACCCGTGTCCGGGCGATTCTGGCTGTGCTGGTGGCGGTTCCGCTGCTGCTGGTCGGCGCCTTTGTCATTGCCGTACTGGTTACGCCCCTCCCGGCGCCCAGTACCGCAGAAGCTACCGAAGTACTGGACGCAGCCGGGCGACCAATCACCCGGCTGTACACGCAGAACCGGCGAATCCTGCCGGCCGGCGAAATGCCCCAGTACTTGCTGGACGCCATCGTCGCTGTAGAGGATGACCGTTTCTATGCGCACCGCGGCATTGATCTGATCGGCATCGGACGCGCTCTGGTCCGGGACCTGCGGGCCGGAAAAGTCGTGGAGGGCGGCAGCACGCTGACGCAGCAGTTGGCCAGGAACATGTACCTGACCCAGGAGCGCACCGTGGCCCGTAAACTCAGGGAGGCCGTGCTCACCGTCAAACTGGAGGCCGCCTATTCCAAGCAAGAAATCCTGGTCATGTATTGGAACACGATCTATCTGGGCGAAGGGACCTACGGGGCTGAGGTCGCCGCCGAAACATACTTTGGCAAGTCGGCCCGGAACGTGACGCTGGCGGAGGCCGCGTTGCTGGCGGGGCTGCCCCGGTCGCCGGAATACTACTCGCCGCTGAAGAACCTTGATGCCGCCGCCCAGCGGCGCAATCTGGTTCTGCAGAAAATGGCCGGCCAGGGGTTCATTACTGCGCCTCAAGCGACCGCCGCCGCTGCTGAACCGGTGCGCCTGGCGTCGGCGGGCACGCGGGCGGCCGATGCGGCGCCATACTTCATCGACTATGTCACAAAGGAACTCCAACAGCGGTTTCCGCGGGTTGCCCGGGATCTTTACCAGGGCGGCTATGTCGTGCATACGACCCTCGACCCGGATTTGCAGGCGGCGGCTGACACTGCCGTCGGGGCCGCCGCTCCGCCGGCTGACGCCCGGCTCCAGCCACAGGCGGCTCTGGTGGCCGTCGAATCGGCAACCGGCTACATCCGGGCCATGGTCGGCGGGCGTCAGCCAAGGGTGGACCGCAACCGGGCCCTGGAGGCCCATCAGCCGGGGTCGGCATTCAAGCCGTTCGTTTATGCCACGTTGCTGTCATCCCGCTCCTTCACGGCCGCCAGCACCCAGCCGGATGCCCCGGTGGAGTTCCCCGGGGTCTCCGCCGGAGCAGCGTGGCGGCCCCGAAACCACGGCGACCAGTACTCGAACCAGCCGGCGGGCATGCGGGAAGCACTCCGCAAGTCACTGAACGTTGTAACGGCCCGGTGGATGGACGTCGTTAAACCCGGCCCGGTCATTTCCCTGGCTAAACGGATGGGCATCGAGAGTCCCATCCCGTCCAACTTGACCATCGGACTCGGGAGCGCCGCCGTGACGCCGCTGGAACTCACCCGGGCATACGCCCCCTTTGCCAACGGCGGCTACGCCGTCCGACCCCTGGCGGTGCTCCGGGTGACCGACCGGGACGGCAACCGGGTGGCTGAACAAAGCCCGTCCCGGACCAGGGTGCTGGACCCGGGCGTGGCGTTTATTGTGACGGACATGCTGAAAGATGTGCTCAAGCCCGGCGGCACCGCCGGGCAAGTGGCAGGATACCTGGGCGGGCGCCCGGCCGCCGGGAAGACCGGAACGTCCGACCAGTCCGTTGACGCCTGGTTCGTGGGCTATACGCCGGAACTGGTAACGGGGGTCTGGGTCGGCACCGACGAGCGCAGCCCCAGTTATCGGGAGGGCGGAACGTCGGCGGCACCGATTTTCGGGCAGTTTGTCAGCAACGGTCTGCGCCGCGTGCCCTTCCGAGATTGGTCCCCGCCGGCAAATGTCCTGGCGGCGGAGATCTGTGCCCCGTCGGGCCTGCTGCCCAACGCCTCGTGTCCGTTAGCATCCGAATGGTTCCTGGCCGGCACGGCGCCGACAAAAGTTGACCCCACCGTTTACGCGGACCATCTGCTGCCGGGGATGCCGGGCATGCCCTGGGCCCCGCCCGGCTCCCTGCCGCCCGGAATGTCGCCTGGGTTGCCGCCCGGCTAGGCGCCGGTCCCGGCCCGCGGCTCGTTCATGGGCGGAGCCGGGTCACCGGCGATGCGCTGGATGTCCACCTCCTGGCCCGTCCGGGCGTCAATGAAGACCCGGAAGCGCTGGTCGTCTACCCGGCCCCGGACCGCCCAGACCAGCCGCTCCTGCCGGCGCCGGTCAACGACCAGGCTAAGGGCCGGGGACGCCTCCAACTGCAGCCGCGGCGAGACCCGCTGCCGGGCGTCCGTCTCGGACAGCGCCGGTGCGCCCATCGTCCGGGGATGCCGGTTGATCCAGTAATTCCGGGCGTCAAAGCCCACCAGTTCGGCATTATCCATCGCCAGCATCACTTTGATGGTTTCCGGCTCCACCGCGACGCCGGTCTCAAGCGGCGCAAAGTCCAGAATCAGCGTGCCATCGTTCTCGGCCGTTGAAATCAGCCGGCCCTCCGGGTAGCCCCAGCGGCGGAGCATCTGGGCGGCTTTGTCCGCCAGTTGCGAGACCGTGAAACGCTTATCCCGCACGGGTCGCCCGTCGATCATGTAGATCACGTGGCCGCCGTGAATGCTTACGCCGAAATCCAGCGGCGTCCCGTTGGCCTTTTTGGCGCTGAAGAAATACAGCGAGAAGGCCCGTCCTTTGTCCGCCGGATCGGAAGAGCCCGTAAAGGTAGGCTCGCCCTGCAGCGGCAAGTCCACGAACGCCTTGATTGCCTTGACCGCCGTGGTTGCGTCGACTCTGGCCCCGGGGGACATCTTCGGGGCGGGCAGCGATTCACCCGGCGTGGGTCCGGGCGTCTGGGTCGCGCCCGGCGGGGGCGTGAGCGCTTTCTCCATTTGCACTACGGACTGGGTGATGGGCGTGGCGGCGCTGCCGCTCTGGGCCGGGCTGGTCACCCGGACCGTGTCGGCCCAGCGGATATGGTTGGTGCCCACCAGCCCCAGCAAGGAGGAAAGCTCCCGCTCGAAGGTGACCGATTGCCGGCGCAAGTCGGCCATTTGGCTCCAGTCAGCCGTCGTGAGAGAACCACCCTGAGCCAGCTTGTCGTGCAACTCGTCGGCCCGGTTCTGCAGCGTATTCAGGTAGGACTCGATGCCCGTCGTGTTCAGCGTGGCAAACGGCAGCACCGACATCTCCTCCACCGCCTGGGCGCTGGACACCCGGAGGTCGGCCAGCAGGCTCTGCTGCAGGCGCGTGTCGTTGGTGGCCATCAGTTTTGCGGTCCGTTCCTCCATGTTCTCGCTGGTCCACTTCAGCTTGTGAAACGACGACATATACTTGTTCTCCGCATCCAGGGCCAGTTGGTTCTTCTGGCGGGTCTGGTACCAGCCGAAGCTCAGCGCCCCCAGGAGGGCTACGCTGAGCAGCAGGTACGGCCAGACGACGCCACGCTGCGTGCTCATTGGCGAGGCCTCCTCCTACCGGGCAAAAATGTGTCGGCCGATCGTGCGGATCTGCGGCCGGGACCAGATGAAGGCGCTGCTGGTTTTGGCCGGGGCAAAGAAGAAGACGGCGCCGTTGACGGGGTCCCAACCGCCCAGGGCCGCCCGGGCCGCTTTGTAGCATTCATCGGTCGTGCCCCGGTAAATCTCGCCGTTGCTGACCGACTCGAACGCGTGGGTCTCGTAGACGACGCCGGCTACCGAATCCGGAAACCGCTTGTCCAGGGTGCGGTTCAGAATAACCGCCGCCACGGCGACCTTGCCCTCGTACGGTTCGCCCCTGGCCTCCCCGCAGACCAGTTGCGCCAGCAAATGCAGATTATCCTTGGCTGCCTTGGATTCCGCATAGGCCAGCCCTCCATCGAAGGAACTGCTCGGCCAGACCAGGGCCAGTCCAGCCACTATGCAGGCCACTACCCACCTGAGCCGGTATTTTGCCACGTGCCATTCCCTCCTGCGCTACCTCGGCTTCCAACCGATAGTCTTTGTGGAGGGCTTTGATCCCATGCAGAAGGCCCGGCCGCACTTCTGCATGGGACCGGTCAGCCGGCGGCGCTCTCCTCCTTGAAGCGATATGTCTGCACGGTTCCGTCCGCCAGTGCGAGCACCACCTGGCCGGCCGCCACGGCGGGCGGCTGGTGGCTCGGCGCCGGGAGGCTCCGCGCCCAGACGATGCGGCCGTCGGCGGCGTCGCGGGCATAGAGCCGCTGGTCTGAACCCACGCCCAGGATGATCGAGCCGGTTGCCACGCTCTGCCGGATGGGCAGGCCCGGCGGGTCATCGGGCCGTACCAGCTTCCCCGTGAAGAGGTCCACAACCCCACCGGGGTAAATCACCCGGTCCAGCCGGGCCACCGGCACCGCCCCGATCAGGCTGCCGGGGTCCGGCAGTTCCCACAGTACGGTGCCGTTCTGGGGATCGTAGGCCCGCTCTCCGGCCAGGACCACCACTTCGGCGAAGATGGGCGCCCGGGGTCCCGGACCGGCGGCCTTCCAGCAGACTTCCCCGGTCTGTGCATCCAGCGACCACAACATACCGTCTTCGGCCGCGGCATACACATGGTCGTCTCCCAAGGCCACTGGCAGATGGACCGGCGCCTCCAGGGACCGCTTCCAGGCAATCGCCCCCGTTTTGGCCTCCAGGGCGTAGATCTGTTCGTCCCAGGCGCCAAAGTAAACGACGCCTTCGAAAGCCACCGGCGAAGAGGTGATGACCGACCCCGTCTTCACGCGCCAGACCTGCCGCCCGGTGTAGGCGTCCACGGCCGTGACGTCTCCGTCCGGGCCGCAGAGATAGGTAAGCCCATCGAAGATCAGCGGCGTCGCCAGCCCGTGGCCCTCCGACCGGGAGAAGGACGCGGGCTCCCCCGCCGTCCAGCGCCACTTGATCCGCCCGTCGTTGCGGTCCAGGCAGTAGAAATTCCCGTCACCCAGGCCCACGAAGATCCGGTCGTAGCGGATAACCGGCGCCGACGGCAGGGCACAGGCCTGTTTGCGCGGCGCAAAAGTCCAGCCGTCCAGGGGAGCGCCGTGCAGCACCACCGGCCCTGCGCCCACCCGCCCCGGCGTCCGGCCGAGCATCGGCCAGTCGTCGCCCGGCTCCACAGGTTCGGGAATCACCAGTTGCTGCCCCGCCAGAATGAACTCCGGGTGGGCGATCTGGTTGGCCCGGAGAATGTCGTGGGGCGTGGTGCTGAACTTGGTGGCCAGCCCGAAGACGGTTTCCCCTGCCCGCACCAGGTGCACGATGCCGCCCGGCGGCGGGGAGGGCACCTCGCCGGGCCGGGGGATCAGCAGCGCCTGGCCGGCACAAATGGCGTTCGGGTCCTCCAGACGGTTGGCAGTTACAATGGCGTGAACAGTAGTTTGGTACCGCTTGGCGATGGCGTACAGCGTCTCCCCCCTCTGGACGAAGTAAAAGACCATACCCCGACCTCCCGGGTTTTTTACCATGCTACGCTGGAGGCCAAACGGCTGCCCTTTGGTGGGGGGTATTTCCAATTCGGCTACGCACATTTAATCCACAGGTTATCCACAAGGATGGAAAATCCATACAGCTCCGATCGAACAAACCCGCGCCACAGCGCGGTTTCGGGGAACAGCGGTTCCCCACAGCAGTAGGCTCATCTGTGGACAATAGTCCTTCAGTGGTCTATTCGTAGACTTTTAGTACTAGATAGACTGGAAAAACAAAAGCCCCCGAGACAGGCCTGTCTCGGGGGGTGATTGTAACTACGCTATTGTTTCTTCGCCTTTTTCA
This sequence comes from Symbiobacteriaceae bacterium, assembly GCA_036504075.1. GTDB lineage: Bacteria > Bacillota > Sulfobacillia > Symbiobacteriales > Symbiobacteriaceae > DASXVX01. The sequence goes on along the minus strand of DASXVX010000032.1, from coordinate 203,156 downwards.
CGACTTTGACCCACTGAATATCCGGGTCCTCGGTCCCCTGGACCGGCAGTCCGGCCTCGATGCAATCGGCGATATACTCCAGGTTCTCGTGCGAGACGATTTCACCGGGCAGGAAAATCGGAATTCCCGGCGGGTAGACCATGATCGACTCGGCAATGACCCGGCCCTCGGACTCCTCCATGGGCACCTCCTCGGTCTCGGCGTAGAAGGCGGTACGGGGCGACATGGCCAGAATCGGCGTGGTCGGCACCCGGACTTTCACCTGGTTGGCCGGCCGGGTCTTGTAGAACCGCCCTGCAAGGGTCTGCAAGGCCTTCAGGAGCAGGTCGATTTCTTCCTGGTGATCGCCAATGGAGATGATGCAGAGGACGTTGTAGAGGTCCGACATCTCCACTTCGATGTTGAACTCCTCGCGGAGCATGATCTCCATGTCGATGCCGGTGACGCCCAGCTCCCGAACGTTGATGCAGAGCTTGGTCGGGTCGAAGTCAAAGCGCGAAGATGTCTGCCCGATGATCTCCGGCCCAAAGCAGTAAAGCCCCGGAATGTTGTTGATCCCCGCCCGGGCGCTTGTGGCCAGCTTCATGGCCTGATCCACCATCGCCCGGCCCTTGGTGGCCAGCTGCTTGCGGGCGACATCCAGGGACGCCAGGAGCAGGTAGGAGGTGCTGGTCGTGGTCAGCATGGAGATGATGGACTGAACTCGCCCGGGTAGCACGTAGCCCTCCCGGATGTTCAGCACGCTGGCCTGGGTCATGGCGCCGCCCAACTTGTGTACAGAGGTAGCCGCCAGGTCCGCACCGGCCTGCATGGCCGAGAGCGGCATCTGCTCGTGAAAGTTAATGTGCACGCCATGGGCTTCATCCACCAGGACGGGCACCTCACGGGAGTGTGCCAGTTCGACGATGGCCTTCAGGTCGGCCGCCACGCCGTAGTAGGTCGGGTTGATGACCAGGACGCCCTTCGCGTCGGGATGCTGGTCCAGCGTCCGCTGAACCGTCTCCAGGCTGACGCCGTGGGCAATGCCCAGGTTGTAGTCCAGTTCGGGGGACATGAAGACCGGCAGGGCGCCGGAAAGGACCACGCCGGCCAGAACCGACTTGTGAATGTTTCGGGGCACCAAAATCTTATCACCAGGGCCGCAGACGCTCATGATCATGGTGATGATCGCCCCGCTGGTGCCCTGCACGCTAAAAAACGTATGGTCGGCGCCGAACGCCTCGGCGGCAATCTCCTGCGCCTCCCGGATCATGCCGTGGGGGTGATGCAGGTCGTCCAGCGGGGCGATGTTGATGAGGTCTATGGAGAGCGCATTTTCACCGATAAACTTCCGGAATTCCGGGGCCATGCCGGCGCCCTTCTTGTGTCCGGGGATATGGAATTGAACGGGGTTGCGACTCGCGTGAGCAAGCAATCCCGTGAAAAGAGGGGTCTGGTATTGCCGGTTCACGGGCGTCACCTCGTCTTCTGTTAATGATGTACGATACCGAAGTATAACAGAATCGAACCGCATGTAAATGGCTGATACTAAATTGGGGTGAAAAAGCAATATGGAAGAAAAGGACCGGGTTTTGCAGCGGCTGCACGAACTGAAAACGGAACACACCGCAGCGCTCGGCGAAGGCCCCGGAGAGGCGCCCGGCGTCATTCAGGACGAACAGTTGACCCGCAAGTCATACGATTTTGTCGTCCGGGGTGCGCTCCACGACGGCCTGCTGAATCGCGACGACCTGTGGGCCGAAGGGTTGTCGGAGACACTGGAGGAGACACTGGAGGAGACGGGCATCGGCGGATGGGAACAGGTATCTGAACGGGCCGGGCGGAATCATTGCCAGTGTGATCGTCTGGACTCGAGGGAGGTTCTGCCCGTGGACTGCCATGTATTAGGGTTGGCCTACGCAGAGGAATCCGATGCCCGCGACCCGCTCCATTCTTTCCGGGAGCGGTTCTACGTCCGGCCCGGACAGATTTACCTCGATGGCAATTCGCTGGGCCTGCTCTCCCGAGATGCCGAGGCTGCCGTGCAGGAAGCTCTGGACGACTGGAAGCAGTTCGGCATCGACGGCTGGACCAGCGGGGACCGGCCCTGGTTCTACATGGCCGAAACCCTGGGCGCACTGCAGGCCGGCCTCATGGGCGCCCGGCCGGAAGAACTGGCCGTGACCGGCACGACGACCGTGAACCTGCACACGCTGGTGGCGACCTTCTACCAGCCCGCAGGCCGCCGCACGAAAATCCTGGCCGACGAGCTTAACTTTCCGTCTGACCTTTACGCCCTCGCCAGCCAGGTGCGGTTGCGGGGGTACGACCCGGCCGTCCACCTCGTGCTGGCCAAAAGCCGGGATGGGCGAACGCTCGCAACGGACGACCTGATTGCCGCCATGACCGACGACGTGGCGCTGGTCGTGCTGCCCGGCGTGCTTTACCGAAGCGGGCAGTTGCTGGACATGGAAGCCCTGACCCGGGCGGCCCACGCCCGCGGCATTCCGATCGGGTTCGACTGCTGCCATTCCGCCGGAAGCGTGCCGCACCGGCTGCACGATTGGGACGTCGACTTCGCCTTCTGGTGCAACTACAAGTACCTGAACGGCGGACCGGGGGCTGTTGGCAGCCTCTTTGTCCACGAGCGCCACTTCGGCCGGCTGCCGGGCCTGGCGGGCTGGTTCGGGTCGCACAAGGAGCGACAGTTCGACATGTCCCCTGCGTTTACGCCGGCACAGGCCGCGGGCGCCTGGCAAATCAGTACCACGCCGGTGCTGGGTGCAGCGGCCCTGTACGGGTCACTCCGCCTGTTCGCCGAGGCCGGCATGGACCGACTGCGGGCCAAATCGCTGGCGCAGACGGATTACCTGATGTTCCTCATCGACGAATTGCTGACCGGGGAACCCTACAACTTTTCCATCGGCAACCCGCGGGAGGCTGACCGCCGGGGCGGCCACGTGGCCCTGGAGCATCCGGATGCCGTCCGCATCTGCAAGGCCCTGAAAGCCCGGGGCATCGTCCCGGACTTCCGGCCGCCCAACGTGGTGCGGCTGGCGCCGGTTGCGCTTTACACATCTTACGTAGACCTCTGGAAAACCGTTCAGACGCTGCGGGCCATCATCGACACCGGCGAGTACCAGCAGTTCAGCGGCGACCGCGGGACCGTGGCGTAGGCCGGACTGGTGAGCGGCAAGCAAAAAGGCACCCCTCGGGGTGCCTTTCTGCATTATGCCCGTAGCCGGGAGACCGCCAGGGCAACCCCCGCGACCGGGAGTCCGATTAGCACGGCCATCCCAGGCGGGACAGGACCCCGCCGACGGGATACCGGCCAGCCAGGCGCACGTCGGCGACGCGCAGACCAACGTAAGCCAGCAGCGGCAACGGCGCGAATACCACGACCAGCGCTACCGCTCCGGGAAGCAATTCGCCGGGGCTGACCATCCACGAGCGAATGAGCCACAGGCTGACCAGGGCGCCCAGTGCGATGATAATGTCGGGGATATAGATGTTGCGCTTCAGCGTCTGTCACTCCCATCGGCTTCCGTCGTAACTCTGCCTAAAACTTGTAGGTCCAGCAGTTCTCCTTGCCCCGTTGTTTGACCATTTGCTCCCGGACCGCGGGATCCTGGGCGGCCCTGGTCAGAAAATAGTCGCTTTGGGACCGGTGGGCCGCGATGGCCGCCATTTTGATGTCCATAACGCCGCTCACATCCATAATCACGTCCGGCTCGCCGATTTCGTGGACGTTCGGGCCGAACGCCCGGGTCAGAACCACCGGGCGCCGTTCGGGCGGCATTGCCCCCACGACCCGCACCACCGCCGCTCCGAAGGCGTTGTGGTCCGGATGGACGCCGTGCGTCGGATGGTAGGTGAGAATCACGTCGGGCTCCAGTTCATCGATGGCGGCCCTGACCCTGGCGTCGAGCCACGCCGGGTCGACAAACTCAACCGTCTTGTCCCGGATGCCCAGCAGGCGTAGATCCTTGATGCCCAGAATGCGGCAAGCCTCCCGCAACTCCCGCTCCCGCAGGTCCGGCAGCGACTCACGGGTGGCGAAAGGCGGAATGCCCATGTTCCGGCCCATTTCGCCCCGGGTGGCACACAGGTATGTGACCGGCGTCCCCGCCTGGGTGTACATGGCGATGGTGCCGCCACAGGCAAACGTTTCGTCATCGGGATGGGGCATGACAACCAGCGCATGACGGTGCACGGTAGAATACCTCCTTGGACTAGACCGGAAACGGCGTCGGACTCAGTTCCAGGGCGACGGCCAGCTTGCCTTCGCCATCGTGTCCGGCCAGGAGCAGCCGGCCCTGGGCGTCGATCTCCCAGTCGGTCAGCCCTTCCGCGTAAATCCAGCCCTGATCCATTTGCAGCCCGGCCCGGTAGGGTCCGGCGCCGGCCAACGTGGCCCGGTCGAAGTGGACAGTTACGTTGCGAATGTAGGCACAGACCGCCATGCCCTTGCCGTCGGCTTGATTCGCGGCGTAAGCGCCGTTGGTCGTCTCCAGGTGCAAGTAAACCGGACGGCCCACGAATGTCTGCAAAGCTGCCTGCACCTCGGCGAAGCTGATCGGTCCCATGAGGAAAGCCTCCAAACATACGTTGTACAGCAGTTATATCACGAGCCGGGGCCGTCCACAAATCGGCGGCCTTCGCCTCACTTTATTGAGACGACGCGCACCGTTCGGGCGTGATTGCCTCCACGTTATTTGATGCCGAGCCGCCCGCACAGGTCATCGATAAACTGGCGGGCAGTCCGCCCGCTGCGGGCGTTATGCCACATGACCCATTGGAGGGCCATCCGGTGCAGGTCCGCCTTTGGCACCGGCACGCCCCGTTGGGCTGCCAGTCCCTCCACAATGGCCAGGTACTGCTCCTGGTCCGGGGATGTGAAGACCACCGTCACGCCGAACCGGTCGGCCAGAGAGGTCAGCTCCTGCAGGGAATCGCCGGGATGGACCTCGTCGGCCGCCGCCTGCCGGTCGCGCCAGCGCTCCCGGATCAGGTGCTTGCGGTTGGACGTGGCGTACACCAGCACGTTGGCCGGCCGCCGCTCCAGCGAGCCTTCGAGCATGGCCTTGAAGGTCTTATAGCTTACCTCGAAGTCCTCAAACGAGAGATCATCCACGAAAACGATGAACTTCTGGGCTTTACCCCGCAAGGCGCGCATCACGAGGCCAATCGCTTCCAGGTCCGCGCGGTTCACCTCCACCAGCCGGAGCCCATCGGGTCCGAACCGGTGGACCAGCGCCTTGACCGTAGACGACTTGCCCGTCCCCCGGTCGCCGTACAGCAGCAGGTTATTGGCCGGCAGTCCCTTCAGGAACTGCGCCGTATTGCGGGAAACGATCTCCGAAGCCTCGGTGTTCCCGACCAGGTCATCCAGCCGGACCGGGTCCGGCTCATGGATGCCCAGCAGCGCCCCATCCTCCCACCGGAAGGCGTGAAAGCGGCTCATGTCGCCCGCCCCGTGAGCCCGGATGTAGCCCGCCAGTTCCGCCGCCAGCGGCGCCCAGTCGCCGGCCGCCGCAAACCGGGCGGCAATGCCGTCCGGGGCCGGTGTGAACGGCGGCAGCAGGGAAAGGAGTTCTCCGTCCGTGTGACACAAGCGCCCCAGGGCACGCAGGTCCGCTGCGGCCAGCGCCAGCAGTTCGGGTGACACCCGGTTCGACTCTGCGGCCCGGCTGAATGCGTTCTCGTCGTGGATGACCCGGTCGATCAAATGCGCCTGGAGGCTGACGCCCTGGTCCCAGAGCACCCGGGCTAACTGGACACGCTCCGCCTGTGTCGCGCGGTCAATGAAGGCGACAAGGGCTTGGCCAATTTCGTCCTGAAGGACTCGGTAAAAAAATACCAACGAATTAGTCATTTCAAGTACACCCCACGGGTCGTTGTGATATTTTAATCTGGTTGCTTCGCTGCCTGCCCCATTGTTCCTGTTTTTATGGTAAAGTTCGCCTCACGATATATAGTAATTTTGTTTGACAAACATGTTGAAAAACCATACAATTACTCCAATGAATCTTTTGAGGTGGGTGAAAAATAATGATGCCTGCCAAGGTGATTCCGATTTCCCGGGCCCGAGTTATTGTGCGACAGCGCCAGAAGCGCCAGCCGAAGGCGAAGAGTCAGGAGCGGTGGCTGATCACGTTTCTCAATAAGAAGGTCTCGGTCGCGATGTTGCTCCTGGCCGTTGCCATCTGCGGGGCTGTGGTAGGCGTCGCAGTCCTGACGGTCCGCAATAGCAGCGTAATCGCCGAGGCGGCGATGAATGAGCCGTAAGATCGACCAACGTTGGCACTGCATCCCGGTCTATTAGACCGGGATTTTCGCGTTTGCGCTTTTCGGCTACCCCCATTTCACAATCCCTACGGAATTGGTATAATCGTTATACAAAATGAAATCTCAGTCCCATCTGCAAAATTCACGAACCAGTCCCGGACCCAGTTTGGTCGTGTCATGCGAAAGACCGGCTTCATTTGCGAAGGAGTGGTCGGATGTCCGCAACTCCCGGTCGGTCCCTCCTCATGACCATTCTCACCGCGTGTGACAACCTGGGCGACGGGATGGTCATCATTGATGAGGATAGGACTATTCGTTACATGAACCAAACGGCGCGCCGTCTGACGGGTGCTCCAGTGGCCGGTCCTGGCCAGAAGTCACTCTGTCGGACGATTTTGCGCTGTGGGTCTCTTGAGGAGCCAAACCGGCTCTGTGCGGAGTGCCGAGTGAGCCTCGCCCTCCGCTCCGGCAGGCCGACCACGCCTTACGAGGCCGCCATCGGGCAGCCCGGGCAACGGGTATGGGTGGAGTCCACCTGTACCCCATTGCCTGAACCCCAGCCGGCCACCGTCGTGGTGCTGCGGCAGCGCACCGCGGAGGTTGCAGATGCCGGCAAGCCCGAAGCCGCGCTTTCCGCCCAGAGTCACGCTGTGCTGCAGAGCCTGACGCGGGTCGCACGAGACCTGCTGAAGGCCGACTATGCCGCCCTGGGGCGGCTGGATATTTACCGCCTGGAGATGCGCTGGCTGGCTCAAGACGGCAGCCAGTCGCCGGCAACGGCCGTCAGCAGTACGCCGCTGGGGCGCGGCATTCGCGGCCGCGTTGTAAGCACGGGGCAGCCGGTTTGCATCAACCGCTTCCCCGAAGAGGCGCCGGACCTGCCAGAACACCACCCCACGATGCAGTCTGAACACTTGCAGGCCGCTCTGGCGGTGCCGGTGATGCTAAACGGTGAACCCAACGGCGTGCTCATGGTGGCCAAGCGGGAGCCGGCGGCTTATGGACCCGAGGAGACCCAACTGCTCCGCAGCCTGTCCGGTCTCGCTGCCGAAGTAATCCGCCACACCGACTGGGTAGTCGGCGCACAGGCCGCCGCCGTCCGGGCGGAGCGAGAATGGCTGGCTGCGGAACTGCACGACGGCCTGGCCCAACTGATGGCCGCGGTCTCCCAGCGGCTCAGGCTGGTCTGCTGGGTGTTGAGCCATCGCCAGGATCTGTCACACCTCCCGGCAGACCTGCATGACATCCTGGAGCTGTCGGAACAAGCGCATAAGGAACTCCGTCTGGCACTGGGTGAACTGCGGGCCCCCCTGGAGAAAGGCGATTTCTTCGACGCGCTGCACAGTACCCTGTCCACCTTCTCCCAGCGCTCCTCGCTGCGAGTGGAACTGGTGGAGGTGCCGGAAAAGCGCCCGGCCATTCCCCCGCTGATCTCCCTGCAGGTGCTGCGCATCATCCAGGAGGCGCTGGCCAACGCCCGCAAGCACTCCGGCGGCTCACACATCTGGGTGCGCTGGACCTACGCCGATCAACAGCACACGTTCTCCATCAAGGACGATGGTCACGGTTTCGACTTGGAGCATACGGGGCAGGGATTTGGCCGAACCATCATGTCCGACCGGGCTCGCCGCATCGGCGGCCAACTTAAAGTCTATTCGGCTCCGGAATCGGGCTGTGCCGTCATTCTGACCGTCCCCGACGGAATAGAGGGAGTGTGGGCCGGTGAAACCGATCCGAGTGCTGCTGGTTGACGACCATACGATTTTCCGGCAAGGCACGGCAAACGCTCTGCGAATGATGGGCGGCATCGATGTGGTAGGCGAGGCGGAAAACGGCATCGACGCGGTCGAACAGGCCCGCGTTCTGCGCCCGGATGTGGTCCTCATGGACCTCTCCCTGCCCGGTTTGTCCGGGGTCGAAGCGACGCGGCAAATTGTCCAGCAGGTGCCAGGCACTCGGGTAGTCGTGCTGACGTTCATGGACGACGAGACCAGCATGGTTTCAGCCTTGCGGGCCGGCGCCAAAGGCTACTTGCTCAAGAGCGTGGCCCCGGAGGAGTTGTGGGCGCACGTCCGCAGCGCTCACACGGGCGAGGTGCCGATTTCCGGCAGCCTCACCATGCGGTTGGTGAGCGCCCTGGAGCAACGCCAGCTGTTGACCGAAACGCCGGGGGCCGTCTCCCTGACAGTTCGGGAGCGGGAACTGATACAACTGGTGGCAGCAGGAAAGAGCAATCCGGAAATCGCCCGCGACCTGTTCGTGTCGGTGAGCACCGTGAAGCTGCATCTACATAACGTTCTGCAGAAACTGAACCTCCGAAGCCGGGCCGAACTGATCGGCATGGCAGCCCGCAGCGGCATCGCACGCCAAAACTGAACACTGAGGCGCCGGCAAACTCACGCTTGCCGGCGCCTCTGGCATTGGCCCCATTGTCCTACCGGCCAATTCGGTTGACCACCAGGACAGTGCGCATTGACTCGGAGGCCGACCACCATTGCCCACCCGGTGAATGGGACATACCTTCATAGCCTGATACTTTCAATATAGAAGTATTGCCAGCCGGAGGTGCCGCCATGGAGATGGACAGTGGCGAGGTCAAAACCCTCCGCCTCCGTGCTGCCGAAGCGCTCCCCGGCGACATGCACCGTGGTGTGGCCCGGCTCAGCACTGCGGCCATGACGTATCTTCATGTGTCCACAGGTGAAGTCGTCCAGGTGACCGGCCTCCGGGCCACGGTAGCCCGGGCGGTGCCGGCGGATTCCGGCATGCCGTCCCGGCTGGTGCTGATCGACGGGGCGACCCGCCAGAACGCCGGCATCGGGCTGGATGAGGAAGTCACCGTCCAGAAGCTTGGCGCTCTGCCGGCTCGGGCGGTCGTGCTGACGCCCATGGATGGGCGGGGGCAGCCTCTGGGCGACGAGATTCTGCCCAGCCTCGGGAAGCGGCTGCTGGACTGCGCACTCATCGCCGGCGATACGGTGGCCCTGCCGCGCTTTTCCGGCGAACCGATGCTTTTTACCGTTACCGGCACCTCACCCAAAGGCGCCGTGATTGTGGGTCCCGACAGCAACATCCGGCTGGCCCAGGTCGAAGTGGATGGAACCCGTGCCCGGTCCGTTACCTACGAGGACGTGGGCGGCCTGGACCGGGAACTGGCCCGGGTCCGGGAACTGGTGGAACTGCCGCTCAAGTATCCGGTGCTGTTCCGGCAGTTGGGCGTGAAGCCGCCCCGGGGCGTTTTGCTCTACGGGCCGCCCGGCACCGGCAAGACGCTGATCGCCCGGGCGATCGCTTCCGACAACCGGCTCCACTTCTTGCATGTGGACGGGCCGGAAATCATGCGCAAGTACTACGGCGAGAGCGAGGGCCGGCTGCGGGAAGTCTTCGCGGAGGCCCGCCGCCACGCCCCCTCCGTGATTTTCCTCGATGAGATGGACGCCCTGGCGCCCCGTCGGGAAGCCGTCCACGGCGACGTGGAAAAGCGGGTTGTCGGCCAGTTGCTGGCCCTCATGGATGGGCTGGAGGACCGGGGCGACGTGATCGTCGTCGGCGCCACCAACATCCCGGAAATGCTGGACCCGGCGCTCCGCCGTCCCGGCCGCTTCGACCGGGAGGTTCAGGTGCCGGTACCCAATCGGACCGGCCGGCGGGCGATCTTTCACATTCACACCCGGGGCATGGCCCTCGGGGCGGACGTGAACCTGGACGAACTGGCGGAAACGACCCACGGCTTCGTGGGCGCCGACGTGGCGGCGCTCTGTCGGGAAGCCGGTATGGCCGCCCTCCGCCGCTACCTGCCAGAAATCAAGCTGGACCCCCAGAAGGGGGCCGACGTCGGCGAGATCAGGGTTACCATGGACGACTTCCGGGCTGGACTCGCCGAAGTAGAGCCCAGCGCCACCCGTGAACTGGTTCTGGACCGGCCCCGGGAGGACTGGGAGAGCGTGGGCGGACTGCACCAGGTGCGGGCCCGGCTCAACCTGCTGGTCGAACGGCCGCTCCAATTCGGCGACACACTCGCCCGGTTCGGGCTGCAATTGCCCCGTGGCATTCTCTTCACCGGGCCGTCCGGCACCGGCAAGACGCTGATCGCCCGGGCACTGGGCTCCCGGATTGCGGCCAACTTTATCGGCATCGAGGGGCCGGCGCTCTTCCGCAAGTGGATGGGTGAAACGGAAAAAGGCCTGCGGGACCTGTTCCGCAAGGCGCGTCAGGCAGCCCCCTGCGTGCTGTTCATCGACGAGTTGGACGCGCTGGCCCCGGTCCGGGGGGCGGCCGGCCTGACCGAAGGCAGCGAGCGGGCCGTCAGCCAGCTCCTGTCCGAACTGGACGGCCTCCGGGAAGACTCCGGCGTGATCGTCATCGGCGCTACAAACCGGCCGGACCGGCTGGAACCGGCGCTGTTGCGGTCCGGCCGCTTCGATTATGTACTGGAGTTTCAGTTACCCGACGCTGCGGAACGGGCGGAGATCCTCGCCGTCCACACCCGCCGCCTGCCGCTGGCGGGAGACGTCAACCTGGTGCACCTGGCTGAACAAACCCGGGGATGGACCGGCGCCGGACTCCGTGCGCTGGCCCAGCGAGCCGCCCTGCTGGCCGCCGATCAGTGGCTGGACAGCACGTCCCAGGGCCCGCCCCCGCGGGTGACAGCCGTTCATTTTAGTACTGCACAAGCCGAAATGGAAGGAGGGACCAAGCCAAAGTAGCCCTCGGAAAGGCCCCGGCGTCCCTGAGTAATTCGAAAGGAGGGATCTCTGCGTGGATTCCCATGAACTCTTCTTTGAGCCGACCCTGAAACAGATTACGACTTGGAGCCGCGGTGTGATTCTGATCAAGGACGGCCGCGACGTCCCGTTTGTGCTCGCCGAAGCCGGTCGTAAGGACGGCAAGTTTGTGCAGGCGTTCGAGAACTATGTCGACCTGCCTGACCGGGTTAACGTGCCGGTTAGCTCATTCGCCCGTATCGCCACCGAGCCCATCGAGACCCGGTTCCTCTATGAGAACTCCGCCCATGACGTGGTGGTCATTCTCGAAGAGTCCCTGGTCCGTGGTCCGATCCTCAACAACATCGTCAACGGTGCCGTTCTGGTGGTCAACACCAAGCGTAGCGCCAAAGAGATCGCCAAGTTCATCGAGAAGCACCCGCACCTGAAGTCGATCGTGACCGTTGACGCCTCCAAGACCGGCAAAGCGGCCTTTACGCTCTCCGGCCAGGAAGGTGCGACGGACGCCACCGGTATCGGCGGCGGCTATGCGGGCCCGCTGGCCGGCGCTGTGTGCAAGGCCACCGGTCTGGTCTCCATTGAGTCGCTGCTGGCCGTGGCAAAGGTGCCCGCGGCGTGCCAGTTCGGCTATGACACCTGCATCATCGCTGACGCCCAGGAGATCTTCAAGTCGGGTATCGGCAAGCCGTTCACCGGCGACAAGCCGGCCAAGGTGATCCTGGAAGCCCCGTTTGCCGGAACCGTTCCGGCCCCCGACAAGCGCAACACCATGATGATGACCGGCACCTGGCGCCTGGAGCGCCCGGTTCTCACCGAGAGCCTCTGCACCCAGTGCATGGTCTGCATGCTCAACTGCCCCGACAACTGCATCTCCCTGACGCCGGAAGCGGTGCAGGTGGATTACGACTACTGCAAGGGCTGCGGCCTGTGCACGGCGACGTGCCCGACCGACGCCTTCAAGGATGAACCCGAGCTCAACTTCGTGTCCTAAAGGGGGGAAATCGTATGACACTTAGGATCAAGGGACGGCAAAAGCGCATGCTGACCGGCTGTACAGCCGTGGCCGAAGGCGTTCGTCTTGCTGACGTCGACGTAATCTCCATTTACCCGATCCGCCCCTACACCGGCATCATGTCCGAGCTTTGCCGGATGGTGGCGGACGGCGAAATGAAGGCAGAGATCATCCACAGCGCCGGCGAGCATGACCAGCTTTCCGTCGTGTACGGTGCCTGCGCAGCGGGCGCCCGGGCCTTCACCGGCTCCTCCGGCGTTGGCGTCACCTATGCGGCCGAGCTTTATTCGCCGATTTCCGGCGAGCGGTTCCCGCTGCAGATGGCGATTGCGGACCGGACGCTGGATCCGCCCGGCGACTTCGGCGAAGAGCACACCGATGCCCTGACCATGCGGAACCAGGGCTGGCTCATGGGCTGGGCCGCCACCCCGCAGGAAGCGCTGGACAACACCCTGTTGCTCTACAAGGTCGGCGAAGATCCGCGGGTCAGCCTGCCCCAGTTTGCCTGCCAGGACGGCTACTTCGTCTCCCATATCGCGGACGAAGTGAACGTGTACCCCGAAGAGCAGGTCAACGAGTGGCTGCCGCGCTTCAAGCCGCTGCACGTCCTGGACACCCGGGACCCGCAGTCCATCGGCCCGCAGATTGAGCCCGCCATGGGTCCGGCCATGCAGTATCAGCGCAAGATTGCGTTTGATGCGGCGAAGAAGGTCATGGAGGAGCAGACCGAGTCCTTCAACAACCACTTCGGCACCAAGTACGCCACGTGGCTCGAGGAGTGGGGCACCGAAGACGCCGAGGTCGTGTTTGTGATCTCCGGCGCCCATGCCCTGACCGCCATCACCGTGGCCCAGAAGTTGCGGAACCTCGGCGAGAAGGTCGGCGTCATTCGGCCGCGTTGGATCCGCCCGTTCCCGACCGAAGAGCTGCGCCAGTCCCTCCGCCGCTTCAAGGCTGTCGGCGTCATCGATACCAACGTCGACTTCGGCGCTCCTTGCGGCGCCGGCGTGCTGACCACCGAAGTGCGGGCTGCCTGCCTCGGTCTCCCGAACACGAACATCGTCGGCTTCGTGGCCGGTCTCGGCGGTGAAGTGATCTCCCGTGACGAGTTCTATCACATGACCCACAAGCTCCAGGTCATCGCCCGGACGGGTAAGGTCGAAAAGGGCGCCTACTGGTTGCCGTTCGACTTTATCGAGAAGAAGTAAGCCGAAAGGAGGGAATTGCATGCCACAGATTATGGAAGAAATCAAGGGGATTAAGAACGTACCCCTGGAGGACCTTTACGTCCCCGGACACCGCACTTGTGCGGGCTGTGGACCTGCCCTGGTTTACAAGCTGGTCTCCAAGGCAGCCGGCCCCAACACGATTTTCATCGGTCCGACCGGTTGCATGTACGTGGCGAACACCTCCTACGGCTGCACGCCGTGGAAGGTGCCCTGGATCCACTCCCAGATTACCAACGGTGGCGGCGTAGGTGCCGGTATCGAGGCTGCCAAGAAGATGCTGCGGGCCAAGGGCAAGACCACCGAGGAGTTCCCCAACATTATCGTGATGTGGGGCGACGGCGGCGCTACCGATATCGGCCTGACTTCGCTCTCGGGCGCCATCTATCGGGACCATGACGTGCTGTTCGTCTGCTACGACAACGAGTCTTACGCCAATACCGGCATCCAGACGTCCCCGACAACGCCTTACGGCGCCTGGACGACGTTCACGCCGGCCGGCCCGGAAATTCCGGAAGGCAAGGTGCTGTGGCCGAAAGACAACCCGAAGCTGATCGCCGGCGGTCATCCGAACCTCCGCTACATGGCGACCGCCTCCCCGGCGTTTGCGATCGACCTCATGAACAAGGTCCGCAGGGGCCTGAACGCTGAGGGCCCGGCGTACATCCATCTGCATGCTCCGTGCCCGAAGGGCTGGAACTTCCCGGCCAATGCCACCATCGAGATGGCGAAGCTGGCCGTTGATACCGGCATGTACCTGCTGTACGAGATGGACGAGAACCGGAATATGCGGGTCACCTACAAGCCGCATAAGCGGAAGCCCGTTTCGGAGTACATGAAGCTGCAGGGCCGCTTCAACCACCTGGAAGCCGAGCACTTCGAGAAGATGCAGGCCTACGTGGACAAGCGGTGCCAGGAGCTTGGTATTCCGGCGGTGATGCCGCCCGTTAAGTAATCGCTAACCCCTGTGAGGGGCAGGGGGCCGCAGTGGCCCCCCGCCCCTCGGCCGGGTTCCCGCAAGACCTTGCCGGGAGGGACGCTCATGGCGGGTACATTATGTCTGATCGCATGGGGACTTTGGTGCCTCCTGCGGGCGCCGGTCCTGGCTGCCCGTTATCAGCGCGACCTCGACGACCGGCACGATTTTCCCGATCTCAAACTGGTTAGTCCCAGAGAATGGCGGCTTATGGGCAGTGCCTGGTTAGCCGTTGGTCTTCTGGGATTTTTGTCCTCATGGGGTTACTGACCAGTTCACATGTAGAAAGGGGGCTTCTTCGTGTCTGCAGCAGTTATTCCCGATCAGCTTGCTAAGCGGCGCTGGTGGATCCTGGTGGCCAACGTGGTTGCGATGGTAGCGATCGCCAACCTGCAGTATGGTTGGACCCAGTTCACCACCCCGTTGACCCAATCCCTGAAACAGACTCTGCCCGTGATCCAGGTTACCTTCACGCTGTTTGTTGTCGCCCAGACCTGGCCGCAGTTCTTGTATGGCTGGCTGCTGGAGAAATTCGGCACCCGCCTCGTCGTCAGCGTTGGCGCCCTGTTCGTCGCCTGGGCCTGGATCGGTTCCGGCCTGGCCAAAGGATTGCCCATGCTCTACACCTCGTACACCATTGGCGGTGTTGGCGCCGGCATTGTGTACGGTGCCTGTGTGAGCATGGGAACCAAGTGGTTCCCAGATCGCCGGGGCCTGGCGGTCGGCATTACCGCCGGTGCTTATGGCTTCGGCTCCGCCTTCACGGTGATCCCGATTGCCAACATGATCACGGGCAGCGGCATCGGCCCCACGTTTATCACTTTCGGCATCATTCAGGGCGTTCTGGTGCTCCTTATGGCACAGTTCATGCGGTTCCCGGCTGTTGGCTGGAAGCCCGCCGGTTGGGTGCCAAATGCCAATAGTGCCGTGAAGATGTCCACCCGTGAGTACACCCCGAAAGAGATGCTGTCCACCAAGACGTTCTATGTGCTGTACCTCATGATGACCATGCTGGCCTTTGGCGGCATGATGATGACGGCCCAGATGAAGCCGCTCGCCCACACTTTCGGCCACGACAAGCTGATCGTGTTCGGCAGTGTCACGTTCCTGAGCATGGCCCTGATTAACGAGCAGATCGCCAACGGCTTCACCCGGCCGTTCTGGGGCTGGATTTCGGACTACATCGGCCGGTATAACACCATGGCCATCGCCTTCACCATCGAGTCCACCGGCCTCGTCCTCCTCTCCATCTTCATCAAGAACCCGTACGCCTTCATGTTCCTGTCCGCCCTGACCTACTTCGCCTGGGGCGAGATCTACTCCCTGTTCCCGTCCGCGATCACCGATGTCTACGGCTCGAAGAACTCCGCCAAGAACTACGGCATCCTGTACACATCCAAGGGCGTGGCGACTATTGCCGCCGCACCTGGCGCCGCCTGGCTCATGACCACGACGGGCTCCTGGACCCCCGTGCTCCTGACTGCCGCCGCCTTCGACATCACCGCTGCCGCGCTGGCCCTCTTCTGGCTCAAGCCCATGGTCACCAAGCAGTTGGCTGCACAGAAGTCCGCCGAATCCGGCAAGGCTGCCGTGTAGAACCTGGTTTCGCGGTACCCTGCGTGGCAACACGCAGGTACCGTTTAGCGTAAGTGGTTATAATATTCTACTGTATATACCAACAGAACATTAGAACAATAGGCCGCAAGCAGCCTCTCGGACGCTCTGGAGGAGGTAATGAGCCGTGCTGGACCCCGGCAGCGATTTGCCCTTATACGCGCAGGTAAAGGAAGTACTAGTCCGGCAGATTCGAAGCGGGCAATACCAGCCGCAAGAGCCGCTGCCGGCAGAACGGTTGCTCATGGAGCAGTTCGGAGTCAGCCGAATCACCGTCCGGCGGGCGCTCTCAGACCTGGAGGCCGCAGGGGTAGTCAGTCGCAAGGTGGGCCGGGGGACCTACGTGGCCGCCGAGCCAATCGTGGAGACGCTAACCGATCTGACGGGGCACCTCGAGGAGTTGCAGGTCCGCCACATGAACCCCGAGGTGACACTGGTATTGCAGGAGTTCCGGACGCCAATGCCGGAGGTGGCCGCCGCCCTGGATGGCGCCGAGCGGGTCCTTTACGCCCGCCGGCTGGTCTGGGTGGGCGGGGCGCCGCTGCTGCTCCTGGACCTCTGCCTGCCTGAGGAACTGGGCGCCGCGATCGATCCGCGCATGCTGACCGATGTGCCGGTGCACCGGCTCCTGGACCTGCACGGCTTTGTTGCCTCGGCCGGGGAGCAGCGCATGGCGGCCCGCGGGGCACAGGCCGACGAAGCCACCCTGCTTGACATTCCGCAGGGTGCGCCGGCGCTGGAGGTCATCCGGACGGAGTGGACCGGCGCCGGCAAGGGATTGCTCTGGTCGCGGGCCCTGTACCGCAGCGACCGGTACCAGTATGTGATTCGGCTCCACCGCCGCCGGGGGATGGGCTGATTCTCGTCGTCACCAAAGGGTGCTCCCCGCCATACAGTGATATGTCCCTGACAAAATCACCGGTGGCAAAAGGGGAAGTTTAGACGTGACAACGCTCAACGAAACCAGCTTCGCCGCACCTGCGCTGACGGCGTTCGACGGGAAGCTGTTCCTGGCCTGGACAGGCACCGATAAGCGGCTCAACCTGCTCAGTTCCAGCGACGGCGGCATCACCTTCGGCAACAAGGTCACCCTGAACGAGACCAGCTTTGCCGCTCCCGCCCTGGCGGCATTCAACGGCAAGCTGTTTCTCGCCTGGACCGGCCTTGACACCCGGTTGAACGTGATTAGCTCCAACAACGGCACCACGTTCCAGAACAAGGTCACGCTGAACGAGTTCAGCGCCGACGGCCCGGCCCTGGCGGCTTTCGACGGCCGGCTGTTCCTGGGCTGGACAGGCACCGACACCCATCTGAACGTGCTCAGCTCCACCGACGGCCTGAGCTTCGGGCAAAAGGTGACGCTGAACGAGACCAGCTTCGTCGGTCCGGCCCTGTCGGCGTTTGCATTCGATGACCGGCTGTTTCTCGCCTGGACCGGCACCGACACCCGGCTGAACCTGCTCAGTTCCGACAACGGCGTCAATTTCGGGCGCAAGATTACGCTGAACGAGCGGAGCTTTGCGGCCCCGGCCCTGGCCAGCGTGAGCGATGAACTGGCGCTCGGCTGGACCGGCACCGACGAACGGCTTAACGTGCTCCGCACCCGGCTGTTCGCGGTGAGTAAGGTGACCCTGAACGAAACCAGCTTCGTCGGGCCGTCGCTCGCAGCGCTGGGCGACGACCTCTTTATTGCCTGGACGGGAACGGACACCCACCTGAACGTGTCGGCTGTCATCTAAAGCAAAAATGGCTCCCTTCCGCCGTGGTGGCGGGAGGGAGCCATTTTGCAGTACTGGCCCGGTGTCTAGCCCTTTACGTAGGAGCAAATGTAGTCGGTCACGGTCTGGACCTTAAGGCCAAACCGGCTGTTCGCCGGGACGTTGAAAACGTCCGGACCCGTAATGGTCTTCCAGTCGGCGGCGCCGGGCAGCTTCACGTCCAGCCTGCCGGACAGGATTTCCATGACCTCGGCGTCGGCGGTGCCGAACTCGTAATCGCCGGGGAGCATGATGCCCAGAGTCTTCTTGGTGCCATCGGCGAACAGGACGGTGCGGCTGGTGACCTTGCCGTCAAAGTACACGTTGGCGGCCTTGACGACGCTGACTCCTTCGAACTGCGACATGGATGGTAGCCCTCCTTGGAGTGTTACTGGGGATAGAGCAAGACTTTTGTTGCCTGCCGCTGGTCGAAGAGCCGGTAACCTTCCACGGCTTCGGAAAGCGGCAGCCGGTGGCTGACCACCACGGTGGGGTCAATGCGCCCGCCGGCCACCAGGGCCAGAGTGGCATCGATATCCCGGTGAATGTTGGCCAGGCCGACCCGGAAAGTAATATCTTTTACCAGGCTGGTCATGAGCGGCATCTGGAACGTCTCCTCGGAGGTGACACCCACAGCGGAGATGCGCCCGCCGCCCCGAACCATGTCAAACGCCATGAGAATGGTGCGGCTGCCGCCCACGGCCTCGATGACCACGTCCGCCCCTTCGCCGCCGGTCAGCTCGTTCACCCGGCTGACCGGGTTGCACTCGGAGGCGACGACGGGAATGGCGCCCAGCCGCTCGGCCAACGCCGTCCGCTCCCGCATGAGATCGATGGCCATCACCCGCCCGGCGCCCAGGGCCAGCGCGGACTGCACGGCCATGAGCCCCACGGGCCCGCAGCCGATGACCGCCACCGACTCGCCGGGGCGCAGGCCGGAATTGACCACGGCGCCGTACGCGGTGGTCAGAATGTCGCCGGAGAAGAGCGCCATTTCGTCGGACAGCCGCTCGGGCACGGTGCGCAAGGTCACGTCGGCGAAGGGGATGCGGGCGTATTCCGCCTGCGTGCCCTGCAGGTTGCCAAAGCCCAGCCCGTAGCCGAGCACGCCGCCAAAGTGGCACTGGTGAAAGTCCCGCCGCCGGCAGGCCGGGCAGACGCCACACGCCACATGGAACGCGCCCACCACCCGGTCGCCTTTCTTGAAGGACCGGACCTGGGCGCCAACTTCCTCAACCACGCCCACGTATTCATGCCCGATTACGGTTCCCGGCAATACGCCGGGCACGGTGCCGTGCAGCAAGTGCAAGTCCGACCCGCAGATCGCCGCGAGCGTCACCCGCACGATGGCATCCGACGGGTCCTGCAGTTCGGGCAGCGGCACGTCCTCCACCCGGACATCGCTCTCGCCATATAGTGTAACTGCTTTCACTTAGAGTCCCCCCGGGAAGTCGGTGGCGACCTCGGTCGCCGCCTCGACCAGGTACTTGGCCGCCTGCACATAGCCGGCCAGGGTGATAATGCTCCCGCGGGCCAGCTTCAGCTTGCCCCGGACGATGCCGCCGATGGGTTCCATCTTCTTCTCGAGCACCTGTTTCCAGGTAAAGGCGTCGGCAGATACGATGTACGGCGCCGACTCCAGGTCGGCCGCCGTGGCGACGCGGGCCCCGCGGCACTCGCCATGCCACAGGTCCAGATAGACCGCCAGATCGTCCGGTAGCCCCAGCGACGGGTCTTTCTGCACTTTCAGCACCAGCGGCCACTCCCACTTTGCCGCCGCTTTCCGGTACTCCGCACTGCGACCAAGCGATTCCTTGTAGGCGTTCACCCAGTCGTCCCCGAACAGCACGTACCCCACGATGATCCCCCCTGACCTTTCAGAATTCCAGCGTATACTTCACTTCGCCGGTGGCGAATTCCTGGGACCGGCATTAACTCTCTTTGACAGATGGGTATGATTCGGTCCCGGCTGACAGACTACCGGCGCCCGGCGGAATGACCGCCGGGCGCCGGGTTGTTCAGTTGGCGACGGTGAACCGCTGGCGATTGTGGCGGGGATTCTCCACTTCATCAAGTAGGGCAACGGCATAGTCCTCAGCCGAAATCCGGCTTTCTCCACGCTCATTCACGAGGAGCCGGTTCGTTCCGGTACGGTACTTCCCAGTTCGCTCGCCAGGCTCGATCATCGCTGCCGGGCTGAGATTAGTCCAATCCAGGTCAGCAGCTTGCAGCACGGCCAGGGCGTCGCGATGGGCCAGGGCAATGGGCTTTACAACAGCCGGAAACTCAGGGGTGTCTACCAGTTGAACGCCAGGGGCGACTTCCAGGCCACCGGCTCCGCCTACGGCCAGAAGCCGGGAGACTCCGGATCGCTTCACACCTTCCACCAGCGCTCGGGTCGCGTCCACCAGCAAGTGCTCTTGCGCGACCCCGAACTTCGGGCCATAGGCGCTGATCACCACGTCATGACCAGCCGCGGTTGCGGCAATGTTGTCCGGGTTGAAAATGTCGCCTGTCGCGATGGCCAGGTTGTCTTGCTGCCGGCTCATTCGGGAAGGGTCACGGACGATGGCGGTCACCTGGTGCCCGCGCGTCAGTGCTTCCTGCAGAATCCGCTGTCCGATCATACCTGTGGCTCCGATTAATGCGATCTTCATTCTTTACCCGTCCCTTTCAAGTTGGTTGAGTTCAATAACTTGTCTCAGCGTGGTGCGAGACAGTCTATCCTCCATTGCTTTCTGCGCTTCGCCAAAGAATGTCTCCAGCGTTGACTGGATGTTCCTTCCGACCGAGCATTCGGGATTCGGCCGGTCATGGATGGAGAAGAGCTTCCCGTCATCCCTGACGGCTTGATAGACATCCAGCAGCGTAACATCTTCCATGGATTGGGCGAGGCGGGCACCAGGCACGCCTTGCTGTGTCTGCAAGAGCTTTGCCTTCCTCAGCAGACCAATCACGTTACGGACGATCACCGGGTTGACCCCGATGCTTCCGGCCATAAATTCGGACGTCAAAACACTTTGATCCGCACCCGTTCCAACCAGGGTCAAGATGTGGACTGCGATGGCAAAGCGGCTTGTAACGATCTTCGTTACACCTCCATCATGTAATAATAATAGTTACAAGTTCGGGGCTTGTCAAGGCCCGTCGATGGCACATCCGGGGTTGCTGCGCCCCGGGGACGACAGCCAGGTGAACAACCAGCGGGTTAGAATTCGTACCGCCAGGCCAAGGGGAACACGCTTTCAAGAGAAGTAGCTCCAGGGCTTTCAGCCGCCTTCATCGCCCGACAGGGGGTGGCAGAACTATCCCCCATTCGCTTCACTGCGATTGTCCCACAAACCCCCGAAACTTGACCACGCTCACCGCTGCGCGGAAAAGGAGCCAGAGGCCACAGCCACCATCTCCCATCCGCACGCCCTCACGGGAACTCGAGGGGGTAGACGCTTGAGCAAGCTCGGGGAACGGGTTTTCTGGCTCATTCTCTCGGCCCTCTAGCTGAAACTCCTCACTGTTAACTTGTAACGGGTGAGGACTCACCCCGCAAGGAGACTAAACAACGGCGTCGCCGGGCTCGGTGTGCAAGAACCGAGCCCTTATCAATCTTGCCGTAATTCGAGGTCGTATACCACTCTCTGCATCAAACGTCAGGCCGGCCAGGAGGTGAACGATTCTCCGAAGCGCTCCGTCGGCGATAACTGTACTTGTAAATTATGGTAAATAATTGTACTATATGAAGAGCAGGAGAGGTGAGAGGAGGAGAGATTGTGATCACTGACGAGTCGTGGTGGGTGGAGGCCGGACAAGCAGAGCTACGTTTGCGGGCTGAGCAACTCTTTGAGCAGATGCTGGGGTCCCGTCCTGTTGAAGCGGAGTGGACCCAGCTGCGCCTGTACCTGACCCTGCTGTCTGATCTCCGAGACTATGGCGTGGTTCACAAGCGGGAGGAGCCTGCGCCCCTGCCGGTGCCGGAAATGCGCCGGGACGCCATTTCTTCACCGGTCCCCGACGCAGTGGGCGAAACGGGCACTGCTGCGTTGGCCGATCCGGTGACTGCGGAGGCTGACACCCTCGTAGGGACATTCCACCAAGGGTTGCGTGGCGGAACGCTGGTCACTGAGACCGGCCTCACCACCCTCGTTGTGGAGCGAATCGTGGCCGCTGCCGGGTTCAGGCACGGCGACACGGTGAAGGCAATCAAAGAGGGCGTTTTCGCTGATGGCCGGCCCAAGTACTACTTTTTGAAGCTGCGCTCGGCCGATGGTGGCGACAATCCGGACCGGATCCAGGGAGTCGGCTTTGTCCAGCACTGCGAAAACGGCCATTGGCTGGTAAGGGCCAACGACCTGGAGGTGCTGATTCCCGGTTTTGAACTTCGGGAGAACGGTGCTGCTGAGGGCGACGTGGTGACCGTGGCCTACATGATGCCGGAGATAAGAGACGGGCGAGTGCGCGGCACCGTTGTGAGAGTCCATGAGAGTGGGAAGCCCGACTCGGTTGCGGCGGCGGCTCAACCGCAGCGGGTTCGCAGGGAGGACAACTCTGACCACCCGGATTGGCAGCCCTCCGTTTGTTTCGCCGGTCGGCCCCGGGTTATGATCGTCGGCGGGCGCAATTGGCCGTTCTACCGTGATGGCATCGGTCGGCTTGGTGGAGAGCCTGTCTACCTCGATGCGTTTTCAAACGACCGAAGCGTTGGCGATGCGGTGGCCGGAGCGGACATCGTTGTGGTGATCACCTCGTATTGCTCGCACCCGCGCTATGACAAGGTGAAGGCTGTGGCCAAGGATCATGGCCGGCTATTCTACGCGACGAGCCGGGAGAACTGGAGCGGCCTCCGCAGCCTCTTTGAGCAGGAAATCATCCCGATCTGGAACGCCCAGGCCAATGTGGCGGCCGACTGAGGAGTGGTTCTCCGTTGGCGGCGGTGCTCTTTGCGATTGCCCCGGGGCGTTTGTGCCTCGGGGCTTCCTTCTTGGGGCATTTCACGTAACGCTAACTCGTGGGAATACCGCTGTCACAGCCGCCAACACCACATAGGTAAGCTCCTGGGGTCGTAGTTCGTCACGCCGGAGGTGGGGGCGCGGAATCGGCGCGGGATTCGGAGCCTGAACTCAGGCTTCAAGCTTGGCGAACACCCGGTGCACCTTGTGGGGCCAACTCCCCAGGAACATCAGCGGGCACGCGCCATCCACGACGGCCATGCCGGCTGCCCGGGCCAACGACACGGCTTCCGGCGAGACGGCCCCGGGACCGGCGCCCCTGTGCAGCCAGACCCGCGAAATCCCGGCCGCCTGGCAATCCTGCACGACCGCAGCGGCCTTGCCGGCCGGTACCATTACCAGCACGCCATCCACACGTTCCGGCAGTTCTTTGGCCGATGGATAGCAGGGCTCTCCTTCTACTTCGGTCGCGTTGGGGTTTACGGGGTAGACTTCATAACCCTTCTCACGCAGCGTCCGATAGATCATGTTGGCAAATTCTTTGGGGTTCCTTGAGACACCGACCACACCGATGCGACGTTGCTTCAGAAACTCTTCGATGACCTTCCGGGACGGCATTGGCGGCTCCCTCCTTGGTGAAGATTCCTCTCCCTGAATAGACGCGGATAAGTGCTGAATAGTTCACGCAACGCAAAGCGCCCGGCGTTGCCGGGCGCTTTTTGTGCTGTCGGACTACCTGGGCAGGTCCGCCGGCCAGTCGATATCCTTGGACTCGGCATGCATGTAGAGGAACTGGTCCAAGACCATCTGGATGTTGGTCTTCGTCTTGCCGTCGTCCAGCGTGTAGACGGCTGTCACCTTCAGGGACTGCGCGACCAGGGCGCCGGTCATCACGTCGATGGCGGCGTTCATAGTCGCCTGCTGAAAGTCCACCGTTATGGTAACGTTACCGTCAGGAGGCAGCATAGCTTTCAGCACTGGGTCCATGACCTTTTTGAGCGCTTTGCCGTCAAAGGTGACGACGATCTCCTGCAGCAGATCCCCGTCCATCTCGCCCCGCTGGCCCAGATGAACCTCCCGGGCAGCCCCGAGCAGGAGGTCAATCGAAGAGGCCGACTTGAGCGCATCGGTCAGAGCGGCATCCGGCTTCAAGGCTTTCCAACCTGATCTATCCATGGCGTTGGTATACATCTTGCCGTCCCTGAAGGCCGTCATGACTGCCGCACCCTTGCCCGGCAGCGCTGGCGACTTCACTCCCACAAGGAGCAGCAGGTTTTTCCCCTGGACTTGTCCGGCAATGGTGGTGCTGAAAGTCGCCTTCTGTCCGCCCGCGCTCATTTGCAAGTCCTGCCGCATGGCCATCCCGTAGTTGGGGAGGGTAATCGTGCTGCTCTGCTTCAGCAGGTCCATAGCGATTTCGTTCTTGATGCCCGAAACCTGAATGTCCAACCGGCTGCCAAAGGTGGAGAGCAGGAATCCGGCCGGCAGGAACAACTGGCCGTCTTTCAGGACCACCGGCGCATACAACTCCACCTTGCGCCCGTCCACCGTCGCCTCGTGCGTTCCCACTTTTGCGACGACGGTCGTGCCGCCGGCGGTAATCGTCGCCGTAAAGGTTTCGGTCCGGTAAACCAGCGTGCCGCCCAGGGCGTCCACCACCGGAGCGACCGGAATCTCCACGACACCGTTGACCCAGACCGGGTCGGCATTGAGCCTCAGGGACTTACCGTCTACCGTGACCACGTTCCCGGGCGGCCAGGCCGAGGCCGAGGCCGACGCAACACCCGACAGCAATGTAATCATAACCAGAAGCAACCCCGCCATGATTCGTTTCATGACTGACCTCCACAATATGATCTTCAGGTATGTTAATAGTACTCAGACTTATATAATTGGTCAATTGGGACTTCTGAAAGCCCCCCTGACCGCGACACGCCCCCGGCCCCGATAGAAGGGGTCCGGGGGCACGGCGACTTCGGGACTACATCGGCAAGTCCGCCGGCCAGACGATTTCGTCGTTGTTCGGCGTGAACGTCGTGACCTGATGGAGCCGGAGCCGGAAGTTCTGCTGGAACGGGCCGCCGGCGGCGGTCACGTTGGCGGAGGCGTCGATTACCTGCCGGACGACGTAGCCCGCCACCAGATCGATGGTGTAGGTGGCCGTCACCTGGTCCCAGGTGGGCGTGAGCTTGAGGCCGGCCGCTGCGGGCAGCACGGCTTTCGCCAGGGCTTCCATGAGCGGCTGCAGGGCGGACCCGTCGAACGTAATGACCACGTCCTGCTGGAGCTGGCCTTCGCCCAGCCGGGTCTCCCCGAGGTGGGCTTCCCGGATGTACGGGTAGAGTCCGTCTCGGGTTTTCAGGCCCAGTGCCGGCAGATTCATGGCCGGGATCGCGCTCCGCTGCCAGCCGCTGCCGGTGTTGGTGACCACGCCGCCGGCGCGCACGACGGAAATCGCCGTGCCCGGCCGCCCGGAGACACCCAGGTCCAT
This sequence comes from Symbiobacteriaceae bacterium, assembly GCA_036504075.1. GTDB lineage: Bacteria > Bacillota > Sulfobacillia > Symbiobacteriales > Symbiobacteriaceae > DASXVX01. The sequence continues at coordinate 178,146 of DASXVX010000032.1, read as the reverse complement.
AATCTGGATCGCTTCCTTGTCCCGGATTCGCAGCCGGGCGTGGGCATCGAACGGGATCATTTGGTCCTGAAACTGTACCTCGACGTGTTGGTCAAACGTGAAGTCATAGTTGCGCAGCGTCGCCTGCCGGGCGGGGTCCAGCAGGTTCAGGGCGATGGCGTTCATCAGCAGCGGGTCGGTGACCGCCAGCCGATTCCCGAAGGTGGCCAGCAGGAACCCGGCGGGAACGTAGAGTTCGCCATCCTTCAGGACCACCGGGGCGAACAGCACGACCCGCTCGCCGTTCACGATCGCCTCCAGCGTGCCCACCCGCAGTTGAATGGTCAGGTCGCCCACCGTGACCAGGGCCGTGAAGGTGTCGGCGTCCCAGGTCATTTGCCCGCCCAGCGCTTCCACCACCGCCTTGACCGGAATCAGCCGGACGCCGTTCACCCAGACGGTGCCCTCGGCGTCCACCGCCTTTCCGTCCACCAATACCGTCGGTGCCGTCGCCCGGGCGAGGGCCGGGAGGGCACAGGATGCCAGCAATACCGTCAACAGGAATGCAATAAGCCGTCGCATAACCAGAGACCCCCATCGTGTTGATTTACGCTTTATTTCGATCGTACAAAGGTGCTCCCGGCACAGCAACGGTTCGTCGTCATTTACGCTGGGACAGAGAAAGCCCCGGTCTCCGCACCGGGAGACCGGGACTCACTTCATGCGGTTACCGCACCCCGGAGTCAGACAGCATCCGGGCGCTGGCTTCGTTGGCCCGCTGAATGACCGCCGCTTCGTTGACGTTCATAAGCCGCCCTTCCTGGACCACGATGCGGCCGTTCACCACCACCGTGTCCACCACCTGGGTGGAGCCGGTCATGACCAGCATGCCCACGTCGTCGTGCATGGCGCCCGCGTAGCCCACCTGGCGGACGTCGACCATGACGATGTCGGCCGCCTTGCCGGGCTCCAGGCTGCCGATGTCGTCCCGGCCCAGCACGGCTGCCCCGCCCCGGGTGGCCAGCCAGAGCATGTCGTCCGCCGTGAGCGCTTTCGCCCCGTGGGCGAGTTTGTGCAGCAGGTAGCCGGTCCGGAGTTCGAACAGCATATTTGAGCTGTCGGCGCTGGCGGAGCCGTCGACGCCCAGGCCCACGGGGGCACCTGCGGCGAGCAACTTCGGCACCTTGCAGATGCCGGAGGAAAGCTTCATGTTCGAGACCGGGCAGTGGGCCACGCCGGACCGGGCGGCCCCGATGCGTGTGATCTCGTCGTCGCTGAAGTGGATGCCGTGGGCGTACCAGACGTCCGGGCCGATCCAGCCTGTTTCCTCCATGTACTCCATGGGCCGCCGGCCGTACATCTCCAGGCAGAAGCGCTCTTCGTCGACTGTTTCGGCCAGGTGGGTGTGCAACCGCACACCGTAGGAGCGGGCGAGGTCGGCCGACTGCTTCATCAGGTCCGTGGTCACGGAGAACGGCGAGCAGGGCGCCACGCCGACCCGGACCATGCTGAACCGCCGGGCGTCGTGGTGTTTTTCGATCGCCGACCGGGTGTCCCGGAGGATCGCTTCTTCGTCCTGGCAGAGTTCATCGGGCGGCAGTCCGCCTTTGGACTTGCCCCGCGACATGGAGCCCCGGGTCGGGTGGAACCGGATGCCCAGTTCCCGGGCCGCTTGAATCTCCTCGTCCAGCAACTCCTGGCTGTCGCGCGGGAAGGCGTAGAAGTGATCGGCGGCGGTGGTGCAGCCGGTTTTGAGCAGTTCGCCCAGGCCGGCCTGGGCACCGGCATGCAGGTCGCCGGGCCGGATGTGCTTCCAGACCTCGTAGAGCGTCAACAACCAGTCGAACAGCTCCAGGTCCTGGGCGTGGGGGACGTTGCGGGTGAGCACCTGGTTCAAGTGGTGGTGGGTGTTAACCATGCCGGGGAAGACGACCTTGTCCCGGGCGTCGATCACCACATCGGCTGTTTTCTGGGGCAGGTTTACACCCACCGCCTTGATTTCCGGCCCGTCGATGTAGATGGAGCCGCCGGGAATCCGGGTCCGCCGGTCATCCATGGTGATGACGCTCCGGGCGTTTTTAATCAGCATTGTTGACATGGACTGTCACTCCTTCTCCTTGCCCGCCAGCGCCCGCCAGACCCGCTCGGGGGTCAGGGGGATTTCGGCGACCCGCACGCCGGTGGCGGCGAAGACCGCGTTGGCCACCGCCGGGGCGACGCCATCCAACGGGATTTCGGCCAGCGCCTTTACGCCGAAGGGTCCGAAGGGGTCGTTGGTGTGCACCAGGTGCGCCACGATCTCCGGCGTCTCGTCGGCGAGAATGACCCGGTAATCCCGGAAGTTCGGACCCCACATGCGGCCGGCATCGTCGTAGCGCATCTCCTCGGCGACGGCGTAGCCCAACGCCTGAACCATGCCGCCTTCGACCTGGCCCATGGCGGTGGCCGGGTTGACGATCTGGCCGGCGTCGACCGCCATGACCAGCTTCTTCACGTCCACCTGCCCGGTCTCGGTGTCCACCTCCACCTCGGCAAAGGTGACGGCAAACGGCGGCGGCGAGTCGTAGGAAATTTTGGAGGCCACGGCCATGATTTGCTTCTGGTCGACCACGTGCAGGGAGTTGAGGGCGACATCGCCGAGGGTAACGCTCCGGCCGCCCGGCGCAAAGACCTTACGGTCCCGGAGGTCCAGTTCCTCGGGGGCGGCCTCCAGCATCCGGGCGGCGACTTCCCGGATTTGGCCGGCCACGTCTTCGGCGGCCTTCACGACCGCTCCGCCGGAGATGTACGTGGTCGATGAGGCGTAAGCGCCCACGTCGAACGGGGTGAAGTCGGTGTCGGAAGAGTAGATGATGATGTCCGACACCTCGCACCCCAGCACCTCGGCCGCCATCTGGGCGAGCACGGTGTCGGCGCCGGTGCCCAGGTCCGTCGCGCCGACCAGGAGGTTAAAAGTGCCGTCGTCGTTCATTTTGAGGCTGGCGGCGCCCATGTCGAGGCCGGGGATGGCCGTGCCGTGCATGGCAAACGCCACGCCGAGGCCACGGCGCTTGGGGCCTTCGGTTGGAGCCGTCGCCTGCCGCTCGTCCCAGCCGATCGCCTGGCGGCCGAACTCGGCGCACTCGGGCAGGCCGCAGGACTCGATCTTTTGCTCGAACCCTTCCCGGCCTTCGCCCAGGGCTTTGGCCAGGGGGTTGGTGTCGCCGGTCTGCAGGCAGTTCTTGAGCCGGAACGCCAGCGGGTCCATGCCGATGGCGCCGGCCAGTTCGTCCATGTGGCTCTCCAGGGCGAAGAAGCCCTGCGGGCCGCCGTAGCCGCGGAATGCGCCGGCCGGGGGCAGGTTGGTGTAGACCGTGGTCGCCTTGAAGTGGATATTCGGGCAGCGATAGATCGGCAGCGCCTTGGAGCCCGTGTTGGTCTGGACCGTAAGGGCGTGGCTGCCGTAGCCGCCCGTGTTGGCGACCAGGACCATTTCGTTGGCCGTGAGCGTGCCGTCGCGCTTGACGCCCATCTTCATGCGGATGATTTGCGGGTGGCGGGAGCGGGAGGCCATAAACTCCTCCTCCCGGGAGAGTTCCAGCCGGACCGGGCGGTGGGTGCGCAGGGCCAGGTGCCCGACGATATCCTCGATGAGAATCTCCTGCTTGACCCCGAAGCCGCCGCCGATGCGTGGCTTGATGACCCGGATTTGGCCGGGCCGCAGGCCCAGCACCGGGGCGATGATCCGCCGCACATGGAATGGCACCTGGGTGGACGTGCGCATGACCAGCCGGCTGTCCTCGTCCAGCCAGGCGATGGCGATGTGCGTCTCAATGGGCGTCTGCTGCACCTGCGGCACCCGGTAGGTCCGCTCCAGGACCACGTCGGCCTCGGCGAAGCCCCGGGCCATGTCGCCGACGCCGACCTCGATCGAAGCGGCCACGTTTTTTGCCGCATCGTACCCGCCGATGCCGTCGCAGTCTTTCTCGTCGTGAATGATGGGCGCACCGGGCGCCAGCGCCGCCTCGGGATCAAAAATCGCCGGCAGAATCTCGTAGTCTACCTCGATTAGCCGCAGGGCCTGTTCGGCGATTTCCGGCGTTTCTGCCGCCACCGCCGCCACCCGGTCGCCCACGAACCGGACCTTGTCGTCCAGGCTCCGGCTGTCGTGGGGCGACGGCTCCGGCCACGACTGGCCGGCGGTGGTGAAGGTGACCCGCGGGACATCTTCGTGCGTGAGGACGCAGTGGACGCCGGGCAGGGCTCGGGCGCGGGTCGCGTCGATCCGGCGGATGCGGGCGTGGGCGTGGGGACTCATGAGCAGCCGGGCGTGGAGCATGCCCCGCAGTTCGATATCATCCACGAACGTCGCCTTGCCGGTGACCAGCTTGGACGCATCCACTTTGCGGACGGAATGGCCGACCACCTTGTAGCCCGCTTGTGCCGCGGCCTGTGCTTCGTGGTGCGCTTCTGATTCCGCTCCAGCAAGGTCAGCCGCTGCCTGGAGCACCGCCGCCACCGGCTTCACGTAGCCCGTGCAGCGGCACATGGTGCCGGCGAGGGCCGTGCGGACCTCCGCTTCGGTGGGATTCGGGTTTTTGTCGAGCAGCGCCTTGGCAACCATGAGCATGCCGGGCGTGCAGAAGCCGCACTGCACGGCCCCGTTGGCCGCAAACCGTTCCTGGAGCGCATGCAGGCGGCCGTTCTGCTCCAGCCCTTCCACCGTTTCGACGGTCGCGCCGTCGGCCTGTACGGCCAGCAGGTTGCAGCTGGTGACCGGCTCACCGTTCAGAATCACCGTGCAGGCGCCGCACTCGCCCGTGTCGCACCCGTGCTTGACGCCGTGATAGCCTTCGCCCCGGAGGGCTGCCAGCAAGGTGGTCCCCGGCGTCACTTCCAGCGTTTTGCGCTCGCCGTTGATGGTTAGCTGAATCTGCACATTCTTCACTCCTTTCGCCCGGCCAGGGCGAGTTCCCGGGCCTTCTCCAGGGCCCGGCGCACCAGCACGCCGGCCAGGTGGCGCCGGTAGTCGGTGCCGCCGCGGAAGTCGTCGGGCGGTTCCATGGTCTGACCGGCTGCCGTGGCGGCCCGAATAATCTGCTCATCGGTCAGGGGGACGCCCTCCAGCAGGGCCTCGACGGCCTTCAGCCGCTCTGGCTGGGAGGAGAGTCCGGTTGCGGCGATCCGGGCTGTGTGGCAGCGGTCATCCTGGTACTGAACCACGGCAGCCACGGAGACCGTGGCCTCGTCCCGGGGGGTGCGGGCCACCCGCTCAAGGGCCGCCGAGACCGGGGCCGTGGGGATTTGCACCTCTTCGATGATGGCCGTCCGGAGCACCTCGGGGCGGTGATGCAGGAATGCGCCCAGCTCCATGCCCTCACGGACGACGGAGCCGCCGACGCCCAGCCGGCGTGTCAGGATGCGTCCATCCAGCGCCAGGAGGGCGGCAACCAGTTCGCCCGCCCGATCCGGCCGGGCGAGCGCCCCGCCGATGGTCGCCCGGTTGAGCAGGGTGGTCGGGCCGGTGTGCAGCACGGCCTGGCTCAGAATCCCGGCGCCGGCTTGCTGGAGGGCGGGGCTTTCCAGCACACCGGCCAGCGTGGTCATGGCCCCCAGGGCCACGGCGGGGCCGTCCGGCCGGATGTAGGCCAGGCCCAGCCCGCTCAGGTCTATGACGGTCTCCGTCTCATCGTCGACCGGTCCGACGACGGCCGTCCCGCCTGCCAAAAGGCGGGTTCGGGGCGCAGACAGCAGCGAGAGTGCCTCCCCCAGGTCCCGGGGCCGGTGATATGCTTTCAGTCGCAGAAACACGGGCACGACCTCCCTTTCCTGCAGACAAAATCAACTGGTTTGAAGCCACACTGTATTGTCACCGTAATATTTAACAGCAGCGAAGTATTTCCTGCCTGAAATGTACCAATTTGATGGCACATGGCGAGTTCTCATACGTTAAGCGGAGCGCGGGGCACTGCCGTTCATGCATTTCATGCGCAAGCGGGGGAAAGTAGACCCGCTGGAGGCGGCTCCGGTGCTGCGAAACATGCGGTCAAAGAACAAGTGAGCAACCAGAACCCGGCGCCGGAAGGCGTCGGGTTCTGCTCGTGTCATGGCTGGATTGCGACCTCGTACCAGAGCGTCTTGTAGTTGGGACCCAAACAGAGCCGGCTGCCCTGCCCGTCGGCAACCACCGGCAGGGCGGCGCCCCGCCGGCCGGCAGCGTCCAGTGCCCAGGCCCGGACCCGGGACGGCGGCGGCGGGAGGCGAATCTCGGCGGTTACCCCCTCGACCATAGGCGGGCCGGACCCCCACTGGTCCCCGACTGTCACCCGGCCCGCCTCCAGGGTCCGGAGTTGCATGCCCTGGTTCTCCACGTAGCCTGTGGCCGTGATCAGCAGGCGGCCGGGCAGCATGTCGGTCAGGGTGACGGTCGCCCAGTCTTGCCTGGTCGTCCCCACCTGGAGCGTCACATCCCCCAGGGCCACCGTCCGGCCTGCCACGAAGCCGGTCGCCGCCTTGGAGCGGGGCGTGACGACGGTGGCGAACGCCCTGGCCGGATCGCTCCGGTCCCAGCGCAATTCGCCGGTGTCGCTCTGGTAGACCGGCCCGGCCGGGTTCGGCGGCGCGGCCCCGCCGCCGGAACCCCCGTAGTCCACTGCCAGCCGCCGGGTCAGCACCAGTTCCGGAGCCGCCCCCGCCTCCGCGGCGGACACGCCGGACGGCCCGCTCCTGGTCAGTCCCGCCGTCACGCCGGCGGCGTCCACGCCGAACCGCAGGGCTTCCCGGCCGGGCTGCACATCGCCCCGCAGGAACAGGGCGGCGGCGGCGGGCATGGTCACCAGTTTGGTCGGGTGAGCCTTCAGGTCGAAAAAAGTGTCCAGCTTTCCCGGCTGATAGTCGCTGTTGTGACTGAACGCGAAGTAGAGCAGCCCGTCCCAATCCTGGAAGGACCCGTAGGCCCCCGCCAGAATGAAGCCCTCGGCAGCGAACGTGTTGGGCGCCGGGTGGTTGTATTCGGAGACGGTATAGGGCTTGCCCGCAGCCCGGTAGAGCCCGAGCCGCCCCAGGGTGCCGCCGCCGGGGGCGTTCACCATCGCGTGGTTGCCGATGTACCAGTTCCGCGGATCCCAGGGCTGGCCGGGAAAGGACGGGTGCTCCCAGTACGCGTGGTTGTCCACGTAATCCAGACCGGCTTGTACGGGGCCGATGCTATAGTTCATCTGGCTGCCCGTGACGGGATGGACAGTTGCCAGGTCTTGCTTGAGAAAGCGCACCATGTCCGCGTAGTACGTCGTCTCCCGCTCCTGCAGGAACCGCATGAAGTCCCTCTGCAGGGGCGCAGGGTAGATGGACCACTCGCTCCGGCGGGGCACGGGCACGCTCCCCTGTTCCAGGCTGACCCCCTGCGCCAACCAGAACGGCAGAATCGTCCGCACGGCGATGTGGCTGAACTCGTAGCGGGCGCCCGACTCCCGGAGGTTACTCAGGGTGAGCCGGACTTTCCTGCCGCCGGTGTCACTCACGCCTGCACGCAGGCGGAACTCCTGCCAGTCCTTGCTCAGGTTGAGTTCCCGGTTAAGGCCGAGATTACCCCACGGTTCCTCGGCCTGCATGACGTTCACCCGCACCTTGCGGGGACCGTCGGCGCGGGCTCGCAGGATCACTTCGATCAGCTGTCCCGCCTGCACGCCCGCCAGCGGCCGGACCGACTGGAACCCCCAGGCTTTGCTGCCCGGGTCGGCCACGGTGACGACCAACGGGTCGCCCGGTTCGAACCGGGCGCTGCCGCCCGGGCTCTGCTCCAGCGTCCAGGAGCCGGCCTGCAGGTCGGCGCCGGCAGCGGCTGCGGGGACGCTGCGCCCGCCCCAGGCCTCCTTCAGGGCAGCGGTGGTGCCGTAGCGGCCTCGCAGCCAGCCGTTCCACTGGGCCTGCAGTTCCCCGGCGTAACGGGCCGGGAGGTTGTCCAGGTCTTCGGCCCAGAAGGACTGCACGAGGCCGTTCTCGTTGGTAATTTCCACGACAGCCACCGCCGGGTCGGCGGCGTAGCGCCGGCCCGTGTAAGGGTTGACGTGGCCGAGCAGCGTGCGGGCGAATGCCCGGTGGGCCTCGATCATCGCCGGGTCAAAAAGCGAGATTCCCTTGTCGTACTTGGGGCGCGGCTGCTCCGGAAAGCCCTCCTCGGCAGTGAGCGCCCGGCCGACGTGCAGGTTCAGGTCCACATAGATGCCCCGGGCGGCCAGCCGGCTGACCAGGTAATCCAGGCGGTCCAGGGCCGTCTCGTCAAACCGGCGCGGCGCCACCTTGCCCGGCAGCCAGAGTCCCCGGGGCGCGGCACTGGTGTCCATATGATGCAGCCGCACCATGTTAAAGCCCAGGCGGGCCAGGGTGTCCGCCAGTTCATCGGCCTTGGACTTCTCCGGAAAGTTGCCGTCGAAGGCCAGGTTTGTGCCGAAGAAACGGATCTGCTTCCCGGCGCCGGTAACGAAGTGGCCGTCTGCGACCCGGACGGGGCCGTCCTTCCCGGCCGGCTGCTCCAGCCAGGCGGCCGCGCTGATGACCTCGCCGCCACTCCCGGCGGTGGGCAGGAACGCAAACAGTTCTCCGCCCGAACCCGCCGCCTGGCGGGCAGACTCGGCGGACGGGCCGGGGCTGGCAGGATTGCATGCCATCGTCAGGAGCAGGACCGGGACGAGCAGCAGTGCGCTGCGGCGCATGGGCCTCGCCTCCCGGGCACCAAAATCGATCATCGTCGTGGGAACACACCCTTGATCTGAAGCGTCAGATAGGTGGGATCGTGGCGGGCAACAGGCGGTCCAGGTTTCCCCCCGTAGTCAGTTTACCATATCGCCAGAGTGAATCCGGTTCCGTAAACGGGCCTAGTGGAGGTACTCTATGAGTGAGCAGAAGACCATCCTACAAGTTGATGCGCCCCGTACCCGGGCGAGCTTGGCCCGCGACCTGCAGGAACTCGGCCTGGAGCCGGGCATGACCGTGATTGTCCACTCGTCGTTAAGCGCCTTGGGCTGGGTGTGCGGCGGGCCTGTTGCCGTCATTCAGGCGCTCACGGATGTGCTAACGCCCGCCGGAACGCTCTGCATGCCGGCCCACTCAGGCGAGTACTCGGACCCGGCTCAGTGGCACCATCCGCCGGTGCCGGCGGACTGGTGGCCGGTCATCCGGGAGTCGATGCCGCTGTTTGACCCCCGCTGCACCCCGACCCGCGGCATGGGCCGCATCGCCGAAACCTTCCGGAGTTGGCCGGAAACGCAGCGGTCCAGCCACCCGCAGGTCTCCTTTGCCGCCTGGGGCCGGCACGCCCGGACCATTACGGCGAACCACGGCTGGGACTTCCCGCTGGGCGAGACCTCGCCGCTGGCCCGCATTTACGATCTGGACGGGTCGGTGCTGCTGCTGGGCGCCCCGTACGGCAACAACACCTCCTTCCACCTGGCCGAACACCGGGTGCCCGGCCGGCCGCCGGCGGCAAACGGCGCCCCGGCCCTGGAGAACGGGCAGAAGGTCTGGAAGGTCATTCAAGACGTGGAGACGGACAGCGACGTGTTCGACGCCCTGGGTGCCGACTTTGAGCAGGCGCACCCGGTCCGGCGGGGTAAAGTCGGGTCGGCGGACTGCCGGCTCTTCCGCCAGCGCCCGGCGGTGGACTTCGCTGTGGCGTGGCTGTCGTCCCGGTAGGCGCGATAAATCGATACGGGGGGTGGCGACTCAGGTGGTTCTGAAAAAGGTGACGGGGGTCAAAGTATCGGTCGATTTGCAGGTGCGTGATCGGGCTGACGTCGATGCACCCAGCATTGTGGTGTACAGTCCGGCACGAGCGTTCTTCAAATCCCTGGCGCTCCGGCTGGTGGGCGTCACGGCCTTGACCGAACCGAACCAGATTGCTGCGGTCCAGGGCGCCGCGGCCACCCTGCTCGACGCCTACGACACTGACTGGACCGCGGCCGACGCACTTAAGATCCTGAATGCGGTGGGGACACAGCCGGCGCCCAGTCACGTGCGGGTCGATCGACTGCAGGGGCAGTCCACCCTCCTCTTCCGGGCCGCCTTGCCCAAGGCACCCGGGGCACGCCCCCTCAATTATCCCACCGGAGTCGCCCGGCCCGCCATCAGCCTGCTGGCGGCGTTGCGGCCCGAGGGAATCTCCATCCCGAACGGCATGTGCATGGACGTTCCCGTCAAGTTGGTGGAGGACGAAGAGGGACTGGCGCTGGCCGCCTACTTCCGGCAGTCCAATCTCCGCAAGGCCATGGAGGAGCAGGAGACTTCAAACGCGGAGGATACGACTCCGAGTACAGAGGACGCGTAAGGACCCCGGCGATGACCTTTCGGTGACTCTTCAGTGACTCTTCAGTGACTCTTCAATGTGTGTTCAGTGACCTGTAAGTGACCTGTAGGTGACCAGTCGAACACCGGTACAAGACGTTGACAAGAGCTTAGCATGGCGTATACAAGACCTGAAGACGCTCTGACGATATGGTGTCGCAGACCGGATGATGCGTTGTCAGCCATGTTATGATCCGCTGGTTACGACCTGTACAAGACCTTGTGGAGTGTTTACGTATACCTCACGCGAACTTGACGTGTTAGGAAAAACCAAGTTCAACACGGATTACGGTCATCATGCAGGAGACCTGGCACCACTCCATCCCGTGGAAGGAGTGGTGCCAGGTCTGTTGAGTGCTATCAACCTTGGATAATGAGTTACGCCTGCTTCCGCTTGAGTTTGTGGATCTCCTCGTCATGTTCCATCCACTTAGCGGCCAGATAGTCCAGCCGTTCCTCAACCTTTTCCAACCGCTCGTTGGTGTCGCCACGAAACTCCTTGACTTCGACTCGAAGCCCCTTCAATTCGGCGCCCATCTCCTCCAGGCGGCTGATGATTGCCCTCAGAAGCTCCTGGGTTTCGTCCATGTCGTACACCTCCGTCGAGAAGATGGCGCTCCTTGGTGAACTCCTGACTCTAGTATGCCGGACAGGTGCCGGGGGCGGCAATACCTTTGACGGGTGAATTTACTCGTTGTAGATTCTGCGGGTGAATCTTACCGGCTTAACGAAGGCCGCGTGTGTGAATGGCTCATGCACACGGTTTTCAGGAGTCCGGCCCGAGTCCGTAAGGTCGCCCTGTGCGTACTCTGCTTTCCGTTGACCGACAGCAGCCATTCTCACGCGAATTTTGGACACCTCATCGAGCCCTGAAGTGTCCAAAAACTGAAGCAGCTCCGGCAGCCCGATAGGGTAGGGTCCGAAAAACCAGGATTATCGGCTTGTCGACCCCAAACAGGCACGCTGCGGCATCCCTCGTTCATATTTTGGACGCCAGCAACTTGTTCTCTCGTCTGGAACTTGCAGGAGATCTCACCGTCGTGTCAAATTCCTCCTCAAAACGATTGACGGAGGGGCCATGAATGGATAGCCAGGTGGTTCATGCGCCAATCTCACTCCTGCTTAGCTCTTCTCTGCCTACCTCGGCCCGTCTCCTATGGATGGTAGCCAGGCTCATGCCCGCGTCCGCAAAGATCGGCACAGCCTGGCTCTCTGCCAGTACGGGCCTGGCACGGACCACTGTGCTCGCGGGGTTGGCCCAGCTGACCGCCCAGGGTTGGTACCCGCCGCCGCCTGGCGCAGGCGCCACCGTCCCCATCCCTGAAGCCGTCCTGACCAATCGAAGGCTGAGCACACAGGCCAGAGTCCTGTATGGCCTCCTGCTGCTGACCCCTGGGTTCCTTGACCCGCCATTCCTTTCTCACTCCGGTACGTCCATCCGACGGACCGGCGGGTTTCCTGACCCGCCGTTCCTTTCTCACTCCGGTACGTCCATCCGACGGACCGGCGGGTCACACCCCGGAGGCCGGTTCTCCTATGCAGAACTGGCCGATTTGGCTCATGCCAGCCGGAACACGGTCGCCAAGGCGCTTGCCGAATTGGTCCGGGCGGAATGGGTCACATTGGACCGAGCCCACAGGCGGGCCCCCATTCACTTCGAACTGACCTTCCCGGGCCGTGAACGGGGAGAAATCGCGCTGGCTGCTGCCCAAAGGCGGCTTAGTAAGAAGGACAATCCCTTCGGTGAAGCGCTTATGCGGGAGTATCTGTCCCTCCTGGTTGACTCCGACGCATTCGAGGACAACGCATCCCCGGGGTTTCTACTCAACCCACGCACTCAGGAACTGCTCCAGTTCGACCGATACTACCCCCCGAATGTGGCCTTCGAGTTCAACGGCCCACAGCATTACCGGGCTACTGATCGCTTCACACCAGGTCAGGTCGCCACCCAGCGGGAGCGGGACTATATCAAGATGGGGATCTGTATGGAGCGGGGAATTACCCTGCTAATCATTCATCCGGAAGATCTGACGGTGGCAGTGATGCAGCAGAAGGTGGCTGACCGCTTGCCGCTGCGGAACCTGACTGGGCACGATCTGCTGATCGAGCACCTGGAGTCAGAAAGCCGCACTTACAGACGGCGAATGGAAGGAATCTGAACGGCACTCGCCAGCCGCCTGGGGCCGTCGTAAGGCACATAAGCGGTGACCGGCATAATGAAGGGGAAATGCAGACCCCGGCCGTTGATGCGGTGACATAAGAGCAGGGCAGTACATACTCATGCAGCGCCCTGCATCGGGTATGGAATTTGTCAACAGCCTGAAGCCGGAGCAATACGCCCCGGCTTTCGCTGTCTCCATAGGGGTTACACCTCGAAGCTGACCAGCCGGCCCGAGTTGGCGTCCACCAGCCCCTGGTCTGTCAACTTCAGCTCCGGAATCACCGAGAGCGCCAGGAACGACAGGGCCATGAACGGCGCCGGGATTTTTACCCCCAGCGACCGGGCCGCCTCCTCCAACCCCTCCAGTTCGGCCGCCACCGCTTGCAGCGGCAGGCCCGACATGAGGCCGGCCACCGGCAACGGCAGGTACCGGAGCACGTGGCCGTCAGCGACCACGGCGAAGCCGCCGCCCGCCCTCGCCACGGCCCGGACCGCCGAGAGAATATCCGCGTCGTCCATGCCGGCGGCAATAATGTTATGCGCATCGTGGGCAAACGTGGAGGCCAAGGCGCCCCGCCGCAGGCCGAGCCCCTGCACCAGCCCCAGCCCGATGCCGCCGGTCTTGCCGTGCCGTTCGATGACCGCCAGTTTGGCCAGGTCCCGGTCCGGGTCGGCTACGGCGACGCCGCCGACAATTTTCGGCTCCACGGTGAGGCCGCGGGTGATGATCTGGTCCGGCACGACCCCAATCGCCCGGACCGGCCCGCCCGACGCCGTCAGCCGCAAGTCTGCGGCCTTCAGATCCGGCAGGACCACCGTGTCCAGCAGCCGCGGGTCCGTCTGGCCCGTGGTCGGGACCAGCAGCGTGCCCTCTCGGGCCACCAGGCGGCCCCCCTTGAAGACCGCTCGGGCGGCCAGCGTTTCCGGGTCCAGCACCGCCAGGTCGGCCCAGTAGCCCGGGGCCACGGCGCCCTTGCGCCGCAAGCCGAAATACCGGGCGGTGTTCAGCGTGGCCAGCCGCACCGCCGTCGGAATGTCCAGGCCCAGCCGCACCGCCTTGCGCACGGCAAAGTCCACCCCACCCTCGCGAATCAGGTCATGGGGCTGGCGGTCGTCCGTCACCAGCGTAAAGCGGTCCCGGTTCTCCCGGGTCACCAGCGGCAGCAAGTCCGCCAGGTTACGGGCGCTGGAGCCTTCCCGGATGAAAATCATGAAGCCCAGGCGTAGTTTCTCTTCCGCTTCCGCCACCGTGAGACACTCGTGGTCCGAGCCGATGCCGGCCGCGGCGTAGGCCTGCAGCGCCCGCCCCATGAGCATGGGCGCGTGGCCGTCCACCGCCTTGCCCCGGCTCTCGGCCAGCCAGGCTTTCTCAAGCTCTTCGGTGCCGCCGGCCACCACGCCGGGAAAGTTCATCAGCTCCGCCAGGCCAACCACCTGCTCGCCCGCCAGCAGCCGCTGCATGGCGGCGACCGTGAGGATCGCCCCCGACGTCTCCCACGGGCTCGCCGCCACGCAGGAAGAGGCCGTCAGCCAGACGTCGAGCGGCAGTCCGGCGGTGGCCGCGTGGGCCGCTTCAAACGCGACTTCCCCCACCACGTTGGCCCACTCGTGCGGGTCCCAGACCACCCCCGTTACCCCGCGGGGCACCACCGCCCGGGCGTACTCCTTGGGCTCGACCAGTGCGGATTCCAGGTGGACGTGCCCATCGATGAAACCGGGTGCCAAAAGACTCCCATCCAGGTCCATGACCTCTGTCGCCGCCGCCCCTCTCACAGCGTCGCCAATCCCCGCGATGAGCCGTCCGGCCAATAGCACGGGGCCCGGCGTCACCTCACCGCTGAAGACGTTAACCACCCGCACGCCCGTCAGCAGAATGGAGCCGGCCTCACGGCCCGCGGCCACCGCCACGGCGTGTCGCACCTCGTCCGCATGAATCGGTCCGGTAAGACCCGTCATCGACACACCCCCTTCCCCCTTTTGCCCCCGAATTACCACGCGGGTAGGTCGAAAACCTGCACTAGAACGAAAATAATGGCAGGATAATTAGTAAGTAAGGGCGAAATAACGCCACGCATTTGAAGTACTATTAAACGCCCCACTCTGAGACCGGGAAGGGAGATCCACTATGGCGGACGAGGTGCAGGTCTACTCCCCCGCCACGCTGCCGGAAGCGTTCCGGCTACTGGCGGAATACGGCCCGGACGTCCGGCCGCTGGCCGGCGGCACGGATGCCGTCGTGAAGCTGAAAGACGGACTGTGGCGGCCCCGCGCCTGGGTCAACCTCCTGAAACTGCGGGACGAACTGGCCTACATCCGGTTCGCGGCGGATGAGGTTCGCATCGGATCGCTGACCACCTTCGGAGAGATGATCCGCTCGCCGGAGTTGCAGCTTGGCGCTCCGCTCCTGATTCAGGCGGCCCGGACGATTGGCGGGCCGGCGATCCGCAACCTGGCGACCCTGGGTGGCAACCTGGGCACCGCCTCGCCGGCCGGCGACAGCCTGCCCGCCCTCTACTGCCTGGATGCCAGGGTATGCCTGGCAGGGGCCGCGGGAGAACGGGAAGTGCCGATCGCCGATTTCTTCCGAGGGCCAGGCAAGACGGCGCTGACGCCGGGTGAGCTGATCACCGGCATCGCCTTCGCGCCCCAGGCGCCGGAAGAGATGTACTCCTTCGAGAAACTCGGGCTGCGGGCGGCCCACGCCATTTCGCTGGTCAGCGCCGCCGTGCGGCTGGTGCCGGCTTCGAGCACGTACCACATTGGCCTGGCCCGGGTCGCCCTGGGCGCCGTGGCGCCCACGGTCTTCCGGGTGGCGGCGGCCGAAGATGCCCTGACCCGCTGCGTACCTCTGACGCCGGAAGCGGTCCGGGAAGCGGCCTGGGCGGCCCGGGCGGCCTCCCGGCCGATCAGCGATATTCGGGCGGGCGCCGAGTACCGGCGGGCGATGGCCGAAAACCTGGTGCTCCGGGGCCTCGTACGGGCCCTGGGCCCGGCGGAATGGGAGGAGGCGCTGCGCCGTGCCTGAGGCGATCATCGCAAAGACGTACCTGGGCCGGTCGGTCGCCCGTGTGGACGCCGCCCCGAAAACCCAGGGCGACCCGGTCTACCTGACGGACCGGACCTTCCCGAACCCCTGCTACGGCCGGGTGCTCCGGTCGAAATACCCCCATGCCCGAATTCTGAAGATCGACACGGCCAAAGCGAAAGCGCTGGAAGGCGTCATCTGCGTGCTGACCGGAGCGGACGTGCCCGGCCTGAACGGCTTTGGCATCGTGATCCCCGACCAACCGGTGCTCTGCCAAGACAAGGTGCGCATGACCGGCGACGCCGTGGCGCTGGTGGCCGCGGAGACGCCCGAGATCGCCGCCGCCGCCCTGAACCTGATCGAGGTGGACTACGAGCCGCTGCCCCTGGTGGATGACCCGCTGGCGGCGATGATGCCCGGCGCGACGCTGGTGCACGACACCGGCAACATCCACCTGCGAACGGTGATTCAACGCGGCGACACGAAAGCGGCGTTCCAGCAGGCGGCGGTCATTGCCGATCATCTTTACCTGACGCCGCGGCAGGCGCATATCTTTTTGGAGACGGAGGGCGGCTGGGGACAGCTGCTTGATGACGGCACGCTCTTGATCCACTGTGCGGCGCAAGCGGCGTTCCGGGACCGGCTCCAGCTGGCCCGGATTCTCGGCTGGGAGCCGGAGCGGATCCGGGAGATTTCGAGTCCGGCCGGCGGCGCCTTCGGCGGCAAGGACGAACTGACGGTCCAGCACTACCTGGCCCTGCTGGCCCTGCACACGAATCACCGGCCCGTCCGACTCCACCTCTCCCGGGAGGAGTCGATGATCGCCGGTGTCAAGCGGCACCCGTTCCTGATTCACATGCGGACGGCGGCCGCGGCCGACGGTACGTTCCTGGCCAATGAGGTCACGGTGGTCGCCGATACCGGCGCCTACGCCACGCTGGGCGGCCCGGTGGTAAACCTGTCCCTGGAGCAAGCCGGCGGGCCGTACCGGTTCGATCACGTGGACCTGGCGGGCTACTGCGTCTACACGAACAACGGCATCTCCGGCGCCATGCGGGGCTTCGGCGTTCCGCAGATTGTGACGGCGCTGGAGGGCAACATCGACGAAATCGCCCTGAAGCTGGGCCGCGACCCGCTGGAACTCCGCCGGCAGAACGCGCTGGTCCAGGGCGAGCGGTCGGCGATCGGCAATCCGATGCTCCGGCCGGTGGGCACCCAGGCCTGCCTGGACGCCCTGGAGCAGTCCGCCCTGTGGCAGGGTCAGATGCTCCGCAAGGCAGCGCCTGACCCCTGGAAGCGCCGGGGCGTCGGCATGGCGCTCTGCATGCAGGGGCTGGGCCTGGGCAAAAACCTCCCGGACTTCGGGGCGGCGGTCATCGAACTGTTGGCTGACGGGCGGTTCAAGGTGGGCATCTCCATTCAGGAGATCGGCACCGGCAACCAGACCGCCTATGCCCAGTTTGCGGCTGAAGCGCTGGGCTGTGACATTGCCGATATCGAGGTGATTCAGGGCGATACCGGCTACTCGCCGGATTCCGGCACGGTAACGGCCACCCGCTCGGTCTACACCGGCGGGAAGGCGATCCAACTGGCCGCCGAGTCCATGAAAGCGATTCTGGCCGAGAGCGGCGGTATTGAGGCCGCCCGGCGCGAAGGCCGGACGCTGAAAGTCCAGTCCCGGTTCGACTGGCCCGAGGCACCGGAGGCGATTCCGGGCGCGTTCGGCCTGCCGCACCATATCTACGGGTACGGCGCCCAGGCCGCGCTGGTGGAGGTCGACACGCTGACCGGCGAAGTCGAGGTGCTCGAAGTCGCTTCGGTCGTCGATGCCGGCAAGGCGATCAACCCGCAGGGCATCGAAGGCCAGTCCGAAGGCGGCGTCGTCCAGGGCCTGGGCTTCGCACTGATGGAAGACACCGTGATTGTGGATGGCATCCACAAGAACACCGGCCTGTCGACGTATATCATTCCATCGGCCCAGGACGCCCCCCACGTGGATACGCTGATCGTGGAAGTGCCGGACGACACCGGCCCGTCCGGGGCCAAGGGCATGGGCGAAGTGCCGATTGTGCCTGCCCCGGCGGCCATCGTGAACGCCATCCGGGACGCCCTGGACGTGACGATCACCCGGACGCCGGCCACCCCGGAGCGGATCTGGGAGGCCATGGAGCGAAAGCGCCAGAACCTCGGGCCGGTGGAAGACACGCCTCGGCTGCGGGAGCGCCTTCAGGCGGCCAAAGTGGCCGGCCTGGCAGCCCGGTTGCACCAGACTTCAGGCGAAGAGTACGCGCAGCCCACAGATGAAGAGCACGCCCGGCCCCAAGATGAAGGGTCCGCCCGGCCCCAAGATGAAGCCGAGTAGGGGGTGGCAGCCATGAAGATCACGCTGACGGTCAACGGCCTCCCCGTGACGGTGGAGGCAGCCCCGACGCAGCCGCTGCTGCACGTGCTCCGGGAAGAGCTGAACCTGATGGGCGCCAAGGAAAGCTGCGGCAAGGGCGAGTGTGGCTCCTGCACAGTGATGCTGAATGGCCAGGCGGTCAACTCCTGCCTGGTGATGGCCGCGCAGGCCGACGGCGCCGAAGTCCTTACGGTGGAAGGGCTGCTCGGTCCGGCCGGGCTGCTGCATCCGGTTCAGCAGGCATTCGTCGACACCGGGGCGGTCCAGTGCGGCTACTGCACGCCGGGCATGGTCATGAGCGCCTACGCCTTGCTGCAGGAGAACCCGCACCCCTCGGAACGGGAAATCCGGGAGGGCATGGCGGGCAACCTCTGCCGGTGCACGGGGTACCAAAAAATCTTTGAAGCGGTGACGCGGGCCGCCGAAGGCGGCGAAAAATGACACGAACGGTAGAGCCCCGGCCGCAGCCCGACTTGCTCCGCGATCGCTGGGCGACGCTGGTTCAGGCCGTGCGGGCCGGGGTGCCGACCTGTCGGGTGGGGGTCCTCGACGGCCCCCTGCCCGGGACCTGCGGCCTGGTGGGGTCGGACCGCCAGGGTGATATGGATTCGGCAGACCCCCTGAATCAGGCCCTGGTCACCGTGGGGCGGGAGGCGCTGACCGACGGCCGGCCCCGGGTGGCCGAGTCGGGGGGCCGGCTCCTGTTTGCCGACCCCGTGCTGCCGCTGCCCGGCCTGATTGTGCTGGGGGGCGGCCACGTGGCGAAAGACCTGGCCCCCGCCGCCCTGGCGGCCGGTTTCGCCGTGACCGTGGTCGATGACCGGCCCGACTTTGCCGGACCGGACCGGTTTCCGGGCGCCGCCGTCTCCTGTGCCGATCCGGCGGAGGCCCTGAGCCGCATGAACCCCCGCCCGACGGACTTTATCGTGATCGCCACCCGGAGCCATGAGGGTGACCTGGCCGTCCTGCGCACCGCGCTGCGCTGGCCGGCCGCCTATATTGGCATGATCGGCAGCCGCCGCAAGGTGCGGACGCTGAAGCAGACGCTCCTGGCAACGGGCGAGGTGACGACCGGTGCCCTGGACTGGGTGCGGGCGCCCGTGGGGCTGGACATCGGGGCGGAGACGCCCGCCGAAATCGCGGTCGCAATCGTGGCCGAACTGATCGCCGTGCGGCGGGGCGGACCCTGCCTGCCGTTGTCATCCGCCGTCGGGGCCGCGGAGGCGCCGCCCCGGCCCCGGCCGGTACCCACCGGCGACCGGGAGAATGTGCGGGTCTGGCTGGCGCTGGCGGACGCCCTGGAGCGGGGCGAGCCGTGCGCCCTGGCAACGGTGGTCCGGGTCCGCGGCAGCACGCCCCGGGGGCCGGGGGCGCACATGCTGGTGCGCACCGACGGCCGGCCGCTGGGCAGCGTCGGCGGCGGGCAGCGGGAGGCGGAGGTCGTCCGGATGGCCGCCCGGTGCATGAAAGATCGGCAGCCGCTCCTGTTCAACGCCCAGTATGTCGAGGAGCAGGATGCGCTTTGCGGCGGGGCCGCCGACATTCTCATCGAGCCCGTGCCGTGAAGGGGGAACGCAGATGGCAAAGATTGCAGTAGACCTCCTGGGAATGCATTTCCGGAATCCGATTCTGCCGGCGGCCGGCCCCAACGTCGGGACCGGCGAGCAGTTGCGCAAGACCGCCGAAGGCGGCGCCGGGGGGCTTCTGGCCAAAACGGTCTCCGTGCGGGCCGCCGAAGTGCCCCGGCCCGACATGTTCCGCCTGGGCCCCACCGGCATGCTCAACACGGAACTCTGGACCGAACTGACGCCCGAAGCCTGGCTGGAGCGGGAGTACGATATCGGCCTGGCGGCGGCACGGGAGCACGGGCTGCCGTTCCTGGCCTCCATTGGCTACACGCCCGCCGACCTGCGGGAAATCGGGCCGAAAGTCGAGGCCAAAGGCGTGGATGCCATCGAGTTCAGCATCCACTACCTGGACCCCGACCGGCTCATTGAAACGGCCAAAGCGCTTCGGGAGTCGGTGAAGGTGCCGATCATCGCCAAGCTGAGTCCGCACAAAGGCGACCTGGGCGAGTTGGCCGCCGAAATTGAGCCCTACGTGGATGGTTTCGCCATCATAAATTCTTACGGCCCGGCGCTTAGCATCGACATCGAGCGGGTGGAGCCGGTGCTGGGCAGCACGCACGGCTACGGCTGGCTCTCCGGCGCACCCATTCGCCCGCTGGCCCTGCGCTCCGTTTTCGAGGTGGCCCGGCGGGTGCAAAAACCCGTGGTCGGCATCGGCGGCATCGTGACGGCCAAAGACGTGATCGCGTTCTTCATGGCCGGCGCCAGCCTGGTGCAGGTATGCACGGTTATCCTGCTCCGGGGCCAGGATTACTACGCCAAGCTGGCCCGCGGCGTCAGCGAGTGGCTGGACGCCCACGGCTACGACGATATCTCCCAGGTGCAGGGACTCTACCTGCGCCAGGTGGGGGCGCAGGGAGGTAAGCTGCATGGCTAGACTCACGGTCGATATTTTGGGCCTGCACTTTCCCAACCCGATTCTCTGCGGACCAGGCCCACAGGCGGACGGCGAGGCCGACCTGCTGGGCGCCCTGTCCGGCGGCGCCGGCGGGCTGGTCGCCCGGACGGTGGCGCCGGGGCCGGTGACCCCGCCGGCCGAACCGTCGGTCGTCGCCTACGGGAAGGACGGCCTCCTCAGCAACGTGGGTCCGTCCACCCGCCCGGTGGCGGACTGGCTGGCCAACATTTACCCGAAAGTCGCCGGCGCCGCGGGACAGCGGGGCGTGCCGCTGATCGCCTCGCTCACGGGCACGGCCGGCGAAGTCCCCACCCTGGGTCCGGCCCTGGTGGCCGCAGGCGCCCAGGCCCTGGAGTACGCCACGTCCTACCTGAGCTGGCACGACGCGGTCGCGGCGCTCAAGGCGCTGCGGGAATCCGTGACTGTGCCGGTCATCGCCAAGTTGAGCCTCGCTCACGGCGAGGACATCGCCGAACGGGCGGCCGAGGTGGAGCCTTATGTGGACGCCTTTACCTGCATGGCCCGGTTCGGCCCGGTGCTGGACATCGATGTGGACGAAGGCGGCAAGCCGCGGCTGGGCGGCCCGGACGGCTATGGCTGGCTCTCCGGCACGCCGGTGCACCCGATCGCGGTGCGCACGGTCTTTGCGGTCGCCAACCGGACGCACAAGCCGGTCATCGCCTCGGGCGGCGCCATGTCGACGCGGGATGTGATCGAGTTCCTGCAGGTGGGCGCCAGCCTGGTTCAGGTGACCACGGCGGCAATCATCCGCGGCCCGGCGATTTACGGCGAGCTGGCCATGGGGCTAGGCGCCTGGCTGGATGACCACGCCCTGGGCGGCGTGGCCGAGATCCAATCCGCCTACCTGCAGAAGTACGGCCATGGGCAGCGGGTCATCACGGTCGAGGAAGAACCGCCGGTGCTGGCCGAAGCCCAGTGCATCCAGTGCGGCATCTGCGACGATGTCTGCTACTACGACGCCATCGCGGCGCCCCGGCGGCACTTGCCCGTGATTACTGCCGAACTCTGCTTCCAGTGCGGCCTCTGCGTCTCGGCCTGTCCGACGGGCGCACTCTCGTTCCGCCCACGGGACGAACTGACGAAGCTGCCCAAACCCTGAGGGGAGGTGGAGGCATGACGCTGTTGATCGGCCCCGGCCCGTTGGTGACCATGTCGGCCGGCGAGGTCGTCCCGGACGGCGGCATCCTGGTTGATGGCGATAAGATTGCCCGGGTCGGCGATTTCGCCACGCTGCGCTCGCAGCGCCCGGACGCCGAGGTGCTGGACGCCAAAGGCGGGATGATTATCCCCGGTCTGACCAACGCCCACACGCACCTGTACGGCCTCTTTGCCCGGGGCTTTGCGTTCCCGGGACCGCCGCCCCGCTCCTTCCGCCAGATTCTTGAGCAGGTCTGGTGGAAGCTGGATAAGGCGCTGACCCGGGAAGCGGTCCGAATCAGCGCCCTGTATGGGCTAGCCGACAGCCTGCGGGCCGGCGTGACCGCCGTCTGCGACCACCACGCCAGCCCGGATGCCATTGCCGGCAGCCTGGACGACATCGCACAGGCGGCCGCTTCTGTAGGCGTCCGAGCCTGCCTCGCCTATGAGGTCACGGACCGGAACGGCCCGGAAGGGGCAGCGGCCGGGATTGCGGAGAACGCCCGGTTCAGTCGGAACCTGACAGGTGACTCCATGCTCGCCGCCCGCTTCGGTCTGCACGCCGGCTTCACGGTCTCCGACGAAACGCTGGCAGCGTGCCGCCGAACGGCCGAGGACCTGGGCGTAGGCTTTCACATTCACCTGGCGGAAGGCCCGGAAGACCAGGCCGACAGCCTGCTCAAGTACGGCAAGCGGACGACGCACCGCCTGGCCGCAGCCGGTATTCTGCGGCCGGGCACGTTTGTCGGCCACGGCGTCCACCTGACGGACGAGGAAATCGCCCTGCTGGCCGAATCCGGCGCAATCCTGACCCACCAGCCGCACTCCAACATGGGCAACGCCGTCGGCTGGCCTCGCATTCTGCGGATGCGGGAGCGCAACGTCCGGGTAGCCCTCGGGACCGACGGCTACACCCCGGATATGCTGGAGAGCCTCCGCACCGCCGCCACGTTCCACAGCCACAGCACCCAGACGCCATCCGCCGGGATCGCCGAGTTCGCCGAGGTCCTGCTGCACGACAACCCGAAAATCCTGAGCGAAGTCTTCGGCGTGAGGCTGGGCCGCCTGGAACCGGGCGCCGCCGCCGACATCGTCGTGACCGACTACCGCCCCCCCACCCCCGTCACCGCCGAAAACGCCCCGTTCCACATCTTCTTCGGCCTCTCGTCCGCCCACGTGAACACCGTCCTGGTTGCCGGGCAACTCAAGGTCAAGGGGCACAAGCTTCTGAGCGTCGACGAGGAGGCGCTGGCAAAAGAAGCGCAGAAAGTGGCGGCCGCGGTGTGGGCGCGTATCTAGCGTTTAACGCCTCCGCTCCGGGCGAGCCAAGCCATAGGGCCCCTTCCGGCGAGTGCAGGTAGGCGAAGCCGGGCAGGGGTACCCCGAAGCGGACGTACAAGCCCGAAGCTTAGGGGCACTTGGCCGTACAGAGAGTTAGCCGATTTCGGCGGTGCGTCCCCGAAAGCGTATCCCCCAACAGCGGTTCCGAAATCGGTGCGCCCACCACAAGGCCTAGTGCCCCTTGGCAAGGGATTGTGGAAGCGAAGGGGTGTCCCTGACCGGCGTGACCCTCAACCCGCAAAGCAAAGCAAAGGAAGTGGCCCAAGGTGGCTTTAGGCGAGCGCATACGTAAGCGGAGGCTGCACCTGGACATAAGCCTGCAGGAGCTAGCCATCCGCTCCGGCCTCACGGCTAGCTTCCTCAGCCAGGCCGAGCGAGACATGGCCGAGCCGTCCATCTCCTCGCTGCGCCGCATCGCCGAGGCCCTGGACGTCCCCGTCTTCTACTTTCTGCTGGACGAGGCCGCCCCCAGCCCGGTAGTCCGCGTGACCGAACGGCGGATTCTGCGGCTCCAGGACACGCCGGCCCAGTGGGAGCTACTCTCCCCGCCCGACCCCAACCTGCAGTTGGAAGTCGTGCTGACCCGGCTGCCGCCCGGCGTATCCGCCGAAGATGAACCCATCACGCACCCCGGCGAAGAGTGCTTCGTCGTGCTGGAAGGCGAAATGTCAATCGAAGTGGCCGGTGCGACCTACCGGTTGGCCGAAGGCGATGCCATCCAATTCCGGGCCTCCCTGCCCCATAAGATTACCAACCCCGGAGAGCGGGAGCTGTCGGTGCTGGCCGCCATCACCCCGCCGCGCTTCTAAAGGAGGCAACGCCATGACCATCGTGATTGAAGGCGGGACCGTCGTTTCGGCCGTCGGACGGTTCAAGGGCGATGTGCGGATTGAAGGCGGGCGCATCGCCGCCGTCGGGCTGGGCGTGAAATCCCCGGGCGACACGGTCCTTGATGCATCCGGCTGCTTCGTGCTGCCCGGGGCCATCGACCCGCACACCCACATCGAAATGCCCTCAGGCGGCGGCTTCAACGCCGACACCTGGTATTCGGGCACCGTCGCCGCCGCCTTCGGCGGGACCACCACCGTCATCGACATGATCACGCCGGAACGGGGACGGCCGCTCGCCGAGGCCCTCGGCGACTGGCAAGCCCGGGCCCGGCCCGGGGCGATGGTGGACTACGGGTTCCACATGAGCCTGATTGAGGCCCGGCCGGAGACCCTGGCCGAGATTCCCGCCATGGTGCGGGCCGGCGTGCCGTCCTTCAAGCTGTACCTGGCTTACAAGGCGCTCATGCTGTCGGACGCCGAAGCCTTTGCCGCCATGCGGGCCATCGGTCGAGCGGGCGGCCTGGCCCTGATCCACAGCGAGAACGGCGAGGTCATCGACCTGCTGGTAGCCGAAGCGGTGGCCCGGGGCGAAACCGCCCCGAAGTACCACGCCGCCACCCGCCCCGCCGCCGCCGAAGCCGAGGCGACGGCCCGGGCCTGCCGCCTGGCGGAGTTGGCCGAGGCCCGGCTCTACGTGGTCCACATCTCCTGTCGGGAGGCGCTGGCCGAAGTGCTGCAGGCCCGGTCCCGGGGCCTCAAGGTCG
The DNA here is from genome assembly GCA_036504075.1 of Symbiobacteriaceae bacterium. GTDB lineage: Bacteria > Bacillota > Sulfobacillia > Symbiobacteriales > Symbiobacteriaceae > DASXVX01. The sequence continues at coordinate 153,644 of DASXVX010000032.1, read as the reverse complement.
ATGCTGAGACCTGCACCCAGTACCTCGTGTTCACAGCCGCGGATTTGGACCAACCGGACTTCGCCGGTTCCACGCTGATTTGCTCGCCGCCGGTCCGGACAGACGCCGACCGGGATGCGCTCTGGAAGGCGCTTGCAGCCCGCCAGGTCGACGTGGTTGCCAGCGACCACTGCCCGTGGACACAGGCGCAGCGGGAGCGGGGCCGGGACCGGTTAGACCGCATCCCCGGCGGTCTGCCGGGTCTGGAGGAGCGCATCCCGTTCCTGTACACCTACGGGGTCGAGGAGGGGGCCATCAGCCTCGAAGAGCTCGTCGCCCTTACGGCCACCAACCCGGCCCGCATTTTCGGGCTGCACCCGGCCAAGGGGAGCATCGCCCCGGGGGCCGACGCCGACGTGGTGGTGTGGGACCCAATGCAGACTCGCATCTGGTCGGCAGCCACGCACCACACGCTGGCGGACCAGACGCCTTACGAAAACCTGCCGGTGCACGGGGCCGCCCGGCATGTGCTGGTGCGGGGGCGGCCGGTGGTGCAGAACGAGGCTTTGGCCGGCGAAGCCGGTTACGGGAAGTTCCTCCCCCGTTCGGGCGGTCCTTCGTCGGCGCCCCAGCTATCGAAACGGCGGATCGGGTAGAGGAGGGTTCCGATGCAGTACGTTAAGCACCTGGAATGCGTTCTGTGCGGCAAGACCTGGCCGGCTACGCCGGTCAGCACGACCTGCCCGGACTGCGGGCCGGAGGGCATTCTGGACGTCATCTTCGACTATGCGGCCATCGCCCGGGACTGGGACCGCGATGCGGTGGCCCGCTCGCCTCTGCCCGGCATGTGGCGGTTCATGCCGCTCCTGCCGGTCGACCCGGACGGCCCGCAGGGGCCGCTGGTGCCCGGCGGCACGCCGCTGGTCGCCGCACCTCGACTGGCTGGGGCACTAGGCTTAGAGCGTCTGTGGCTGAAAGACGAAGGCCGCAGCGCCACCGCCTCGCTCAAGGACCGGGCTTCGGGCGTGGGCGTGGCCAAGGCCCTGGAGGTCGGTGCCCGGACCCTGGCGACCGCCTCCACCGGCAACGCCGCCTCCTCGCTGGCCGGGGCCTGCGCCGCGGCCGGACTGCAGGCCGTCATCTTCGTGCCGAAGACGGCGGCGGAGGGCAAGGTCGCCCAGTTGCTCATGTTCGGGGCCGCCGTGTTCCAGGTGGACGGCTCCTACGCCGACGCCTTCCGCCTGGCCACGGAGGCCATCGCGGAGTACGGCTGGTACAACCGGCTTTCCGGCATCAATCCCTACCTGGTCGAAGGCAAGAAGACCTGCGGCCTGGAGATCGCTTTGGACCTCAACTGGCAGGTACCGGACTGGGTGGTCGTCTCCGTGGGCGACGGCTGCACGGTGGCCGGCATCGCCCGGGCCTTTCAGGAGTTGGCCCTGCTCGGGTGGATCGCAAAAACGCCCCGCATTCTCGGCGTGCAGGCCGACGGTTCGCCGGCGATTCACGACTGCTTCCACAGCGGCGCCTACCGGCACGGGCCGGAGAATACGATCGCCGACGGCATCGCCGTGGGCGAGCCCCGCAACTACGTCAAGGCCATCCGCCGGGTGCGGATGTCGGGCGGCACCTTCGTGCTGGTCAGCGACGACGACATCCGGGCAGCCATGCGCCTGACCGGGCGCCTGACCGGCGTCTTCGCCGAACCGGCCGCCGGGGCGGCGGTGGCGGGCCTGCAGAAAGCCTGCCAGGCGGGCATCGTCGGGCGGGACGAATCGGTGGCCGTCGTCATCAGCGGCAGCGGCCTGAAAGATGTCCGCCGGGCCATCGAGGCCGCGGGGGCGCCCATCCGGGTGAAGCCGGAACTACAAGCCGTCCGGGCCGCCCTCCCCGCCGATCTGCGGGGGTAGCGCCCCCCTTCCGACCTACAGGGATAGTGCCCCCCACCGGGGGCAGACTGAACAGAAAGGTGTGACCGACCATGTTCGAGGCCATCCGGGCCAAAGCGCAGCGCTACGAGTCCGACGTGGTACAGTTCCTGCGGGACATCGTAGCCATTCCCAGCCCCAGCACCAAAGAGAAGGCGGTCGTCGCCCGCATCGCCACGGAGATGCGCAAGGCCGGCCTGGAGGACGTGCACACCGATGAGATCGGCAACGTGCTAGGCCGCGTGGGGAACGGACCCGTCACCATCCTCTACGATTCCCACATCGACACGGTCGGCGTGGGCGACCCGAACGCCTGGGACCACGACCCGTTCCTCGGCAAGGTCGAGAACGGCGTCGTCTTCGGGCGGGGCGCGTCGGACAACAAGCAGGCCATCGCCACCATGGTCCACGGCGCCCGCATCATCAAGGAGATGGGGTTGGGCAAGGACTTCACGCTCTGGGTGGTCGGGGTGGTCGAGGAAGAGTCCTGCGACGGCTGGTCGATTGGGCAAACGATCCGCAACGGCCATATCAAGCCCGATTTCGTGGTCATCGGCGAAACGACCAACCTGGATATTTACCGTGGCCACCGGGGCCGCTGCGAAATCAAAGTGACGACCAAAGGCGTCGCCTGTCACGCCAGTGCGCCCGAGCGCGGCGTCAACGCGATCTACAAGATGCAGCCGATCATCGCCGGCGTCGAGGCGCTGAACAGCCGGTTGAAGGACGACCCCTTCCTTGGCAAGGGGACCATCGCTGCAACCTATCTCGAAGTGAAGACCGGCTCCTACAACGTGGTGCCGGACGAATGCACGCTTTATGTCGACCGGCGGATGACCATCGGCGAGACCGCCGAGTCGTCAATCGCTGAAATCAAGGCGCTGCCGGGCGCCGAAGATGCCACCGTCGAGTTGCTCCGCTACAACGACCCCAGCTATACCTGCTACGATAAGGATGTGCCCAAAGACTTCCCGACCTGGGTGCTGCCCGCGGAGCATGTGCTGGTGAAAGCGGGCGTCGAGGCGGCCGCGGGCATTCTGAGGCGGCAGCCCGCCGTCGGGCGGTGGGTCTTCTCCACCGACGGCGTCGCCACCGCCGGGCAGCTGGGCATCCCGAGCATCGGGTTCGGGCCGGGCGAGGAGAAGTGGGCCCATACCGTGCTCGACCAGGTCCCCATCGAACAGTTGGTTGCAGCGACGGCGTTTTACGCCGCGTTCCCACAGATTCTCGCCAATCAAGTAGGAGGGAAACGTTAATGCACAGTCAAATGCGCGGCAAACACTTCATCACGGACCAGGAGTGGAGCAAGGAAGAACTGGAACTGCTTTTTGAAACCGCCAGCGAACTGAAACGGGACTTCACCCTGGGCCGGCCGCATCCGCTGCTGCCGTTGAAGACCCTGTTCATGATCTTCTTCGATAATTCGACCCGGACCCGCAACTCCTTTGAGGCCGGCATCACCCAGCTGGGCGGCCACGCCCACGACCTGACGCCGGACAAAATGCAGATCAGCCACGGCGAAAACGCCAAGGACACCGCCAAGGTGCTCAGCCGGTACGGCCACGGCATCGCCATCCGCCACTGCGCCTATGGCGAGGGCAACCAGTACATCCGCGAGGTCGCCAAGCACGCCACCGTGCCCGTGCTGAACATGCAGGACGACGTCTATCACCCCTGCCAGGTGCTGGCCGACCTGCAGACGATTCGGGAGCGGTTCGGCAAGAATACGAAGGGGCTCAAGCTCGCCATGTCCTGGACCTCGGCGCCGAACTATGTGCGGCCGATCTCCGTGCCGCAGTCCGTCATCCTCCTGATGTTGCGGTTCGGCATCGACGTGACGCTGGCCCACCCGAAGGAGTTCCACCTGCAGCCGGAGATTATCGGCCAGGCCGAGGCGAATGCCGTTGAATCCGGCGCCAAGTTCCGGGTCACCGATTCGATGGAGGATGCCTTCGAAGGCGCCGATATCGTGCTGCCCAAGTCCTGGGGTCCGCTGGTCTACACGCAGGATAAGCAGGAAGGCATTAACCTGATCAAGAAATATCCGGGCTGGCGATGCGACAGCCGCATGATGTCCCTGGCCGCGAAGCAAGCCATTTACATGCATCCGCTGCCGGCCGACCGGAATTTTGAAGTGACTGACGAGGTCATCGACGGGCCGCAGTCAGTGGTTTATGATGAAGCCGAGAACCGGCTGCACGTGCAGAAGGCGCTCATGGCGCTCACCATGGGCGGCCGGGCATAGTTTCGGGATCGGGGTGGCAAGCCGGCCGACCTTCCCGGGGGGTCGGCCGGCTTGCGCGAGTGGTAAGGTCACTTTCGGGACCCATCGCTGCGATCATGGAGTGAGGAAGATGGCTGCAACCGTCCTGGTGAAGGGCGCCGGGGAGATGGCCACCGGCGTGGCCTGGCGTCTGTTCCGGTCCGGATTTCCCGTAGTGTTGACCGAAGTGGCCCGGCCGCTGGCCGTCCGGCGGTCGGTCTCGTTCTGCGAGGCGGTGCCGCTGGGGGCGATGACCGTGGAAGGCGTCACCGCACGGCTGGTCGCCAATCCGGCGGAAGTGCCGGCGGTGCTGGCCGCCGGCGAGATTCCGCTGCTGGTCGACCCGGCAGCGGAATGCCGCCAGGCGCTCCAACCGTGGGCGGTCGTGGATGCGGTGCTCGCCAAGCGAAACCTGGGCACGGCACTGGGCGACGCTCCGGTGGTCGTGGCGCTGGGGCCGGGCTTCACCGCCGGCGTAGACTGCCGCGCCGTGGTCGAAACCCAGCGGGGCCACCGTCTGGGCCGGGTCTACTACGCGGGCGGCGCCATCCCGGACACCGGCATTCCGGACGAACGGGGCGGCTTCGGTGTCGAGCGGGTGGTACGGGCGCCGGTCGCGGGCGTTTTCCGGGCCATCCGGGAGATCGGTGACCTGGTCAAAGCCGGGGACCTCTTGGGGCACGTGGAGTCCGCAGGGGCTCCGGTCATGGCTGCCATTCCGGGGCTCCTGCGGGGCCTCATTCGGGATGGCACGCCCGTAACGCCGGGCCTCAAGATCGGCGATGTGGACCCCGTCAAAGAGTTGGAGCGTTGCTACACCATTTCCGACAAGGCGCTGTCCGTGGCCGGGGGAGTGCTGGAAGCCCTACTGGCCCTGCGATGAGGGCCGCGATCGTACTCCTGGCCGCCGGCGGCTCCCGACGAATGGGGGAGCATAAGCTGCTGCTGCCCTGGGGCCAGACGACCGTGGTCGGGGCCGCACTGGCGGCCGCCTGCGGGGCGCCCGTCTCGCAGATTATCGTCGTGACCGGCCGCGATGCCGCCCGGGTGGAGGCCGCCTGCCGATCCGTGCCCGCGACGGGTGCCGGCGTGTGCTTCATAGAAAACCCCCGGTGGGCCGAAGGGATGCTCACGTCGGTGCAGGCGGGCCTCGCCGCGCTGCCGCCCGGACTGGACGGCTTTTTTGTCGCGCTGGGCGACATGCCTCTGGTCGAACCCCGGGTTTACGCCGGCCTGATGCAGGCCTGGGCGCCCGACCGGATCTGCGTGCCGGTCTGGGATGGCCGGCGCGGCAATCCCGTGCTGCTGCCCGCCGCCCTGGCAGCTGAAGCGTTGAGCGCCCCGCCCGCCGATGTAGGTCTGCGGGGGATGCTTCTGCACCACCCGCACCGGGTGCTGGAACTGCCGGTGGACTGCCCGGGGGTCCGCATCGACCTTGACACGCCCGAAGAATATTCCCGCCACGCCCCCGCTCCGGATGCTTGACGGATCCGAACGCGTGTTCTATAGTAAAAAAGGACTGCCAGAGACCCCCGGGAGGAAGACAGATGACCACACCCGCCGTCGCCGCCAGAAGCCTCACCAAGCAGTACGGCGACCTCATCGCCGTGAACGCCCTGGACCTGGAAATCCAGCCCGGCGAGTGTTTCGGCTTCCTCGGCCCCAACGGGGCCGGCAAGTCCACCACCATGAAAATGATCTACGGCCGCACGCCCATTACGTCCGGCCAACTGACCGTGCTCGGTCTGGATGCAAGGCGGGAGATGCGGGCCATCAAGGGGCGCATCGGGGTTGTGCCTCAGGAAGACAATTTGGACCCCGATTTCTCCGTTCTGGAGAACTTGCTGGTGTACGCCCGCTACTTTGGCATCCCCACCGCCGAAGCCCGGAGCCGGGCTGCGGATTTGCTCAAGTTCGTCCAGCTTGAAGAGAAGGCAAATGTCAACGTCGGGAAGCTCTCCGGCGGCATGAAGCGGCGGCTGGTCATCGCCCGCGGGCTGATTAACCGGCCCGAGATGCTGATTCTGGACGAGCCCTCCACCGGCCTCGACCCACAGGCCCGCCACGTCGTCTGGAGCCGGCTGCGGGAGTTGAAGGCCCGGGGCGTCACCCTGATTCTCACCACGCACTACATGGACGAGGCGGCCCAGCTTTGCGACCGGTTGGTCATTGTCGACCGGGGCCGGGTGCTTACTCTGGGATCCCCGGCAGAGTTGGTGGCCCGCCACGCCGGCCCGTGGGCGCTGGAACTGCGGCTGGACCCGGCCCACCATGCGGCCGCCCTGGCGGCCGCCGGCGATGCCCCGCACGAAGAAATCGGCGACACGCTGGTCTGCTACCTGCCCGGCCAGGCGGAGGCCGAAGCGCTCACCTCCCGCCTGCGCCAGTCTTTGCCGATCATCAGCTACCAGGCCCGGCCCACCACGTTGGAGGACGTTTTCCTCCGGCTGGCAGGCCGAGCGCTGCAGGAGGATTAACGCCATGCACCTCAACCTCACCTGGCGCTTTCTAAAAGTCTGGCAGCGCAATATGCTGGTCTTTCGGCGGTTCGTCTGGTCCAACGTCGTCTCCGGGCTGGTGGAGCCGCTACTCTTCCTCTTCGGCATGGGTTTCGGCGTGGGCCAGTTCGTCAAGGAGCTGAACGGCCTGCCCTTCGTGGCCTTCATCGCACCGGGCATCATCGCCCAGTCAGCCATGTTTGCCGCCAGCTTTGAGTGTACATTCGGCAGCTACATCCGGATGGAGTTTCAGAAGACGTTTGACGCCATCACAGCCACGCCCATCAGCCTGGACGAAGTGGTCGCCGGGGAACTGCTTTACGGCGCGACCAAGGCTGTACTGAGCGGTACCATCATCCTCAGCGCCATCTTCATGTTCCGGCTGGTGCCGGGCTTCCACTGGACTGCCCTGCTGGTCCCCCCGGCGGCCTTGCTGGAGGGGCTGGTTTTCGCCGCGGCCGGCATGATCGTGGCCTCCCTGGTCGCCAACATCGACAACTTTAACTACTACATCACCCTCACGTTGACGCCCCAGTTCATTTTCGCTGGCATCTTCTTCCCGATTGAGACCTTTCCGAAGGCCGCCCAAATTGTCGCCTGGTTCACGCCGCTCATGCACGCGGTGCGACTGTCGCGGGAGTTGGTCCTGGGGCAACCGGTCCATGTGCTTGCCGACGCAGCCTGGCTGGCCGTGGTAGCCGCAATTTTGCTGCCGTGGCCAGTGGTATTGATGCGGCGAAAGCTAATTGGCAGTTGATTCCCGGTCAAACGGGCGAAGCCGTGGCGGAGGGAAACTCCGTGCACGGCTTCTTTCTTGAGGCATGCATACAAAAGGGAGCGTCCGCCGATTTGATCGGCGGACGCTCCTTGAATGTGGACTAATTCCGGGGACCAGGGCCGGGACCGCCAGGGTTAGGGCCGGGGCCGCCAGGGTTAGGGCCGGGACCGCCAGGGTTAGGGCCGGGGCCGCCAGGGTTAGGGCCAGGGCCGCCAGGGTTAGGGCCGGGGCCGCCAGGGTTAGGGCCGGGGCCACCAGGGTTAGGGCCAGGCTGCCCAGGCTCGCCGGGCTTCGGCTGGAACGGCTGGCCGTTCGGGCCGGGCTGCCCGGGCTCGCCGGGCTTCGGCGGGAACGGCTGGCCGTTCGGGCCGGGCTGCCCAGGCTCACCAGGCTTCGGCTGGAACGGCTGGCCGTTCGGGCCAGGCTGCCCAGGCTCGCCGGGCTTCGGCTGGAACGGCTGGCCGTTCGGGCCGGGCTGCCCAGGCTCGCCGGGCTTCGGCTGGAACGGCTGGCCGTTCGGGCCGAGCGGCGGACCGCCGGGTCCTCCGTTGGACCCAAACAAACGCTTAGCATCGTCCGGTGTGATTACCTTGCCGTCCGGTAGCTTTACACTTCCATCGTTCATAAAGGTCAGATCGGCCGGCTTCTGTTGGGTAAACGTGGTGCCTCCGCCGCCCTGGCCTTGAGCACCAGGCGGCAGGTCAGGACGAGCCTGCCCCGGGCCAAATAACTTCTTGCCTGCGTCCTGAGCGGACAGACTCGAGCCATCCGGCAGTTTGACACTTCCGTCCGGTTGCACGACAGACCCGGGCGGAAAAAGCGGCTGCTTCGGCGGCTTTCCCGCCGTGCCGCCAGGTTGACCACCCGCAGGCCCCGGTCCCGGCTGAACCCCCGGCCCACCCGCAGGCCCCGGTCCTGGCTGGACCTCTGGCCCACCCGCAGGCCCCGGTCCTGGCTGGACCCCTGGCCCACCCGCAGGCCCCGGTCCTGGTTGCACCGCCGGTTCAGAAGTCTGCTGCCGCAGCACTGTTCCATCTTTCAGCAGCAGGCTGCCGTCGTCCTGAAACTGTGCGCCCCGTGGCAACGGCGGCAGAGCATCCGGCGTTGCGGCGTTGTTCACATCGATGGTGCCCTTATCTTGATTCCACTGGACACCGGCACCCAGTGCCTCCGCCACGAACCGCAGCGGCAGCATCGTCTTCCCTTCAACAATCCGGGCCGGCACATCCAGAGGCACTACGCTGCCATTTACCGAGGCGTACTGGCTGTCTACCGGAATCCGGACGACTTTGTCACCTAGGGTCACAACGACCGTATGGGTGTCAGGCTCCCACGTGACGTCTGCACCCAGACTCTCTGCAAGTGCTCGGACTGGGAACAGGGTCCGACCATCGACTACGACCGGCTGAACCGGGGTCTCCACCTGAAACCCATTCACTACGAGCGTGGGGGTCTCCGCGAGAGCGGGCGTGGCGAAGAAGAGGACGAATAGGCCTGCCGCAGTAAGGCTCGTGGCAAGACGACGGCGCATAGGAGACCACCCTTTCCCATATTGGTTACGAGTATATTACATACTACTGGTAAGTTTGCCTTATGTGAATGAGCCTAAAGTCCCAAATCGGGGATTAACAACCCACGAAACAACAGTCACAACGAGTATAAACAAAGCCGGTGGGATCGCCCCACCGGCCTCCTATACGCCTATATTCCCGGACTCCCCACGTCGCCCGAGCCGGCTCCGCCTCGCGGGATAACCACCTGCACATTGAAGACGGCCTGGTTCCGATCCGGGATGAACGTCCCGCACAGCGTAGCGAATTGCTGGCCGACGGATGACAACGCCGGACCCCGCAGCGACGGCCCCGGGACCTGCCGGATGGGAATGCTGATGCCGTTGGTGAACAGAACGCCGTTCGTCGCCCCGATGACGTTGCTCGCTCGGATGAACACGACCCCGGAAAGGCACTGCAGCGGGCTGCCCCCGCCGTGGTCGATGTTGCTAGCAGGCAAACCAGTCCACCTCGCTGTTTGCTGTCTGCTCCAGCATATGGCCCGGCTGTCTGGCCCGTTCGCACCGATTGCCACCTAAGGCAACCCCGCTTTGCTTATGGGCCGCAGCCTGCGCACCAGCCACACGGCCGACAGGTTCACCCCGACGGCGGCCGGCATGAAAGCGAACATGGACTCCGCTGCGCTGATGCCGTTTGGCTGAAACATATACAAGGGCGACGCCAGTACCACGAAGGCAGGAACCACCACGCGCAGCACTGTGCCCGTTCCGCTCACCAGCGGCTTGGATGACCGGATCAGCCAGCCCGCCAGAACGCCGCCGCCCACGGCAATGAGTATCAGTAACCACGGGCGGACCGTCCGCCGCAACCACCAGGAGGAGAGATACCCGAAACCGCCCCGCACCGGCGCCACGAAAACGCTCAGGTTCCGGTCCGGAAGCCCGGCAAACGTGGCTTCGTACCGGTCCGTCCCCCGCTGGGACAGGGCCGGGTCAGCGCGGATGAGCCGCTGCTCCGGCGCCAGCACTTCCACCCGCAACTCCCCGAAGGAGGCCCAGTGCCGGGCCGGGAGCAGCAGGGTAGTCCCACCGCTCGACTTTGCCCTTGAAGAACCGGGTGTTGTCGACCCCGGTGCTCGGGAAGTACTCCACTTTCAGGCTCCGCTGCTGGCGAGGCGCGAAGGAGACCGTAAACGTGAAGAACACCGTCCTGGGCTCCCGGCCCATCCAACCCGGCTTGTAGGCCTGCCCGGTAAAGGCGTCCAGCCAGTGCGGCAGCACCGCGTCTTCCGCGTCATCCAGCACCACTTCTGCTTTTGGACGGGCCACCGTCAGAGGCTGGCCGTCGACCCAGGCTTGCAGGGGCGGGCTGTCGACGTCCAAATGATACGTCGGGACCGCGAAGGCAACGGGCACATCCAGCGCCTGGTCCGACTGGTTCTCCAGCAGGTAGGTCGCGCTGATGAGCGCCCCCGCCCGAAGGTCCAGCGTCAACTGCTCTCGCACCACGCCCACCGGCATACTCCCTGCCGGCGCGAGGACACCGCCGGCCCCTCCCAGTGAAGCCCCAAACGGCCCCCCGTTCGCCAGGGCCACGCCGCTCAAGCCCGGCAGTAGCACCAGGAGCAGCGCCGGCCACCACCGCCTGTCCACATCCGTCACCCCCGGAAGCAGAACTTTCGAAATATCTTCCGCGGCTGACGAAGTCAGTCGCGGCGAGGCCGGGCTGCCCCCGCAGCCCGGCCCCTTCCACCACAATCGCTCACGGGTTAAAGAACAATCACATGCTCCTGGCCGGGGCCGTGGACCCCGATTGACAGGTCGTTCTCGATGTCGGCGCTACGGCTCGGCCCCGAAGCGAAGATGACCTGCGACGGCAGCGGGCCGCTCGCCGACAGCTTCCGGAAGAAGTCCGCCGAACTGTACACCAGTTGCTCTTTCCGCACGAGGGCGATGTGGACCGGCGGCAGCAGGCTGACGACCCGGCCCCGGCCGGCCGCTTTGGCGTCGCCCCACCGGTGGCTCCCCAGCACGATGGTGCCGCTCTCGGCAATCGCCAGGTCAACGCCGGTGATGCCCGCCACCGACTGCTCGGCGGTCTGCACCAAGCCCTCGGCGCCCGGCGTGAACGGCACAACCTCGTAGCCCCCCGCCGTAAGCGCTTCGTCGAGCCCGAGCCCCTCCAGGGTCGGGTCCGCCCAGCGGACCACCGAGCCCTTGAGCCCCGCCGCCTGGAGAATCGAGATGACGATACCCGCGACTTCCCCGGCAGACCCCGCCCGGTACACGCTGGCCTTCAGGAGGTCAAGTTCAGCCGCAAACCGGTCGGCCAGGGCGTTCGGATCGGTCAGCCCGAACGTCGGGAGTGGCTTTGCGGGCGCCCAGTTGGGGCGGGAAATGACCTCTTTCCGGCCCAGCCGGCTGGAGACCGCAGCCAGAAACTCCTTTTCGGTGGTCATTTCACCTCACCTCCCTGCAGTTCGGCCCAACGATCCTGGAACGTCCGCCGGGCGGCCGCCGGGAAGTTCCGGGTATTGGTCCAGTTGCTAATCGGGAACGGCAGGCTCTCGCAGACCTCCCGCCCGTTGGGTAGCTTCTTCACCCACGGCCGCATCAGCCAGTAGGACATCTTGCTTGCCAGCCGGTAGGACCAGGGCCGCCGCCAGACGCCCATCCAGGACCTGATGGCGAACCGCTGGAACCAGTGGACCTTCCCGTCCATCGCCAGGTCAGCCCGTAGCTGGACCAGGTGGTCGTGCAGGTGGATGCCCACCGGGCAGACCTCGGTGCAAGCCCCGCACAGGCTGGACGCCTGCGCCAGGTCGCCCCAGTTGGCGAACCCGTCGAGCAGCGGCATGATCGTGGCCCCGATGGGTCCGGAGTAAACCGGGCTGTACGCGTGCCCGCCAATGTTCCGGTAGACCGGGCAGGCGTTGAGACAGGCGGCGCAGCGGATGCAGTAGAGCGTTTCGTGGTACTTGGACCCCAGAATATTGGTCCGCCCGTTATCCATGAGGATCACGTGCAGCTCTTCCGGCCCGTCCGGATCGCCCGGCCGCCGCGGTCCCGTAATCATGTTGAAGTAGGTGCTGACCTTCTGGCCCGTGGCGCTCTTCGGCAGGAGCGCATACAGCGGCGCCACGTCTTCCAGATTCGGCACCAGCTTCTCCATGCCTACGACCGCAATCTGGACCGGCGGCACCGAGGTGGTGAGCCGGCCGTTGCCTTCGTTGGTCACGATGCAAAGCGTACCGGTATTGGCCACCAGGAAGTTGGCCCCGGTAAAGCCGACGTCGGCCGTCATGAACATCTTCCGCAGCACTTTGCGGGCAAAGGCCGTCAGCGTCGGCGTATCGGTGGTCAGCGGCTGACCGCCGACCGCCTCAAAGAGCTTGGCCACCTGCTGCCGGGTCTTGTGGATGGCCGGAATCACCAGGTGGGCCGGCGATTCCCCGGCCAGTTGGATGATATACTCGCCCAGGTCGGACTCGACCACCTGTACGCCGGCTTCTTCCAGGGCGTGGTTCAGGTGGACCTCTTCCGAGGCCATGGACTTCGACTTGATCGCCAGCTTGGCGCCCCGCCGGCGGCAAATCTCCTCGGAGATCGCGACGACTTCACCGGCATTCTTGGCAAAGTGGACCGTTCCGCCCGCCGCCCGGATGTTCGCCGCGGCGGTCTGCAGGTAATAATCCAGGTGCTCCAGTGTGTGCTCCTTGATTTCCCGCGCCCGCGCCTTCAGCTCGTCAAAGCTGCCAAGGGCCATATTCTGCCCGGCCTGGCTGTTCATGTCGGCGAGGGCGCCCAGCCGGCCGTTGTAAAGCTTGTTGGTCGTAAAACGCAGGGCGCCCTTCAGATGCTCGTCGCCAAGCGCCTTCGCAACCCGATCATGGAAGGTGGTGGTCATGCCTTCTGCACCCCTTCCCACAAGAGCTGCGCGATGTGCATGGTCCGCACGTTCATGCCGATCCGCTCGGCCCGGCCCGCCATGTGCATCAGGCAGGCGCCGTCGGCGCCGACCAGCACGTCCGCCTTGGTCGAGGCAACATGTCCCAGCTTCTCATCGGCCATGGCCGTGCTGATCTCCGGCATTTTCACCGAGAAGGCGCCGCCGAAGCCGCAGCACAAGTCCGCCCGGGGCATGTCCACCAGTTCCAGGTCCCGCACGGCCCGCAGCATCGCCAGCGGCTCATCCCGCACGCCCAGCTCACGCGTCATGTGGCACGAGGAGTGGTACGTCGCCTTGGCCTTGAACCGGGCGCCCACGTCGGTAACCCCCAGCACTTTCACCATGAACTCGGTGAACTCGTAGCTCTTCTCCGACACGGCGACCGCCTTGGCGAACATCGCCTTGTCGTCCTTGAACATCTGCGGATAGTAATAACGAATGTGCCCGCCGCAGGAGCCCGAGGGCATTACCACATACTCGCTGTTCTCAAAGGTTCGGATATAATGGGCCGCCATGGCCCGCGCCGTTTCCTGCTCGCCGGTGTTCCAGGCGGGCTGCCCGCAGCAGGTCTGGCCGGCAGGAAAATCCACCGAGACGCCATGCCGCCGGAGCAGGTGTACCACCGCTTCGCCGACTTCGGGGAAGAAATGGTCCGCCAGGCATGTCACGAAGAGGGAGACTTTCATTGCGACTCCTCCCGATCTAGCGCTTCGCACAGAACGGTCGCGATATGCTTCACCGCGACGCCACGCTGATCCAGGCCGCTGCGCATGAGGCTCGCCTGCATATGAAGCTGGCAAGGCGGGTTGGTCACGACGAGCGTGGTGGCGCCCGTTTGCTGCAGCCGGTCGATTTTCTCATTACCCAGGTGATTGGCCGTTTCCGGCTGAGTTACGTTGTAAATGCCACCCGCCCCGCAGCAACCGTCGGCGCCGGGCAGTTCCACGAACTCCCCGCCGGGGATTGCGGTCAGAAGTTGCCGGGGCTGGGAGACTACCTTCTGCACGTTCCGCAGGTGGCACGAATCCTGGTAGGTCAGCCGGCCTTTCCGCTCCTTGAGCGGCAACGGCCCCATGGCCACCAGCACCTCGCTCAGATCCTTCACCTTGGCCGAGAAGGCCGCCGCCCGCAAGGCCCACTGCTGATCCTGCTGGAACCAGAGCTTGTACTCTTTAAGCGCCGCCCCGCAGCCACCGGCGGAAAGGACGATGAAATCGGCCCCCGTCTCGGCTTCAAACGCGGCGATGTTCCGCTTCGCCTGCTCATAAGCCAGGGGCTCTTCGCCGGCGTGGGTATGGACCGCACCACAGCAGCCCTGCCCCGGTACGATCACCACTTCGCAGCCTACCGCCTGGAGCAGCCGGATGGAATCCCGGTTTTCCTGGTAGAAGGCCATCTCCATAATGCAGCCGGTGAAGAACGCCGCCCGGGCGCGCTTCGGCCCGACTGCCGGGAACACGGTCCCCATGCCGCCGCCCGCCCGCCGCACGGCGGGGCTTGGCGCCGCCGGCATCGCCCGGTCCAGGTCCGCGGCCGCCGCGCCGGCGATCGCCTTCACCAGGCCGGTGCCGCGAATGACGGTTGCCAGCCCGGTGGCCTGCCAGAACCAGAGGCCAAAGCCGGCCAGCTTGATGCCGCCGGGCGTGCCCAGGATCCATTCGAAAGCGACCTTCCGGAACAGCCGGGCGAAAACGCCCCGGGGCCGGCTCCGCTCATTCGTCGAGCGGGCGGCTTCGAGAATCGTCCCGTAATGCACGCCCGCCGGGCAGGCCGTTTCGCAGGCCCGGCAGCCGATGCACTGGTCCAGCGGCAGCGTAATATCGTTCAGAGGAATCTCGCCGCGCAGCACCGCATTGGCAAGGGCAATGCGGCCACGGGGGCTGTTGGCCTCCCGCCCGTACAGCTTGTACGTCGGGCAGGCCGACAGGCAGAACCCGCAGCGCATGCACTGGATAATCTCCTCTTCCCGCAGTTGGGCCGAGAGGGATTCCGCCAGACTCATTTCGCCCTCACCACCAAACGGTTGCGGCTCCCGGGCAACACCTTGCCGGGATTCAGGATCCCCGCCGGATCAAACGCATCCTTCAGACGCCGCATCATTTCCACGCCGGGGGCGCCGCACTTCCACTCCAGATAATCCTGCTTGGCCAGCCCCACCCCATGCTCGCCGGTGATGGTGCCGCCCAGTTCGATCGCCTTGGCGAAGATTTCGGCGAAGGCCTTCTCCACCCGCTCGATCTCTTCGTGGTTCCGCTCGTCGGTCGGGCAGGTCGGGTGCAAATTCCCGTCGCCGGCATGGCCGAACGTGCAAATTTCTATGTTGTACTTCTTCGCCGTCTCCCCGATAAACCGAACCATTTCGGCCAGGCGGGAGCGCGGCACCGTCGCATCTTCCAGGACGCAGGTCGGCGACTTGCGGGCCAGGGCCGAAAGGGCGAACCGGCGGGCTTCCGCCAGCTTGGTCCCCTCCTCCACCGTCGCTGCCACCTTGACTTCCCGGGCGCCTTCCTCACGGCAAATCCGGCCGATCTGAATAATATCGGCGTCGGCTACCACCGGCGCACCGTCCTGCTCGATCAGCAGCACGGCTTCGGCGTCCCGGGGCAGTCCCACCTTGGCGAAGTCTTCAACGCTGTTGATCGTCCCCCGGTCCATGAACTCCAGGGTGACGGGAATGATCTTGCCGGCAATAATCCGGGCCACGGTACGGGCCGCGGCTTCCAGGTCATCGAAAATCGCCAGCGCCGTCCGCTTCGTCTCCGGCTTGGGAATCAGCTTTACGGTGACCTCGGTGATCACCGCCAGCGTGCCCTCCGAGCCGACCAGCAGCCGGGTCAGGTCGTAACCGGCCACGTCCTTGGCGTTCTTGCCGCCGGTGCGCAGCACGTCGCCGTTGGCGAGCACCGCTTCCAGCCCCATGACGTAGTCCCGGGTCACGCCGTACTTCAGCCCGCGGAGCCCGCCGGCGTTCTCGGCCACGTTCCCGCCAATCGTCGAAATGACCATGGAGCCCGGGTCGGGCGGATAGAAAAGACCCTGCGCCTCCACCGTCCGGGACAGCAGGGCGGTGTTTACACCCGGCTGGACGATGGCGGTCAGGTTGGCCGCGTCGATCTCCAGAATCTGACTCATGCGGGTCATGACCAGCACGATGCCGCCCGCAAGGGGGACCGTGCCGCCAGAAAGGTTGGTCCCACTGCCACGGGGAACAACCGGGGTTTTCAACGCCGCGGCCAGCCGGACGACCGCCTGCACATCGGCCGTGGAGCCGGGAAAGACCACCACGTCCGGAAGGCTCTTATAGAGAGGCGTTGCGTCGTAGGCATACGCCGCCAGGTCTGCCGGGGTCGCGAGCACGTTCTGCTCGCCTACGATTGCTCTAAGCGCTTTGACCAGCGCTGAATCGCCCATAAATCGACACCTCGTTTCTTAGGAAACGGGCGCATCGTCATACAGCGTGCGCTTGACTCGCTCGATGTGTGCCCGCATGGCATGGTGCGCATCCTCCGCCCGTCCTTCACGGATGGCGTCGAGAATGGCCTGGTGCTCGCTGTTAAGGGTCACGCTGTTGCCAGGAATCCGGAGCAGGCGCGCCCGATAGTCCTTGAGCGAGACCCGCATCCGTTCCGTCAGGGTTCGCATGATTTGGATGATCAGGCTATTGCCTGAGGCGGAGGCGACGGCGTTGTGAAAACGCCAGTCCGCCTCCGCTTTCAGGCTCTCGCCCTGTAAGTTTTGCATATCCCACACTGCGGCTTCCATGGCGGCGATGTCGTCCGGCTCACGCCGTTGCGCCGCGAGGTACGCGCCTTCCGATTCCAGTGCAGCGCGTACCTCCAGCAACTCCCACCCGGCCGCTTCTTCGGCCTCCATCGCAAACGCCAGTGCCATTGGCGGGACGAGCGCCTCGGTCCCGATGTTGCGAATAAATGTGCCTTCACCCTGATGGACCTCAAGCAGGCCCATCATTCCGAGCGCCGACAGCGCTTCCCGCACTGCCGCCCTGCTGACACCGAACTCTTCGGCCAAAGATCGTTCGGCCGGCAGGCGGTCGCCCGGTTTCAGATTGCCATCCTTCACCATGACGGTGATTTGCTCTACGATTTGCTGGTAAATGCGCTGGTTTTCAATGCGTGCGAAGCGTCCCATGCACAATTCCTCCCGAATCGGGACCAAATTCGCAGCACGGCCCCGTTGCTACGCTTACCAGTATAAAGCATTTCACCGACCGAAGTAGCTGATTAGTGAGGAATCATCCAGGTGAGCCAGTAGGCCTGCGCCAGGACCACGAGGCCGACCAGGAAGGCCAGGAAGAGCGAGTGCCAGAACACGAACCGGAAAATGGGGCCGACGGCGGCCTTGCGCTCGTCCGGATTCTCGTAGGTAGAGGCAGTGGCGACGACGATGGACTGCGCGTCGATCATCTTGCCCATGACGCCGCCGGTAGAGTTGGCGGTAACGATCAGCACTTGCGAGAGGCCGAGCTGCTGAGCCGTAATCTGCTGCAGGCTACCGAACATGGCGTTGGACGCGGTGTCCGAACCAGTCAGGAAGACGCCCAGCCAGCCGAGCATGGCGGCGAAGAGCGGGTATAGAACGCCGGTCCGGGTGAAAGCCAGGCCCAGAATGGCGTCGGTGCCGGCGTAGCGGGTCATGTAGGAGAAGCCCAGCACGGTGCCGATAGTCAGAAGGGGCACCTTCATGCGGGAAGCGGTCCGGCTGATCGCCGATTTCCACTGCGCACCCGTCATGCCCATCCAGAGACCGGACAGAATTGCGGCGATGAAGATGCCGGAACCAGCGGCCTGCAGCCAGTTGATGGTGTACACGGCCCCTTCCGCCGTCGGCTTGACGACGACCGGCGCCGTCCGCATGACCAGCTTGTGCAGGAATGGCACGTTCTGAAGAATCACAGTCTTGATGCCAAAGTGCGGCAGATTCAGCCAGGCCTTCACGCTGGGATAGCCCCAGAGGAAGACGAAAATGGTCAGCAGAATCCAGGGCACCCAGGCGGAAATGATCTCGCCGGTGGTGTACGGCTTCTTGGCGGCAGCGGCCTTGCGGGCGCCGGACTCGCCTTCCTCGTCGTAAGCGGTCTTGGGCTTCCAGACCAGGGAGAACCCGGCCAGGCAGAACATGGAGACCAGGCCGCCGAGAATGTCGACCAGGTTCGGGCCCATGTAGTTGGACACGTACCACTGGGTCACGGCGAAGGAAGCGCCGGAGACGACAATGGCCGGCCACACTTCCCAGACCTTCGACATGGGCTTCTTGTCCATTTTGACCATGACGACGATGACATACAGCGGCACGATCAGGGAGAAGAACGGCAGCTGGCGACCGGCCATGGCGGAAATCAGGTTCGGGTTGATCCCGGTGACTGCCGCAAGGGTGATGACCGGCGTGCCGATGGCGCCGAAGGCCACCGGGGCCGTGTTGGCCAGCAGGTTCAGCACGGCGGACTGGAACGGCTTGAATCCGAGGCCGACCAACAGAGCGCCGGCGATGGCGACCGGGGTGCCAAAGCCCGCCGCACCTTCCAGGAAGGCGCCGAACGAGAAGGCGATCAGCAGCACCTGGAGCCGGCGGTCGTTGGAGATGCGGGCGACAGACTCCTTGACCACATCAAACTTGCCGGTGATCAGGGTCATCTGGTACAGGAACATAGCGGCAACCACGATCCAGCCGATCGGGAACAGGCCGCTGGCAGCGCCGTAAACGAAGGCCGCCCCGGCTGCAGCGAAGGGCATCTTGAGGACAAACATGGCAACGATCAGTGCGATGATAGCAGCGATACCGGCGGCTTTAGGCGCCTCAATGCCACGATGCTGGTTGCCGTTCTCGTCCCGCCACGGATGCAACGCCAACAGATACAACAAGGTCAGCAGTGGAATGGCGGCGACGATGGTGGACAGGAACACGTTCCCCAGCGGATTGTAGTTCTGGAAATACTGCATTGATAAACCCCCATGCCCAGTTTTTGACGGCACCCCGCTGTCAATAACCCCCGAACTGGAAACCCACTTTGCATTCCTCCGAGTGGCCGGGCCCGGTAGGATGGTCGGGTGGGCTGGTGGTCTGACCACCTGACCTGCCAATTCGTCGGCAGGCGAACAGTTCCTGCATTGCATGTCGGCGCGCAAAGCAAAATAGCACTTTTTGACTAATTGTGAACGTGATAACTTTCGCGTTGCACGACAAACCCTTACCGAAGCCAATCATATAGTTACTATTCTCTCACAGTCTATGCTAAAATGAATCTATGTAGATAACTCATATTTGTTGGTATTCACTGGCTCTGTGGTACAAAAGTCTATAGCCGGGCGGGAATGGGGGCTTTCCCTTGCGCTTTTCCATCGCATCGAAATTGACGGCCGGGTTTCTGAGCATGGTTCTGCTGATACTGCTGCTGGGTGGGGCGGCGTACTGGGGGGTAAATCAGCTCGCCCGCACCGGCGGTGAGCAGTCGGTCGCCCTGGCCGGCTTGGCCGACCTGGGGGACTTTATGACCCTGGCGGAGACCATTCAGAACCTGCCCACGGACTATATGGCGACGGGGAACATCCGAGACCGGACCGCCTTTACCGCCGTGCGGCAGAATCTGGCGCAAAAGCTGGCGCTCTACCGCCAGGCAGCGCTCACGCCGGAAGAAACCGCCGGGTGGGGTGGTGTCGCCTGGGACCTGGAAGACGCCATCCGGGCCGGCACGGCAATTCTGGCCGTGGACAACCCCGTGGGCAATCCGGAAGCCGGCCGGTCCATGCCACAACTGGACGCGGCTTCGGATCGGGTCCAGCAGCACCTGACCTACCTGAATCGCCTGGCCGTTCAACAGGCGTCAGACCGGCGGACTGCCGCCGCGCAGACCGCCTCTCGCACCAGCATCGTGATCATGGCAGCCGGGGCTTTGGCACTGCTGCTCGGCCTGCTGCTGGGGATTGTGCCGGCCCGCAGCATCGCCCGCCGACTACGGGCGGCCACAAGTGTGGCGGCCCGACTGGCTGAGGGCGATCTGAGCGCGCCGGACCTGGAAGTAGACACCGATGACGAGACCGCCGACCTGGCCCGGGCGTTCAATAGCATGCTCCATCACATCCGGGGCCTGGTTCAGGAGATTGCGGCCCGCTCCGGCAACGTGGCCGCTGCCGCGGCGCAGTTAACCGGGAATACCGGTCAGGTGGCGCTCTCGGCCCAGGTGGTCACGACAGCCGTGGCCCAGGTGGCCGACGGCGCCCAGGCCCAATCGCTATCGGCGAAAGAGACGGCCGGGGTCGTCACGCGGCTGCGAACGGCCATCACCCAGATCGCCGCCGGCGCCGGCGAGCAGTCCCATAGCGCCCAGCAAAGCGCCCGGACGGTCGACGAAATGGGCAGCGCCATTGCGGAGGCCACCGACAAAGCCACCCACGTGGCCGCCTCCTCCCAGCGGGCGGTGGACACGGCCCGGAGCGGCGCCCGCGTGGTGGAAAAAACCGTCGCGGGCATGGAGCGCATTCGGGGTGCGGTGCTGGCCACCTCCGGGCAAATCCGGGATCTTGGCAACCTGGGTGAGCAAATCGGCCACATCAGCCGGGTAATCACGGAAATCGCCGAGCAAACCAACATGCTGGCCCTGAACGCGGCCATTGAGGCGGCTCGGGCCGGGGAGCAAGGCCGGGGCTTCGCGGTAGTGGCCGACGAAGTCCGCAAGCTGGCCGAACGGGCCGGCGGGTCGGCCAAGGACATTGCCCGCCTGATCAATACCATCCAGGTGGGCATGGCGCGGGCCGTCATCGACATGGAACAGGCCACCGTCGAAGTGGAGGCAGGCACCCAGTTGACCGGGGACACCCGCCGCGCCCTGGAGGAAATTCAAACGGTGGTGGAAGCCACCATGCAGGATATGAACGGCATTACGGCGGCCATGGATAAGCTGGCCGGCTCCAGCGGCCGGGTGATGGCGTCGGCCACCGCGGTGGCCTCCATTACCCTCGAGAACACGGCGGCAACGGAAGAAATGTCCGCCGGCTCTGACCAGGTCGTCGACGCCATGGAGACAATTGCCGCCACGGCCGGCCAGAATGCGGCCGCGGCCGAACAGGTCGCGGCTTCGGTCCAGAGCATGAACTTCTCCATGGACGGCGTCGCATCCGCCTCCCGTGACCTTGAGCGCGTGGTGCGGGAGCTCATGGGGCAGGTGCGCCGCTTCAAATAGTAGGAGGGGCCGGGCCGGGGGACGCCCCCGGTCTGGTGGGTTGTGCCGGGTTCGGCATCATGCGGTGATATTTTTTCAACTTTCGTGATCCAAAAGTCGCCTTCCGCTGTATGCACAGTGGGATGTTTAATCTTGGTCCAATAGGAGCGGATGGGAATGAGAAGTACTCGCATGTTGATGGCTTCGCTCGTACTCACGCTGCTGACGGCCACCTTACCCGTTGGGGCGGTACCTGCCTTCGCAGTCACCCAGACCACCATCGTCCAGGTGGCGCAGACGGCCAACCTGGGTTCCATTCTTACCGGCCCGAACGGCATGACGCTTTACGTGTTCGCCAAGGACACCTGGGGCGTGAGCAACTGCTACGACAAGTGTGCCGTTAACTGGCCGCCGCTGCTGCTCAAGGCCGGGGAAATGCCCCTGGCTCCGATCGGCCTCCAGGGCAGGCTCGGCACAGTCACCAGGACGGACGGCACCATCCAGGTCACCTATAACGACTGGCCGCTGTACTACTGGTCCAAAGACAAGGCCCCGGGCGACACCACCGGGCAAAATGTCGGCAAGGTCTGGTTCGTGGCCAACCCCGACGCCCCGACGGTGAAGCTCAGCGAAGACCGGACCCTGGGCAGATTCTTTACTGATGCCAACGACATGACGCTCTACGTATTTACCAAAGACACGCCGGGCGTGAGCAATTGCTACGACAAGTGCGCGACCAACTGGCCCCCCCTGCTGCTCAAGGCTGGCGAACAACTGGTTGCGCCGCAGGGCCTCGGCGGTAAGCTGGGCACGACCACCCGGAAGGACGGCAGCCTCCAGGTGACTTTCAACGGAGCGCCTCTGTACCACTGGTTCAAGGACAGGGTTCCTGGCGACACCACCGGTCACCTGGTCGGCGGCGTCTGGTTCGCAGTTGAGCCGGGGCTGCTGCTGGACACGGCCGGAACGTGGTCGCAGGCTCTGGTCTCGTCGGCGGTCCGTGCCGGTTGGGTGAGGGGCGACACCAACAGCGTCTTCCATCCGAATGATATGGTCACTCGTGCCGAGTTCGTAACCATGCTGACCGCAGCCTTTGCGGCCCCCGCCGGTTCGGCCCAGGCCAGCTTCGCCGACACCGGCGCACACTGGGCGAATGGGGCCATCGAGGCGGCCGTCGCCGCAGGCGTCGTCAAGGTGGCGGAATACCCCGCCGGTCAGTTTGAGCCGGACCGGGCGATCACCCGTGAAGAAGCGATGGCCATGGTCGTCAGGGCGCTGCACCTGGAGGCCGGCGCCGCGGCCGGGGAGGCCGTGGTGGCCAGGTTTACGGATGCAGGCATGCTGTCCAGCCGGACTGCGGGGCTGGTCGGCGTGGCGGTGGACAAGGGCATCGTCAAGGGGTACCCGGACAACACGATTCACGGCGAGAAGACCTCGACCCGGGCGGAAGCGGTGGTGCTGGTCCAGCGGGCGTTGGGGCTCAAGAAGTAGCGCCTGGCCTGCCAGGACGTGAATGGGCGGGAGGAGGTGAATGCCCCCTCCCGTTTCTTAGTCCTTTGGCGGTCTAATGAGCTGCTTCACGATGCACCAAAGGTACCAACACATCAAGACGCCAGAGCCGAGGAAGATCGTGCAGTTCGCGATATCTCTGGGCGGCAAGGTTATAAAGAATATGAGTGCATTTATCACAGAAAGAAATATGTTCAATTTCACTTTGATCTCCCTCCTGGTGCGGCGACCATCTGAGGCAGTACCAGTCCATTTGTCAGGACAGCAGCGACAGAGACAAGAAGTGGGTCTTCTATACATATTCATATTAACGATGCGTTGTAAGGGAAAGTTCGCTACGCTTGACCGTTGCTGGCATTCTGCTACCGCACTGAAGCAGCCAGCCACAACCCACACGCTCCTCTCGTAAACCGGACCAACCTAACTTATCATCCTGCCGGGGCCGTTTCACCATTTACATGAATCCTTGGAGCAAGCACCAACGTTGTCCAGTCAGACTAGATGACTGACCAGGCAATTGGGCTATCATTGGGAAATTATAGGTTGACCTCTTATGGCGATATATGGTAAACTTTGGATATCCTCGAACTTTGGAAGAGGTGAAGGGGTACGGTTAATAATGCGGCGATTGCCGGAGTCATGACGCCCTCGGCGCTGCCGACACATCGTTCTCTGAAACCCAGGCCGGGTCCGACCTCAGTTTTTCGGAATCTCCTTGACAGACCTGAACACGAAACGGCCTGTGAAACGCACGCATCGAGTGCCGATTTCGACTCGCACCGGCTTGCGGTCGACGGAGCCGATTTCCGCCAAAACGAGACGTCTCTTCCGGTGATATCGGGCCAGTACTTTAGCAAGGGCGTAACTGTCACGATCGGAGGGGGCGGCCAAGTTCAAGAAGTACAGACGCCGGCCCCACCGCCGTTGGTATGGCATCAATATACGGCTCTTCGATCCCAACCGACCGGCCAGTACCTGGATCGTTGGGCCTAGTGAGCGGCCGGCCGTGGAACAAAGCAAAGCAGGGTGGTCTCGTGTGAAGGTTATCCCCGTGGAATTCGTCTACTCCTTGCCGGTCCCGGGTCCGCTGTATCTGCAGCTCCAGGGAATCAAGGAGCGGATGCCGATGGAGGAACGACACGGGGTCTGGTCCACATCCTTGGACCTTCCCGAAGGGGTGCATTCTTACCGCTTTCAAATTGCTGATCTGGTGTCCGTGAACGATCCGCGCAGGTCGATTCAGAAAACCATCGGTGGTGAAACCTGGTCTGTCGTGCAGGTAACCTCGGATGGCCCGGTCTGGGTTGCACGGCCCGTTGCGAAGTTAGGAACTGTGCAACTGTGTCGAGGCATCAGCGAAGCCGGGCTGCCCCTCGTAGCGGTGGAGCAGGTACGATTGAGCGACATGCCCGTTGTTGTTTGGGCAGGGATCAACCATGTGTTCCAAGATGCGTTGCTGCAGGTATTCCTGGTCAGGCCGGACCAGAAATTGGCGTTCGGAGGCGAGTTCGTCCTCGATCATCTCAAAGCCTCCCCCAACTTTGACCTGAGGTTTTGGATTTCGGTCAGCCTTGAACCGGGTTCTGTCATGCCTGGGGTGTGGGTTTTCCTCGCCCAACTTGAGGGCGGGCCTCATGCAAAGAAGGGCATCCAGGTAATTGCTTGAACCGAGCCTGGGCTGGTTCCGATCACTTCATTTATCGGGAGGGATCCACAGTGAATGACTCTGGTGGTGGTGGCGTTGGCTCCGTGACTCGATACAATCCCCCGGTTAAGCCTTCGAACCCCCCTCCGCCCCCGGCACCTGCCAGGAACCCGGCACCCGACCCGGGGCAGTCTTTGAAGAAGGCGTTGCCCGTGGCGCCGCCGCCCCCTCCTCCGAAGCCGGCACCCAGTCCTGTTGTCAAACTGTCCAAGCCGGAGCCCGCTCCCAAGCCGGTTGTGAATCCGGAGCCGGCTCCGTGTCCGGTTTGCAAGAGTAATCAACCGAAGGTGCCTCCGCAAGCAACCACTGTACCTATCAAGCCGCAGCCCTCCAGCAGTTCTGCGAACGATGTGGGCACAGGAGCGCCGCGGCCGGGATCTTATGTCGTGGCACAGTACACCGACTCCAGTGGCACTACATACACGTACAAGCAAGACGGGACCCTCACGATCACGCAAAAGCAGCCGGCGGCGCCGCCCAAGCCTCCGATGACAGCGGCCGAAGTCAAGTCCTTTGTGGGGGATGCCCTCACCGTAGCATCCGGAGCGGCCCAGGACAGCAAGTTGCTTTCAAACGCTAGCAACGTTGCAACTGCCACTTCGGTGGTCAAAGAGGGCGTGGCGGACTACAAGCAGAACGGTGACGTGAAAAGGGCAGCTGCTAAGACTGCCGTAAAGGCGGTCCCCCAGGTACTGGCGACCATGAACAACGGAGCGATAGCAACCGCGAGTATTGCCCTGGCTCCTGAAACGGGAGGATTGTCCCTGGTTGTTGGCGCCATCGGGATTGTTGGTGTCACCATGTGGGCGAACAAGATTTCCAACGATGGCGCCAAACTCGTGGACAAGGCGTACCAGAAGTGAGGGGTGAGTTGCTATGATTCCTGGCCCAATTTTCGCGCCGCTTGCTGCAGCCGTGGGTCTTGGATTCGGGTGGTGGTGCCTCAAGTATGAGGGCAGAGCCGAGACGGTAAAGGTTCGGACCCTCGGGCTTATCGTTGCGGTGTGCAGTGCTATCGTGATGGTCATGACGGCCAAGGAGTGGATACAGGCCCTGTTGCACTAGGCCACCTGTACCCCACAACTGCGACATATGAAGCCCGCTTCTCCAACGCTGGAGGAGCGGGTTTCGGTGTCGGTCCGGCCCACAGGAGGTGGAAGTGTACGTGCATTCCGCGACCATTAAAGGCATTCCAGCCTGGCGAAAATCTCGTGAACAAGGTGTACGCGCAGTGAGTGGTGACTTCGTATGGGTTCTCAGACACTCGTCACGCTCTTTGTGGCAGCCCTGAGTCCTGGACTCGGGTGGTGGGGTACCAAGTATGAGAGCGGAGCGGGCGCGATGATTAAGATCCGGGCTCTCGGATGGTTCCTGGCGCTATGCGGGGCTGTCTTGGTGATTCTGGTGGCCAAGGAATGGATACAGGCCCTGCTTCACTAGGCCACTTGTACCCCACAACTCCGCACGTATGAAGCCCGCTTCTCCAACTGGAAGAGCGGGTTTCGGTGTCGGTCCGGCCCACAGGAGGTGGAAACGCAGGTGCATTCCGCGCCCAGCCTGCGGGTTCGCCCGGATTGGGCGAGCTCCACTTTTGATTCACGGGAATGTGATGCGTGAGAGCGCGGCCTCGGACTCCCGGGCCTGCTGCCGCCATTCGGGGGTATCCGCCGGGCGGCCCAGCGTGGATTCAGCCACCTCCAGGATGTTGCAGGCTTCGGCGAAAGGTCCGATCGGCGGCTCGTGGCGGGCGGGGTCGTAGCCCGGGGCGGTCCGGTATTTGCCGGGGCTGGCCCGGCGGCACCGCATGATCAAAACGTCGGTGACGCTGGAAAAGTTCATGTCGGCGATGCACCCCCTGGGGCTGTCGGCGCAGGGGTCCTCGCCGGTAGCGGCGATGTGAATCCAGAAGGTCATATTCTGGGCTTCCCCGGCCATGACGTCCACCCTAGTGGGCGGTCCGGGGCTGGCGGGCGGCTGGGGCGTGGTGGGCGGTCCGGGCATGGCGCACGGCTGGGGCGGCGCCCAGGCGATGTTGCCCGCTGCGACGGCCATCCAGCCATCCTCGCTCTGCCCCGTCTCCACATGGACCCACCAGTCCCCCTCGGCCTGCACGGCCCCGGGACCAGGCGGAGGCATGCCGGCCACCATCGGGACCGGCACACGGACTGCCGTCACGCGGCTGCCGCCCGGCAGACAGGTGACGGATTTGGCCGAGCGGGACGGTTGCTCCCGCAGATTGAGGCAGTCGCCGGCCGGCACTGTTCTCTTTCATGCATACACCTTATTGACTGTCCAACTTTAGGCGTGTATTGTATACCCAATACCCATACTCATCCAGAGTGGCGGAGGGACCGGCCCTATGAAGCCACGGCGACCGAGACACCCACCCGGCGTCTACAGGTGCCAATTCCGAGCAGATGAACGGGTGGGCGGCCAATTCGGCTCTAACCCCTCCCCCGGAGGGGTTTTCTGTTACTCCAGCGCTTGTAAAATTCTCCGGGAAAGGGCGATTTCGGAATGAAACCCGCTACTGCTGTCGTCCATACCGGCGTCCGCAAGGAGCCGCGCACCGGCGCCGTCTCCGTCCCCATCTACCAGTCCGCCACGTTCCAGCACCCCGCCCTGGGCGAATCCACCGGCTACGACTACGCCCGCACGCTGAACCCGACCCGGCAGGCCCTCGAAGACGGGCTGGCCCTACTGGAGGGCGGCGCCCGGGGACTGGCCTTCGCCTCGGGCCTGGCAGCCGCTCACTGCGCGCTCCAGCTGTTCCAGCCGGGCGATCACCTGATCGTGACGGAAGACCTCTACGGGGGCACGTACCGCCTGTTCGACCAGGTGCTCAACCTGGAGCACTCCTACGTGGACACCACCGATCTGGCGGCGGTGCGGGCCGCCGTCCGCCCCAACACCCGCGGGATCTTCACCGAAACCGTGACCAATCCCATGCTGAAAGTGGCCGACGTGGCGGCCCTGGCGGCCATCGCCCGGGAAGCCGACGCGCTTCTGATCGTCGACAACACGTTCCTGACGCCCTACCTGCAGCGGCCGCTGGAGCAAGGCGCCGATATCGTCCTGCACAGCGCCAGCAAGTACCTGGCCGGCCATAACGATGTGGTGGCCGGCATTCTGGTAGCGAAAGACGCCGCCATCGGGGACCGGCTGGCCTTCTTCCAGAATGCCGTCGGGGCCATTCTCGGGCCGCAGGACTCCTGGCTGGTCATCCGGGGTATCAAGACGCTGGCGCTGCGGATGGAGCAGCACCAGAAAGGCGCAGCCCGGGTGGCGGCCTGGCTGCGGACCCACCCGCTGGTGGAGCAGGTCTGCCACCCCGGCAAGGGCGGCATGCTCTCGTTCAGCGTGGTCGACCCGGCCCTGGTCCCGCTCATCCTCCGGCGGGTACGCCTTTGTCTTTTTGCCGAGTCGCTCGGCGGCGTGGAAACGCTCATTACCTACCCGGCGACCCAGACCCACGCCGACATTCCCGTGGCAATTCGGGAGCGGCTGGGCATTACCGACAAGCTGCTCCGGGTCTCGGTCGGCATCGAGGACCCGGAAGACATTATCGACGACCTGGAGCAGGCGCTGGAAGGGGGAGCACCACAGTGAAGCTCGGCACGAAGCTACTGCACACCGGCTACGAGGTAGACCCGGCGACCGGGGCGGCAAATATCCCGATTTACCAGGTCTCCATGTTCGACCAGCCCGGCCTGGACCAGCCCGGCGAGTATGACTACGCCCGCTCCGGCAACCCCACCCGCAAGGCCGTGGAGGGCGTGCTGGCGGCGCTGGAGGGCGGTGCGGCGGCCTTCGCCTTCAGTTCCGGCATGGCGGCCGTCTCCACGGTGCTCATGCTGCTGAACGCGGGCGACCACGTGGTGGTGACGGACGATTGCTACGGCGGCACCTACCGGGTGCTGACCCGGGTCTTCCGCCGGTTCGGCATTACGGCGACCTTCGTGGACACCAGCGACCCCGCCGCCGTGGCCGCGGCGGTGCGCCCGGAGACCCGCCTGCTGCTGGTGGAGTCCATCAGCAATCCGTTCCTGCGGCGGACCGACATCGGCGCCATGGCGGCGATTGCCCGGCGGCAGGGCTGCCTGCTGGCAGTGGACAACACGTTCCTCTCGCCGTATCTCTCCCGGCCCCTGGCGGAGGGCGCAGACCTGGTCATCCACTCGGCCACCAAGTACCTGGGCGGCCACAGCGACCTGATCGCCGGGGCCGTGGCGGTAAAAGACCCGGCGCTGGCCAAGGAGGTTTACTTCCTCCAGAACGCCGTGGGCGCCGTGTTGGGGCCGCAGGACTGCTTCCTGCTCATGCGCGGCATCAAAACGCTGAAAGTGCGGCTGGACCGGCAGGCGGCCACTGCCGCCCAGTTGGCCGATTGGCTCCGGTCCCGGCCCGAAGTGCGGGAGGTGTTCTACCCCGGCATCGGGGCCGTGCTCTCGTTCCGGCTGGCCGCTGCAGCCATGGCCGGGCCGTTCGTGGACCAGCTGGAACTGCCGCTGGTGGGCGTCTCCCTGGGGGCGGTGGAGACCATTCTGGCCGTGCCGGCCCGCCACTCCCACGCCTCCGTCCCGGCGGACGAGCGCATCCGCCGGGGCATCACGGACGACCTGGTCCGGCTGTCGGTCGGGCTGGAGGAGCCGTCGGACCTCATGACCGACCTCGACCAGGCGCTGGCCTTTGCCTTTGCCTTTGCCGCCGGAGCCGGGGCCGGTCGGATGCCGCGCTAGGTCCCACGGACAGACAAATCCCCGGGATGGCCGCCCATCCCGGGGATTCTTGCGTGAGCAAGGGCTACTTCATGACATCGTGCTGCACGTGGCGCTTACCCTGGACCTCGCTGATGAGACTCACCGCCACCTGCGCCCCGTGGCCGGCCGTAATGATCGTATGTGCGCTGAAGCCGGCGATAATGCCCGCCGCCCAGACGCCGGTCTCGTTGGTGCGACCGTCGGTGTCCACCTTGAGCACCTTGGGGTACCGGGCCTCCCGGCCTTCGGTAAACTGCAGGTTCATGGCCTCGGCCAGCGCCAGCGCTGATCCGGTGGCCAAAATGATCTGCCTGGCCGTAAAGGTCTGGCCGTCCTCCCCGGTGAGAGCAAAGCCGCCTTCGGCGCGTGCCATGCCCGTCACCTGGGTGGTCACC
Source organism: Symbiobacteriaceae bacterium (assembly GCA_036504075.1). GTDB lineage: Bacteria > Bacillota > Sulfobacillia > Symbiobacteriales > Symbiobacteriaceae > DASXVX01. The sequence goes on along the minus strand of DASXVX010000032.1, from coordinate 124,197 downwards.
CACTCCACGCCCAGCCTGGTGGCCTGCAGGCGACCGGCCTCCACCAGGTCGGGACCGCCGATGCCCTCGGCAAAGCCGTAATGGTTCGCCATCCAGGCCCGGCGGGTCATGCCCTTATCGTTGTCCAGCACCAGCGTCTTCAGGCCGGCCTTGGCCAGGAAAATGGCCGCACTGCCCCCCGCAGGACCGCCCCCCACCACTGCCACATCAAACATGCCCATCCCTCCGTTTCCTCGTCTACGTCATTTAGACGATCCGGAATGGACGTGGTTACCGCTTACCCGGTAACCCGATGTTCCATGCCCTGAACGAGCTGCTGGAGCACCTCGCTGGCCCGGGCCTGAATGCGGGGGTCGGCCAGGGCGGCTTCGGCCCCCCGGTCGTCCAGTGCGACCGAGCACAAGGCCGGCGTGACCCAGAGCCGCAGCCCGTCGCAGACCGACCTGAGGGCCAGAGCGGCATGGATGCCGCCGAAACTGCCCCCCACGCTGACGATGGCGGCCACCTTCCCCCTGGTGGCCGAACCGCCCACGTGGTCCAGCGCGTTCTTCATGCAGCCGCTTAACGAGTGATGATACTCCGGCGAGCACAGCACCAGCGCCCGGGCGCTCCGCACCTTCTGCACGAATCCGTCCACCAGGGCGGTCCCCTCGGCTGACTGTGTATAGCCAAACTGCGGCAACGGTTGTACCGCCAGGTCATAAAGCTCGGCAGTCAGATGCGGATACTGTGCCCGCAGGGCCTCCAGCACCGCCTTTGCGACCTTGCGGGTCTCCCCTTCCATCCGTGGCGTCCCCGAAATCACTAGCACATCCATCCCTGAGAATCCCCCCCTGCTATAAGGACGGGAAAACAGCCAGGCAAGATATGCCTGGCTGTTTTGCCGCTTTAGTTAGTCAGCCCCAGGTCCAGGCGGATCGCCTGGCTGGGTGAAGCCTTGAACAGCGGCGTCACTGTGGGCTCGCCTGGGGCCAGGCTCGACGGCGTGTACCCATCGGCCGCCGCGGACACCGCATACCGCTCGCCGGGCTTCAGGCTGCCGAAGGCGTAGCTGCCGTCGGTGCCGGTCAGGACCGTGGCTGCCGGAGCGACCGCCCCTTCATGCCAGAGCGAAATGGTCGCCCCGGCCACCGGCCAGCCATCCGGCCCGAAAATGATGCCCGTGACCGACCCCACAGGCGCCAGTTGCAGGTTAGCCGTCCTGGCCCGCAGGCCCGCCAGGGAAACCGGGCCGTCGCCGTTCAGCACCTCCCCGCCGTCCGCGACACTCCTGGCGCTGCCCCGCACCACCACTACGTCCGCCGGACCGGCCGGCAGGTTCGAAATACTGTACGCTCCCTTGGAATCGGCTGTTGCACTCGCGGTGCTGCCGTCCCGCAGGTTCAGCACGGTGACCCGCCCGCCCGCCGCCGGCAGGCCCAGGCAGTTCGTGAGGTGTCCCTGCAGACGGGCCGTGGCCGGCCGCAGCCGCAGGTTCGTCCGGGCGGTGGTGTAGTTGTCCACCACGAGCACGGTCTGCCCGTCGGAACCGGTGAAGTAGCCGTCCTTTGCCGCTTCCACCGTGTAGCCCGTCTTCACGGACACGTCCTGGTCGACAAAGCTGTAGCTGCCGTCGGCGGCGGAGGTCGTGACCGCCTGCGGCAGGAGGCCGTTCGCCCGATACAGGGTGACCGCGGCGCCCTCCAGCGGGACGCCCTGGTCATCTTCCACCACTCCCGACACGGTCACTGTGCGGAACAGAATCGGGTCCTTGGCGACCATCAGCCGGGCCGGACCGGTGAACTCCTGCCGGGCGCCGCCCGCCAGGGCAAAAGCCGGGGAGACGGACGGCGAGAATGTTGAGGCCCAGACTCGCACCGTGTAGTCCGGCGTGTCTGCCGCAGGCGCCGTAAAGCTGAACTGGCCGCTGCCGTCCGTCTGGGTGGCGTCCAGAATCCCGAAGCCCTTCCGGATGAGTTCCACCCGGGCGCCCGACACTGGGTCGGACAGCCGCGCATCCACCACCTGCCCGGCAATGGTGGCCGTGAGCGGGAGCAAGGTAGCATCCACCTGCTTGCCCCGGCCGGCCGTCACCGGAGTGAAGGCAGAGACGAACGGCCTGTACCCGGCAAACGTGACCTGGACCAGGTAGGGACCAGGGGCGGGCAGCCCGTCAACCGTGTACGTGCCATCGGCACCGGTCATGGCCTCGGCCGTAAGGCCGGTCGCCTGACCCCACACCGTCACGGCTGCACCCGGCACGGGTGTGCCCAATTGGTCCGTCACCAACCCGGTCAGCCGCCCCTGCAGCGGCGCCAGGGCCACGGTCAGCACGGCGCCGTCCACGGCCGGGACCCAGGGCTTGTCCACGGTGGTGTGGTTCGGACCCCAGACCCGGACCCAGAATGTCGGCGCATAGGCGGCGGGCTTTAACGTCGCCCGGCCGGCCGCGTTGGTAATCCCCGAGGCCACTGTACCCGCCCCGGGAGCGATCAGTTCGACCCGGGCGCCGGCCAGGGCGGCGCCCAGGTCCCCGGTCACGCCGACGGTGAGCGAAGACGACCGGCCGGCCGCGGCGGCGGGCAAGGACAACATCAGACAGAAGGCGATGGTCAGAAGCGCAAGCAGGCGTTTCGGCATGGTGGGGTGCACCTCTTTCAGTCCAGTTTCTTCCGGAGCCGCCAGACGCCCAGCCCCAGGATGGCGATGGAGTATACCGTCATGGCGACCTCCTGGCTCCACAGGTCGGCAAGGCCGTTGCCCTTCAGGATGACGCCCCGCAGCACCTGGAGGAAGTAGGTGAGCGGAATGGCCAGCCCCGCGATCTGCAGGGCGTGCGGCATGGCCTCCCGCGGGAACATGTAGCCCGACAGCAGAATCGACGGAAGGAGGATCATCTGGCTCAACTGGTTGGCCTGGACCTGGTTGGTGGCCACGGTCGAGATCAGCATGCCGAGGCCCAGGGACGACATGAGGAAGATAAAGGTGTTCAGCGCCAGCACGAAGATACTGCCTTCAATCCGCATGCCGAAGAGCATGATCGCCACCACAAGCACCATGACCACGTCCACAACAGAGATGACCACGTAGGGCGCCATCTTCCCGATCATCAGCTCGGCGGAGCGCACCGGGGTCACGATGAGCTGTTCCAGCGTCCCGCGCTCCCGCTCCCGCACCATGGCGCCGGCCACCAGCGCGATGGTCAGGTTCTGGAGAATCGCCCCGACGAGGCCCGGCAGGTTAAACTTGACGGAGTCCAGGTTGGGGTTATACCAGACCCGGCCCCGGACTTCGATCGGGGTTTGCACGGGCAATCCGCCGCCGGACGCCCGCTGAAGCTTCTGGGTCAGAATTTCGCTGCCGCTGATCTGGCCGAGCAATTCGGCGGTGGAGAGGGCCGTTCGGGCGATAATCGGGTCGGAACCGTCGATCAGCACCTGGACCTGGGCCGTCTGGCCCTTGCCGATTTTCTCGGAGTAGTCGGGCGGAATCACCACGCCCACTTTGACGGCCCCGGACTGGATCAGCTGGCCCACCTCGGCGGCGGACGAGACGTACTGGGTGACCGTGTAGTACCCGGTTTGCTCGAACTTCGCCAGCAACTCACGGGCCGGCCCGCCGGTGTCCTGCAGGGCCACGGCGGTGGCGACAGACTTCACGTCGGTACTGACCACGTAGCCGAACATGAACATCATGAGCAACGGCATGATGATGATGATCCGGAGCGTCGTTTTGTCCCGCAAGACTTGAATGAACTCCTTGCGCATGACGGCCCACAGGCGGACAAGACTCATTTCGCAGCACCTCCTGCGGGCTGATCAGCTACCTGTTGCGAAGCCCCGCCCTGGTCCCGTTCGGCTTCCACCATCCGGGCGAAAATGACCTCCAGGTCGCGGGTTCCGGCTTTCGCCTTGATCTGGCCGGGCGTCCCGTAGGCCACGATGCGGCCGGCGTTGATCAGGGCGAGATGGTGGCAGTGATCGGCCTCATCCATGTAGTGGGTCGTGACGAAAATGGTCACCCCGGTGCTGGCGAGGCTGTAGAGCAGGTCCCAGAACTCCCGGCGGGCCACCGGGTCCACGCCGCCGGTCGGCTCGTCCAGGAAGAGCAGCCGGGGCCGGTGCACCAGGGCGCAGGCGAGTCCAAGCCGCTGGCGCCAGCCGGTCGAGAGCGATCCCGCCGGGATTTTGTCGATGCCGACGAGGCCCACCAGGCTCAGCGCATCATCGATGTGCTGTTTGGCTTTGGCCCCGGCGAGCCCGTAGATGCCGGCGTAGAACCGAATGTTCTCGCCCGCCGTCAGCTCGTCGTACAGGCTGAACTTCTGGGCCATGTAGCCGATGCGCTGGCGAATCGCCTCGGACTCCCTGGCGATGTCGAAGCCCATCACGGTGCCGCCGCCGGCGGTCGGGGTCAGGAGGCCGAGCAGCATGCGAATGGTGGTCGACTTGCCGGAGCCGTTCGGGCCGATAAACCCGAAGATCTCGCCTTGCTCCACGCTGAAGCTGATGCCGTCGACGGCCACGAAGTCGCCGAAGACTTTGCGCAGGCCGGCGATGGCGATGACCTGGTCAGCCATGTCCGCCACCTCCTTGGTGGGCCGGGCCCGCTGCCGGCCGGTTGGCGGCGCCCGGCGTGTCCAGGCCCCGGACGTGCAGTTCGTGCACAAACACATCCTCCAGGCCCGCATCGATCCGCCGGATCGTGTCGCACCTGACGCCCGCCGCCGCCAGCAGCCCCGGCACCTCCCGCTGCGCCGTTTCCGCATCGTCCACCACGATGTGGACGGCATCGCCGTGCAGCACCGCCGTGCGGACCCAGGGGAGCTTGCCCAGCGCCTGCCGGGCCGGGAACAGCGGGTCGGCGGCCACCGCCAGCACGGCGAACGGGAAGCCGGCTTTCAGGTCCGCCGGGGCGCCCTCGACGAGCAGCTTGCCGCGGGCCATCATGCCGATGCGGTCGCACTTCTCCGCTTCATCCATGTACGGCGTCGAGACCAAAATCGCGACGCCCTCTTTCTTGAGGTCCAGAAGAATCTCCCAGAACTCCTTGCGGCTGACCGGGTCGACGCCGGTGGAGGGTTCGTCGAGCAGCAGGACTTTCGGCCGGTGGACCAGCACCGTACACAAGGCCAGCTTCTGCTTCATGCCGCCGGAGAGTTGCCCCGCCAGCTTTCGGTTGTGGCTGGCCAGCCGGGTGAAAGCCATGAGCTTCGGCACCCGCTCCGCCCGGTCCGCCTTGCTGACCCGGTAGAGGTCGGCAAAGAAATTCAGGTTTTCGTCGAGCGTCAGGTCCTGGTAAAGGGCGAAGCGCTGCGGCATGTAGCCGATCAGCTCCCGGACCCGGTCGGTTTCGCCCGCGAGGTCCAGCCCGAAAATCGCCACGCTCCCGCCCTGAAAGGCCACGCCTCCGGTCAGGCTGCGAATGGTGCTGGTCTTGCCGGCCCCGTCCGGCCCGAGCAGGCCGTAAATGGAGCCCGGCGGCACCGCCAGGTTCAGGCCGTCCACCGCCACCACGTCGCCGTAACGCTTCACCAGCCCGTTAATCAGAATGGCCGGCTCCACGGACGTCACCTCCCGCCATCGGCCGGGAAGGTTACATCGGCGGGCATGCCGGGCTTCAGTTCGCCACCCAGGCCCTCACGCAGCTTCAGCTTGGTGGCGTAAACGGTGTTCGCCCGCTCTTCCTTGGTCTGCACGTTGCGGGGCGTGAACTCCGCCTTGTCGGAAATCTGGGTGACTTCGGCCTTGAAGGTCTTGCCTTTAAAGGCGTCCACGCTGATGTCGACCGACATGCCCAGTTTCACGGCATTCAGCTGGTTTTCCGGCACGTAAACCTTGAGCCACAGATCATCCAGGTTGGCGATGGTCGCCATCGCCCCACCCGCCGGCAAAATGGCGCCCGGCTCCACCAGCCGCCGCATCACCGTACCGGCCACCGGCGCCTTGACCGTGGCCCGGTCCAGGTTAAGCTGGGCCACCTCTACCGCCGCTTTGGCCTGGGCGAGGGATGCGTCCAGTTGCTTGATCGAATCGACCGTCGGGCCCTGCCGGACGAGGTCGGCCTGGGCCTGGGCGGCCTGAGCCTGCGCGCTCGCCGCCTGGACCTGGGCGGAGGTCGTGTCCAGTTGGGTGGTAGCGGTGTCCAGCTGCGACCTGGTGGCCGCGCCCTGGTCGTACAGCCGCTTCACCGTGTCGTGGTTCTTCTGGGCGCCGTCGCGGGCGGCGGTGGCCTGCTGGATCATCCGCTGCGCCTGGTTGGCCAGTTCATCGGCCTGGCGCATCTGCTCGGGGCGGGCGCCGGCTTTCGCATCGGCCAGCTTGGCTTCCGCCTGGTCCCGGACCGCCTGGGCCTGCTTCAGCATCAATTCGAGGGGCGCGGTGTCCAGCTTGGCCACCGGGTCGCCCTGCTTCACTTTTTGGCCTTCCTCGACCAGCACCTGGGTCACCTTGCCGGCTACTTCTGCCGCCACGGTTACTTCCGTCGCCATAATCGTGCCGGACGTGGTCAGGGGCTGCCCGGTCTTGGCTCCGCAGCCGGCCAGCAGGGCCGCCGTCAGGAGCAGTGCTGCAGCGGTGTTGAACATCTTGCTCATGTGTGATCGCCTCCGGCGGGCTGCCCGGCCATGCCGTACAGCACAAAATCGGTCATGTCGTCGACCCAGCGGTCGGTCCATTCGGCGTAAGCCCTGGGGTCTTTGAGGGTGCCGAGGTTCTCCTGGAAGTTGATCATCGCCCACATGGCGGCGGTCATGCCCACGCCCACAATCAGAAAGTTGGGCCGCCGCCGGAGCTTGCCTTCGGCCGTCAACCGCTGAATCAGCGGTTCAGCCGTCGCCCAGGCCCCGCCAAGGACTTTTTGGACCATCAGCTCAAAAAGTTCCGGGTGATTGGCCATTCCGGTGAAGAGAATGTTGAAGGTATCTCGGTCCTCGACCATTTGCTCCAGGCGGCCGCGGATGACCGCCCGGGCGATGTCCACCGGGCTTTTGGCCTCGGCCACGCCGGCGACGATGCGCTCCGCGACCCGCCGCACGGCGGGCTCCACGCAGGCGATGAACAGGTCCTTCTTGGACTCGAAATGCCGGTAAATGGTCCCTTCGGCGATGCGGGCACTCCGGGCGATTTCGCCGATGGTGGCCCGGTCAAAACCCTTCTGGGAAAAGATTTTCAGCGCTTCCGCCAACAGGCGGTCGCGGGTCTCGGCACTGGAACTCATGTGACCGCCTCCCTCCTTACAGATCGCCGATAGCCTGCTGCAGCGTCGCCCGCGCAGCGGCCAGGTCGGCCAGAGCCTGAATGTGCGCGGCCGTGGCACCGCTGACAGCGGCATCGGCCCCGACCACCTCTACGCTGGTGGCAGTGCCGGCCTCGAACCGCAGTTGGGCCAGCCGCAGGGCTTCCCGGCTCTGGGCCTCGCCGTCGGCCAGGGCCGCCAGCCGCTCCCGGGCACTGGCGATGACCAGCAGCGATTGCTGGACCTGCAGCCGGATGTCGGCCTGGGTCGCTTCGAGGTTGAGCGCTGCCTCCTGGATGGCCAGGCGGGCGCCCGCCACGATCGGGTCATCGGCCGGGAAGTACTGGCCCAGCATGTCCAGGTCGGCTTCCCGGGCCTGAACGGTCAGCTTGCCGGCCGCCACGTCGGGCCGCTGCTTCAGCGCCTTTTCGATGAGATCTTCGGCGGGGTCGGGGGCAGGCGCCTCGGGGGTCGCCGGGTCGAGGGTCGAGGACGGCTCGGGGTCAGGCGGCTCGGGCCGGAGGCCGGGGTTCAGTGGCGACCCGGCCAGGCGCTCCAGTGTCAGCCGGGCCGTGTCCCGCCCGGCCTGGGCCGCAGCCACGGCCGCCTTCTGAGCGGAGACCTGAGCGCCGGCCTGGACCACATCGTAATGAGCGGCAGTGCCGGCCGCCAGGGCCTTACCGGCCAATTCGGCCTGGGCCTGGGCTCGGGTCAGGGCGGCCTGCTGGGCCGCCACCAGGGCGTCGGCTTTCTGCCACTCCACATAAGCCTTCGTGACAGCCAGGCGCAGGGACTGGCGAGCCACTTCCAGCCCGAGCGCCGCCTGCTCGAGGGTGTTCTCATAGCTGCGGCGCAGGGCGGCAGCCGTGGTGTCGTCGCTGGGCAGCGAGACGCCGTAGCGCATTTGCAGGCCGAGCGCCAGGGCCGACCCGCCGGTCGCACCGGCGGCCTTCCACCGGTCCAGGGCGATCCGGGCCTTGGGCACTTGCAGGGCGGCCACCTGAAGCTGGAGACTGTGCTTTTCGGCCAGCGTCAGGGCGTCCTTGAGGTTGAGTACCTGGTCGGAAACCGGGGCCGGGGTTGGGGCCGGGGTTAGGGCCGGAGTTAGGGCCTGGGCCGTGGTTTGGGCCGGGGTCAGGGCAACCGGGGAAACAACCGCCGGCGCTGGCGGAAATGTCGTCCCGGCCCCCGCAGCCGGCACCAGTACCGCGAGGGCGGCAACAGCGGCCACGGCCGTGAGTAAGTAGCGGTGCACGTGGATCATAGCGAACCTCCTTCGCGATGCGAGTGAACGCTCACTCACACTATAGCACCGAAAAGGGTGACGCGGGAAGACGTTTAGTAAACTATTAGCAACTCGTGATGAAACGGCCCCGGAGCCATCGTGCTCCGGGGCCTCAGAGCCAGAAGAGCAGCCGGCGATCAGCGCCCCTTGTGCTCCGGCAGCAGTCCATCCGCCATCGCCCGGGCGATCGCTTCCGCCCGCGACGTGGCGCCCAGCTTGTTGAAAATGCTGGCCAGATGGGCTTTCACGGTCCGTTCCGTAATGCCCAGCTCGTCCGCAATCTCCTTGTTGCGCCGGCCGCCCGCCACCAACTCCAGCACTTCGACCTCCCGCTCGCTCAACGTCGCGTCGACCGGCGCCGCCGCCGCAGTCCCCTGGCTCAAGTGCGCCACCATCTTGGCGGCCACCGCCGGTTGCAGCAGCGTCTCGCCTCGTGCGGCTGAACGAATGGCCGAGTAGATGGCCTCCCGGCTGGAGTCCTTGAGAATGTATCCCCGCGCCCCGGCCTGCAGCCCCTGCACGATGAACGAGTCCTCGTCGTACGTGGTGAAAATCACCACCGCCAGGTCCGGCCACTTCTGCCGAATCGCCCGGATGGCGCCCAGGCCGTCCAGCTTTGGCATGCGCAGGTCCATGAGAATCACGTCCGGCTGAAGCTCCCCCGCCAGGCGCACGGCCTCGTTGCCATCGCAAGCCTCGCCGGCCACTTCGAAGTCGTCCTGAATCTCCAGCATGGTGCGAACGCCTTCCCGGACCACCAGGTGGTCGTCGGCAATGAGAATGCGAATGCGGTCGGGCATGGCTCAATCCTCCTCTTCGGCGAGCGCACCGGGGGCAGCGGGCAACGTCACCTGAATCCGGGTGCCGGTGCCGGGCCGGCTGTCGATCATGAGCGTGCCGCCCAGCAGCCCCGTGCGCTCCCGCAGCCCCAGCAGCCCGTAGTGGCCTGTGGGGATGGCGTCCGGGTCAAAGCCCACACCGTCGTCCGTAATCTCCAACTGGATGTGCTCCGGCGTCGCCGTCAGCCGGACCGCCGCCTGGCTCGCCTGCGCGTGCCGCTGGATGTTGGTCAGGCCCTCTTTCACCACCCGATAGACCTGCGCGCCGACCTCGCCTTCCAGCCGGAGGTCGCCGGGTCCGGCCTCAAAAATGCAGGTCAGGCCAGTCTCGGCCCGCAGGTTGTCCACCAGTTCCTGAATCGCCCCCACCACGTTCCCTTTCTCCAGCGGGGTGCGCAGGGCCTGAATCGCCGTGCGCGCCTCGGCCAGGGTGGTCCGGGCGCGCTGCATGGCCCGGACCGTAATCGCCCGGGCCCGCTCGGCCTCCCCGCGGGCGAGCAGGTCGTCGACGGCCTCCAGTTGCAGCACCAGGCCGGCCAGCCCCTGCGCCAGGGTGTCGTGCAGCTCGCGGGCCATGCGCTGCCGCTCTTCGGCAATGGTCAGTTCCTCCACCCGCCGGGCGTAGGAGCGCAGTTGGCGATTCACCTGCTCCAGCTCCACGAGCAGGTTTTCGGCCCGCTGCCGCTCCATCATCTGGCGGGCGTACAGCCAGACGTAAACGCCCACGAAGCCGAACGAGGCCAGCGAGGCAGGCAGCATGACGCGCAGCATTGCCCAGTCACCGATTAGCAGTGTGACCGCCAGCCAGCCGGCGACAACGCCACCCACGCCCGCAAGCCGTCCCCGCACATCTGCGAACAGACCGATCGCCTCCCCCGCCAGGGGGAAGAACAGGGCCTGCGACAGGGGCGACTGCCTGGCCATCAGCACCAGACCGGCGGCTACGACCAGCTGGACCACCAGGTAGAGCGCCTTCACGCCCCGGGATCTGTTGCCCACCAACAATAGCGCACCGTGAAGCCCCCCGTGCAGGGCCGCCAGAACGGTAAACGGGATCAGCCAGGGACTTTGCCGGAGACCGTAGCCAAAAACAGCTTCATACCAGATCAGGACAATAAATGCGTACACAAACCAGAGAAATAAGCGGCTGGGGTCCCGGCGGTTCATCCAGGTAGCCTCCTTCGACAGGTTGTCCATCAGTACAGTGTCCGATTGTACATGCGTTCACGAATGATCGTACGATGTGGCAACTGGTTCACTCATGGCATGATCGCAGTGTAAAGACCGAAGCGAAGGAGTGACCGATGATGACGAACGATACGCAGGTTGCCATCGAAGTGCGGGACCTGGTCAAGCGATATGGCGGCCAGGCGGCCGTGGACGGCATCTCATTTGCAGTGGCGTACGGTGAGGTTTACGGCATGCTCGGCCCCAACGGTGCCGGCAAGACCACCACGGTCGAATCCATCGAAGGGCTGCGCAAGCCCGACAGCGGCACCATCCGGGTTCTGGGGCTGACTCAGGGGCAGGATGCCGGCAACATCAAGGCCCGTCAAGGCGTCCAGCTTCAGTCCACCGGGCTCTTCCCCAAGCTGACGGTCCGGGAGATCATCGACCTGTATGCGACCTTCTTCCCCAGGACCGTTCCCACCGCCGAACTGATCGACCTGGTGGGCCTCCGGGAGAAGGCCAGGACCCTGAGCAGCAACCTCTCCGGCGGTCAGCGGCAGAAGCTGACCCTGGCGCTGGCCCTGGTGAACGACCCTGAGCTGATTTTCCTGGACGAACCGACCACATCCATGGACCCCGCCGCCCGTCGGCAGGTGTGGGACATGGTAAAGTCTCTGAAGGCCCGGGGCAAGACGGTGGTCCTCACGACCCACTACATGGAGGAGGCGGCGGCGCTCTGCGACCGAGTCGCCGTGGTGGACCGGGGGAAGATCATCGCCGAAGGGAAGCCGGACGACCTGGTCCGGGAGTACTTTGCCGAAACGGCCATCGAGTTCAGCACGCCGCAGGCGGCGGTCATGGACAAGCTCAAGGCGCTGCCCGGCATCACCCGGGTCGTGACGGAGAACGGGACGACGATGCTGTTCAGCACCGCAGTGCCCGAGACAGTCACCCAGCTCCTGGCCCTCTCCCGGGCCGACGGCTTCGTGCTCGACCGCTTCACCGTCCGCAGTGCCACGCTCGAAGACCTGTTCTTGCGCCTGACCGGCCGCAAGATCCGTGAGCAATAAGGGGGGGTAACGAACATGAAAGCGCTGATCGCTCTTTATCAGGCCGCCGCCCGTGAGTTTCTCCGTGATAAGGTTGTTATCCTTTTGACTGTTCTGCTACCGATTATCCTGGCGGCCTTCTTCGGCATGCTCTTCTCCGGCGGGGCCGGCAAGTTCCACCTGGACCTCGGGGTTGCGGTGGAAGACAAGGGCCCCGTGGGCGGCGAACTGGCGAAAGTCTTCACCGGCCCTGCGCTGAAGGAGACGGTCACCGTGCACAGCGGCACCCGGGACGAACTCATCGCCCAGTTGAAGCAGGGCAAGGTCGCCGTGGTCGCCGTCATGCCGGCCGAGCTTACGGCCAACGCCGGCGCCAGGCAGCCCACCAACGTCGAGGTCATCTGGGACAAGACCCGTGAGTCCGCCGCCGCCCCCGGCGTCGCCATGGTCCGGCAGATTCTCCAGGAGGCCGGGCTGAAGCTCCAGGGCGCCGCCCCCCTGCTGGTGATGCAGGAGAACGTCATCGAAACCAGGAGCACCGCACCGGTGCTGCTGTACGTACCCGGCATGATGGGCCTCGCGATCCTCTGGCTGGGCATCTTCACGGTGGCCCCGCCCCTGGTGCAAATGCGTGAGTCGCAGGTGCTGCGCCGCCTCGGCGCCACGCCCCTCAGCCGGGGGACCCTGCTGGGCGCCCAGATTGGCTGGCGCCTGACCACCGGGCTCATTCAGGCCGCCTTGCTGATCGGTTACGGCATCGTCGTGCTCCACATGCATGTCGATAACTGGCTGCTCACGGTAGCGGCGGATGTACTGGGCACGGCGGTCATGATCAGCCTGGGCTTCCTGCTGGCCGGCCTGGCCCGCTCCAACGAGTCCTGCGTGGCGCTCGGCCAGATGATCCAGTTCCCGATGATGTTCCTCTCCGGCATCCTCTTCCCGATCGAGATGCTGCCGAAGTTCCTGCTCCCGGTGGCCAAGTTGATGCCGCTGACCTACATCGGTGATGCGCTGAAGCAGACCATGCTGGGAACGGCGCCGCTCATGCCGCTCTGGGTCGACTTCGCCGTGATGGGCGGCTGCCTGGTGCTCCTGTCGGGTCTGTCGGTGCGGTTCTTCCGGTGGGAATAACTTGAATACGAAAAAACGGCCGCTTCCCGGTCTGCCGGGGGCGACCGTTTTCGGTCGGCATCTTTCCTTAAAAATTCCTGAAACGGAAAAAATCGTGCTCTCGTCTGTATTTATGGAAGGTCCCACCCTCCCAGATGAACACACAGAGGAGAGACATGTTATGACACGCCCACTATATAAGGCCGCCCTTGCTGTGGCCGCCCTCGTTCTGGTCGCCGCCACCGCCGGCTGCACGCCCGACGAACAAGCCATGATTCAGCAGTACTGCCAGCAGAATCAGGCAGCCTGCGCTGACCTGGTCAAGATTATTACCGAGCCCTCCGCCCCAACCGGACAACCAGGGACGCCGCCCGGGCCGTCGGTCCCCCCGGCGCCCCCCGGAACAGTGACCGCCGAGGCGATCAACGCCGATGCGACCCCGCAGGCCCTGCAAGATTGGGCTGACCACCAGCGGCAGTCCACCGCCGCTGCCTACCAGATCATCACCAGCGGGGGGTACACGTACTGCGCCCTGGCCGGCGGGCTGAAGCCCACCGGCGGGTACAAGACCGAACTGACCGCCGTGGCGCAGCAGAACGGTGTCTGGCAGATTACGGCTCGGGTCGTGCCGCCCGCGCCCGGCAGCATCGTCTCGATGCACCTCGAAAACCCCATGGCTTTCTACCGCATGCCCAAGCTGGACGGCACGGTGAAGGTCCTCTGGGTGACAGACGGCACCGGGCCGGCGAGCGGGCCGGTCAAGGCGCTGATTTCGGCCACCTGGCAGAACGGCAACATGCTGCACGTGACCGGACAGGCTACCGTTGCAGACGTGCACCTCGCGGCCAACGTCGGCGGCAAAGTCGTGGCGCAGGCACACGCCCAGGTGAAGGATGGCAGGTTTGAGGCCAACCTGCTCGTCCCCAGCGGGCCCGTCAACCTGACGCTGACCGTCTCCACCGTGGAGCCCGGCGGCGGCAAGTTGATCCAGACGCTGAAGGTTACGGCGGACGTGATCGCCCGGGACGAAGTCTGGAGCACCAACTTCCGGGTCTCCCGGCCGGTGCAGACAGACGCCGACCACATTCTGCTGGAAGGCACCGCCCGGGCCTTTGAGGCCGTCTTCCGGGTGGAGGTCTGGGCCGGTGGCCGGAAAATCGCCGGCCAGACGGTCCAGGCCGCCGCCGGCGCCCCGGCGTTCGGCCGGTTCTCGGTTTCGGTCCAGGTGCCGGGTGGGGTGCCGGCGGGCGCCCGGGTCCGGTATATCATCGACTCCATGAAAGACGGCTCCAGCACCACGGAACTCGCCCTTCCGGTGGCCATGCGGCTGCAGGTGCGGTAGCCGGTTTCAGTTGGAGCGCCTCCCGGCTTGCCGGGAGGCGCTCGCTTTGGTTTGGCTATTTTGCTCCATCGTCTGTCCCAAATTAGCGGGAACGGCTCGCCGGATTATGTGATTGGTTCGATTTCCTAATCGCCCGCTTGACTACAGCAAAAAATGGATAATAATATAATTATTTGAATTCAGAGAAAGGGTGTGCCGCCATGCGTGCATCGTCTGTCGATCGCCCCCGCCTGTTTGCGGGAGAGCAAGTCATGCTGTTTGCAGCGTTATGTTTCGTGATCGCTGCGGCGATCCTTGCGGCTGTCGTGGCCGTGCGCGGCGCTCTGATCCCGCCCGAGGGAAACCTGGTCAAACCCATCACCGGCATGATGGCGATGAGCTTCATCTTGGTATCGGCCGCCGCCTTCCTGCCCCTGGCCGGCTACAGCCACGCGGCCCGCCTCACTTGGCGGTGGGTGATGGTGCTATGTGCCATGTACGCGATGGTGTTCGAGCCGCTCCAGCATTTCCGCGGCCTGGATCCCCGAGTCTCCTTCCACGACGGCCCCGTTGACCTGGTTTTTCGGTGGATCTACTTCGTTACAAGTCAGGCCTATGTGGCTCTGTTTGCGGCCCTGGCGTGGCGGTTTTTCCAGGGATCGACTTCCGACCGGCGCCCTCTCCTGACTCTGGGTATCCGCTACGGTCTTGTGTCCGTCTGTGGGCTGGCCTTCACTGCCGGTTACTGGATGCTCTCTAACTGGTGGTTCGCAGACCACGAGCGCTATGTAGGGGCTAGTGGCGATGTGATCTGGCTCCACGCCTTCGGCTTCCATGGCCTGCAGTGCCTGCCGCTGATTGCCTGGTTGTTCGAACAAACCACGCTGCCCGCCGCAACGGCGCGCCGGTGGGTGCACATTGGCGGAATCTCCTGGCTGGCGGCAGGGGCCATGATCGCCTGGCAGACCGCCCTCGGATGGTCCGTCACTGAACTCTCCCCCATATCGGCAGTCGGGGCAGCGCTGTTCCTCGTCTGGGCATGCGTCCTCGGAAAGGCATCCGTGCACTGGTTCCAGCAGTTCCGGTTCGTCCAGGCGGGTGACCACAGGCAGGGACGGTCACAGGCCTGACGCAGTGCAACAAACGAATGAGCGCCTCCGGCTTGCCGGGAGGCGCTTTACGTCTAGTCCCGGTATTTGAACACCCACCAGGGTCCCAGCGGCCGGTACCCCAGGCGCAGGTAGATTCGCCCGGCATCCGGGTTCCAGTAGAAGAGACACGGGCGCTTGCCCCGCTCCAGCAGGGCCGCGCTCATGGCGTGCACAAGAGTTGTGGCGTAGCCTTTGCGCCGGTGGACGGGCGGCGTGAAGACCGCGCCGATCATGCCGGCCTGCTCCGTCTCGCCGGACATGTTGCCGGCCGTGACAACGACCCCGTCCGCCTCTACGACCCAAAGGGTGAGAAGCATCTGCCGGACCCCTTCGGCCGTGCGGCTCATGTCCCCCGCGTCGGCGTAAAGCGCGGTCAGCGCCGGGAGGTCGTCCGGCCGGGCGGGCCGGGGCGGGCCGGCATGCGGCACCGGCGCGGGCGGGGTGTCCAGGGCGGCGAACTGCTCCTGATACAACTTGCCGGCGTGGTTCCGGAGCCGACCCGCCAGCGGGCTCACCGCGTCGGGCCGGCCCGACAGCCCCTGGACCTGCTCTTTCGGATAGCCGTCCACGATGCGGGCCGCCTCGTCGAAGTCGAACCCCGGGGTGGGGGAAACCAACCAGTTCGCATTTCGGCGCATGAGCACCCCTCCGGCGGTATCGCTCCAGGCCTCCACGTTTTCGTCCAGCCCCTGGAGGAGGTTAGAGATCATGAACAGGTTGAAGAACGGTTCGCCGGTCACATGGGCAAGTAGCTGCGGCTCATCGCCCTTCTGCGCTTTCGTCAGTGGCATCGGTAGCATCCCCTCCGCCGATTCGTTATGCCTTCGGAATCCCTTTCGGAAACCCCACGGGCATGTCCTGCCGGTTTCCGCATTTGCAGGTGTTTTCGTTCAACACCTTTCGACAAGAAGCCGGGCAGACTATCGGCGGAGGTGCATACACGTATGGCCGAAGAAGAACTCAACCTGATTCCCGGCCGCAATGAGCCCGACCCGGATAACATTCGCTTTCGCTCGTTCCAGGGCGGGACCGACGGTCTGCCCGACGGGGTCGCCGAAGCCGATGAGTCCACCTACGCGATGATGAAGTTTGACGGCGACGGCAGGCGCTCACCGATTGAAGGCCTCGAAACGGTCCAGGGCGCCAGTGCCGGCCTCTCCGGCCTGCCCCAGGCGGACGCCGGCACCACGCCGGCCCAGTTCAACGACCCCGACGCTCCCCGGAACATCGGCGGCGGCGAACGCCCCCGCACCGGTCCCTGAAAGCCGCAACCAGGACCAACAAACAGCCCCCGCCCGGCTTCTCCGGTGGGGGCTGTTACGCTTTGGTTTCGGTGTTCGGGAACGGGACCATCCAGCGCTCGGCCCAGATTTGAATCGCCTCCACCACGGCCTCCAGGGCCCTGCCCTTCTCCGTGAGTGCGTACTCGATGAGCACCGGCTTGGTCGGTTGGACCACCCGGGCGATGATCGCCTCCTCCTCCAGCTCCTTCAGCCGCTCCGACAGTAGCCGGTCGCTCAGTTCCGGCACCTGCTCCCGGAACTCGCAGAAGCGTTTCGGCCCGCCCATGAGGATGCGGATGATCAGGCCGGTCCACTTCTTGCCCAAAACCTCGAAGGCTTTTTCGTACCGGGGACACATATGCTCGTAGCCCGTGGTCTCTCACCTCCAAGCCGAAAGTCTGGCCTATGGACAGAGTGTACCACCATTCTAGCAGAAAAGTAAGTAACATGCACAAGGTGAGGGGGCCAATAATTATTTTTCGATAGGTACTTCACAAAAGTAAGTAACTGATGTATTCTTAGGTCATGCGGGCGAAAACAACGCAAGGGGGATTTGACAGATGGGTAAGAGCACGTGGGTTCTGGATCCTGCGCATAGTCTGGCTGAGTTCGCAGTGAAGCACATGATGATTTCGACGGTAAAAGGCCGTTTTTCCGGCGTGGCGGGGACGATTGAGGGGGACCTGCCCAACCTGACGACGGCCCGGATTGAAGCCACCATCGACGTGGCGACAATCGACACCCGGGAAGCGCAGCGCGACGGGCATCTCCGTTCAGCCGACTTCTTTGATGCCGAGAAGTTCCCGCAGATTACCTTCCGGAGCACCCGCATCCACGCCGCGAGCGACAACGAGTATAAGCTGGCCGGCGATCTGACCATCCGGGGCGTCACCCGGGAGGTCGTGCTCGACGCCACGTTCGAAGGCATCGGCAAGGATCCCTGGGGCAACGAGCGGGCCGGCTTCAGCGCCGAAGCCACCATCGACCGGAAGGACTTCGGCCTGGTCTGGAACGCCGTTCTGGAGACGGGTGGCATTCTGGTCGGCGACAAGGTGAAGATGGGCATCCAGGTCGAAGCCATCCGGCAAGTCGCCCAGGTTACCGCTTAAGCCCATCAAAGTCGAGAGCGTGGCCGGGGTTACTGCATAAGCAAAGCAAAAAGGCGGTCCTCCCATGCCAGGAGGGCCGCCTTTTCCTATTGCTTTCGGGTGAAGTTGCAGTCAGTGGGGCAGCATGGGCGCAAGCAGCGGCCAGACGAGCACGTAGTACAGCGGTACGCCCAGGTAAAACCCGGCCAGCCAGAACCAGGAGTCGCCGCCGCCCTGTGCTGCCAGCACGTGCTGGCGCAAGGGGCAGCCGCCGCTGGCCGTCGCCAGCCCGCCCACCAGGGCGCCCGCCAGAACGGCCACTAGCGGGGTGCCTGCCCCGGCGGCCAGCGTCGGGTCGCCGTTGCCCCAGACCGGCAGGCCCAGGGCGCCGAGAATCGGGAAGGCCAGGTAGGCCGCCCCGATGAACCCCGCCACCGCCGCCAGCAGTTCCGTATCCCGCACCAGGAGCCAGTCCCGGACGCCGGCAATAAAGCAGATTCGGCTCCGCTGGGCCAGGTAGCCTGCCGCCAAACCCACGGTCAGGGTGATGAGCGCCGTCAGCATCCCACGTCACCTCCGGCGCCCGGCCGCCGGGCGTACCAGACCATGCCGCCAGTCACGGCGGCGGCGGCCAGCAGGACCCCGCCGAACGACCACATCGCCAGGGGGTCGCCATAGGCGACCCGCAGCGCCAGCCGGGTCGTGCAGCCGAGTGCCAGCAGGGAGGCGCACATGGTCAGCGCCCCCATCAGCAGGGAGCGCACCGGCGACCGAGCCGGACGGACCCGCCGCTCGCCGTGAACGCGGGCGGCCAGGGCAGCACCCGCCAGCAGTCCCAGCGTGGTAAGCACCAGCCCGTCGACGGCGGGAGCGCCCAACCAGCGCTGGAGCCCAAGCCCCGCCAATAGGTCCCGACTATGGCACGCCACGCAAATGCCGTAAGCCGGCGGCGCCCCGGCCCGGCTCAGGAGCCCGCTGGCCAGCACTGCCAGCACGCCCAGCAGCACCCCGGCCAGAACCCCTTTCGGGCGCCAGGCCGGATCCCGGCGGGCCGACGGGTCCGAGTCGCCAGGCAGGTCCGTGTACCGGGTGATTCCGTTTCCGCTCAAGGGCCCACCTCCTATCTCCGCTTGCCCCAGCCCGCCGGACGCCCCGCGTCCTCCGGGCACGGGCAGCAGCGGTCCAGTTCAATGTTTTGCTTCGTCAGGAGGCCCTGGACCCGGTCCGACTCGCCCCAGGGGAACCGCAGGGCGACGGCACAGGTCGGGCTCAGGTCCCGGGGCGCCGGCACCATTTTCGTGGGGATAGCCGCCGACTTCACCGCCCGCTCCGCCCGGAGGGCCTGATACGAACTCATGAACGTGATAATGCCGTCCAGTTCCACCCGGGTCCCTCCTCTCGCTAGAGTCCGGCGACCAGCGTGCGGAGGGCGGCCAAAGCCTCCTCCACCTCCGCGGCGGTTGTACTGTAGCCAAAACTGAACCGCACCGCCCCCACCGGCCAGGTGCCGGCGTGGCGATGCGCGGCCGGCGCGCAGTGCAGGCCCGCCCGGGTGCAAATCCCGTAGCCGTCCTCCAGCGCCTGGGCCAGAATGTCCGGCGAAACCTCCGCCAGGCTCAGGCTGACCAGCCCGGCCCGGTGGCGGGCCTCTCGCAGCCCCAGTACCCGAATGACCGGCAGAAACCGCAGTCCCTCCAGGAACTGGGCCACCAGCGACTCCTCGTGCTTCCGCACCTGGTCCAGCCCGATTCCGGCGAGATACGAAGCCGCCGCGCCCAACCCCGCCAGCCCCGGCACGTTGGGCGTGCCGGCCTCGTAACGGTCAGGCGCAAAATCCGGCATCTCCTCCTGCTCGGAGAGGCTGCCGGTGCCGCCCGCCAACAGGGCCGGCAGCGAGAGTCCCGGCCGAATATAAAGCCCGCCGGTCCCCTGCGGCCCCAGGAGCGACTTATGGCCGGGAAAGGCCGCAAAATCCACCGGCAGGTCGGCCAGCGGCAGTGGCATCGCCCCGGCCGTCTGCGAAACGTCTGCCAGGAACAGCGCCCCCGCCGCATGGGCCAGCTCTCCCAGGTCGTCCAGGGGCTGCAACGTCCCCAGGACGTTGCTCCCGTGGCAGGCCACCACCAGCCGGGCGCCGGCGATTGCCGTGCGGGCGGCTGTCAGGTCGACCAGCCCGTCGGCATCGGCGGGCAGTATGGTTATCGAAACGCCCTGCCGCTCCAGTAGCCGGAGCGGCCGCATGACGGCGTTATGTTCAAGTGGCGTGACGCAGACCCGGTCCCCCGGCAAAAGGAGGCCCCGGAGCGCCAGATTCATGGCCTCTGTCGCGTTGCGGGTGAAGGCCAGGCGGGCCGGGTCAGGAACCCCCAGCAACGAGGCGACCGCTTCCCGTGCATCCAGCACGGTCCGTCCGGCCGCAAGCGCCAGCGGATGCCCGCCCCGTCCGGGGTTGCCGCAAGTGTCCAGCGCCCGGGTGACGGCCTCGATCACAACCGGCGGCTTCGGCCAGGAGGTAGCGGCATGGTCCAGGTAAATCACGCGGCATCCCTCCGTAAAGACTCACGTATGCACCCGGCCCGCCTCGGCATCCGGCCGGACCAGCGGAACGCCCAGCGGCGTCTTGCAGTTGCGCCGGGCCTCCGGCGGCAGGTTCGGAAAGTCGAATTGCACCCGACGGATGCCGGGCAGATCGGTCAACGTGTAAACCACAGCCATGGCATGCGGGGCAAACTGCCACCGCCCCGCCACCAGTTCGGTCGTCAGGTCTGGCGAAAGCCCCAGCGACACCCGGGCCAGGTCCCCCTTGACCTGCACGGAAAGCAGGCGCACCCCGGCAGGCAACTCATCGACCCCGGGCGCCGCAGGCCCGGCCAAGAGCCGCCGCAGAGCAGCGGCCGGGCGGTCCGGTCCATCCGGCAGCGTCGCCGCAACCGGCACCGGCAACCCCCGCCACAGATAGGTTACGCGCCCCCCCGAAAACGAATCCGAGACCGCCACCGGCCCGACCGACGGCCCACCGGCATACTCCAGACGGAGTGCCGTCACACGGAACTGCCCGCTCAAAGTCCGTCCCATCGCCGATGCGACCACCGCCGATTCCGGAGCAGGCCCGGAAACTCGCACCGTCGCCGCTCCCGACTCGACCGACACTGCGTCGACGACCAGACCCGCCGGCAAAACCGGCGCCAGTCCCGACTCCGGCGCCGGCCCAGCCGCCAGTTCCCGCAGCGCCGCCAGCGGCGTCGCCGCCTCCACCGACCGCCGCACCGCGACCCACGCCGAATCAGAATCCGCGGCCCCCACGGAAGGCGGAAAGTAAACCGTCACGACCGCCGAAGGCGCCCAGGGCCATCGAAGCCGCAACCCATAAGCCTCCGGCGAGAGATCCGACCGGGAAGCCGGCACCAGCCACCCGCGCAGGAGCGCTCCGCCCAGTATCAACACAGCAGCCAAACCAACAAGCCCCACCGCCCGACGCCAGGCCAAAGCACCCACCTCCTGACAACAGCGACGACAAGAGTGACGACTACCCGCACTACCCCACCAAACGCAAGAAAGATGATGCATGGCGAGGGCAAAAACGGAGCTCCGGTGTGGGGGCGCCAGCGGTATCGGGGCGAAAGTTCAAGATTCGCAGCCAGGACTGCCCGCACTTGCGGCGACGACATACTTCGCCTACCTGTGAGCAAGAGCGCCAGTCCTGGCGAGAATCATTTCAAAGGTAAGCGCCCCGCAACCCTGGAGCCCCCGACGCCGGAGCGGGCGTTTCTACTCAAGTCCTCAAGAAGGGTAACCAACCAATTACCACACCAGACACCCAATGGAACCGATCCATCACCATCAACACCCCAAACGTCATCATCAAAACCCCCGATGCCAACGACACCACCTGCGTCACCCGCCCGACCCCGGCCAAAACCCGCGAGACCTTCTCCCACATGAACGCCGCCAACAGGAACGGCACCGCAATCCCCAGCGAGAAGACAAACAGCATCAGCCCGCCCAGGCCCGGACTCCCAAAGCTCCCCACGTACAGCAGCAAGCTCGCGAAGATCGCTCCGCCAAAGCACTGCAAACAGCCCAGCGACATCAAGAACCCCATGAGGAACGGCGTAACCGGCCCCATTTTCCACTGCGCCAGCTTCCGCACCAGCGGCATCGGCATCTTGCAGACCAGCGGCGCCTGCGAGGCCGCCACGGCCCGGAACCCCATCCAAATGATGAACAGCCCCGCGGCCACCGCGATCCACTTGCCATACTCCCCGAGCACGTTGCTCACCTGAAGCGACCGGCCCAGCAACCCCGCCATCACACCGCCCACGACATACGCCGACGATATGCCCGCCACGAACATGAACGCCACCAGCAGTACCCGCCGCCGGCTCTCTGCCGGGGAGACCGCTGCCTCCCCGGGGTGCGGCGTCGTCGTCCCCGCCAGGGCCGACATGTAGTAGAGCGTCAGCTGAATCAAACACGGCGACAGCGCTGCAAAGAGTCCCGCCGTCAGCAGCAGGAACGTCATCAGGTTGAGCGGCCCGGCCTTCGCATCCGACGGCATCACCAGCGGCCATTCCCACTCCAGCGGATACCCGATGCTGTGGTCGGCCCGGTGGGCCGTCTGCACGCCCGGCCAGGCCAGCTGAATCCGCTGGGCATCCGCCGGCAAATACGAACTGCCGTCAGGTGCCATCCTTACGAACCGGATGAGCCGGGTCCGGTGGTGATCCGAATCCGAGAGCACCCGATCCTTCACCGGCGCATTCACCAGCTGGCCGTTCACGACCAGCTTCGGCTCCGGGACCGGTGCGAGGGCGTCATGGTCCTGTTCGGTGACGATAAAGACCAGGTATTTCGCCGGGTCCGCCTCGGCCGCTGCATCTTTCAGGCCCAGCCGCTCATAGTACTCCGGCACGGCGAACAGCACATCGATCTTGGTACCCCGGTTCGTGACGCCGGTGCGGGAGACGGTCTGGGCGACAGCGGCCTGGCCGCTGCTCTGAGCTGTGACCGCCTTGCCCAGCCCGGACTTGCCCGCCACGAGGGAGAGCAACATCCAGCTGGCAGCCAGCAGGATTGCAATCAAAGCCGCGAAGGCCACCCGCCATCCCGATACCGGCCGCCCGGCGGCCACGTGTTCAGACATCTCCCATCACCTCTCCCGCCGGTTTCCCGGCCAGATATTACTTCGCAGCGGCCTGCAGGCTGCGGATATACGAAATCGCGTTCGTGATGTCATCGTCGGACAGGGCCGGGTTCCCGCCCTTGGGCGGCATATCGACCTTGGTGGTGTTCAGCGGGTCAGAAGCCGGGCGGCCGGTCTTAACAAAAGCCAGCAGGGCTGCGTCGTCCTGCTTCTTCATCCAGTCGGTCTTGACGACCAGATTCTTGCCCAATCCCGCCAGGCCCTTGGCGTCGGCACCGTGGCAGGCGATGCAGGTCCCGTTGAAGACTTCCTTGCCCTTGGCCACGTCGCCCTTTGACACGGGCGCAGCGGCGCCCCCACCGCCGCCACAGCCCGCCAGCACCGCAACCAGAGCACCTGCAGCGATCAGAGACACCCACTTGGAAGCAGACATCCGTTACCCCTCCTGAAGGAATTTTCTATGAGGCGGAGCGGCTATTCTGGAAGCGCTCCAGCGCCACCAGCACCGCCCCGGTGGTCCACACCAGCAAACTTGCCGCCAACACCGGCACCAGGGCGCCGCCCAGCCGCTCCCGGGCATACAGCCCCACCGGCCCCAGCACCTCCATGGATGGCCGGAACAGCGCCACCGCCGCCACCCGGAACTGGTGCACCGGGTTGATGAACGTCAGCGCCAGGAGCGCCTGCGGCGGCACATGTTGCTTGGCCATCAGCAGCCCCATGAGGCTCAAGTCGCCCAGCAGCACCAGCAGCAGCCAGGTCACCAGCAGGGCGCCCTGCGCCGCCACCAGGCCCGGCGCCCCGGCTCCCAGCGCTGCGCCCAGCGCCATGGTCGCCAGCGCCAGCAGCCACCCCAGCCCCGCCACAGCCAGCAGGGCCGTGACCGGCAGAGGCACGGCCAGCGCCAAGGCCGCCAGCGCAAGCACCAGCGTGGCGCCGCCCAGGCCGGCCCCCAGAGCCAGGCCGTTGCCCAGGAGCTTACCCAGCAAAATCTCGCTGCGGGTGACCGGCTGGGCCAGCAGGTAGCCGAGCGTCCGGCGGTCCCGCTCGCCGGCCAGGCACTGGGCGCCGGCAGTCAGGCCCATCAGCGGAACCAGCAGGGCGAGGAGGTTAACCGTCGCCATGAGCACCCGGCCCCCGGCCAGGGATTCCGGCACCCCCGCTGGAATCATCCCGGACGCCATCCAGAGCAGCCCCGCCCCCAGGGCCGCCGTAGCGCCCCCGTAGAACCAGAACCATCGGGCCGCCAGCGCCGCCCGCCATTCCCGGCCGGCCAGGATGAGAATCATCCGTCCCCGCATGACGACCCCCCTTTGCCTTCTCCCTTCCCTTCCCCTTCCCCACCACCAGAGCAGGCGCCAGCGACGGCCCGGGTGCGGGTGCCGAAAAGACCCGATTCGGAAGCGGAAGCGACGCTTCCGCAGCGCCGTTCGGGCCAGTCTACCGCAGTACCTAAGCCCATGAAGGACCGGGGCGCAAGGAAGCGGCGCTGCAGCGCCCCGAATCGACCCGCAGCGCATACCCGATTCACAACCCCATCACAAAGCAAGGCTACCTGATCGCACAGCCGCCGCACGTCGCCCAGCCGGTGTGACGCCAGGAACAGCGTCTTCCCCCTGGCCCGCAGCCCGGAAAGCAAATCCAGCATCTGTGTCCGGCCCGCCGGGTCCAGGTTGGCCGTCGGCTCATCCAGCAGCAGCACCTGCGGGTCGCCCAGCAGCGCCAGCGCCAGGGAAAGCCGCTTCCGCTGCCCGCCTGAAAGCGCCGCCACCGGGAGTGCCGTCTCGGCCGCCAGGCCGAACGGCTCCAGGAACGCCCCGACAGACGCCACCGGCGCTTCCCGCAGTTCCGCCAGAAACCGGACCGCCCGGCCCACCGTCATATCCGGCGGCGCCAGGTCCTGCGGCGCCCAGCCCACCATCCGCCGGGCCTTCACCGACCGGGCGTCCTCGCCGAAAATGCGAATCGTGCCCTGGTAGGGCACCAGGCCAAGCATCGCATGAAAAGTCGTCGACTTGCCCGCACCGTTCGGCCCCCAGAGGGCCAGGCTTTGGCCTGCCGGCACCGCCAGCGAAAGGTCCTGCAAAGCGGCGCGAGGCCCGAACATCACCGTTACTTGCTGTAGCTCGACCAGGGCCGCTCCCCCCTTTTGGCCGGCGCCATGGCCGGACGTTCATCTACCAGCACCGGGTCCGCGGCCGCGAGCGGAAACGCCTGCGCCCCCGCATCCACCGCCGCCGACGCCGGCGTGAACCAGAACCAGCGCAAATCCGGCTGCCGGTCCATCCAGCCTTCAAACACGTTCACCGGGGCATACGGTACCTCGCCCACTCTATCGCCATCGGCATCATAGCCGTTGTAGTCGCTCCAATAGTTGCCCCGGCCGGCCACCGTCCAGCGGTTAGCGCCGGGCTTGCCTTCAGCCGAAAGTCCGACCTGCTGCAGGTTCTCCACGAAGTCATTCCCTGAGATCTGGTTACCCTGAGTCGCTGTAGTCAGCAGAATGCCAACATCGTTGTACGCCACGAAGTTGCCGATTTCGGTTCCCGGAATCGCCGGGTCAAGCGGGGCGGAATCCAGGTAAATCGCCGCCCGGTTGCCGACCAGCCAGTTCCCTTCCACCCGGACCCCGCTGGCCTCCTTGACACCCACGCCGTAGCCGCTGGGGCCGCGGTTCTCCTGCATCCAGTTCCGCAGGACCTGCGTCCCGTCGCCGTACATGACGTAAACCCCGGTGGAGTTGCCACCGAGAAAGTTCTCAACAATGGTGGCCTGCGGCGCCCGCATCAGGTGAATCCCCTGCCGGCCGTCAATCACGGCGTTGGCGCGGATTTCGACCCCTTCGGTCTGCTCGACGAGCAATTCCCGGGTCTGCTGAACCGTGTTGGCCAACACCCTGGCGTTCTTGCTGAAGAAGATGCGAATGCCGTCGCCCGAAAGCGACAGGTCCCGCCCCTTGCCAATGACGGTGTTCCCCGCCACCAGCACCTCCGGCGAGCTCTTGGCCACGATGCCGAACTCCACGTTCATCAGGTGGCAGCCGGCCACCACCGCCCCACGGGCGTCCTGGAGATAGACCCCGGAATCTTCCAGGTTGAGACTCTCGCCGGTGTTGTGAATCATGAAGCCGGTCACCCGGGCGCCCGGCGCCTCCACGGTAACCACGGAGCCCTGGCCCCCGCCGTCCAGCACGGCCTCGTCGCGCCCTTCCAACCAGACGCGCTGTTTCACGTGGAACGTCCCTTTGGATAATCCGCCAAAAACGATGACCCGGTCGCCGTCTCCCGCGACCGCCAAAGCCGCCTCCAGATTCGAATACGCCTTACCTGCGCCGACCTCCAGGGTGTGCCCACCGGACGGCCAATCCGGCAGACGCCCATCCCAGGCAGCGGCGCCCACTCCCGCCGGCACGGCCGTTTGGCCCGCGTGGGCGACCGCCTGCGGCGAGTGGTCCATGTGATCCATGTGCGCCGTGGTTTCCGGATGCGAGGACGCAGGTTCCGGCCACGCAGACAGGGCCACCGCGGGCGTCACGGCCAGAATCAGCCCCAGAGCCAGTCGCCACGGGGTACGCACAGCCTTACACCTCCCTGGTGCGGGAGCGCATGGTCAAAACGAACCCCGCCAGCACGAGCGAAGCGCCCGCCACGGCCAGCCAGAAGCCCGGTTCCACCCACCCGTACGTCCGGAACTGGGCGATTTTTCCTTCCCCCAGCATCACCGGCGTAAAGGCCTTCACGGCCTGACTCAGCGCCGCCTTCGGATCGAGGTGGTTGCCCGCGTACCAGAGCCAGAACTTGAGATCGGCCAGGAACCCAAACGGAAACCCGATCAACGGAATCCGCAGCAACAGGTTCAGCCACCACCGGGAGGTCAGCCCGGCACAGAGGGCCAGCGCCCCGAAGCCCCAGACCAGGTACGGCGCCACGCCCCGCTCCAGCGCAGCCGCATCGCCCAGCTTCATCATCCCGATATAGTGGTTCAGTTCATCGAGTTCCCCCACGTCTCCGGTCATCTCCCGGAGCGAACTGATCGCCGTCAGCCCCTGCGGGTACTGCGGTGCGAACATAACAATGCCCCACCAGGTCCGGTTCATGGAAAGCACGAACAGCACGACCCCGATCAGCGTGACGCCAAGTGCTACCCAACGTCGGCTTGACGCGGACCGCATGATTCTCACCCGCTTTCACAGACCCCCGGGGGCGCCACCGTTGGCGCCCCCGAAGACGTGCTTTTCCTTACTGAGCCGCCTTGATCTGCAGGTAGCCGGTCATCTCCAGGTGCAGGGCCGAACAGAATTCCGTGCAGTACCAGGAGTACGTGCCCGGCTTGCCGGCAACGAAGTCGAAGTTGACCGTTTCGCCCGGTTCAATCGAAAGGCTAACGTTATAGGCCGGGAGAGCGAAGCCGTGAACGGCATCCTTCACCTTGTCGAGGCTGGTGACATGCCAGTAGACATGGTCGCCTTCCTGGATCGTGATGTTCTCCGGCGTGAAGTGGCTGCGCACGGCGGTCTGATAGATCTGGACCTCATGCGGGCCGGTCCGCTCGACCCGCTCCTTGCCTGCCAATACGGCCGTCGCGGACGGAGCCTGGGTTTCGGCGCTCCAGCCCACCTCCGGATAGGTCGGCCAGCTCTTGAGCTTATCGGCGGCGATGATCTGGGCATAGTGCGGTTCCGCGATGCCCATCGGCATGTCGGCAATCACCTGCATGCCCTGGTCCGGCTTCGAAATGTCGATCAGCTGGAGGTTCTGCGGGAGCAGCGGGCCGGTGGTGACGAACCGATCCAGGGACCACTTGTTCAGCGCCACCAGGTACTTGCCGTTCGGGTGCATACTGTCGCCGCCAAAGGCCGCCAGATGGCCGATGTTGTACTGGACCGGCAGCTTCTGAATCAGCTTCCAGCCATCCTGCGGCCGCTCGGAGCCGAGGGACCAGCGGGCGACGGCGCTGTCGAGGAAGAGCGAGGTGTAGGCGTAGCCCTTGTCGTCGAACTGGGTGTGCAGCGGGCCGAGGCCCACTTCGACCTGGGCTTCCAGCGCGTCCTCGAACTTGACCACGTTGAAGCCGTACTGATCCTTGGTTTCGTACTTCTTGGCGGCAATTGCGTCCTGGATCTTCTTGATGTTAAAGACGGTGACATGCGGGTCGAGCTTGCCGGCCACGACCACACCATGTTGCCCTTCGGGACAACGTCAGCGCCGTGCGGGCTCTTGGGCTCGGGCACGAAGGTCACGAGGTCATTGTCCTGCGCCGTCTTCATGCTAATGACCTTGATGCCGTTGATGGTCCCAGCCTTGCCGTCCTTGACTACCTGCTCGGCCTTCTTCCAGTCGATCACGTGCAGATAGTCCCGGTCACGGGCGGAGACGCCGGCTTCAAAGTTCGGGTCCTCGGGATTGACCTTGCCGGTGGCCATTTCGGTGTTGATGGAGTTGCAGAAAGCCAGACCCGTGGACGGGCCCTTGCCAAAGTCGCAGAGATCCTGCCAGTAAGGCGGCAGTTCGATGGCGAACGACTGGGCCGTATCGATCCGGCCCTTGGCCCGGTCGAACTTCCAGAACGTGGCGTAGCCGCGGTACTTTTCCTTGTAGTCCTTGATATCCGCCTGGACGCCAGGCAGCGGAGCGGAATACTGCGTCGTTTCGATGACGTACTCGGTGTTGGGAGAAACGAATGCGCCGCCATGGTCGCCGTTGGCCAGCGGGTTCTTGACGATCTGCTTCGTCTTCCAGTCCTTCAAATCAATAACTGCGATGCGGCCGTTGGTCTTGTCGTTGATGAACAGGTACTCCCCGTCGTACACGCCGTTGGTCTCGGACAGGTTCGGGTGGTGCGTGTCGCCCGAGGTCACGTCCTTGCCATCGACCTTGCCTTCGTCGAGAATGGCCTTCGTGTCGGCGCTGTAACCCCAGCCCTGCCAGGGTTCCGGCGTGAAGACACCGATGTTCTTCAGGATCCGCATGGACGGGATGCCGATCGCGATGACCTGACCGCTGTGACCGCCCGAAGAGAACATGACTGCCTCGTCCATTTTGCCGCTCGGAACGTAGGTCTTGAGGGCGCCCTCCACGTCCTTCGGCGACAGCCCCCGCTCCTTGGCGATGGCCGCTGCGTCGGCCGAGAGTCCGGTCACCGTTCCGGTACTGCCGGTCTGGCCGTTCAGGTTCGATGGACGGCTGCAGGCACTCAGCAGCAGAAGGGCCCCCAGCCCCGCCGCGCCCCACTTATGGAACCGGTTCATGCAACACACCTCCTGCTTGGTTTGCGCCGGACAGGCGGCCCGGCCCCCAGGTGGAAATCCTGGCTGGGCTAGAGCGTAACATCGAAACGTAATGCTCCATGTGACAGACATCACTGAAACCTTAACTTCAGATAAGAAAGATACCTACGTGCTATAGGTGGAATAGACTGCTCCGCGGCGCGCCCGAGAGGGACTAGAGCACGGCGCATAGGGCTCATGCCCGGAGCGCGGCAAACCCCCGGGCCACACACTCCGCAGAGTACCCGAGGCGAGTACTTTTCCGGCAAACAGACCGCTGAACAGACAGCCCCCCTCCCGCATACCGCGGCAGGGGGGCTGTTCGAACATTTTGCCCGCCAATCTCCGTATTAGGATGATGGAGGTGTTCTTATGTTTAGCGCTGCAATAATTGTCGCGGTCGGGTGTGCATATCACCAGCCCGCCGGAGTCGGGAAAGGAGCACCTGCATGCATCCGACCATGAAACTGATGGGGTTCATGATTCCGCTGGTGCCGCTCGAACTGCTCGGCCTGGTGATCCGGGGTCCACTCGGCCTGGGCCTTCAGTTCCTGACCCTGGCGGGCCTGGTTGCCGCCTCGGTCTGGACAGTTAACCAGCTCCGGGCCAACAGTTAGCGGGGAGGTGGCGCCGGTGCACGTGGAACTGTCCGTCGAAATCGAGGCGCCCCGGGAAATAGCGCTGCAGCGAACGTAAGAGCCCCCCTGCGCGCAGGGGGGCTCGTCTCAACGATGCGGCCGGCCGGGTTAGCCCCGAGCCGCGCTAATGCGGCCGTCGATTTCCGGCACCAGTTGCTGGTGCTCCACCCACCAGTTCGGCGAAAGCTGGGCGTCCAGTTCGGCCACGGTCTTGCCCTGCTGCTCCACCCAGGTGTAGTACTTGAGGTTATGCCACTGCCGCCGCACGTCCGGCGTGCCGTCCTTGATCCAGTCGGTCTTCTGCCCGTGGAAAATGGCGGCGAGCCGGGCTGCGGCCTCCGCTTCGTCCATCTTTCCGTAGGTCTCGGTCAGTTCGGCCATCACCGAATGGTACCGGTCGATGGCGTCCGTGCATATGGTGACGATGACGTCGTCCGGCCCGAACTTGTAGTGCTTGGCCGTTTTGATCGCCCCCAGCACGTTACCGACGCCGGAAATGCCAAAGATGGCCGACAGCTTCTCCGCCTGCACCGCCGTCACGCCCGCCCGGGCCAGCCGCTCCTTGCCCGCCGGCTCGGTCAGCAACTGGAGGCCCTTCTTGCATTCAATGTCGTCCAGACACATGACCGCATCCATGTTCAGCACGTTGTGAATCCAGGTGACATGCTTGTCGCCGATGCCCTGAATGTCGTGAGACCCGTAGCCGTTGTTGTAGAGCGTCGGGCACTGCGTCGGCTCCAACCCCACGGTTTTGGCATCCGGGAAGGCCTGCTTCACCCGGTCGCCCGCGGCAATGGTCCCGGCCGAGCCCATGGCCGAGCAGTAGGCGGCGATCCGGCCCTTGCCGACGCCCTTGGCCGCAAGTTCCGCCGCCAGCTCCACAATGGTGTTGCCGGTCACGTGGTAGTGGAACCGGTAGTTGCCCATGACTTCGAACTGGTTGAGAATGCGGATGTTCGGGTCCTTGCGCAGTTCCCACGTCTTGTCGTAAATCTCCTTGACGTTGGACTCGCAGCCCGGCGTCTTGATGACGGTGGCCCCGTAGGCCTCGATTTTATCAAACCGCTCTTTGGACATCAGCTCCGGCAGCACCACGATGGACCGGGTGCCCATGCGTCCGCCGACCCAGGCCCCGCCAATCCCGTAGTTCCCCGTAGACGGCCACACCACCGTGTGGACTTTCGGGTCCACCTGGCCGAACAACGTCATCTCCGCGAGCACCGAATAGGCGGCGCCCACCTTGTGCGCCCCGGTGGGGAAGTCCTTGCCGTACAGCACGACGATATTGGCGTCGACCCCGGTTAGCTCGTGGGGCAGCACCTCGTACTTGATCGCCCCGGTGGCCAGGTCACGCCAGGAAATATTGTAGAGGTTGATCGGGTCCAGCGGGTCCTTCGCCCGCATCTCCACGGCCTTCGCCCGCACGGCGGGGGCGATGGTGGACGGGTGCAGCATCTCCTCAAAGGTCGGTCCCAGCACAATCCCATCTCCTATTTGGAGCGGCTTAAAAGCAACAACCCCAATGATATTCGAGCCTGCCCGTCCGCTTCCTATTCCTTAGCAATTCGTTGTATTCCGATGGATAAAATGAACTACCCCGGAGGTTTCCCTCCGGGGTCAATTTCACTTGAGCACGACATCCAGTTGCTGCACGGTCCCCACTGTGCCGTTTTCTCGGGCAAAGACCGACATCTGCTGCACCTGCCCGGTGGTCTGGTTGCCGCCATCCTTCAGGGTGAACGGCGCATCGATTCCGCCCAGGTAAATGGCCCCGATCCCCAGTTGCCCCAGGGCGAAAAGCTGGTCGTTCCCGGCCGCGTCCTTCGTCCAAATCCGCAGCTTCTGATAAATGGGGTCGTTCTCGTCGATCCAGTTATTGTGGTCCGCATCGTGCTGCGCCAGGTCGGCAAAGCCGTTGCCGCTGGCCGGGCCGAACAGCTCGCTGCCGTTGTTAACCGTGCCGTCACCATTCTGGTCAAGGGCGAGGTACCCGCTGCCCGGGTTCAGGAGCGGCATGAGATCGGGCTTGCCGTCGCTGTCCAGGTCGAATGTCATGGTCTGCTGGGACAGGCCGGCTGCCGGTCCGGCATAGTTGATCACCAGCGGGTCCTTGATCAGCGCATCGCCGCCCCGGATGGTGAGGTTGCTCTCCGACTGAAACTGCCGGCTCATGTTGAACGCCACGGAAACGTTGATCTGCTTACCGTCGGTGGTGTTGATGACGCCCTGCGCCGTGAACGAAAGCTGTTCGCTCTCCTCGTAGCGCTGATGAGCTTCGTAGACGAACCCCCAGCCGGCTTTCTGCGGCGCTTCCGCAGAACCCGATGTGTTGGCGGCCGCGGCGGGGGCGGCCTTGCCGTCGCTCTTGAAGTCCTGCGGGCGCATGATCTTGATTTTGATCCCCAGCACCCGTTCCAGCAGAATCACCCGGTTGCGATCCTGCGGCGAAAGGCCCGCCAGGGGGTCGGTCTCGGAATCGGTCCCAGTGGCCTTCGCGATTTGCAGGGCGGCCATCGCCTGGCGCGCCTCCGGCGATATCTCCGCCGTGTCGCGCCGGAGCACCGGCGCCGGCACAGGCGCAAGGGCGCGATTGGCACGGGGGGCCGGCGGGCGGTCGCCGACCCAGGCTTCCAACTTTTCGGTCTGACTCCGGGACGCAAACTGACTGTGGTTGCTGGTCAGGACAATGCCGGACTGATCGACCCGCATGTTCATCACCCTCCCTGGTGGTAGACCGGCCCCTGCCATTCCTTGGCGAGGCCCTTAACGATTAATACAATTAGTATAATCGGCCTGAACAGTCTGGTCAATTGGGTAGAGGCAGTAGACAATGGCAGGAACCACCTGGGTGCCACCGAAAATTTAGAGTTGCACGGTATTGTGTAGGAGGGTTGGCGCATGGCGAAACGGATTTTTGAACTGACGCCTGCCGACGTCGCGAACCTGGACCGGCAGGGACTCCTGAAGGCGATTGTCAGTAGCGTGGGGCGGACCCTGTTGGCCGAGGCGATGGCCACGGTGCCGCCACTGCTGGGTTCAGTCAGCAACGCCGAACTGGCGGCAGCAATGGGCGCCGATGTGATCGTGTTGAATGTATACGACGTGCAACAACCGCTGGTGATGGGCCTCCCGTCCCGCCCGGAGGCGGCGGCCGGACTCTCCGGCACGCTGCCGGGGCCGGTGGCCGGGCTGGTCAGTCCGGAAACGCTGGGTCTGGGCGTCACCGTGGGCGACGTGAAGCGGCTCATCGGCCGGCCGGTGGGCATTATGCTGGAACCCGGACCCGAAGGAAGCATCGCCGTGCCGCCCGGCCGCCGGGCCACGCCCGATAACTGCCGTCTGGCGCTCGACCAGGGCGCCGATCTGATTGTCATCTCCGGCAATCCGGGCACGGGCGTCACGTGGCCGGTCATCGTGGCGGCTACGAAAGCCGCTCATAAAGCGGTGGGCGACCGGGTGGTCATCGTCGCCGGCGAAATGCATTACGCCGGCCCGGGCGGCGAAGGCGGCCGGGGGCTTTTCGCCGCCGCCGACATTTCCGACCTGGCGAAGGCCGGCGCCGACGTGGTGCTGCTGCCTGCGCCCGGCACCGTCCAGGGCGTGACGGTGGCGGTGGCCGCCGGCTGGGTCGAGGCCGCCCATGCGGCCGGGATGCTGGCGCTGCTGGCCATTGGCACATCGCAGGAGGGCAGTGCGGTGGAGACGGTCACCCGCATTGCGGAACTGACCAAGCAGGCCGGGGCCGACATCTGCCATATCGGCGATGCCGGTTACTGCGGCATGGCAATGCCGGAGAATATCATGGCGTACAGCACCGCCATCCGCGGGCGGGCGCACACGTACCGGCGCATCGCCCTGGGCTTCCGCCGTTAGCAAGCTGACGAACGAGGCCTTCCGCTGCAAGCGCGGAAGGCCTTCTTGTCGTTATTCCCTCACCAGCGGCAGGCGGATGACGAATCGGCTCCCAACGCCCACCTCGCTCTCGGCCGTTACGGTACCGCCCAGCCGCCGGACGGCTTCCTGGACAATGGCGAGCCCCAGCCCCGTGCCGGGGATCGACTGCGTGTCCACGCCCCGGTGGAACCGCTCGAAGATGTAGGGCAGTTCCCCCGGCGGGATGCCCTTGCCGGAGTCCGCTACGGTAATGACGGCATCGTCGCCGGCGGCTTCCAGCCCCAGGGAGACCTGACTGTACTTGCAGGCGTTGTCCATCAAGTTATTGACTGCCAGTTCCAGCAGCCGCCGATCCATGAGCACCGGCAGGGAACCCTCCAGCCCACCCAGCGTGAGCCGGTGCCCGTGCTCCTCCACCAGAGCCTCATAAACGGGCACCAGGTCCCGAATCGCTTCACACACGTCGCCCGGCGCAATGGCGATGCCGGTGCCTTCGCTCAGGTTCGCCATCTGCACGAGCCCGGTAATGATCTTTTCCATCCGCTCGATTTGCCGGCCAATCGCCGGGGTGACCTGCCGGAGCCGCTCCGGGTGCTCCTCCACCACTTCGTGGTAGGCCCGCAGGGTCGTTACCGGCGTTTTGAGTTCGTGGGCCGCATCGGCGGCGAACCGCTTGGCAGCGTCCCGTTCACCGGCCAGCGAGCGGAAGGATTCCCGCAGGCGAAGCACCATCCGGTTAAACTGGTCTGTCAAACGGTCCAGTTCCGCGACACCGGTAGGTCCGACCGTTTGCAGGAAGTCGCCCGCCGCCACCGCTTCGGTGGCGTTGGCCAGCCGGGAGAACGGCCCGGACAGCCAGCGGCTGAGCAGCCAGCCGACCAGGCCGGCCAATCCCAGCGCCAGCGCCAGCACCACCAGCACCTGGCGGTAGAGGCTGCTCAGAATCGTGCCGGCCGTGGTGCGCACGGTGAATCGATACTGGACCTGGGGGTAATCGTTGATCCAAGGCAAGCTGAACGTGTTTTGCACCGGCTCCCCGGAATAAAGCCAGAAGAACCGGGAGTTCTCGGGCGCGAGTCGCAGCACGTCCGACGGCCGGGTCTGCCGGAGTCCGCCTTCCGGCGGTGCGGTGCGACTCTCGGACCCCGGCGCCTGACCGTCCCGCGGAACCGGCGTGCCGAACGGACCCTGGATGCCGACCCGGATGACGGGCTTGTCTGGCAGACCAAGCTTGCCCAGGACAGCGGGGGAAATGTTGCCGTCTGCAGAGATAATGGCCCGCAGCTTATCCGGCGGCATGGTCTCCATCTCGATGTTGACGTCTGGGAACTCCGCTTGTAGGTGCTTCAGGGTGTCGTCGGCAGAAAGATTAAGGCCCCGCGCTTCGCCGATCACGGCCGAAGCCTGCCGCACGTACACGGGCATTTGGGCTTTGTGCACGGTCACCGCGTAGGCCGAAAGCGCGTTGGAGAAAACGTAGCCGGTAAACGTGAGCAGCAGCAGCGCCAGGCCAAAGTAGCTGGCAACCAGCCGGAGGCGCAAACTCCGCCAGATTTTCATCGGTCTTCCTCCCGCAGTTTGTAGCCGACGCCCCTGACGCTGACGATGTAGCGAGGCTCTTCGGTGTCGTCGCCCAGTTTGGCCCGCAGGTTGCGGACATGCACGTTCACGGTGAGCGGACTCCCGGTGTTCCGGTCGGTCTGCCAGAGGGAGTCCATGAGCATCTCCCGGGTGAAGATCATCCCGGGCCGGCGGACAAGCGTGAGCAGCACCTGGTATTCGCTTCCGGTCAGATGAATGCGCTCCTCGCCCCGGTATACGGACTGCCGCTCCGGCAAAATCAGCAGGTCGTGGACCCGGATGCGCTTCTCGTCGTCGGGCTGGGTCCCGGCCCGGCGCAGCAGCGCCCGCACCCGGGCCCGCAGTTCCCGCATGCCGAAGGGTTTGGCCAGGTAGTCGTCGCCGCCCAGTTCCAACCCGACGACCTTGTCCATTTCAGTCCCGCGGGCGGTGAGGAAGAGCACGGGCACGTTGGCGGACCGCCGGAGTTGGCGGCACAGGTCGAACCCGTTCAGGCCTGGCAGCCGAACGTCCAGAATCACCAGGTCGTGCTCGCCGGATTCGGCCCGCCGAAGCCCGGTGAGACCGTCAGGGGCGTGCTCCAAGTTCCATCCCTCGTCTTCCAGGCCTAACCTTATAGCTCCGGCCAGGTCGTGGTCGTCTTCTACGAGTAGCAGGGTCGCCGCCATTGGTTTAGCCCTCCTTACGCCCGCTCGGGCGGGAGCCGCTTCGGGGCTGCGGGGCGCTTACTTGGAAATGATTCTCGGCCGGGCCGGCGCCCTTGCTCATTTGCAGGCAAAGAATGTCGTCATCGCAGTGGCGCTACGGCCCGGCCTGCGAATCTTTAACTTTCGCCCCGATGCCCCTCGGACCCCCGCCCGATCGGGCTTGCTTGGACTCACCGGCTCCACGGGACTTCACGTTAGGCGGTCCGGGTCGGGCCGGCTCGGCGATGGGCCTGTCTACTCGCTCCCCACGCCCAAACCGGGATGCCTCGTCCAACCGGAACACCAGGTAAGGCGCATTAGCCCAAACTGGCCGGGTGCCCGAGTTGCTTCGGGCGGTTAGATAGAGATTCGCAGCCAGGACGGTTGCACCCTTGCGGCGACGACAATAATCGTCTGCGAACCTCAGTGAGTCCGGTGCTGAATGCGCTCGTCTGCACCAAGGAGGAACCTGAGGTGAGGAATGAGCAAGGGCGCCCGTCCTTGCGAGAATCATTTCAGTAATAGGCCGCCCGCAGCGACGAGAAGCGCCCAGTCAGCGAAGGGCGTAGCGACACACGCAGCGCGCTTACTGCTCAAAATCCCGGAACACCACGGCCCCGTACTGTCCATCCGGCTCCGCCTCAACCCAGGCCGGCATCCCCCGCGACCGGCATGCTTCCACCACTGCCTGCGCCACTGCCTTGTCGGCGTAGACCCCCTGAACCCGGTAGAGCGAGCCATCCGCCTTGCCGTGCGGGTAGACCGGCTCCGGGCCGGCGAGGTCACCGATTCCACCCCGTTGCGCTCCG
Source organism: Symbiobacteriaceae bacterium (assembly GCA_036504075.1). Taxonomy (GTDB): domain Bacteria; phylum Bacillota; class Sulfobacillia; order Symbiobacteriales; family Symbiobacteriaceae; genus DASXVX01. The sequence continues at coordinate 87,670 of DASXVX010000032.1, read as the reverse complement.
TTCCACGGCCAATTCGGATCCTTGGCCGGACCCAGTGCACTCTCCAGGCTGAACCAGAGATCTTTCGTGCCCACCGGCACGGCGAAGGCCACCACCCCGCGGACCATTCCGCCGGGGGTGAGCGCCGCCGCGGTGTCGGCAAACGGAGAGCCCAGGGCCGCCGTTGCCGCCCAGTCCAATTCGTACCGGTACAGCAGTTGGGGCGGGTCCTCCAGGCCCCACCGCAGGTGACGGGTGAGCGAGAGGTCGTAGAGGGTGCTGGTGTTGTTGATCTGCACGTCCAGCATCACCCAGGTGTGGCCGGGCGGCGCAGTCCCGATACCGGGCAGGGCGGAGGCCGCCGCCGCGCCGTGGATGATCGTGAGCACGTTGCCCGCGCCGCTTTTCCCGGCGGTCACGTGCAGCACTTCGTCCGGTTTGAAGGCCAGGGCGGGCGTGAGCCCTTCCCCGAAGCCCCTGGGTTCCCCGAGTTTGGCAAAGGGGTCGCTCGGGGCGGCGAAGTCCAGCCGGTTCAGGAGGCGCTCAACCACAACTGCTGCCTCGCCGTAGGTCAGGGGCGCCGCCGGCCGCAGGGTGCCGTCCGGGTAGCCTTTGGCAAACCCAACTGCCAACGCCGCCGCCACCAGGGGCCGCTGGTGATCGCTCACGGTCTGGCCGTCCTTGAACCGCTCCAGCTGGTTTCGGAAGTCCTGGTTCACGTCGAACTTGTACAGGTAGTTCATGAGCTTCATCAGCCCGCCGAAGGCATCCTCCCGGGCCAGCCGGCCGTCTCTGGCCATGTTGCCGGTGTAAGTCCAGACCCAGTAGCGGACCGGGTCTGCCTCAAACGTGGACTTCCCCGGCGTCTGACCCATCGCTCCGGCCACCAGCCGGTTCCAGTCCCCGGGCGTAATGGGTGCGTTCAGTTCCGCCGGGTACGTCATGTTCAGCCGCCGGGCGACCACTGCGGCCGGAGGCGCAGCCCAGTGGGCGGAGGCGTCTGCGCGGGCGGGTGCGGTCGGTAGCAGAATTGCCACGAGGCCGCACAGCACAGGCCATACAGAAAATCGGGATTTCATAGCTTCAACCCCTTCACGAAACTCCACCGCCGGCGGCGGCGTACTCAATTCAACATCCAGGTGGCCACCCGCCAGTCATCGCCCTGTCGGACAACGGTCAGCGTTGCCCGCACGTAAGACGCTTCAATCACCCAGGTTCCATCCGCCTGCTTCGTCGGGCTCAGGGACATGAGCTGGTTGCGCCCATCCTCCCGGCGGGTGGCCCGGTAGGCCTTCCGGCCTTGCTCGGCGTCGAGGAACATGCCCGCCCAGCTCGCTTCGTCCAGGGCCCTCGTCAGTCCGTAGACAAACTGCCACTCGTCCCGCCCCAAAAATCCGCCGGTGTATGCTGCACATGCCAACTCGGTCCCATTCCAGCGAAACACGCACGTGCTGCGGGGCGGGTACCGCTCGTCGTCCCTCAACTGGACCGCGGCCTGACCGGCCACTTGCTCAAGGTCGCCGGCCACCCGGTCCTTCACCCGGCCGTCCGGAAGCCGCCAGCGGACCGGCTCAAAGGCCTTGCGCTCGGGCCGGTAGACGAATCCCCGGTACGTCCGGTTGGGCTCGGCCTGGGAGTGGGTGAAGTAAAGCACGATCGGTGCCGACGCCCCCACATCGGCCCACCAGACCTGGCTGCGAATCCAGTTGATCGGCTCATCCAGGAGCACCCGGCCGTCCTGGTCCAGTACCGACAGGCCGCCGGCCAGGAATCCGGTGGTCGTGTCGTCCAGCCTGGCAGCCACGTTCAGTGGCCGCGCCGGCTCCGACTCCACCCGGGTCGCAGCGACATCGCCGGCCTGGACCTGCCCGATGCCGGGGCTCCACCACGAACGGCTGCCCAGGTCCGACTCCAGCACAACCGTCGGGTAGTTCCCCGCCGGCGTGGTCACCGTCTCGAAGCCAACGACCCGGTAAGGCATGGGGCCGACGCCGAAGTTGTGGTGCTCCCACTGCAGGGTGAACGTCGCGCCCACGGTCAGCGGCCCCCGGTAGAGCAAGCGCGGCTCATTCCAGATTTCCAGCGTGCCGGCGTGGGTCAGCCGCCCGTCCAGGAAGACGGCGTCGCCCTCCTGCCGGAAAAAGAAGACGTCTTCCCGGGTGCCGACCGGGTAAAGCGTTCGGCCGCGAAACAGCAGTGGCGCGTAACTGACCGACAGGGGAAAGTCCTGACCGAACTGCGCGGACCAGACGGCGGTGCCGGGTGGTCCCCAGAACGGCCGGACGGCCCCCGGGGCGGCGGTGACAGAGAGCGTGGTAATTTCCTTCGCCTCCCAGCCTTCCATCCGTGGGCCGCCAGGCGCCAGCTCCTTCCGGACATAGGCCAGACGGGCCGCCACCAGCCGGTCCCCATTCGAGCTGAAAGCCAGCGGAACGAGCCCCTCGCTGTCCGGAACCGTTTCGGTGGTGCCAGCCGTCAGGTTGGCCAGGGCCAGTTCGGACTTGCCGTTCCCCAGGTCCACCCCATAGGCCAGGCGCTGTCCGTCGCGGGACCGCACGGCACCCGGTACGCCGGCCCATCCCCCCAGAAGCGCCTTTCCACCCGGATGGTCGGCGACCTGGCTGCCGTTCAGAAAAACGGCCAGCCCACCGCCAGGAGTTTTGGTGGTGTAGACGAAGTCCCCGGATGGCCCGAGCCAGACCATGTCGCCGGCCCAGGCCTGCACGACCCGCTCTGCGTAGGTCTCGCCCGCGCCCATATCCTGAACCCGCAGCATGGGGGCGCCGGGCGGCTCCATTTCGGCGAGCGTAAAGGACAGAAACCGGCTGTCCGGCGACCAGGAGTTGACCCGCAGCAGGTAGGAACCCTTCAGTTCCACACCCGGCCTGGGTTCCCGGAGACCGAAGTCACGCATGGAGATCTTCTGCCCACCCGTCGCCACGTCGGTCACGGTCAACTGGCCGTTCTGGTAGGAACTCTCGGCAAAGCGTTTTCCGTCCGGGCTCACGGCCAGCCCGCCCCGGAATCCGTCATCCTTCAGCGTGCCGGCCGCCAGGTCCAGGCGGGCGGTTGCCACGCCGCAGCAGCCGGCGGCTTGCCGGAGCATCGCCTGTTCGCCGAGCAGCCAGTCGATGCCCACGACCCGGCTGGCCCCCGCCACCAGGCGCACCGCCCCAGTCGGGGGCATGATCTGCCAGATCGGGGCTGCTGCTGGAGGGAGGTAAGGCGTGACCAGCACCTGGTCGCCTGCGGGCGACCACGCGGTCAGCAGCCGGCCATCCGGCAGGCCGGTCAGTTGGGCCGAAGGATCGACCACCCGCCCATCCGCCGGACGCACCAGCAGAAACTTGCCGCCGACCAGCCCCGCCAACAGCCATTCACCCGACGGCGCCCAGGCTAGCAGGCGGACCGCCTCCTTCCCGTCGTACGGCCGGATGGAGTGGCCGCTCCGGTCGACCAGGGTCAACCCGTCCAGCCCGGCGGCGATCCAATCGCCCGTCGGGCTGACCGCCAGGCTGACAGCGGAGGCCTCGGCAGGGGCAACGGCTTCCGGAGGCGAGGCGTCAGCGGGAGAAGGCCCCGCCGGGAGCGTGGCTGGGGGCAGGGCCAGGGGCGGGATCGGTTGCGAAGGGGCGTTGCACCCCAACAGACTGATCAGCAGGATGGTACCGGCGATATTCAGACGCCAACGAGGGCGGTAATTCATGCTCATCTGAGCCCCCAGTGTTACTTACTCCCCTGTCCGACGCTTCCTGACGTCACTCGGTTCCGCATCAGCCAAAAGCGAAACCGGATCCGCTCTCACAACAAGAGAGTGGACCCGGTTGAACTAACGGACCAGCAAGTGGCACTCCACCTGCCGCGGCGCCTGTTCCGTGCAGGCCGCCACCTTGAAGGGACACCGGGGCGCAAACAGCCCTCCGGCGGCTTCGTCAAATCCGGCGGGTAGCCCGGAATCGAAATCAGGCTGGCCACTTTGTGGTGCCCGGAAGGCGAGGCCGCCAGTAGCCCCATGGTGTAGGGGTGGCACGGCGTTTTGAAAATCTGCCGGGTCGTCCCGATTTCGGCGATTTTGCCGGCGTACATCACCATGGCCCGCCGGCAAAGATCCGCCACCACGGCGATGTCGTGCGTCACGAAGACCAGGGCCATCTTCCGCTCCCGCTGCAGGGCCGAAATCTGCTGCAGAATCCGGTCCTGCACCACCACGTCCAGGGCGGTGGTCGGCTCGTCGGCAATCACCGGCGCCGGGGCATTCCGCCCTTGACCGTCAGCACTGTCGCGGCATTTGTTCGATGCCTACCATGTAGCGGCGGGTCCACTTTGTTGTGGCCGCTGCCGTCTAGCGAGTGAGGCGGCGACCGCGGGCTCCGGGTCCGATAGGCAGGGCGTCCGGGCAACCGGGCGCCCTGCTTTCATTCTTGACAAGCCCTGCCCTTCCTAAACACGCTCACACCGGTACCGGCGTGCGGCTCAGGTATTCGTGAATCCCCCTGGCCGCCTTCTGCCCGGCCCCCATGGCCAGAATCACGGTGGCCGCTCCGGTCACCACGTCCCCGCCGGCAAACACGCCCGGCCGGGTAGTAGCACCGGTCGCCGGGTCGGCGACCACACAGCCATGACGGTTGGTCGGCAACCCCGGCGTGGCCTTCAGCAGAATCGGGTTGGGCGTCGTGCCCAGGGCCAGAATCACCGTGTCCACCGGCAGAATGAACTCCGACCCCGGCACTGCCACCGGCGACCGGCGACCGGACGCGTCCGGCTCGCCCAGTTCCATCCGGACGCATTCCAGGCCGTTCACCCAGCCGTCTTCGCCGCCCAGAATGCGGACCGGCGCCGTGAGCCAGTGGAACTGGACCCCCTCCTCCACCGCATGCTCGTACTCTTCGGCTCGGGCCGACATTTCATGCTCGGAGCGCCGGTAAACGATCAGGCCCTGTTCGGCCCCCACCCGCAGTGCGGTCCGGACGCAGTCCATGGCCGTGTTGCCCGCTCCGATCACCGCCACCCGGCGGCCCATGCGCAAGGGCGTGTCATACTCCGGGAAGCGATAGGCCCGCATGAGGTTGATTCGGGTCAGGAACTCGTTGGCCGAGTATACCCCGCCCAGGTTCTCGCCGGGAATTTTCATGAAGCGGGGCAGCCCCGCCCCGGTGCCAATGAAGACGGCGCCAAAGCCCATCCGGTCCATGAGGTCATCGATGGTCAGCGTCCGGCCGACCAGCACGTTGTACACGAACTTGACGCCCAGCGCCTCCAGCCGGGCCACATCGTCCTCCACGATCGCCTTGGGCAGCCGGAACTCCGGAATGCCATACATGAGCACCCCGCCCGGAGCATGGAGCGCTTCGAAAACCGTCACGTCGTAACCTCGGGCGGCCAGGTCGCCGGCGCAGGTAAGGCCCGACGGACCCGCCCCGATCACTGCCACCTTCTGGCCGTTGGGCTCGGGCGGCTCGGTCTCCACCCAGCCGTTCGTCCGCTCCCAGTCGGCGACAAACCGCTCCAGCCGCCCGATGGCGACCGGATGCCGCCCGCTCCGGTTCAGAACACACTGAATCTCGCACTGCTCCTCCTGTGGGCAGACCCGCCCGCAAATCGCCGGGAGCCGGTTGTACTCCTTCATTTTCCGAACGGAGTCCTCGACCCGCCCCTGCGCCAGCAAGCCGATAAAGTCCCGCACCGGCACCTGGACCGGGCAGCCCTGCTCGCACTGCGGGTCCGGACACTGCAGGCAGCGGTCCGCCTCGTGCTCCGCCATCGCCAGGGTGTAGCCCAGGGGCACTTCTTCAAAGCTGGATACCCGGCGGGCCGCCGCCAGGACCGGCATGTGCTGCTTCTTGTGGCCGATCATCGCCATCGTTCGCCGCCCCCTTACGCCACCGGCTCAGCGGTGGCCCGGTCCTGCGCCTGGAAGCGCTCCAGGGCCAGCCGCTCTTCGTAATGGTACATCTTCGTCCGCCGGGCCAGTTCGGCAAAGTCCACCTGGTGGGCGTCAAAGAACGGACCGTCAACGCAGGCAAACTTGTTCTCCCCGCCGACCCGGCAGCGACAGGCGCCGCACATGCCGGTGCCGTCCAGCATGATCGGGTCCAGGGAAGCAAGTGTGGGAATGGCGGCGGTCCGGGTCACCTCGGCCACGGCCCGCATCATGGGCATCGGCCCGACAGCCAGCACCAGGTTGTAGCCCTCCCTGGCCGCGATTTTCTCGCCCAAAAGGCTCGTCACGAAACCTTTGTAGCCCAGCGACCCGTCGTCGGTGCAGGGGAGGAACCGGTCCACCACCGCCCCGACCTCGCGGGCCAGAATCAGCAGTTCGTGGGTGCGGGCGCCCACGATGGCGTCCACTTGCACCCCGGGCCGGCGGGCCAACTCCCTGGCGATGGTGAGGATAGCCGCCGTACCAAACCCGCCGCCCACCAGGGCGACCCGGCCCCCGTCCGGCAAGTTCACCGGGCTGCCCAGCGGGCCGGCCACGTCCCGGATGCAATCCCCTTCGCCCAACTGCGCCAGCAGCCGGGTCGTTTTGCCCACTTCCTGCACGACAATGGTAATGGTGCCGGCGCCCCGGTCGAAGTCGGTGATCGTCACCGGAATGCGCTCACCGGTCTCATCCACCCGCAGGATCACGAACTGCCCGGGGCGGGCCGACTCGGCGATGAGCGGGGCATCGATCAGGTACAGGCGGGTCACCGGCGTCAACTGACGGACGTGAAGAATGCGGTACATCGCACGTATCCCTCCCCGGATTTTAGAGCAGCGGATGGTCGTTCATCGCCTTGATGCGCTCCCAGCGGCGGTCCACTTCGGCCTGAATGGTCGCCAGGGTCTCCTGATGCTCCGGCTTCACCAGATGCCGGGTCTTGCCCATGAGCTTCAGCCACTCGGCGACCGGCACCCGCTTGCCCACCGCCTCCGGGTTGTACGTGATGCGGGTCTTGCCTTTTTCGATCTCGTAGAGCGGGAAGAAGCCCGAATTCACCGCCGCCTGGGTAATCTCGGTGACCATGGTCTCCTCGGCCCGCCAGTTGAGCGGGCAGGCGATCAGCACCTTGCCGTAGACCGGCCCCACGTGCTGCGCATACCACTGGGCCTTGGCCGCCTTACGAACCAGGTCCTGGGCAAAGCCCTGCACGGCGGTAAAAACGTAAGGCATGTTGCAGGCCGCCATGATCTGCACGGTGTCCTTGTGGTGAAAGCTCTTACCGGTCTGCTGCGAGCCGACGTGACTGGTCGACGTCATGTGCCCGAACGGGGTGCTGTAGGAAAGCTGGGAGCCGGTATTCATGTAGCCTTCGTTGTCGTACTCCAGAATGATCAGCCGGTGCCCCCGGAGCGCCGTGCCAATCGCCGGCCCCATGCCAATGTCCATGCCGCCGTCGCCGGTGACCATGACGAACGTGAAGTCGTCGCCCACAGGCAGTTCGCCCCGACGCTTCCGCTCGAAGAACATCTCCACCAGGCCCGAAAGCGTCGCCGCCCCGTTCTGGAACAGGTTGTGAATGTACGTCACCCGGTGGGACGTGTACGGGTAGCCGGTGGTCACGACCATGGCGCAGCCCGTCTGGTACAGCACGACCACATCGCCGGCGATGCCCTTGAAGAACTGGTCCAGCGACGGGAAAATGCCGCAGCCCGGGCAGGCCCCGTGCCCCGGAGCGATGCGGCGGGGCCGGTTGGTAAGCGCCCACATGGGCGGGGCCTTCACGGACAGCGGCCCGCCGTCCGGGTCCTCCTGCACTTCGATCAGCGGTGCGGCCAGCGCCTGCCGGTCCAGCGGCGGCAGGCCCGGTGGCAACCCGGGCCCATCCTCGCCGGCGGTGACGCCGTGGTAGTCGAAGGGCGTGACTGCCTCGCTGCCGGTCGCCGCCTCCAGGGCCTGGGCAAAGAATTCCCGGGCATCGGCAGGTTCGAACTCCTTGCCGCCCAACCCGTAAATGCGGGAAAGCACTACCGGGGTTGAGACGCCCGAGCCGCCGGGGTCCGCCGGAAAGGCGCCCTGGAGGGCGGCCCGTACTTCCAACGACATGTTCCCGCCGCCGGCGCCGAAGGAGTCGGCCCGGTCGCCCACCAGCACGGCCTTCACACCCCGCAGCGCCGCACGAATCTCCGCTACCGGGAAGGGCCGGATTACGTTCGGGCTGATCACGCCCACCTTCAGCCCCTGCTCCCGGAGCTCGTCCGCCGCTTCCTTGGCCGTCTCCGCCGCCGAGTTGAGCAAAAAGAGGGCGACCTCGGCATCCTCCATGCGGTAGAGGTCCAGCACCGGATACTCCCGCCCGGTCACCTCGCCCCACTCCCGCAGCAGCTCCGGCAGGACCAGCCGGGCGGCCTCCATGGCCAGGTGCTGCTGGTACTTGTTGTTGATCAGGTCGGGATCGTTCATGTACGGCCCAAAAGTCACGGGATTGCGCGGGTCCAAGGTGTGAAGGCGGGCCGGCGTCGTCCCGATGAACGCCTGCACAGGCTCCCGGGTTTCGCAGTACGCCACCCGCCGTTTCTGGTGGCTGGTGAAAAAGCCGTCGTACGCTACAATTACGGGCAGCCGCACGTCGGGGTGTTCGCCGAGCCGAACGGCGATAACGTTCAGGTCATAAACCGCCTGCGGGTCCCGGGCCAGCAGCACGATCCAGCCGGTATTCAGCGAAAAGTATAAGTCCGAGTGGTCCCCCCGGATGTCCAGCGGGCCGGAGACCGACCGGGTCACCAGATTCAGCACGGCCGGCAGGCGGGTACCCGCCTGCACCGGCATCTGCTCCAAGGCGTACAGGTAGCCGTTGGCCGAAGTAGCATTGAAGACCCGCCCGCCACCGGTGGCGGCGCCGTAGCAAATGCCCGCCGCCCCGTGCTCGCCGTCGGCCGGCACCATCACAATATCGTGCTCGCCTTCCGCCTTCATTTCGTCCAGAAGCTCGGCAATTTCGGTGGACGGCGTGATCGGGTAATAGCCCATGAGGTGGTAGTTTACGTGCGATGCGGCCACGGCCGCCATTTCGTTGCCGGACTTGAAGCCGGTCACCTGCGGGGTCCGGGTCCGTTGCTCAAGCGTGGTCATGACCCGTTACCTCCCTTCCGCCGCGGCGTCAGTCTGGCACCGCCGGGAGGCGGCCACAAAAACCGGCACCCGGAGGGATTGGGCGATGTCGCCCACCTCGCGCTCCCGAGTCAGCGCCCCGGTAGGGCACTCCTCCACGCAGGCCATGCAGCCCTTGCAGTACTGGTAGTCTACGCCCAGCAGCTTTGCCACCGGATAGCCGCTCACGCTCACCCCGGTTGGCTCCCACACCAGGCAGAAATCCGGGCAGACCAGATCGCAAACGGCGCAGTCCACGCACAGCTCCCGGCTCAGGACCGGCAGGAATCCCTGGCGGGAAGCACTGGTATCCTTGTGGGCCGAGGAGCCCGGCGTCGGCAGTACCCCGCCGATCGGCGCCGTGGCATAGCCCACTGCCAGCCCGGTGCGGGCCGGGACCTTCGGAGCCGCGGTCGCCGCCAGCATGTACTCGCTGCAGCCCGCGAAGCCCCGGTCGAAGGTGCGCAGGTTTGCCGCCACCAATTGCGGATACTTGCGGGAAAACGTATCGGCAATGGCCGCCCGGACCGCCTGCGGCTCCAGTACCGGCGCCGTTGCCGTGATCGCCCCCAGCATGGCGGTGTTGACCCGGGTCTGCTCCTGAACAGCAATCTCGATCGCGTCCAGTGCCAGCACCCGGACCCCGGGCAGCTTCACCTGCCGGGCAATCTCCTCGGCGCTCCGGGCCGTGTTGACGATCAGCGTGCCGCCCGGCGCCAGGCCGGCGGTCACACCCGGGTCGGCCAACAGCGCCTCGTGAAACACGGCGACCAGGTCCGGCTCCCGAACCGGACTGGCGATGCGGACTTTGTGCTCCGGCGGCGCCAGTCGGACGTAGGACTTGACCGGGGACCCCTTCTTCTCGGACCCGTACGACGAGAAATGGGCCCCGCTGAGGCCCTGGCGCAGAACGCCCGCCTCCGCCAGGATCTGGCCGGCCAAATGTGCACCCAGGCCGCCGATGGACTCCAGACGCATCTCGTAAAGGCTGCTGCGACGACCGGCCGCTGACCCGCAAAGATCCTGCTCCACTGTATTACCCCCCAGGCTCAAGCCCGATGTATGAACCTGAGTATAGCGATAAGGTGATTCGCCCGATTAATTCTGACTGTGAAATGCCAATTTGACTAATTGAAACGGTAAAGCCGTCGATACATGTGAACAACTTGCCAAGTGCGCGCACGTCGCCACGCATTTCATGCCATTCATCTTCCATTTACAGCGTCTTATCGCTCTGAAATACATAAGACCGAGTGATAACGGCGTATCACCCGGTCTTATGAGTAGCTCCTGCCCGAATCAGGGCCGGACTTCCACCCGCAGGTCATCCTCCGCCAGCCAGAGAAGGTCGCAGGCACCGTCTGCCGCCACCATGACGCCCCCGCAGGCCGCCATGGGCGCCACCACCTCACCGTCCCCCAGCCCTTTGACCAGCGCCGCGGTGAGGCGCCCGTCCACCACCCGGAGCATGGCGGCCGAACGCCCCGGCAGCCGGACGGACACCGGCCCGGCCTGCCGGACCCCGGCTGCCTCGTCAAGTGTGAGCACAAAGTAGTGCGTCACCCCGCCTGCAGCCTGGAGCGCCCAGGCCTGTGTCTGGGGCGAATCGGTGGGGAGTGCCGCCGGGTAGCCCAAATCATCCAGCAGTCGTAGAAACGCCAGCGCGGGGCCGGCTTCAAACGGATTCTCCGCCAGGAATACGACCCGTCCCGCCCCCGGCTTCGCCTCCAACCCGTCCCGGAGGATTGTGCAAATCTCCAGCTGGTCGTTCAGCACCGGCCACTCGTGGGCCAGAATCAAGGTGCCGCCCCGGCGGACATAGTTCAGCAGGTTCTGCTGGGTCGCCACGTCCATGAGAAAGCCGCCGCACAGCGTAAGGGCCGGGTGGCGGGCCGGGTCCAGCCGCCCGACCTCCTCCACGTTCACAATGCCGAAGTCCCGGCTCTCCTGGCGCATGGTCTGCACGAACTGCTCCAGCGCGTGGGCGCCGCAGCGGGGCGGCTTCACGCCCAACTCCACCCAGTCCGCCGGCTGGTCCGACCAGGCGGCAAAGCCGGCATACGGCGGGTAGAGCGCCCAGCTGACGGGTTGCTCCCGCCGGGCCGTCAGAATCTCGCCTCCGTACCGGTCCAGGTAGGCCGCCAGCAGCCGGAGCGTCTCCGCTCCGGCCGGAACGGCGTCGGCAGACCCGGGGCCGTCCGCCGGCTCCAGAAATCCGTCAATGTTATACCCGGTGGCCCCCGCGGCCACCGCCAGCACCGCTTCAAAGAAGGCGGGGGCCGCTCCCCAGTCCGCCGCCAGGTTGGGACCCGGCCCGCGCCGCACGGCCAGCAGGCCGCGAGCAAATCCGGCCTCGCCGGCGCTCCCGGAAAGCGAAAAACCGTAGTGCACCTGCCGCCATCGCTCCGGGTTGACGCGGGTCAGCCACGCGTCCAGACCCGTCGGCTCGGGGCCGGCATGCCGGACGAAAATCGGCAGGCCCGCCTCCTGCAGCGGCAGGCCGTACTTCCGGTAGATTTCGCCGAGGTAACCGCTCAGGTGCCGCCCCCACCAGAGGTAGGGCAGAACCTCCCGTGGTCCGACCGGCGGCGCAAAGCCCTCCGGCGGGCGTGCCGCGGGACCGAGCCGCCGCCGGTAGGCCGCCAGGCCCACGTCCGAGTAGTCGGGGTCGGCCAGTTCGCCCTCCCCGTCCCAGATTTGCAGGGCAATGACCGGCCCGTCCGGGTAGCAGTACGGGAATACCACCGACTCCAGGCAAGCCTGCAGCCAGGTGAGCGCCCGGGCCGCGAAGACGGACCCCAGCGGCGCCGGGACCTCCCGCCCGTCCAGCCGGCGGGGCACTCCCGTCATATCCCGCATGGGTTCGTAACCTGCCCCGGCGGCTACGTCGTCCGGTAAGCCGCCAAACTCGGTCCCCGCGCCCAGGCACGGCCCCGGCTTTATCACCGCCAGCAGCCCGGTGGCCTGGATCATCTCCACGAAGCCAATCAGGTTCCGGTTTGGCTGGGTGTGACCGTCGAAGTCCAGTTCGCCCCCGACTTCATGATGCCGCCAGGGCACTTCGACGGCGACCGCAGTCAGCCCCAGCGCTTTCAGTTGCCGGAGTCGGGGTTCCCAGACCGCCGCGTCGTCCCGCCAATACGGATATCCAGCGCTTAACCAGAACAGCGGCGCGCCATCCCGGGTCAAGACGCCCTTTGAAAATCCGATTCCCCGAGCCATGGTGACCGCTCCCGTCTTGCATTTGCACGCCGTCTCGTTGCTCGTTCGCACTTGTTCCAACCATCTAGTTCGGCGCCGGCCAAAAACTCCCTTGCCAACCGCCAAATCCAGGTGACCCTTTACGCATGTATATAGCGCGAGACCCAAGCCCATGAACCGGGAGGGATTTGGATGCCGGGTACGATCTGGGTGGTCTCAATCTATGACCGGGAGGCCCCGGAATCGGGCACGGGTCATCTGTCGTTTGATGTCGGCGACATCGTCCGGGCGCTGGGGTCCTCTGCCCGGTCGCTCTCCTGGCTGGTCGACCTCTGGGACTGGCAGGGACCGACAGGCAGGAACCGACTTCTAAATGAAGTGCTTTCCACGGACCAACTGTTGGCGCTCTATCCGGTCGGGCAGCCCGTCCGGACCGTCGATGGCGACTTTCGCGCGGCTCCGGACAACCTGGCCGAAGAGGAACTGGAGAGCATGGCCGAATTCCCGGAGTCAAAGGCCTGCCTGGAGATCAAGGCCTGGGACGACTCTTTCTCCGTAGTAACCAAAGAGTATGCCCACGTGGAGGCGCTCCGGGCCCGTTTCAAGCAGGTCCGAGACGAAGACCCCGCCGGCTTTTGCTAAGAAGATGCCGGACTGGGGTTAGCATAACCGTCCGCCAAAACGGAAAACCACCCCGATGCGGCGGGGTGGTTCCCAAGCTTACCGGGCTTTTGTGATGAAGCGGCAGAGGCGATACATGCCCTCCCGCACGTTCTCCTCGCTGTTGGCCAGGGAGACCCGCACGAGCCCGGCCCCATCCCGGCCGAAGGCCTCGCCCGGGGCGACGGCCACCTTCTGCTCCTTCAGGATCGCTTTGGCCACCGCCATGGAGTCCCGGCTGACCGCCGAGACGTCCACCATCACGTAGAAGGCTCCCTGCGGGCTGTACCGGTAGAGTCCATGCTCCCGCAGCACGTCCAGCGCGAGGTCCCGCCGGCGCTGGTAAGCCTGCCGCATCTCCTCCACGCAGTCCTGCGGGCCGTTCAGAGCCGCGATGCCCGCCTGCTGCGTAACGCTGTTGGTGCTGGAAATCAGCGGCTCCTGCAGCTTGATGATCACCGCGGCCACCTCCCGCGGCGCCACCGTGTAGCCGAGGCGCCAACCGGTCATGGCATACGCTTTGGACAACCCGGAGATCGTGATCGTCCGCTCCGGCGCAAATTGGGCGGGACTCACGTGCGTCGCGCCGAACACGATGTGCTCGTAAATCTCATCGGAGATCAGCCACAGGTCATGGTGGCGGCAAAAAGCCACAATCTCCTCAATCAGCGGTCCCGGGAATACGGCGCCGGTGGGGTTCCCCGGTGTATTGATCAAAATCGCTTTCGTCCGATGGGTCACCAACCGGTCCAGCTCCGCCACGTCAGGCAGGAACCCGTTCTCCGCCTTCAAGGAGTAATGGACGGGCACCCCGTGCAGCAGATGTACGCTCATTTGGCCGTTCGGCCAGGAGAGGCCCGGCATCAGCACCTCGTCCCCCGGTGCCAGCAGCGCCAGCAGCGTGCTGGTAATGCCCGTCACCGCACCCGGATGCACGCAAACCTGGTCCTCCTGCACCGTCAGGCCGTTGTACCGGGCCATTTTCGCCACAATCGCCCGGCGCAGGTCCGGTACGCCGGCGTTGGGCGTGTACTTGTGGAAGCCGTTCCGCGCAGCCCAAATGGCCGCCTCCACGATGTGGTCCGGCGTCAGAAAGTTCGGCTCCCCGACCTCCAGGTGGATGCAGTCCGGCACCTGCCACGCCAGGTCCATAATCACCCGGACACCCTGGGGCGGGATCGAGGCCGGAACAGAAGCAAGTGGTTTCATGTCAGTTCCTCCACTCTCACAACCGGTGCCTCCCGCTGGTTCCCGAAAACTTTAGGTAAATAAGTCTTCATCGGCCGGTCGTTTCAACCTTGTGGATAACTGGGTAATTCCGTGTTCCAGGTCAAATAAACCACCCCGCCTTCCGTCATCCGGAAAGCGGGGCATTTGCTCATTTCCCCTGAAAAACCGGGCGACGCTTCTCCAGAAAGGCGCGTACGCCCTCCCGGTGGTCGGCCGTTTCAACCAAATCGGCGAAATCGCCTTGCTGCAGCCGGTCGTGCTCCGGCCGACCAAGGACCGCCGCCGATGCGAACAGCGATTTCCCCCGCCGAACGGCCAGCGGCGCTCGCAGGCAAATCTCCCTTGCGACTTCGGCCACTGTCTCCGCCAACCGCTTGACCGGTACCACCCGGTTGACCAGGCCCAGTTGCAGCGCCTCGCCCGCCGTGATGTGCCGGGCCGTGTAGAACAGCTCTTTCGCCACCGCGGGCGGCAACTGCGCCGCCAGGCTGTGAATGCTGGTCACCAGCCCGATGTTCGCCGCCGTACACCCCAGCCGGGCGTGCTCGCAGGCAATGCGAATGTCGGTGTTCAGCAGAATCTCAAAGCCGCCGCCCAGGGCGTAGCCACCCACCGCTGCCACCGTCGGGCAGGGGAACTCCCGGATTTGCCGGTAAAGCTCGTCCCAGGCCGCGGCATAAGCACCGGCCGCTTCCGCCCTCTGAATCGCCGCCAGTTCCCGGATGTCAGCCCCGGCGCAAAATGCCTGGTCGCCCGCACCCGTCAGCACCAGCACCCGCAGGCCCGGGTCGGCAGCCAGATCGTTCAGCGCTTCCGTCAGGTCAATGCGGGCCTGGCGGTCCAGTTGGTTCATCGGCGGGTTCTCCAGCACAATCCGGGCGACATCTCCCTGCCGCTCCATCCGAATGGGCATCTATTTTCCTCCCCGGTAACAGCCGTATAGAAGGAACATTCTGAACGCGAAAGGAACTCTTCTCAGGAGAGTATTTCGGCCCGGCGGCGGCCCAGTTCCTCCCGCCGCTGTCACGGTCACCTTCCCGGTGCGGAAAGGAGGTCTGCAGGATGGCTGTCCCCAGCGGCCTTGCCGCGGTTGACCACATTATCCTGCTCATGCTGGAAAACCGGTCATTTGACCACATGTGCGGCATGCTGTACGCGCCCACCAACCCGCCGCCGTTCGACCAACCCCCTCGCGGCCAGCCCTTTGACGGCGTCGCCGGCAAGAACCTGAGCAACCCGATCCCGTGCGGCGTCCCCGGTTCGGAACACAAGATCGTGCCGGTCGGTCTCGCCATCGACCCGCACACGCCCGTGCCCGACCCCGGCGAAGAGTACCCCCACGTGAACACCCAATTGTTCGGGACGATCAACCCGCCTGAGAACTCGCGCCCACCTTTCCGCCCCCCCTACAACCTGCCGGACAATCCGCCAGACGCCCCGCCCATGAACGGCTTCGTCCGGGACTACGTCGAGGTGTTGCGTGAGCAGCGAATCCCGGTCACCTACGACAACTACAAAGTGATCATGGAGGTATTCCCGCCCACCATGGTCCCGGTCATCAGCCACCTGGCCCGGCAGTATGCCGTGAGTGACCGGTTCTTCTGCTCCGTCCCTACCCAGACGCTGCCCAACCGCTCGTTTGCGCTGGCGGCGGCTTCGTCCGGCTTCTCGGTAAACCAGCCCTACTACCAATGGGTCCACAACGACGTCGAGACCATTTTCAATCGCATTCAAGATGCCGGCAAGCCCGATCTCACCTGGCGGGTCTACTTTGACTCCGAAGATATTGTCCCCCTCACCGGACTCCTTCTGCCCAGGACCTGGCGGCACCTCTTCACCAACTTCTCACACATGGACCGCTTCTACGAGGACATCCGCACCGGCAATCTGCCCAGCTTCTCGGTCGTTGAACCCCGGCTTTTCACCCACCATAACCGGAACGACCAGCACCCGCCCTACAGCGTCTGGGCCGGCGAGCGACTGATCTACGACATCTATCAGGCACTCAGCCACGGCCCCAAATGGGCGAAGACGCTGTTCCTCATCACTTACGACGAGCACGGCGGCACCTTCGACCACGTGCCGCCGCCCAAGGCGGTCCCGCCGTGCCCCGACGCTCCGCTCGGCCAAATGGATTTCGGATTCGACCGACTGGGCATCCGGGTGCCTATGGTGCTGGTCTCGCCGCTAATCGAGCCTGGCACGGTGTTCCGGGCCAAGGACGATCAGGGCAACGAGGTGCCCCTGGACCACGCCTCCATCGTGAAGACTGTGACCGCGCGCTTCGGCCTGCCCAGCCTTACGGCCCGTGACGCCGTCGCGGCCGATTTCGGCGGTGCGCTCACACTCGTCGAACCCCGCCGGGACCTGCCCGAGATTCCCACCCCGCCCACCGTAATCGAGCCCTGGTCGGCCGGAGCGCCGCCGAGCGGTTTGCTTCAGGCGGCCACGGGCATCCTCTCCGCCCGCCTGCACCTGCCGGCGCCGCTCTTCACAGCGGCAGAGGAGGCCCTGGACTTCCTGCGGGGCTTCGTCACCCGGCTCGATGACTTCATCGACGGAAAATAGCCCGACCCCGGCAGGAGGTGTTGGTTGAATGGAGTATCGCGCTCTGGGCCAAACCAGGGAGAGACTGTCCATCATCGGTTTCGGCGGGATTGTGGTCGCCAAGGTTCCCCAGGCGGAGGCGGACCAGGCGGTCAGCAGAGCGGTTGAGCACGGCATCAACTATTTCGATGTTGCCCCCAGCTACGACGACGCGGAAGCGCGGCTCGGGGCGGCACTGGAACCCTACCGGTCGCGCAGCTTCCTGGCCTGCAAGACCACGGAGCGCACCCGGCAAGGGGCGCGGGCCGAACTGGAGCATTCGCTCCGTCGCCTCCGCACCAGTCATTTCGACCTGTACCAATTGCACGCGATGTCGACCGAAGAAGACCTGGCGCAGGCCCTGGGGCCGGGCGGGGCGCTTGAGACCCTGGAGGCAGCCCGCAAGGAAGGACTCGTCCGGTTCCTGGGCTTTTCCGCCCACTCGGATGCCATTGCCCTGAAGCTGATCGCCGCATACAACTTCGACACCATTCTCTTTCCGATCAACTGGGTAAACTACCACCAGGCCAACTTCGGCCCGGCGGTGATCGATGCCGCGCGGCCCAAAGGCATGGGCCGGCTGGCCCTCAAGGCCATGGCCCGCTCCCGCTGGCAGCAAGAGGCGAGCCGGAAACAGGCACCCAAGTGCTGGTATGAACCGTGCCTCGATCCGGTGGAGTCCAGCCTGGCCCTCCGGTTCGCGCTCTCCGAGCCGATCACGGCGGCCATTCCGCCCGGCGACCCGGAATTATTCTGGAATGCCGTGGAGACCGCCGAGCGATTCGAGCCGCTCTCGTTTATCGAGCGCGATATCGTCCGGCAGCGGGCAATCAACGTACAGCCGCTGTTCCCATTAGCCCAGTAGCTGCTCGCACAAAGGCCCCTTCCGCTGCGAAAGCGGAAGGGGCCTCATCGTTACGAACGGGCATACAGCTAACGGACGACCCGCTACCTGGCCGCCTGCTTGGCCCAGGCTTCGACGCTCCACACATCGGAAATCCAGTCCTGGTAGAACTCCGGCTCATGGCACACCAACACCAGCGTGCCCTTGAACCGCTTCAGCGCCACGGCCAGCTCTTCCTTGGCCGCCACGTCCAAGTGGTTGGTGGGCTCGTCCAGCACCAGCCAGTTGGATTCGTTGATCTGCAGCTTCGCCAACCGCACTTTCGCCTGCTCGCCGCCCGACAGGTTGAACATCTTGTTGTTGTAGTGCTCGGCCGTCAGGCCGCTGGATGACAGCCGCCCCCGCACTTCGTTGTTGGAGAGCCAGGGGAAAGCATCCCAGAGCTCATCCAGCGGAGTACGCTCGTCGTCCATAGCCTCCTCCTGGGCGAAGTAGGCCTTCAGCAGGTTGTCGCCCTGCTCTGCCGTGCCGCGGACCGGTGCGACCAGCCCGAGCATCGTCTTGAGCAGCGTCGACTTGCCAATGCCGTTCATGCCCGTCACGGCCACCTTCTGGCCCCGCTCCAGCGACATGGAGAGCGGCGGCAGCAACGGGAAGGTGTAGCCAATCTCCATGCCGTCGCTCTTGAACACGATCTTCGAGGAGTTGCGGCCCTCCTTGAAGTTGAACGTGGGCCGGGGGTAGGTAGCCGGCTTTTCCAGGCGCTCCATGCGGTCCAGCATCTTCTGACGGGAGCCGGCCATGCCCCGGGTGGAGACACGCGCCTTGTTGCGGGCGATAAAGTCCTCGACCCGGGCAATCTCTTCTTGCTGCCGCTCGAAGGCGCTCTCCTGCTGCATCCGACGCTGCTCATACACCCGCAGGAAAGCCTCGTAGTTGCCGCTGTAGCGGGTTAACTGCCCGCCTTCCAGGTGATAAATCAGGTTAACCACGTCGTTCATGAAGAAGGTGTCGTGGCTCACCAGCAAAAAGGCGTAGGGATAGCCCTGCAGATACTCAGTCAGCCAGGTGATATGCTCTTCGTCCAGGTAGTTCGTCGGCTCGTCCAGGATCATCACGTTGGGCTGCTGCAGCAGCAACTTCGCCAGAAGCACCTTGGTCCGCTGCCCGCCCGACAACTCGGCAACGTCGCGGTCCAGGCCAATGGCCGTAATGCCCAGGCCCTTCGCAATCTCCTCGACCTTCGCGTCGATCATGTAAAAACCGCTGATCTCCAGACGGTCCTGAATGTCACCCATGTCTTCCAACAGGCTCTCCATGGCGTCCGGGTCGGCGCTGCCCAGCGCCTCGCCGACTGTGACCAGGTCGGCCTCCAGCTCGTAAAGGTGCCGGAAGGCGTCCCGCAGGACGTCGCGGACGCTGGTGCCTGCGGTCAGGCGGGTGTGTTGATCAAGGTAGCCCACGGAGGCACGCTTGGACCACTCGACGGTGCCTTCATCCGGCTGAGTCTGGCCGGTGATGATCTCCACCAGCGTGGACTTGCCCGTACCGTTAGAGCCAATCAGCCCCACGTGTTCACCGCGGAGCAGCCGGAACGAGACGTCATGGAACAGCGACCGGGCGCCGAAACCGTGTCCGAGTTTATTCACCTGCAGGATGCTCACGCAGCACACCCCTCCTGGGGGAATTACAATATTGGCATACTGACCTATCCTACAGGAAACCGGCTCGATTCACAACGGGTTCACCGGATTTTCCGATTTTCGCATTATATTCGCGGTAATAATCCAGAAATATACCTGCGGCCATCGGAAAAGCGCCGGCGTGCTTCCGGGACAAGGAGTGGCGCCCGGTCAGGGCGAACCACTCGTAGATATTTTGGCAAGGGAGGGACTCACCTCGAAGCATACCACCCAACTCCGGACGCTGCTGGCGGTGCCCGAACTCCAGGCACTGGGCTTCCGGCTGATCGCCTTCCCGGTTACGGGGCTGTTCGCCGTGACTCACTCACTGTTGGCTGCCATGCGGACCCTGAAGGAAACCGGCACCACGCAGGGACTGCTGGACCAGATGCTTACCTTCACTCAGTTTACCGATCTGGTGGGCCTGCCTGCCTATTGACGAAAAACGAAGCCCACAGACCTGGTGTCCTGAGGTCTGTGGGCTTCTTGGGTTTATTTCTTGGGTTTGGCGGCCTTCTCGGGCAGGCCACCGGCCCAGTTCAATGAGCGTTCAACCCAGGTCTGGGCTTTTTCCGGCTCATTTCGCCAAGCCACCGGCATGACCACGTACTCTGTCATCGGCCGCCCCGGCATGGGCTCAAAGGGCGAGGCACCCTCCTCGCTCAACAGACGGACTCGCGCTTCCTCGGGCAGGCGTACGAAGACCTCGGACCCAAACAAGCCGGTGAACATGTTGCCATTCACAAAACCGGCGAGATTGCCGAACATCGGTTGCACTCGGATGCGCGGGTCGGGCGGAAGAATGGACTGAAAGAACACCTTAGATTCCGCGTCTGGGCGTGGAAATGCCATGACCGTTCCCTCCGCTTTCAGCCAAAACTCTCCGTCTTCACTTCGTGCACCCGCCCGTCTTTCCCTTCGATGCGCAGGGCTTCGTGTGCGCTGCTGTTTGTTGAAGCTATGTACACTGAATTGGTAAGTCTGATACAATTTTTGCGACACGGAAATTGGGAGGGATGTTTATGCATCGTTGGGTTCGGTCCCTACTGGTTTCGTTTCTGATCATGGTGACCGCTACTCCCGCGTTCGCGGCGTTGGGGGACAGCATGACTGGACCAGAACCGGTGATCAGTTACCCCATTGAGCACCAAGTCATGGTCTCGGCGCCTATTCCGGTTGCCTTCAGTGTCGTACCGAACCGCTACACCGATGTGGACCCTGCTACGTCATTTGACCTGAACGGAGACCTTGTGGGCGACATGAAGGTCACATCGACCACGGTGACTGGTCAGAACGGCGCACTGGTTCAGTTGCTTGAACCGGCCCAGTTCAGCCTGGATGACGTGCAGACGGTACCCGCAGCCGGCTATGCGGCTACGGCGCCGCTCCAGCTCTCGCGAGTCTATGTACTGAAGTTGTCTGGCGGTGGGTATGCGAAGTTCCTACTGTTGCAGACCACGCCCAAGATAACCATCTGGTTCCACTTTGGCATGCCAACATCCAGCGTACTTGCAGCCAATGGGGCGAGTGGGCATGCAGTACTGACGTGGGGCGCCCTGACCGACGCCCAGCAGGGTTATAACATCTATCGGTACGAGTTTTTGGATAGTAACTCGTACACAGTGACGCTGCTGAACGACTTTGCTGTCCAGGAGACTACCTTCACCGATAACACGGCGCAGAACCACTACTACCTATACGTTGTGGTCGCGATCAAATCCACCGGGTCAGGTGGCGCCTCCACCACGGTAGTTGCGGTCCTTATCCATGCGGCGCAGCGTTCCCTCGTCGTGTCGCTTACTCCCGGTACGGCCAAACTGGATGGCGCTAACATCTCACTGAGTACAAAGCCGGTGATCAAGAACGGCCGGCTCATGATACCAGCTTCGCTGCTGACGAACGCAGGGGTTAAGGTGACATTTGAAGCTTCAACAGGCCGCATCGCGCTTACGCGCAGACTCGACAATGTGACATACACCATTGTTATGACTGTGGATGTACCGGATTACACCTGGAACGGGACCGCCTACAAGGCCGCTGTGCCGCCGTACGTGGCCGGAAGCGAGGCCATGGTCCCGCTGCGTGTGGTTGGGCCGGCCCTGGGATACGGACTGACATTCAACTCGGCCGACCGGACGGCCACTATCCAGTGGTCCGAGTAGGATCCTCACCGACGAAAAGACAGGGGAGCCCCACCGCAATGGGCTCCCCTGTCTTTTCGCACTTTCCACAGTCGGGTGGTGAAATCATGGCTATTTCCTCCTAGCCAGCACTGTACCAAAGTGCTATTATCGAAGAGTGAACTTTATAGCAAGTGTGACCATAAAGATCCATATAGAATTCGGGGGGTGCTGTTGATGGGGTTCCTTGGAATCGTTCCGGCGACCCGGCTTGCGGCGGCCTATGACCCAGCGACGGAAGAGCTGACGCTTTACGCTGAAGGTAAAGTGATTGCGTACACCTCAGGCATTCACTTCGTGCAGGACCAGGAGGCGACAGACGGCTACCGGTTCACCCTCTACGGCTGGTCAGGCCCCATTCTCTCACCGCGCCAGTTCCGGGAGTACCAATGCGCCGACCAGTTCAAGCTGGCTCTGCCTGCGGGCACCGCCTCAGTGACGGTGGTCGACGCCCATTCGCCGGAAGGCGCCGCCGTTACGGTGCGGTACCTCGGGCTGAACGAGGCCGGCCCCATTCCGCCAGACGTTCCGGTGGCGACCGAAAGCGACGTGCGGGCGAAGGCGGAGGCGCTGAATCCGAAGCGGGCGATTCAGGTGGCGGTGGGGGGCACCTTCACCATCGGGCAGCCGGATGCCATCAACGTGGGCGGATCGATCCAGGTTCAGACGGATGCGTCCCGCGTCGCGCTGGTGGACGCCGGCATCGTGTGGGACGGCCAGCCGCAGATCGCCTGGACCTTTAAGGCGCTGCAGCCCGGCCAGACGGAAGTGAAAGTGATCGTGTCAGGCGGCGTGGCGACGTTCGTCCTGCAAATTCCCTACGCGGTGACCATCGGATAACGACGGGAGGGAGCCAGGTGGATACCAAAGGATGGGATGCCGTCTTCGTCAGCTCCGTCGCTGTGGTCAACAAGCAGCTGGCCGCCAACATGAGCCACCTGATCACCACTTTTGACTTCCGGCAGGGCAACGTTCACTTCTACGGCGACTTCGGGCCGTGGCAGGTCACGCTGAACGGTTCAGGCAAGCTGGTGCGGTTCGAGACGCCCATGAACCACCTGACGCTGGAGCTGACGGCGGCGGGCGGCAAGGTCACGACGATGCCGTTCCAGAACGTGAAGCCGGTCATGGAGATGCAGTTGTCCTTCATCGGCAACCCGAGCAACAGCCAGGTGAAGGAGCTGCGGTTCAACTGCACGGTCAAGGGCAGCAAGCCGGGCGACCAGACACCCGGTGCCGTCACCACCGTCACGCCCGACGCATCTGGGCAAATCAGCGAGAATAACCCGGATACGGCGGCGGCCTGGGGTCTGCTCAACGAGCATCTGCCCGAGCTGTTCATCGCCAACCGGGATTCGCTGAACTACGTCTTCGCCCAGGTCAACCTGGTGCCGCCCGCTTCAGACAGCTGGCTGGCGCCCAAGCGCTTCGAGTACCTGTACGTAAACCCGGTCGCGGGGAACACCGGCTTCCTGGCCGTTCTGGCCGTGACCACCGACCGGGATATCTCCGGCCTCAAGCTGGAGATCGACGGCTCCCTGCTGGACACGACCCACGAAGTCTTCGTAGCCATCTCCGAGGGCCTCTTCCTGCAGCAGGTGATCATGCCCTCGCTCCCGTCTGCCTTTGGCAACGGTGCCACGGCTGCCAACTTCGTCTACCAGGCAGCCACGCCTACATCGGGCCAGATCGTCAACCAGGGGCAGTTGAGCGCCGGGTCCGTACGGGAAGGCGCCATCGACTATTACCCGAAGATCAACTCGCTCTCCATCACCATCGACGGGGACAAGGCGGTGACGGTGACCAACGGCTCCTTTGACATCACCGGCCTGCTGAACGCCTACGTCACCTACGATGTGACGGTGCGAAACGCCTTCCACTACGACACGGCCACTAACACCTTCTCCTTCCTTAATGACCCCAACCCGAGCGTCAACTACGACAAGCACGTTCCCTGGTACGACTACGTCTTTGCGCTGATCGGCGGCGCGATCATTTTGGCGATCGTTGATACGGTGATCTCCCTGGTGACCGATTCCATCGCCGATTCGGTTTCGCACTCCACGGGATCCGGCGGGCAGAACACGGTGGCCCAGGCCGGTGCTATCGTGGTGGCGTGGAACGGGCTGGAGCACATTCAAGTGCAGTCCGCCACGCTGGCCCAGGCTTTCTCGCTCTGCGGCCAGTACCGTTCCTGAACCCAACTCATAAGGAGGCTGATGAGCATGGCTGACGCCAACATTGATCTGTTTGGATGGGATACCTCGTACGCGATCTCGTATACCAAGGCGAACGAGGCGATCAAGGCCCTGAAGTCGACGCCGCCCGATTTCTCCCACCTCGATCAGCGGGGCGGGCAGACGGTGGCGGGCGTCACGGGCAAATGGAGCGACTGGCAGTTCACCACCAACGGCGACGGGCAGAACCTGACGATGATCTGCCCCATCACGTCCGGCACCTACACCACCACCACGGAGCCGGGCCTCAGCTTCGACCTGGCCAATGCCTGGGTGGAAGTGGAGATCAAGCTCAACTACCTGGAGCAGAAGACCGCGACCTATCAGGATCCCACGGCCAAGCCCGGTACGGGGACGCAGCAGAATCTCAAGGCGCGCACCCAGTCCAAGGACCCGACAGATCCGGTGGCGACGATCATGGCCTCTTCGTTCAACTTCACGCAGGCCGGCGATCCCGACATCGCCAAGGCGATCTGCGAGTCGCTGTTCAAGGCCTACTTCGCCCAGAACCTGGATGCGTTCAACCACGTGTTCTCGATCATGGTCATCAACGATAAGGCGGACGTGGGCGATTTCCAGTGGCTGAAGCCCACGGACCTCTCTTACGCCGTCAGCTCCACCAACAGCATGGACACCAGCGTCTTCGGCGTGCTGGCCATGACGGAAGGCCGGCCCATCAAGCTAGCCACCCATTCCATCGACCCCCGCCTCCTCACCGTGGCCAACGGCCATTCGGCCTTTGCGATCACGCCGACGCTCTTCGTGCAGAAGTGGATTATGCCCGGCCTGCTCTCCATGCGTCTGGGCAGCTCGGCCAACGACTTTGTCCTGACCAGCGACGGCCTGTTCTATGAGAACAAGGATAGCATCCAGTGGGGCACCTTCACCGACAACGACAACAACCCGGTGCCGGCCTATGTGGACACCGGCAAGTTCCGGGTGGGCCTGGTGGGCAACCTGATTCGGGTCGAGTTCACCGACCTGTACTGGGAGATCAAATCGGGCATCACGGCGCACGTGAACTACACCGAGTACTACTCGCTCTCGCTGGCCACCGGCACCGACAAAAAGGGCAAGCCTTACGTCAACGTGCTGACTGCCAAGCAGGATGGCAAGCCCAGCCTGATCGTGAGCACCTCGATGGCCAACTGGAAGAAGTGGGAGAACCTCGGCTTTGAGATCGGCATGGCCATTCTGGGCGCCGTGGTGGGCGGGCTGATCGGCGGGGCGGCCGATGCCGCGGCCACCGGTGCGACCGAGGCCGCCGAGGCCGGCGAACAAGCCGCCGTCGACTCGGGTTCCGAAATGGTCTCGATGGATCTGTCCGACACGTTGCTCGATGTCATGGATGAGTCGAGCGAGTCGCTCTCGCAGGCCAGCGAAGACGGCCTGAGCGACGCCTCCGACGACATCAGCGAAGCGTCGGAGATGGAAGAGGCCGGCGAGTCTTCTGAGACCATCGCCAGCAAGTTCATCAACAAGGTGCAGAGCTTCGGCAAGAACCTGTGGGCCGCCAAGTGGAAGCTGCTGGGCGGCATGATCGGCGGGGCCGTTGGGGCCGCCATCGGCGAGATCCCGAACATTCTCGACGCGATCTCAGAGGAGAACTTCTCCGACGTGCCGTCGCTGGACCAGTTCGCGGCCACCTGCGTGGGCGCGGTGCAGTGGCCGAACGCCAGCGGGTTCACGCTGACGTCGGCGGCCCTGAGCGGCGCCCTGATTCTGGGCGGCGACCTGGTGGAGAAGTAGGATGGCGGCCGGCGGGACCCTCACCGATACCCTGAACTGGGATACGGTCTTTGCGATCCCCATTCCCCAGGTCAACAGCGCCATCGTGGCACACAAGTCGTCGCCGGGCGGGTTCGCCTATGTGAACGCGAAAGGCGACTCGGTCAAAGGCAGTTTCGGCGACTGGCAAGTGGTGCGGGGCGGCGATGGCGCCCTGATCTGGATGTCGCTGCCCGTGAAGGACGTGACCGGCTCCTGCACCCTGGGCGCCTTCACCTGGAGCCAGGGCGAGCTGATCGTGGAAGTGCGGCTGCAGTTTATCCCCCATACGGATGCTGCAGCCGGGGCTTCCGGGGCTACCTCCACTCGGCCGATGGCCCTGAAGGTGAAAGCCACTTCGTCCAGCCCCACCGACCCGGTGGTCAGCCTGAAGACGGCGCTCTTCACGCAGGCGCCCACGGGCGATGCGGTGGACGCCTTCGGGCTGGATGTGGTAGAGGCCGTGATTCCGGCCCTGATCGTGGCCTGGCTTAACGAGAACCTGGTGGATTTTGCCCACGTCTTTGCCGTGGTCGACCTGAACGACTACATCGACAAGGATGCGGCCTGGGCCTGGACGAAGCCCACGTACATCGACTACGCCTACTCCGACGGTCCCACGGCGGCGGAGAGCATTCTGGGCGTGCTCTGCATGACCGGTGGGCGGACGGGCACGGTCCAGCAAGTGCAGGCGGTGGATCCCAGTGCCATCCCCGGCGGGAGTATCGCCGGGTACCTGATTGCCGAAGAGCGGCTGCTGAATGACCTGATGCTGCCGACCCTGCCCATGAAGTGGACGCATTCGACCCGCGATGACTACGAGGTGGTGGTGGGCGGCGACACCTCGACGGGGAAGTACCAGCACGTTCTGCAGCTCAAGAGCGGGCGCAGCATACAACTGGACCCGGTGGAGCATGACGGCAGCCATTACACGCCGTACATGAAGGAACTGAAGATCGCCGTCGAGGAGACCCTGGTCATCTTCGAGACGTATACCGAGACCGATGTGGGCATGGGCGTGACGGCCTACTGCCACACCACGCATTGGTATACGATGGAACTGGGCACCAGCAACCTGGGGCAGACCCTGGTCTACAAGGAGGCCAAGACGCCCGTGACGGACCAGGGGACGCACGCCAGCGAAGGCACCGAGATCGAGAAGTGGATGCTGATCGTCGTCGGGGTGCTGGCGACAGCCGTGCTTGCCGTTGTGACAGACGGGGCGGCGCTGGCCGTGGGCGGAGTCGTGATCGGACTTCTGACAGGGCTGGCGGCTACGTCGCCCGACATTATCGCCGACGTGAACACGGATACGTCGCCGAACCTGGACCTGCTGACATTCAACACCACGGATCCGATCCGGTGGACCGGCAGTGGGGTGTTCAATCTCAACTATGCCGGGCTGAACGGGCCGCTGCAGTTGGGTGGCACGCCGAACTTCGGGTAGGTACGCAAAGGGCCGCTCCCGTACCTGTAAGCGCAGAAGAGCCACTGAGGTATGCACTGGTAGTCAGTGCTCACGCTCAGTGGCTCTTTCGCGCCCGTGGACTGTGGTTGTGGCCGCCAGGGAGCGTCATTTATGATACGGCTCTCCCCGATTTATTTTAAATCCCCGATAAATCTGCTCAAGCAAGATCAACGGGACCATCTGGTGCAGAAAGGTCATTCGCCCCAGCGAAAGCTTAAAGTCCGCCCGGGCCAACACGTCGGGCGCGAGGCCAAGTGAGCCGCCAATTACGAACGCCAGACTGGGCTGGCCGCGCAAGGCCCGCTCGCTGAAGAACGCTGCCAGTTCTTCCGACGACACCGTCTGGCCCCGCAGGTCCAGCGCCACAACATACTGCCCTGGCTCCAACTGCTTCAGAATTCGCTCCCCTTCCCGGGCCTTAACCTGCTCCTCCTGCGCGGGCCAGGCGCCGTCCGGAATCGGCTCGTCCGCCAGGGAAACCACTTCCGCCCTGGCATATGGCGTCAGCCGCTTGAGGTATTCCTGCACCCCTTCGGTCAGGTATTTTTCTTTTATTTTTCCCACCAATATTATTTTTATTTTCATGAATTAAAACCTCCTAAATAATATTCGCCGAAATAAATCACGGTATTTTCCGTGTGTCATGTAATTTCTCCGAAATACATGTCAAAAATCCGAAAAGGCGGTGCCGTAATGGCACCGCCTTGTTGTTCGTCTTAGCCTACGGCCGATTCCTTCCGGTCGGCGATATCAATCGCGGCGCCCAGACCCCGAAGCTTTTGCTCCAGTTTTTCGTAGCCCCGCTCCACGTGTTCAAGCCCATAGACCGTGGTTTCGCCATCGGCTGCGAGTCCGGCAAGAATAAGTGCAGCACCGGCCCGAATATCCGTCGCTTCCACCGGTGCGCCAAAAAGACTGGGGACCCCTTCAATAATGGCGGTGTGCCCTTCGACCCGGACTCGGGCGCCCATGCGCACAAGTTCGGAGACAAAGCGGAACCGGTCGTCGTACAGGGTTTCCGTGACGTAGCTGGTGCCGCCGGCCGTGCATAACATGGCCGTCATCTGACTTTGGGCGTCCGTTGGGAAGCCCGGGTACGGGTGGGTCTTCAGGTTGATGGCCTGCGGCCGCTCCCGCCCAACCACTCTGAGGCTTTCGTCGGTCTCCAGGATTTCGGCGCCGGCCTCCCGGAGTTTGGCGATAATCGGGGTCACGTGGGTGGGAATCACGTTCTCCAGGGTGATGTCACCTTGAGTTAAATGGGCGGCAATCATCCAGGTGCCAGCCTCAATGTCGTCCGGGATAATCCGGTGAGTTGGGCCGACCAGCCGCTTGACCCCGGTGATGCGTATGGTGTCCGTGCCGGCACCCATAATATGCCCGCCCGCCGCGTTGATGAAGTTTGCGACGTCCACGACATGGGGTTCCCGAGCACAGTTGTGAATCACCGTCGTGCCCTCGGCCAGCGAAGCCGCCATCATCACCTGGATGGTCGCTCCCACGCTGACCACGTCCAGGTAGACCGTAGCGCCCCGCAGCCGGGCGGCTCGGGCCCGCATGATGCCCCGGTCCATCCAGACCTCGGCACCAAGCGCCGAAAGCCCCTTGAAGTGCTGATCCACCGGCCGCTGGCCAATTTTGTCGCCGCCCGGCAACGGCACGTCGGCCCGGCCGTAGCGGGCCAGCATGACGCCCAGGAGGTAATACGACGCCCGCATAGCGCTCGCCAGGTGGTACGGCACCTCCGTGGGCGCCACGCCGCCGGAGTGGACCGTCATCCGGCCCTGAACGGGGTCCCAGTCGACCCGTGCGCCCAGGCCGGTCAGAATCTCGCGATAGGTCGCCACATCGTGAATCTGCGGGACATGCTCCAGGCGACTGGAGCCATCGGCCAGCAGGGTTGCCGCAATCAGTGCCAGCGTGGAATTTTTACGCCCGCCGATTTTTATGGAGCCCTGGAGCCGCCTGCCCCCCCAGATGGTGAGCTTGGCCAACCGAGTTTCCTCCTCGCAACATGCACGTTTGAGCTGGCAGCGAATGCAAACGGCAATGAACGCTCCCGATGTAGTTCGCTAATCTGGCAATGTTTCCCTGCAAACCAAGAATTCAGTTTGCCTCAGATTCCCACTCACCGTTGAATGCGTTAATGTAATACACTTCAGCGGTATCCAGACTGATCCGCCAGACTGGAACCGTGTCCCACCCGTTTACCACATCGGCCTGAGTGAGGACCAGAGGCCGGGCGTAGTACCCCAATCGAATTTCCCGGATGGTCTGATGGCCTCGCTTGGCAGCCTGCAACCGCCCGGCCAACCGGAGGAGCGCCTCGCCCGCCGGCCGCACCGCCTTGGGCGGCGCTTCCGTGTAACCCCGCGGCTCCACCCAGAACTGCCTCACCGTTTCAATCCCGCGGGCCGAAACCTCCACGCGCACGTACCCTGAGAATACCGAGAACCCGCCAAACGTCGGAAGGTACTCCACAACCACACGGTCGGTCCCCGGCAAAACCGTGATCCCAGACAGCGTGGCGCCCTGCGGCATGAGGACCGCATTGCGCATGAACTCCTCCACCGCCTCTTGCACCTGGCGATGGTTATCCAGCTTAATCTCCCGAGCCGCCATACCGGTGGCCCCTGGTCGATATATGAGTTCCTTCGATTCCTTGTCGACTTCAGGCTTTAAACCCGGCGTCCCCTGAAAGAATTCGCCTGGCAGCCTTACGTAGTCGGGGGTGGGCCGGTACTCGACTTTCAGAAAAGGCATCGGGGCAGGCGTTTTCGGCACCGCCACCGTCGACGGCAGCGTCACCTGTAAATCCAGGAGGGTCGCCCGGAGCTTATCCAACTGCTGCGCCGGCGATGCCTCGCTGACGTCGCCAGGAAAAACCCCGCTGGGACCCCAAATGGAGTATGCCAGAATCAGGTTGACCACAGTGAACGCCGCCAGCAATATGGCTCGCGCCTTTGGCCAATCCATTCTATGCCCACCTCCATAACGTGCCCGACGCCCAAAAGGATACGCCGATCACACTTCAAGATTAAGATAATACCGCAGCCGAAGTAATCCCCTCGCTAGAGTAGTGCCACTCTAGGCTTTTTGCCGCTACGCGGGTCAGCCGGGACATAGACTGGAAGATCGCCCATCTGAATCACCCAGACGGGTTCCAGCGACCAACCCAGCTCCAGTTCCCGACCACTGGACTCTACGAGGTACGCCAGGTGAAGCTCCCGAACCAGGTCCTGCATGACGTCCGGCAATTCCTGCGCCGCGGTCTGAAGCGCCTGCTCCGGCGAGATTAGCGGGACCGCCGGGACCGCCTCCATGAATACGATCGCTGTGATATCCGGGAACCGCCGGAACCGCGTCACCCGGTCGCCCACCGGGTCGTTCCGATCGGCGGACACGACCTCCACCTGCGCTGCACCATCGGCGGACTCCACCGGGAACGGTCCGTTGCTCCGGATTTCAAAGACCATGGTTGACTTGCCGGTCTGCTGGCGGAACCGGGTCAACACCAACTCGTGGGGCCAGCCCCCGTGGGTGTCCACCCAGTCTTTGGTGGCGTTCCTCGCCCGGGCAAGGTCCGGGGGAAAGCCCGGCGGGGGGACCGACCAGAACTCCAGCACCCCGGACTTGGAGAATTTGAGCAGCCGCTGGCCATCCGTGAAGGACTGGGCGTCCCGCTCATCGATCTTCCGCACCACCGAAAGGTCCGGAAAGTACCGCGCCTCCTCCATGTTCTGGTCGGGTTTGCGCAGTTCAATGCGGGCTGATTTCATCGTCGTAACTTCCGGTACCAGGATCCCGGTCTGAATTCGCGTCGGCGAGTCTTTCGGTAGCTTTAGCGGGCGGTAACGCGCAAAAAGTCCGACGTCCATCCTGGCGACAATGTCCTGCAATCGTTTTTGCTCCCGCTCCGGGAGCGGTCCGATCCGATACTCCCGACCGGTTGGCCCCGTCAGCGACAGCGCCGGCTTCGGACCCAGGAACAGCGTCAACCGGTCAACCATGGAGCGAGGATTCAAGACGCCCAGGGATCCCCAGCCCCAGTAATCCGCCCAATCTCGCAATTCCTGGGCAAGCGGCAGCACGAGGGTGATGGAGTCGCCCTGGACCGCCTCACCTTGGACAGCCTCGCCCGGGACCGCCTCGCCCTCCGTGACTTGCGCCGACAGCATTGCCGGGCGGATGTCGGAAAGCACATCCCGCACACTGCGCCACAGTTGGCTGTACTCCGGAGAGCCGGGCGACAGCAGGGCGACCTTGTTGCCCTTGGTCTGGAGGTAAATTCGCTCCGGCCGTAAGATGTCCGGCATGGTACCCCCACCAGCCACCGGCCCTGAGTTGACCTGCGGTTCGGCCAGCCGTGCCGTCTTCCACTGCTCAGGCGGAAACCAGATGATGCTGGACAGTGCCAGGCTTGTGAGCACCAGAACGGCCAGCAAGGTGTTCAGAGTCGTCTCCCAGATGCGGGCCATCAGCTCACCTCCGACTCTGCCGCGAGGGCTGCCGGAATGGTGAAGACGACCTCGGTGCCCTTCCCCAACTCTGAATCGATGGAGATGGCCCCGCCCAGCAGTTCCACGATCTGCCGAGCAATGGCAAGACCCAGGCCCGTGCCGCCGAGCATCCGGGAGCGGGCCTTGTCCACCCGGTAGAACCGCTCGAAAATGCGGGGCAAGTCTTCTTTGGGAATGCCGATGCCCGAGTCCTTCACGGTCACCTTGACCATGGCCCCGTCGTTCCGGACGTCCACCGTGATCTCCCCTTTGACCGGGGTAAATTCGATGGCGTTGGCCAGGAGGTTCAGGATTACCTGATGGAGCTTGTCCCGGTCAAACAGGGCCTGAGAGACGCCTGGCGCGTATACCCGCCGGATGGAGAGGTTCTTCCGTCCCGCCGGCACCGCCAGCTTGGCCACACACTCCTCCATGAGCGCCGGCACTTCGTAGGGCTGTATGTCCCAATTGATGGAACCCTGGTCCAACTGGCTCAGGTGCAACAGGTCCTTCACCAGCCGGGCCATCCGGTCCGTCTCTGCCTCAACCACCCGCAGGAACCGGGCCCTGACTTCCGGCTCTTCCGCGGCGCCGTCCAGAAGCGTTTCCACGTAACTCTTTACGGTCGTAAGGGGCGTCTTCAGCTCGTGGGAGACATTCGCCACGAAATCCCGGCGCATGCGCTCCAGTTTCTCCATCTCGGTGATATCGTGCAAAACCACCACCGTGCCCGCCGGCTGGCTCCGCTCGCCCTGCAGTGGGGTCACGTGGGCCAACAGCACCTGCGGCCCGAAATGAATCTCCTGCGTTAGCGACCGGCCTTCCTCCCGGGCCTTTGCCAGCGCCGTGTCCAGCTTCATCTCCGGCCAGACGTGCTGCGGCAACTGCCCCAGCACGTCGGCCTCGATAATTCCCAGGATTCGTTCCGCGGCGGGGTTTACGATAATGATCTGCCCGGTGGCACCAAACGCCAGCAGGCCATCTGCCATGTGCGACAAAATGGCCTCGGCTTTGTTCTTTTCTCCTTGAATCTCTTCGAGGGTCTGTTTCAGCCGCGATGTCATGCGGTTGAACATCTCGCCCAGCTGACCAACCTCATCGCTGGACCGGACTTCGATCGTTTGGTTGAAGTTGCCGCCCGCCATCTCGCCGGCCTTGCGGGTCACTTCCCGAACCGGACCGGTAATGGTCCGGGCCAGCATGACTGAAAGCATGGCCGTGGCGCCTAGGGCGATGGCTGCGGCCGTCATCAGCATGTCGCGGATGTTCTTCAGCCGGTCGTAAGCCTCTTTGAGGGAGCCCTTCAGGTAGACGACACCGATGACACGGTTCAAGCTGATGAGCGGCACGGCCAGGTAGGTCATGGGCTCCCCGTTCTCCTCGCCCCGGCTGGTGGTCTTCGGTGCGCCTACCAGGGCCGGGGAGACGTCGTCGTTGGAGAACTTTTTGCCCAGGAGCGCAGCGTGCTCCTGCTGCCGTGGAGTCGCCCCGATGACCGTTCCGTTGGCGTCCAGCACGATTGCATTGCCCACCGGCCAAGAGGCCATGAACTGGTTCACGCCTTGTGCGTCCAGCTTGCCGCCCACGCTGTAGCCGGAGAGTTGGCCAATGAGCAGTTGGGCCCGCTGAGACAGGTCATCCTCTACCTGGCGAACATAAGCCCGCTCCAGGTTCTTTAGCAGGTAGAGTCCGCTTAGCTGGAACGCCACCAGGATCAACAGCAGGTAAACAAAGATCAGCTTGCTCTGAATACTCCTTAACACCGCTGCCACCCCTTTGGTAGACGGTTCCGTCGCACGCCGCCGGCCGGTGGTCTTGTCGCTGCGGGGCGCTTAACTTTGAAATGATTCTCGCCCTTCGTGGCGTCCTCGCTCATAGGTAGGCGAAGTATGCCGTCGCCACTTCGGCCGCGCACGAACGGCTGCGAATCTTGAACTAAACCCCGATGCGCCTTCGCCCGCCGACCGGGGCGTGCTTGGCTCACCACGGGGGGGCCGGTCTCGGAGGATTCTTCGCTTGGGCGCGGGGAGGGTGGGTAGTTACGAGAACCTGTGGAAGTAGTAGCCGATGCCGCGCTTGGTCTTGATCAGCTCCGGCGTGGCGGGGTTGTCCTCGATTTTCTCGCGCAGGCGCCTTACGGTCACGTCGACGGTGCGGACGTCGCCGTAATAGTCGTAGCCCCAGACCTCTTCCAGGAGGGCCTCCCGCGAAAAGACCTGGCCGGCGTGGGCGATCACGTGTCTTAGCAGCTCGAACTCCCGGGGGGTCAGCGCGATCGTCTGGTCGCCCTTCACCACGTCGTAGCTGGTCAGGTTGAGCGTGAGCGGGCCGCCTTTTAACACCTGGTCGGCCTGCGGGACTGCTTGCGGCGGATCCTGGGGCCGCATCCTTCTCAGGATCGCCCGGACCCGGGCCAACAGTTCTCTTGGGCTGAATGGCTTGGTCACGTAATCGTCCGCGCCTAACTCCAGCCCCAGAACCTTGTCGACCTCGGCCTCCTTCGCCGACAGCATTAGAATGGGTACCGCCGATGCCGCCCGGATTTCCTTGCACACCGAAAAACCGTCCCGCTTCGGCAGCATGATGTCCAGAATGACCAACTGAAAGGGTGCCTGCCGGGCTTTCACGATCGCCTCCTCGCCGTCATATGCCACTTCGACCTCGTAGCCTTCCCGCTCGAGGTTGAACTTCAAAATGTCAGCGATGGGTCGTTCGTCGTCTACCACCAGAATGCGATCAGCCATGGCAAGTGCCCCCTTTAACAGTCCCCGGCCCCATCTTCGACTATTGCGGCGTGCGTTCCTTCCTTTGCAGGTAGGGTCTGCCCGACTGGGTCTGCCGGTAGGGTCTGCCCGACGGTCTAGCCAGTCGGATCTAACTCGTCAAGGTTGTCCTTGACCCAGTCCGCCCAATCATCGTGGATTTGACCGATCGACTTGCCGTAGGTCATCCGCACCGCGTCGCCGAAGCTGATGCCGTTGCCCAGCCGTTCAACCAGGGCCGACATTTGCGCCTTCCCGTAGGTGCTGGCCAGGTAGTCAACCAGCAGGAAAGACTCACGGTAGGCCAAGGGCTGGTTGTCCAGTTGGTCGAAATGACTCTCAAGATCCGAAAGCGAATAGAGGTTCTGGCGTAAGGTTGACTTATTCTCGATCCACAGGTAGCCCGTTACGTCGTGCTCCACCCGCTGTGCCAGCCCTTCCGTGAACCAGCGTGGATAGTTGCCGCTGGTCTTGTAGTCCAACAGGTAGTGCGTCAGCTCGTGGGCGATGGGGTTCAGCTTGCGAAACACCCGTGCCCGGCT
The DNA here is from genome assembly GCA_036504075.1 of Symbiobacteriaceae bacterium. GTDB lineage: Bacteria > Bacillota > Sulfobacillia > Symbiobacteriales > Symbiobacteriaceae > DASXVX01. Next base: position 52,960 of record DASXVX010000032.1, on the reverse strand, counting down.
CTTGTCGGTTTGCTCATCAATCCAGGCGTTTGGGGAGAGCAGGCGCACGGTCCCCTGCCAATAGACGCCCATGGCGCTCTCACTGCTACCCCAGCCGAAGGCCTTGCGCAGCACCGTCCGGTCCGGGTAAACGATCAGGGGGACCTTGTCCGCCTGAAACCCAACCGCTTTGACCACCGGCCCGTACACCGTCTCAGCCGTTTTCAGGATCATGTCTACGTTCTTTTCGTCGGCGTCCGTGTACCAGATTTCGTAGTGCTGGCTCTCTTTGCTTTGGTAGCCGTCCAGCCCAGCCAGCGTCTGCGCCTTGCCCCGTTCCCGGTAGAGGCTGTACATGACGTCCCGGGGGCGAGGCCAGAACCAGAACAGCAGCGCCGGCACCAGGAGAATCGGGACGGCCGCCAGGAGCCACCGGTTCAGGTTGCTCATGGTGCTTCACGCCTTCCCTGTCAGTTGCGTTACTTTAACGTATATGCGGCCTCCCCACAGTATAAGATGAGTTGACATAATGCGACTATCGGCAATTCATTGGGTTTCATGACAGAAAAAGCCCATCCCTGGATGGGATGGGCAAGAGTCCGGGCACTATGGGGACCGCTTAATCCAGCCGGCGCAGTTCTTCCGAAAGCTGCTCGAAGGAGCCCTTGTCACCAATGGCGAGCGCATGATCAATTCGTTCCAACAGGGTCTGCCGCTTCAGCACCTTGTCCAGGTCGTCGGAAAATACGTCGTCGTACCACTCGCCTAACGTATCAAGGAACTCCTGGCGTTCAGGCGACCATGCGGGCGGGGTAGCTGACAAGCAGAGGGCGATGCGTTCTGGTACGAATTTCATGAGCTCTACCACAGCTTGGGAGGTCTTGTGAAAGTAGCGATCCCCCCGTTTGTAAAAGAAGGGGAAGGACCCCGAACCCTTCGCGGACACCAGAATGGCATAGCGGCAGTCAGACAGGTCTGAGACGATCTCCAAGCGGCGCAGGATATCTTCTTTGGCAAGAAGGAACTGAAGAAACCCTCGGGCCTCAGGAAGTTTGGGCTGGTGCTGATCCAAGAACGTGCGAATGGCTTCGGCTTTGCTTCGGGCTTCTTTCGGCTTCTCCATCTTGCGCCCTCCTTCGGAGACGTTATTTGGGAACAACGCCCTTCTGTAAGGGAGGTTTTTAGAGAGTTCGACCGTATTGCCTGCATCTCCTCCTCACCAGGTGAGGCTATTATCCTCCTTGCGTGTTATCCTTTCCCAAACGAGGGGGACCCATACAAAAACCACCCGGTCTATAACCGGGTGGCTGCGATTACTTATAGAAGCTGAGAGGGTTCAGAGCCACGCCGTTGCTGTGAACTTCGTAGTGCAGATGCGGACCCGTTGAGCGACCGGTGTTCCCCGAGTAGGCAATGACCTGCCCTTTCTTTACGGTGTCACCCACGGACACAGCAAAAGCGGAAAGGTGGGCATACCAGGTGATCATCTTGCCGCCACCGTGGTCAATATGCATGGCGTAGCCGTAGTTGCCGTCCCAGCCGGCAAAGGTCACCATGCCATTGTCGGCGGCCAGCACCGGCGTCCCGACCGAGCAGCCAATATCCACGCCGAAGTGGTAGCCCTCGGGACGGTCCCCGTAGTAAGACGTGATTACGCCCACTACCGGGAAAGCCAGCTGGCCCGAACCCATGGGCGGAACCTGCTTGGTTCCTTGCCGGGCAGACTGCTGCTTTGGCTGCGAGAGCACCTTTGAATCCACCACGTCGGTGCGGATTACCTTGCCGTTTTCCCGGGACTCCCGAATGGTCAACTCCCGGGAACCCATTACGCCGGGGACTACGACTGCGTACTGCCATGGCCACAGGTTCGGGTCGTTCTGAATCTCTTCGGAGAAGGGAATACCTTCCTTCGCGACCCGCTTGGAAACCGAGACTGTATGTACGTAGGGCTCCTTGAACGTGACGTTCAGGGTCTGCCCGATTTGAAGCACTTCCAGGTCGACGTCGGGATTGGACTTCGCCAGTTGCTCGGGAGAAACGCTGTAGGACCGGGCGATGTCCCAGCCGGTATCGCCGGACCGGACCACGTACTGCGCCATCTTGTCGGTGCCGTACTTGAGGATGGTCTGGGCCTCTTCCACCGTCCGGAGGTTTTCCGTCCGCATCAGCTTCGGGTGCCAGTCAATGGTCTCCTGGAACTTCAACACCTCGACCGCTGCGGCGTCTTTTAGTACGGTGGATCGGTATTCTTCCAGCAGTCCGTCCTTCACCGCTTTGGCTTGATTGAGATCCGCCACGCCGACGATGTCCCGGCCGTTCACCGTTATGGCAAAGCCTTGCGTGAGCGATGGAATGGTGGCAATCAGCGCCCGCCCAATTCCGGTTTCGTCCACGACAACGGGCCGTTCTTTCGGATCCAGCGGTCGAACCGACAGTTTTGCGGAGATGTTACCGACCTGGACCTGCATATCTGCCGTAATTTGCTCCTCAACTGTCTTGAGGGCCTGTTGAGCCGTGTTGGCGTTACGCACGCCGCCGACAAGTTTACCTTCGACAAGGACGGCAAACCGAGGACGGGTATACGCCCTCCAGCCCAGATCCGCTGCCAGCCCTAAGGCCAAAACGAAGGCAACGGCTGTCAGTACAAGGGCTTTACGCGGCAAACCATCACCTCCATCACGCGCCTGAGTCGCGACAAAAGTAATTCGCTGCATGTAGTAAGATCCCTTCCTGCGCGGGTAAGAAAATTGGGGCGTTTAACACTTGGTCGGTTTAGCTTTCCATAACACCGGCCAGAATGTAACCAAACAACCGGCCAGATGCCGGGAATTACCGACAAGCAAAGGTGGGATTTCAATCAAAGGGGTTCATGTACGTAAAGGGTATCAGCGGACGGCAGCCGGGGTGGTCGGTTGCATTCTGGTTGGGGGCGCTCTGGGCGTGGCTGCCCTGCACCCGAAGGATGCTGTTTCAGGCCCCGCTGGGGAAAGCCTGCCGGTCTTGGCACAGTCCCAGCCCGCTCCGCAGAAGATGCCCGGGCCGGAACTGGTCATCGGACCCGATTCCCGGTACCTCTCCCTGACCGCCCGCGAACGGTATGAAGCGGCGGTGCCGGCGCCGGTCGCACGGCTCAGGTTGGTCCAGCGCGTCGTCCAGGACGGCGATTCGCTCTGGTCCATTGCCGCCGCCAACAACACCGACACCGCCACGCTGCTCGGGCTGAATCCCCGGGTCGACACCGATTTGCTTCAGCCCGGCCAGACGCTGCGGGTCGTTCCCGACTTCCACGGCGCCGGCTATACGGTTCAGTCCGGCGACACGCTGGTGGACATCGCCGACACCTATGCCATCACGGTGGACCAGATTGTGACGGCCAACAGCCTGGCGCCCGACGCCGTCCTCCAGATCGATGACTTCCTGCTCCTCCCGGGCGCCCGCCCGACGGTGCCCCGGAACATGGTGGTGAGCCGCGGTGACTTTGTCCGTCCTGAGGCCCCGGCCGCTCCTACCCAGCGGCCCTCCGTCCCGGCAGCGGCCGCTGCGCCCGCCGCCAATCCCACGGCCCAGCCCACGGCTCAACCTGCAGCCCAGCCCGCGGCTCCGGCCCGGACGGATTCAAGCACCGGCGGATGGCGCTGGCCCATCGCAGGTGGGCTGATCACAACGGAGTTTACGCACGCGCACAGCGGAATTGACATCGCAGTGCCTTCGGGCACCAGGGCCTACGCGGTCCGAGGCGGCACAGTCACCTTCGCCGGCTGGGACGGCGGCTACGGCTACTGCGTCATCGTCGATCACGGTGACGGTGTCAAGACCCGCTACGCCCACGCCTCCTCCATTCTGGTCCGGGTTGGCCAGAACGTGGCCCGGGGCGACGCCGTGATTCTGGTCGGCAGCACCGGCCACTCCACCGGCCCGCACCTGCATTTTGAAGTGATCGTAAACGGCGTCTGCCAGAACCCCCGAAATTACCTGCCCTGAGTCAGAATAGTTGCCTCCCGCCTTTTGCTCCGCAAAAGTCTGCCGACCGCTTCGGCGACTGACTTCATCAGTCGCGGTCTGCCGGCCGCTCCGGCGACTGACGGAGTCAGTCGCGAGAAAGGGAGAGCCCTCATGGCTCTCCCCTCTGCTTTACCCCTCGACCCAGCCAGAGGCCCGCTGCACCGCCCGCTTCCAGCCGGCATACAACCGCTCCCGGGTCGCCTCGTCCATGACCGGCAGGAACGTGTGGACGTTTCTGCGGCGGTCCTGCAGCCCGGCCCGGTCCCACACCCCCGTCGCCAGGCCCGCCAGGTAGGCTGCCCCGGTCGCTGTCGTCTCGACGTTGGCCGGACGCTCCACCGGCTTCGTCAGCATGTCCGCCTGGAACTGCATGAGGAAGTCGTTCCGGGCCGCCCCGCCGTCCACCCGCAGCGTCTGCAGGTCGATGCCGGAGTCTCGGGCCATCACGTCCAGCACGTCCCGGGCCTGGTAGGCAATCGCCTCGAGCGCCGCCCGGGCGATGTGGGCCCGCCCGGTCCCCCGGGTCAGCCCGACCATGGTACCGCGGGCGTAGGCGTCCCAGTAGGGCGTCCCAAGCCCCACAAACGCCGGCACGAAGTAGACCCCGCCGGTATCCGAAATCGTCCGGGCCAGCGTTTCCGTCTCCGCCGCCGTACCGATCAGCCCCAGACCGTCCCGTAGCCACTGCACCGCCGCACCGGCGATGAAGACGCTGCCCTCCAGCGCATACTCCACCTTGCCGTCCAGCCCCCAGGCAATGGTGGTCAGCAGGCCGTTCGGGCTGGCGACCGCCTTCGTCCCGGTGTTCATGAGCAGGAAGCAGCCGGTGCCGTATGTATTCTTGGCCATACCGGACTCCCAGCAGGCCTGACCGAACAGCGCCGCCTGCTGATCGCCCGCCGCGCCCGCCAGCCGGATGGACCCGCCGAACAGCGCCGGGTCCGTCTCCCCGAAAATGCCGGACGACGGCCGGACCGCCGGCAGCATGGCCGCCGGAATCCCGAACTCAGATAGGATCTCCCGATCCCACTGCAACTCGTGGATGTTGAACAGCATGGTCCGCGAGGCGTTGGAGTAGTCGGTGGCGTGAATCTTTCCGCCGGAGAGCTTCCAGAGCAGCCACGAATCGATGGTGCCAAACAGCACTTCGCCCCGCTCCGCCCGTTCCCGGAGACCGGGCACGGAATCCAGAATCCACTTCAGTTTCGTTCCGGAGAAGTACGCATCGATCACAAGACCGGTCTTGGCGCGAATGACGTCGTCCCAGCCCGCCTGCCGCAGATCACGGCAGTAGTCCGCCGTCCGGCGGCACTGCCAGACGATCGCCGGCGCCACCGGCTTCCCGGTCGCCCGCTCCCAGACCACGGTCGTCTCCCGCTGGTTTGTAATGCCGATGCCGGCCACGTCCCGCGGTCCGACCCCGGCGATGGAGAGGGCATCTCGGGCAACTTCCAGCTGGGTCGCCCAAATCTCCTCGGCGTCATGCTCCACCCAGCCCGGCTGCGGGTAGCGCTGGGTGAACTCCTTTTGCGCCACGGTCGCAACGCTGCCGGCCGCATCGAACAGAATGGCCCGGGAACTGGTCGTGGACTGGTCCAGCGCAAGCACATACTGTCTGGCCCTGACTGTCACGCTGATTCACCTCGCCAGATAAGTTCGACAGGCAAATTTCGCGCACCTGCCACCCTGCGAAACGACGCAACACCGAAGCCCCCGAGGTTAACCTCGGGGGCTTCGTGGAGCCGACAAGGGGACTCGAACCCCTGACCTGCTGATTACGAATCAGCTGCTCTACCAACTGAGCTACGTCGGCATACAAAACGGAGACGGTAAAGTCTCCGTTGCGGTTGGAGCGGGTGATGGGAATCGAACCCACGCTATCAGCTTGGGAAGCTGAAGTTCTGCCATTGAACTACACCCGCAATCTGCATGATTTATAATAGCAGTCCCATTCACTGAATGCAAGCCGGTACGACCAGGGAATCTGTGGGGTCGTTTCCAGCAACGGCCCCACAGTCTTCCAGCTAAAACATCTGAGTCCGGTAAATCGCCTCGGTTCGCTCGCTGCCCACGCCCAGAATCGAGACGGGAACGCCCGTCTGTTCTTCAATGAGCTTCACGTACCGCTGGGCGCCCGCCGGCAGGTCCTCGATTCGCTTGACCTGGGCCAGGCTATCGGTCCACTCCCAGTTCTCAAGCTCCTCGTAGACCGGCTGGACCTTCGCCAGCGCCTTCAGTCCCACCGGGAACTCCCGGGTGACGGTGCCGTCCGGCAGCCGATAGCCCACGCAGACTTTCAGCGTCTTGATGCCCGTCTTGGCCAGCGTATCCAGGTGCGGCACGGCCAGGTCGGTAATGCCGCTGACCCGGCAGGCGTAGCGCACCATCACCAGGTCCAGCCACCCGATGCGGCGCGGCCGGCCCGTGGTCGTGCCATACTCGTGGCCCTTCTCCCGAATCAGATCGCCCGTCTCGTTCAGAAGTTCCGTCGGGAACGGGCCTTCGCCGACCCGGGACGTATAGGCCTTCACAATGCCGACCACCCGGGTGACCTTCGTCGGACCAACGCCCGCGCCGATAATGGCTCCGGCGGCGATCGGATGCGAAGCCGTCACGTAGGGATAAGTGCCGTAGTCGATATCCAACAGGTGGCCCTGGGCGCCTTCGAACAAGACGTTCTTGCCCGCGTCGACGGCGTCGTTAACCAGCTCCACCGTGTTGGCGAGATACGGCCGCAGCCGTTCCGCAAACTCCAGATACGGCCGTGCAATCTCCTGGACGGTGAAGCCCTTCAGGCCGTACACCTTCTCCAGCAGTTCGTTCTTGACCGCCACCTGGGCCTCCAGCTTCGGCAGGAACTCATCCTGGTCCAGCAGGTCGATCAGCCGGATGCCGGCCCGAGCGAACTTATCCATGTAGGCCGGACCGATGCCCCGGCGGGTCGTGCCAATCTTGTTGGCACCCTTGCGATCCTCCTCCGCCTCATCGAGGCGGATGTGGTACGGCAAGACCACGTGCGCCCCGCCGCTGATGCGCAGGCCGCTCAGATTCACGCCCTGGGACTTGAGCTGATCCATTTCCTCCAGGAGCTTGCCCGGATCCAGCACCACCCCGTGTCCGATGACGCAAAGCGTGCCGGAATAAAGAATTCCCGAAGGCACCTGATGCAGCTTGTACTGCTGCCCGTTAGCCCAGACGGTGTGGCCGGCGTTGGAGCCGCCGGTGGCCCGCACAACGACGTTGGCCTTCGAAGCGAGCAGATCGACGAACTTGCCTTTCCCCTCATCGCCCCACTGGGCACCCATGACCACGACTACCGGCATGAAAGGGCACCTCCCGCATGAAAAGAGCCAGGACCCAAGTACAGGACCTGGCTAAATTGTCCCCAAAACCCCAAAACAGTGTAGCATCGGCCCTATGGTATGTCAACGCGATGAGAAAGGTTATCCACACCTGTGTACATCTCTGTTTGTAACTCGCGACGTCCAAGATTCGCGCGTCGTCGCGGGTTTCATCAGGCGCCTTTTTTGATCTCCAGACCGGTCATTTTCTGGATATCCTTCATGAAATACAAGTCGACGGAGCCCACCGGTCCATTGCGGTGCTTGGCGACGATGACCTCCACCATGTTCTTCTTCTCCGAGTCCTCGTTGTAGTAATCATCCCGGTAGAGGAAGGCCACCAGGTCGGCGTCCTGCTCGATGGCGCCTGACTCACGCAAGTCCGAGAGCATCGGCCGCTTGTCCTGCCGCTGCTCCACGGAACGCGAGAGCTGCGATAGGGCGACGACCGGCACTTTCAGCTCACGAGCCAGCTGCTTGAGCGACCGGGAGATTTCCGAAATCTCCTGCTGCCGGTTCGGCGCCTGCCCGGGCTTGGCCGGCATGGACATCAACTGCAGGTAATCAATGATCACGAGGTCCAGCCCGTGCTCCTGCGCGATGCGGCGGGTCTTCGCCCGAATCTCGCTCAACGGGCAGTTAGGCGTATCGTCGATGAAGATGGTCGACTCGGCCAACGTCGCCAGCGCGGTGCCGAGCCGCTGCCAGTCCTGGTCCTGCAGTTGCCCCGTGCGCAGCCGGTGGCCGTCCACCGCCGCCTCCGAAGCCAGCATGCGCAGCGCCAGCTGTTCCGCACCCATTTCCAGGCTGAAGAACGCCACGGTGCCGCCGCCGAGAATGGCAGCGTTGCGGGCCACGTTCAGCACGAAGGCCGTTTTGCCGACCGATGGCCTGGCGGCGATGATAATCATGTCCGAAGGTTGCAGCCCCGAAGTCAGGTTGTCCAGATCCCGGAACCCGGTGGTCACGCCGGTGGTCCGGCCCTTGGAGCTATAGAGAAACTCCAGGTGGCCGTACGCCGTAACCAGGGCATCCTTGATGTGGATGTAGCCCTTGGCCGACCGCCGCCGGGCCACCGTGTTGACCGACTTCTCGGCATCCCCCAGGACCACGTCCACGTCTTCGGTGGCGTAGCAGTCGTCCACAATCTTCCGCGCGACCGTCTGCAGGCGGCGGAGCGTCGCCTTCTGTTCCACAATCAGGGCATACTGCCCCACGTTGGCCGTGGTCGGCACCAGGTTAACCAGCGATGTCAGATAGCTCAGACCGCCGATCCCTTCCAGTTGCCCGCGCTTGCGCAACTCGTCTTGCAAGGTGATGAGGTCGATGGGCTCCCCGCGGTTGAAGATGGCCACGATCGCTGCATACAGCTGCTGGTGCTTGTCCGCGTAAAAGTCTTCCGGGTTTAGCATATTGGAGACGGCAACGACGGCGTCCTTGTCGATGAGCATGGCGCCCAGGACGGACTGTTCCGCCTCCAGGTTCTGCGGGGGAACTCGTTCGCTGAAGGCGTTCATGTTTCGCCCCCTCCAAAGTGTTTCGTTTAGCTGGCCGACCTGGCTTCCTCCGGACCCTCGGCAAAGACGAGGTTCATGGCCTGCTCGATGGTCGAAGCGAAGCTGACCTCAATACCCGTAATCTCCTGCGGTACATCCTTGCGGTTCTCCTCCGGCAGTACGACCCGCACCATGCCCGCCTGCTTGGCTCCGTAAATCTTCTCGTAGACCCCGCCGATCGCCTTCACGGTCCCACGGATTGAGACCTCACCGGTGATCGCCACGTTCTGCCGAATCGGCCGGCCTTTGATGGCGGAGATAATCGCCAGGTAGATCGCCACGCCGGCGGAAGGCCCGTCGATCCGGCCACCGCCCACGATGTTCACATGCACGTCCCAGTTGTTCAGGTCCTCGCCGGTCACCCGCCGCACGACGGCGGCGGCGTTGAAGACCGAGTCCTTGGTCATGGAGCCCGCCGTCTCGTTGATGCGCAGGCCGCCCTTGCCCGACTCCCGTGCCGGGAAAGCCACCGCTTCAATCTCCAGCACCGAGCCCATGTAGCCCAGCACGCCCAGCCCGAAAATCCGTCCGACTTCCGCCGCGGGCGAAGCCTTGCGGTAGACGTTGGGCGAAAGCCGGCCGGTCTGGATCACTTCCAGCACGTCCGCCTGCGTGAGTTCCAGCGTCTGGTCGGCCGGCGAGAGGTCGCCCAACCGGTAAAGGGCCAGGCCGTAAGCATCCGCCAGCACGCCGATCGCCTTACGCCCTTCAATGGTGTGCTCGGAGATCAACTGTGCCACGCCCTCACCTAACTCGACCTTGAGCCGTGCGGCCGCCTGCGTGACGATCAGCGACACGTCGGCCTCCGTCAGCGGCTCGAAGAAGACTTCGGCGCAGCGGGAGCGCACCGCCGGGTTAATGTCGCCGGGGTCCCGGGTCGTCGCGCCGATCAGCACAAAGTCGGCCGGAGCGCCATCTTCGAACAGCTTTTTGACGTACTTCGGCACGTTGGGGTCGTTGGCATCGTAATAGCTGGATTCAAACGTGACCCGCTTGTCTTCCAGTACTTTCAGAAGTTTCGTCTGCAGCATGGGGTCCAATTCGCCGACCTCGTCGATAAAGAGCACGCCGCCGTGGGCGTCAGTCACGAGACCCGGCTTCGGCTCCGGCACGCCCGTCTCGGCCATGTCCCGCCGGGCGCCCTGGTAAATCGGGTCGTGCACGCTGCCCAGCAGCGGGTTCGTCACTTCCCGCGGGTCCCAACGCAGCGTCGCACCGTCCACCTCCACGAAGGGGGCATCCGGGGCAAACGGCGTGTGCTTCAGCTTCTTGGCCTCCTCCAGGGCGAGGCGGGCCACGGTGGTCTTGCCTACGCCGGGCGGGCCGTACAGCAGAATGTGCTGCGGGAACGGCGAGGCGATCTTCGCCAGAAGCGCTTTGATCGCCCGGCCCTGGCCCACGACCTCGTCCAGGTTGGACGGTCGCAGGACCTCCATCGCCGTGCGGGCCAGCTTCTTGGCGTCCAGCGCCTCAAGCTGCTCCAGCTTCTTCAGGGTACTGGTGTTCTCCGGACCCGAATCCTCGCGGAGTACCTGCTGCTTGATCTCGCGATAGTACTCCTCGTGCCGTTCCTGCATCCGCTGCTGGATTTTCTTTTCGATCTTGTCCTCCACCGACCGGCGGGCGACGAGATCGGCCACTTCGTTCTCCAGTTGGTCCAGGATTTTGGGAATCTGCGTCTTGGACGGCACGGCGTCGATCGTTGGGTCTTCGTATATCAGGCGCTGCAAGGCCAGCACCTGGTCTTCCACAAACTCGGACTTCATGAGCGACAGTGCTTCGAGCTTGCCCGCCTTCAGCACCAGCCGCTCCGGGCCCCACACGCCCGTCAGGAGCCCGAACAGCGCGCCAACCTGGCGGCGGAGCTGTTCTTCCGGGCTCAACTTTTTGCTGATGTTCGATCCGCTGTTATCCTCTTGTTTACCGGAGCGAATAAGCTTGTCTAGTATATCTTTCATATGAATCGGGCCCACTGGCCCTGCACCTCCTTCGTACCCAAATGCAGCCCGAGCCGGGAAACCGGTCGGGCCGCTCTGTTATACCGAGATAATCTCCACGTTAACGGTCCCGGTAACGCCGTGACCGAACTTGAGGGCAACCGGGTAGGTGCCCAGGTTCTTGATGGGCGTTTCGAGTTCGATCAGCTTCCGGTCGAACTCCTTGCCCAGGTACTTGGTAATGGCATCGGCCACGTCCTTGTTGGTAATGGAGCCGAACAGCCGGCCCCCCTCCCCGCACCGGGCGGGTACCTTCACGGTCTGGCCTTGCAGCTTGTCACGCAGGTTCTTCACGTCCTGCACGATCCGGTCCTGCTTCTGCTGCTTGTGCTTTGCCTCTTCTTCGAGGCTCTTCATCGCCCCGGCAGAGGCCTCCATAGCAAGGCCCCGGGGCATGAGGAAGTTGCGGGCGTACCCGTCGGAAACCTCCACGGACTCGCCCCGCTTGCCTGTTCCCTTGACGTCAGCCTTTAAGATAACCTTCATTGGCTGTCCCTCCTACTCGGTAGGCTCGGGGCCTTTCCAGATGCCATGCCCCAGTCCCCGGAAGTCGAAAACGCTATCCAACAGTGCCACCCAGATGTACAAATTGAGGCCTACTGCGAGTCCAAACCCAAAAAGTCCAAACAACATGATTGCCACAGCCATCGGCTTGGCAATGTCTCTTTTCCGAAGCCAGCCGAACACGACCGCCATCCCTACCAGCAACAAGACATAAAGAAGCGGAGCGAAGATGTTCTGAGCGGTCTTGATCCACCAAGGGGCGTTCAACAGGGAACCGCCCGCAAGGTTTGAGACGAACATTACGGGAGTGAGAACCCAAATGGCCCAGATTGGTAGGCGGAACTCGCCGAATGCCATCGGGGCCGGAATGTCATGACCAAAGCGAGGTAAGATCCACTTGCAAATCCAGTAGTTCAGCCAAGTGGCCGCTGCGCCGATCGAGAAAATGAGGCCGGGAGCCAGCGTCCAGAAGATAGCGGCAGGGTTTTTTTGGGTTTCCTCCAGTTGTGCCAGTGACGTTTGCCTCTGCTCCTCGGTCATTTGCGGCGTGGTGTCGATTACCTGCTTCATGAAGACTTGGAACTGGTCGTACAGTTGCTTGACTTGCGGCTGCTCCAGCATGGCCGCAATGGGATCGCGCCCGCCTAGCACGGCCTGACGAGTCACTACATACTCCGTAAAGTAGCCCACGAAGAAGATTGCCACAGCCAAGATGCCAACCATGAGCGGCTTCAGTTTGTTACGAAAGCCGTATCCAAACACCAGCCCCGGCATGACACCCGCGGGCAGCAAGAAGGTAAAGGTCAAAATGGGTCCTCGAAACATGACGGACAGGAGCGTCGCCACTGCACCGGTCAGCAGGGCCACCCGCCCCCCGTAGCGGACATAGGCAAGCACCAGGGGAATCGGCATGAAAAGGCCCAGGCCTGGTATCACGGAGAACACGACCGCTAGGGCAGCCATGAGGCCACCGAATACGAGGCCACGCACCCCAGCCCGGCGGTTGTGCATGATGGTACCGACTCCTTCCGACAGGTGGTCAACCATTTCGCCAGTGAAAACGCCGACTCCTGCGTCGATAAAACGGGGGGCACCGCCTACGCGATGCCCCCTGGTGATCAGCTTGATCGGCCTACTCCACGGTAAACGGCAGCAGGGCCACAATACGGGCCCGCTTGATCGCCTGAGTGAGCTGACGCTGATGAGCGGCGCAGTTACCGGAGATGCGGCGGGGCAGAATCTTGCCACGCTCCGTAATGTAGCGCTTCAGCCGGTTAGCGTCCTTGTAGTCGATAGTTTCAACCTTATCGACGCAAAAACTACATACACGCCGCTTGGGGCGGCGTCCACGTTCACGACGCATTCAGTTGTCCTCCTTTCCTAAAAGGGGACATCATCGTCGTCGGTGAATTTCGGCTCGCTGCCCATACCTGGCGCTGCTGCCTTGGGGCCACTCGTCCGCTCGCCGCCGGCATCGGTACCCTTATCGAGGAAACGCACCGTAGAGGCGACCACTTCGGCCTTCTCCCGCTTCTGCCCTTCCTGGGTCTCGTATTGGCGGATCTGCAGACGTCCCTGGACCGCAACTAGGCGGCCCTTTTGCAGGTAGTTCGCGGCGGTTTCAGCTTGCCGTTCCCACACAACCACATCGATGAAGTCCGTTTCTTTCTCGCCTTGGGGGTTCGTCGTACCGCGGTCAACCGCTAAACGCAAGGTCGCGACGGCCTTGCCGCTGGTGGTATACCGCAGCTCGGGGTCCTTGGTAAGGCGGCCGATCAAAACGACTGTGTTGAGCACATCCTTACCTCCTTGCGGGTACTACTTCTCCTCCGGCCGGACGATCATGAACCGGATCACATCATCCGTGATCTTGAGAACGCGGTTCAATTCTTCCGCGGTCTTCGGCTCGCCCTTGAAGTATACGACCGTGTAAATGCCATCGCGGAAGTCCTTAATCTCATACGCCAACCGCTGCTTGCGTGTCGGGTCGAGCTTTTCGACCACACCACCGTTGTTGTTGATCAGACCAGTAACCTTCTCGATTACGGCCTGGCTGCCGGCTTCATCAAGATCCGGGCGGGCAATTACCATCATTTCGTAAGACCTCATAGGAACACCTCCTCCCTCTGGACTAATGGCTCCACATCGTGGAGCAGGGAGGCATCAGCCTTACGGCTGCGCCTATTCTTTTGGCTCGGCATTACGCGCGAGTCCAAATAATGATATCACGCAGAAGTGCAATGTTCAAGGCAAATTCCGCGTTAAGTGACCCCCTGCGGATTTTTCGGCCAATGCTCCTTGACGCTCTTTTCGAACTTGATCCGGGGGATCATCACCCGGTGTCCGCAGCCCTGGCACTTGAGCCCGAAGTCGATCCCCGTGCGGAATATCTCCCACCGATCTGTCCCGCAGGGATGGGTCTTCTTCAGGCGTACACTGTCGCCAATTTCGTACTTGACCCGTTCCATGCGCATCCCTCCCCACTCGTCCGCCCGCGGCCAGTGCCCACCTCAAGACGCAAAAAACGCGCCCTTCGTCAGGCCAAAGAGAATTCCCCGCAGCCACGCGTAAAAACTAATCCCATAAGGCGTCAGCTTTGCCGACGCCAAGGCCCGTGTTAGCGATTCGAAGCCGTACATGGATAGCACGGGCGCCACAAGACCAACCGCCAGGGAGATCAACACGGCGGCCTCAAAGCCAATGACCAGGGCACCCAGCAGGCTGTTGGTGGTGCCTACCAGGGGCAGCTCTTTGACCCGGTCGTTCAGCAGCCCACCGATGACGCCGAGCACCGAGCCCAGCACCGTCACAAACACCAGGAAGACCACCGTGTTCAGCACGCCCGCGGCCAGTTGATGAATAACATAGTCCGCAGCCGTCTGGTTGCCGGCGCCGACCGACCAGTCGGCCAGCCGGTGGGCCAGCGTCTGGCGATATGAATCAGGGATCGGCACGCTCTGCAGCCACTCCTGGGCCTTTTGCCAGGGGATGCTGCCGAGTTGTACCTTGTATGCCTCGGCCGGCAGCTTCAGTTGCCGCTCAAAGAGTCCGGCCAGCTTCCCCTGGAAGTCCCAGGAGCGGTTGAGAAACGCCACTACCGCGCCGGTGTACTGCCCGGCCACCACAGTGGCGACCAGAAACACAACAAAGCCGGTCAAGACCCCCACGAGTCCTCGCACCCAGCCGACCAGGAGTGCTGTCCCCAGGACGCCCAGGATCAGATAATCCACGCCCGTTAGACTTTGAAACCATACCACGCTGATTCCCCCCTTAATAAAGGTATTCGCCCATTTCGGATAGATTTAGTCCGCAGGCGGGAAATCCGCGGGCAAAGATCAATGCACCACGGCCGCAGCCAGGAGCACGAGCAGAATCAGGAGAGTTCCGGACCCCAGACAGCCGATTCGCCGTTTCATCTTCTTGTACGCGGTTTGGGCCTCGTCCCGCGCCTGCGCCCGGCCCAGGCGGTGCGACTGTTTCAGCGCCGCCACCGCTTCGGAGACCCGGCCCAGTTTCTTGTAGACCGCATGCAAGTTTTGGTGGAACACGGGGTTATCCGGGTTGATGCCGATAGCTTCCTTGTACTTGGCCAGCGCCTGTTCGTATTGGCCCCTGGCGAAATGAACGTTTCCCAAATTGCTGTGGGCCTGCGCGAGCTTCGGGTCCAGTTCCAACGCTTTCTTCAAGGCCGCTTCGGCGCCGGTGAGGTCACCGTCCTGGGCGCGGAGAGCGCCAATCCGGCTATGGGCCCAGGCATGGCCGGGGTCCGCTTCCAGGGTATCCTCATAGGCCTGCCGTGCTTCGCCGAACTGCCCCTTGGCGTAGAGTTCGTCAGCCCGCTGAACCAACTGCTGCAACTGCTCGTTTTCCATGGTCTCCTCCTTGTCTCCCGGGCTCAAGCATCGCCGTACATAGCTTTCCTTCAAGTGCCATATACTTCCCCGTGCTGACGAATTCCTGGGCCGGCAGGGGGAATCGCGCTTGCAAGAGAGCTTCAGGGATCTCCTGCCCCGGGCGTGGGCTGACCAGACTGTAGAGCAGAAAGTGCATATGGATGCGCCCGAAGCTGATGCGGTCCTGGCTCGTGCCATCTATCGATATGGATCGCAGTTGGTGAAGAAGACCGATGAGGTCGTCCTCCTGTGCGTGGGCACCGACCGCTCCATTGGCGATTCGTTGGGTCCGCTGGTTGGGTCCATTCTTGCGGAAAGGGGAAGTTCGCCGTTTACGATTCTCGGTACGTTGGACAACCCTGTCCACGCGAGCAACCTGTGCGAAACCGTGGACTGGATTGGCTCGAAGTTCAAAAGGCCCCTGGTGGTGGCCGTGGACGCCTGTCTGGGGCGGGTGGAATCGGTCGGGGTCCTTACGACGGGCAAGGGCAGTCTCCGGCCGGGAGCCGGCGTCAACAAGACTTTGCCCGCCGTAGGCGACCTGTTTATCACTGGCGTTGTGAACGTGGGCGGGTTCATGGAGTATTTTGTGTTGCAGAACACCCGCCTGAGTCTCGTAATGCGGATGGCCCGGATTGCGGCCATGGGCATCGGGCAAGGGCTGACCGCCCTTGCGGCCGCCCGTACCACCGGCGAGTCCGAAGTCTCGGCTGGTGATGGCTAGCCGCCGGCGGTCAGTCCGCCGCCTGGGCAAGTGCCTGCTGGGGACAGGCCAGCTTGAGATGCCCCGGCAGGATTGTGATTTCCACCGGAAGCTGTCCGATCAGCTCTCCTTCGGCCTGAAGGTTGGTGGGCTGCTTGCTGGCGATGGCGATGTGACGGCAGCGGGCCATCTCGACTTTAGGATGGTTCACATGCGTGCCTTTGTAAATCTGCGGGACAAGCCCCAGCACTTCCGCCCGGCCCAAGTCGCCGCCGATACAGACGTCGAAGAGTCCATCGTCGACCTTGGCATCCGGGACGATTTTCATCCCCCCGCCATAAGAGGACGCCAGGCCGACGGCGATCAGCAGCGACTTTCGAACGATCCGCCGACCGTCCATTTCAATTTCCAGGTCCCGCGGCGTATACTGCCACAAGGTCTTCACAATGCCCGCCATATACGGGATGGTCCCGCCAAAGTACTTGGGATACCGGTTCACGTTGGCCGCCACTTCGGCATCAAATCCGGCGCCAATCACGCTGATGAAGTGCTTGCCGCTCGAGAGGCGGCCGATGTCCACATATCGGAAGCTACCTGACAGCGCCACCTTTCCGCCCTCGTAAAAATCGACCGGGAGGCCGGTGCACCGGGCGTAGTCGTTGCCGGTGCCGCCGGGTAGCACCGCCAGCGTGGCGTCAGTTCCCGCTAGGCCGTTCATGACTTCGAACATGGTGCCGTCCCCCCCGACGGCTGCCACCCGGTCGTACCCCTTGTGCGCGGCCTCCCGGGCAAGTCGGGTCGCTTCACCTGGAGCGGTTGTATACGTAACGTCGAAGTCCCCCAGTTCCTTTAGCCGTGGGGCTACCTTCTCCCACGCCTTCTTCGCCCGTCCTTTGCCAGCCGCAGGGTTGATCAAGAAGAGGACTCGCACTTGGGTGTTCTCCCCTCACTTTATGTGATGTGGACCAGTTGGACGTGAAACGCCCGTCCTGGGCAACCAGGGCGGGCGATGGTGTCAGGTCGGGTCTGGTGCTAGTCCCGGGCCTTTTCGGCCGCAAGTTCGTTTGGGGCCATCAAACTGCGCCCGTTGAAGATCGCGCCTTCATGGACGACCAGGTGACCGCAGCGGATATCGCCGAAGAGTCTGGCGCCGGCGAGCAATTCCAACTTGCCTTCGACTTCAACTTCGCCCCGCAGTTCGCCGGCTATCGCCAAGTCGGTCGACTTGACCGTGGCGACCAGGCGACCCTTGGGACCGACAATCAGTTCTCCGCTGTGTTCGATGGTGCCTTCCAGATATCCATCGATGCGCACGACGCCGGTGGAGTGGATGGCTCCCTTGATTTCAGTGCCTTCGCCGATGATGGACTGGACCTTACCGTAGTTTACACTCTCTGCAGGCTTCTTGGCACTGGCGAACACGCTAAGACCTCCGTGTCGGTTAGTTGAAGTACTTGGCGGGGTCAATAGCGACTCCGTCGAGGTGGATTTCGTAATGGACGTGAGGGCCTGTGCTGTCGCCGGTGCTGCCAAGGAACCCGATGCGCTGTCCCCGCTTGACCGTCTGGCCGGCTTTCACGTCGTAGTCGATCATGTGGGCGTAGAGGGTTTGAAAACCGTAGCCATGGTCGATTTCTACTGCGTAGCCGTACCCCCCGCTCTTCCAGCCGGCACTGGTTACGACGCCGTCCGCGGTGGCATAGATGGGCGTCCAGTAGGCCTGGGCCAGGTCGATGCCGGCGTGGAACTGACGGCCCCAGCCGAACGGACTCCAGCGATAACCAAAGCGATCCGTGATGGTGGCACCGGAAATCGGTATGCCGGTGGGTCGGTGAGCCAGGTAATCTTGGTGTTCCTTGATCCTCTGCTTGCCGTCCTGTAGGTTGGCGAGCAGGCCATCCAGTTCCTTCAGTTGTTGATCCATTTGAGCGCTTACTTCCGCCGACTGCGCAATGGTGGCGGCGGGCTTGCGGTTGTTTACGGCTGGGTTGCGAAGGTGAACGTCCAGCGTGTCATGTCGGGCGAAGAGGTGCGTTCGTACGTCCGGCGGAAGCATTGTGGAGAGCGTCGGCAGATCCTCATACCCAGCCCCGGTGTCGTGCGGTCCGCCTCGGCCTAGCTCCACCGCTGGCGAAGCGGCCACGTCGGAACCCCGGGAAGGCAGCGCCGAACTCTGACCGGTCAGGTCACGAATCTGTTGCTCCAGTTGGTTCAGTTGCTTGATCCTCTGCTGCGTATCCTGTGCTTTGGAGGCCAGGGCCTCGATTTCCGCCTGTTGTAGCCGGTTTACCTTCTTGAGCTCATCGAAATCTGCAAGGTTGCCCTTGAGATCCTTATTGAAGTAAGTCAGTGCCCCAATCGTGCCGAGGAGTCCCACAAGTAGGAGAGACAGGAAGGTGAACCAAGCCGGCGCAATATGAAGGGTGAGCGTCCGACTGCCCGTCTCTGGTACTACTATGATGGTCAGGCGTTGTTTACGCTTGGCCACGCAGGCAGACCCCCCTTTCATACGCACATTTTTGGCTGGGTAGAGACAGCCCACCTGGATGTTTCTATCCAGGTGGGCTGTTGCCCTTCCTGATCCCTAAAGAAACGCCTTTCCAACTAATAAATAGACCTTTAGGACCATAGGAATAGACCATTACCGGAACAGACTGCTGCGATAGAGCTGCGCCGCCTTATTTGGCGGTGGCTGTCGCCTGACCGATGGCCTGTTTCTCTTCTTCGGAAAGGGCGTAGGTGGATTTGCCGGCCCGGACCGGCTTGGCGTAGACCCGAGACTCACTACGACCATACAGGCTGGATAAGACAAAGCCGTTATTAAAGGCATCCAGCATGGCAATCGCAAAGCTGAGGTCGCTACCAGTGTCCGGGAAGGCATTAAACCGCACGATCGCGGTCTTTTGCACGTGCAGGCGAGCAGCTTCTTCCATTGCATTTAGTTGGTGGGTGAGTGCACCGAGTCGGCTTTGGAGTACCTCGATTTCGGTCGCGTGGGCAAGGAGCAGACTCTCCAGGTCGTGTCCCGTGGCGCCGCTAAGGATTAGCCGGTACCGCTTCAGGAGCTTGGCTTGACGGAGCGCAACTACGATCGAAACGGTCAGGGCTACTACGGCGACGGCGGCAGCGGCCAGGGAGACTAGAATTGCTTCAGGAGTCATGAGGGTGTCCACCGTGTGGACCTCCTTGAAAGTGGTGTTGGACGAGTTCGCCTTGGACTCGGCTTTTGGGTGAGTGCTGGCACAGGGAGCATGGGACATGCTACGCATGACTACCGGGGTCTATTGTACACCACGGACTGGTGTCCGTGTAACCCCATGGTGAAGGTTGAAGAGCAAAACCTTTTCGGTTCGCGGATATCGTATGGAAGCCAAGTCTTTCGGGGGAATCCAAGCCCCGCCTCCGCGAGAGGTCGTGCGGGGTGAGCCGCCGGGCGCTTGAATTGTTCCACGTGGAACGTCGCCAAAAACGCATCATTGGGGCTTTAACGACACCCATGAGAACAGGAACCCGCTCCCGCCCTTTCGATCGCCAGACCGACTCCACGAGCCGCCCAACGGCCCACCATATCTGGGCCTAGCGCCCCTCCGCCGGTGTTCGGCCGTGTGGGGTTGCCGGGGTTCCCGGCCGAGCTTCCTGGCCTGTTCGGCATGTCCGGCGACAGTCGAACCGGACCTACCTCACCGCGTGAATTACCTGGCTGGTCCCGCCGAACACGGATACCCAACGAACAGCGGCGCCGACTCGTGCTTGCAAGCCGCTACTGGACTTCTCACCAAGGTGAGAGGTGGCAGTGCACCGGTGTATTCTTCTCCCGGCAACTGACTCACGCGACGGTGCAGTCCTGCGACAGTGTTCCACGTGGAACCAAAGCGATGGCGGGCCTGCATCATGTCGGGAATTGATGGCCCGAAGGGTATCATTTGTCGCTCACTAAGAAGACACCGGCCCGCACACGGCTGTTGGCGCAAAGGCCGTTCAGTCGTCTCTGGCCACGCTGTGCGGTCTCCCTGGGCAGCCTGTGCGGTCTTCCGTATCCACCCTTGGTCAGTTTCACGCTAAGCAGGGGGGCTCCGGACACTGAGAACGCCGCCTGCAGCGGGGGCGAAGCCCCAACCAGCCAGGTCGGCGTTCGTTTCGCCCTTTATGTTCCATGTGGAACCAACAGCGCTTCAAACTCGGAAGGTCTCTCGAGGCGGTACACCCGTGGAGCGCTCCTGCAGCTTGAGCGTATCAAGAATTCGCTGCAGCCCTTCCTCCCCGAACACCGTAATCTCCAGCTTTCCCTTCTGTCCCACAAAGGAGAGCCTCACTGGAGTTCCAAAGTACTCCCGCAGTTGCTGCTCCACTTCAAGCATATCCAGGCTGAGGGGCGCCTTCTTCCCTGTCGCCTTCTCCAACGGCGTTTCGACGTGCGCCAGCAGCTCCTCGGCCTGCCGCACCGAAAGCCCCTCGCCCACCACCTTCAGGGCCAACGCACCTTGCTGGGCAGAATCCTCCACGCCGAGCAGCACTTTGGCGTGCCCCATGGAGAGACGCCCGCCCCGGACTTCCGCCTGAGCCACCGGACCGAGGTTCAATAACCGCAGCGTGTTCGTGATCTGCGGCCTGCTCCGGCCCAACCGCTTCGCCAGTTCTTCCTGGGTGAGGTGGAACTCCTCCAGGAGCACCCGGTAGGCCTCCGCCTCTTCCAGCGGATTCAAGTCCTCCCGCTGCAGATTCTCAATCAGGGCAATCTCCATCACTTCGGCTTCAGAGAAGTCCCTGACCAGGGCCGGGATCTTTGTCAGGCCGGCCAACTGGGCCGCACGCCAACGCCGCTCACCGGCAACGATCTCGTAAAGCTCGCCTTTCTCCCGGACCACGATGGGTTGAACCACACCGTGTTCCCGGATCGACGACGCCAACTCTTCCAGTTTCCCCTGATCGAAAGACTGGCGAGGCTGCTTCGGGTTCGGCTTGATCCGCCGAATCTCCAATTCTGTGATGGCTTCCCGGTCCCGATCCCCGATGTCCACCTCGGGGATCAGCGCCCCCAGGCCTCTACCCAGCCCTTTCTTCGACATTTTCGATCACCTCCCGGGCCAAATCACTGTATGCCTCCGCCCCCTTTGACTTGGGGTCGTAGAGCGTGATCGGTACGCCGTGACTTGGCGCTTCACTCAGCCGTACATTCCGGGTAACAATCGACCGGTACACCTTCCCCCGGAAAAACCGCTTCACATCGTCCACTACCTGGATCGAGAGGTTCGTCCGGCCGTCGAACATCGTCAGCAGCACACCCTCGATCTCCAGCTTGGAGTTCAGGGCCTCCCGCACCA
The DNA here is from genome assembly GCA_036504075.1 of Symbiobacteriaceae bacterium. GTDB lineage: Bacteria > Bacillota > Sulfobacillia > Symbiobacteriales > Symbiobacteriaceae > DASXVX01. The sequence goes on along the minus strand of DASXVX010000032.1, from coordinate 31,664 downwards.
GCTTGAAAGTATCCATCAACTGCGTAAGCCCTTCCAGCGCATAGTACTCGCACTGAATTGGAATCAGAATGGAGTCCGCCGCCGTCAGAGCGTTGATAGTCAATAGCCCGAGCGAGGGCGGACAGTCCATAAGGATGAAGTCAAACTCATTCCGGACTGGCTCCAGCGCCTTCCTAAGCCGCATCTCCCGGGAGATGCGCGGCACCAGTTCAATCTCCGCGCCCGCCAGGTCGATGGTAGCCGGCACAACGAATAATCCTGGGACCCGGGTCGAAACCATCACTTGAAGTGGTGAGACATCCTCCAACAGCAGTTCATAGACGGAAGACCCAACGGTTTTCCGATCAATGCCCAGCCCGCTGGTGGCATTCCCCTGGGGATCGATATCAACCAGAAGGACGCGCTTTCCGGCCTCAGCCAGGCAGGCGCTCAGGTTCACTGCTGTAGTGGTTTTACCGACGCCGCCCTTTTGATTTGCCACGGCAATTATGCGTCCCACTGGCGACACTCCCTCCGGCAGACTGTTACTCCTAAACACCATTCAACCTGTTACTCATTCGGCGCGACAGTAGACCTTCCTGCACCGAAATCATGGCATTCTCAGCAATGGCACCGCTGGGAAGATAACAGAAAAGCCCCGCCTATTCGGCGGGGCCCATCGCTGTAAAACCTACGCCTACAGCGTATTTACCAGAGTTTTGTGGACAGCTACAACCGCGCAGGGGCCGTTTTCTTGAATGCCCGGCTACCCTACCCACCCCATTGCAAAAATACCCCAAAAACGCACTGTGACCCCCTGTACGGCGTTAACTCACAGAGGCTGCTTCGAGGGCGTGCCGGCTTTGCGCGGATAGGTTTTCGGCGTGGAATTGACCTTTCGGATTCGGATCAGCGTCCGCCCCCCCGCCTCCTCCGGCAATTCAATGGCCCTGACCTCCTCGATCTGACCACCCAGCTTGGAAATGGCACTCCCCGCCAGGCCAATTTCCGAACTTGCGGCGGGCCCCTTCATGGCGAGGAACTCCCCGCCAACCCGGCAGAAAGGCAGGCACAATTCACTGAGCACGCGCAATTCTGCAACCGCCCGCGCGACCACCGTGTCAAATTGTTCCCGCAACCTTCCGTCCTGCCCCGCGTCTTCGGCCCGAGCCCAGACGACCTCGTAGCCCTTGACGTCCCCCACCAGAGGGGATACCACTTCGGTACCTAATAAATCTAAAAACTTGCAGCGCTTTTGCACGCTCTCCACTGAGACCAAATCGATCCCGGGCTCCAGACATTTCAGCGTGACCCCGGGGAACCCAGCCCCCGGCCCTACATCCAGAACACGCGCCCCCGGCACTAACTTTGAGACCAGAAAGGCCGCTGCCGAGTCGATGGCATGCTTCAGCACCATCTCCCGCTCCACCGTGATGGCCGTCAGATTCACTCGCTCGTTCCACTCAGCTACCAGTTCGAGATGCCGCACGACGGCCCGCACCGACTCCGGCCGCGGCGTTATACCAAAGGCCTTAAGGCCCGCCTCCAACAGCTCGATGTTTGCCTGCTCCAAGGTAGCCCTCCTTCTATTCCGCCTGCCGCCGCTGCTCCAGGTAAACCATCAGCATCGCCACATCCGCCGGCGAAACGCCGGAAATCCGGCTGGCCTGCCCAATGGATTCGGGCCGAATGGAGGCCAGCTTTTCGCGCGCCTCCATGGAAAGTCCACGGAGTCCCGCGTAGTTGAAGTCCGAAGGAATGCGCCTGGCTTCCAACCGCCGGATTCGCTCCACCTGTTCCAGTTCTTTCTGAATATACCCTTCGTACTTGATCAACGTCTCGGCTTCCTGGACCACCGCCGCCTCAAGGTCCGCCCGCCCGACGCCCATCTCCACCAGATCATGGTAGCGTACTTCTGGGCGCTTCAGCATTTGGGCCGCAGTCACACCGGTTTTCAGTTCCGCTGACCCCAGGCGCCGGAGCGCGCCCTGTACCTCTTCATCGGGGGCGATGACCACCTTCGCTAGCCGGCGCTCTTCCTCTCGGATCGCATCCCGGAGTTCGGTAAACACGGCCCAGCGGTGGTCATCCACCAGCCCGACTTCCCGCCCTTTCTCGGTCAGCCTGAGGTGTGCGTTGTCCTGCCGGAGCATGAGCCGGTACTCCGCCCGGGAGGTCATTATCCGGTAGGGCTCGCTGGACCCCTTGGTCACCAGGTCGTCGACCAGCACGCCAATATAAGCGTCAGACCGACTCAACACCAGCGGTTCCCGCTCCTGAATGTACAGGGCGGCGTTAATGCCGCCAATCAGCCCCTGTGCCGCCGCTTCCTCGTATCCGGATGTCCCGTTGACCTGCCCGCCGCAGAAGAGGCCCGCCACCTGCTTGGTCTCCAGCGAGGGCTTTAGCTGCGTGCTGACGACGTAATCGTATTCGATGGCATATCCAGCACGTAGCACCTCCACGTTCTCCATCCCAGCGATGGTCCGCAACGCTTCGATTTGGACCTCTTCCGGCAGGCTCGTGGACATCCCAAGCACATACAGCTCTACCGAATCCCAGGACTCCGGCTCCAGAAAGACCTGGTGGTTCTCCCGCTCGGCAAACCGCACCACCTTGTCCTCTACCGACGGGCAGTAACGCGGCCCGCGTCCCTCAATCGCCCCAGTGTAAAGGGGCGCGCGATGCAGGTTATTCCGGATGACTTCGTGAGTCCGGTTGTTGGTATAGGTCAGGTAGCACGGCAGCTGTTTCCGGGCTTCCCGCACCGACAGCAGACTAAACCGCCATGGCTCCTCGTCCCCATCCTGACGCGTCATGCCACTAAAGTCCACCGATCGGGCATCCACCCGGGGCGGCGTACCGGTCTTGAACCGGCCTACCTGCAGACCGAGCCGCTTGAGGTTAGCAGTCAGCCCTACCGACGGGGCCAGGCCGCTGGGTCCGGACTGCCGGGTCACCTCGCCGACAATGGTGCGCCCATGCAAGTAGGTCCCGGTACTGAGCACGACCGCTTTCGCGGCAAACTGCAGCCCTGTAGCGGTGACAACGCCCTGCACCCGGCCATCCTCGACAATAATGTCCTGAATCATGCCTTGTTTCGTGTCCAGGTTGGGAGTCCGCTCCATGGCCAGACGCATGGCCCAGGCATACGCCCGCTTATCAATTTGCGCCCGCAACGCCTGAACGGCCGGCCCTTTGCCGCTGTTCAGCAGGCGCATCTGCAAAAAGGTCTGGTCGGCGGTGAGTCCCATTTGTCCACCCAGCGCGTCGATCTCTTTAACGAGGTGGCCCTTTGCCGGTCCGCCGATGGATGGATTGCAATTCATCATGCCGATATTGTCCAGGTTAGTGGTGAAGCAGGCGGTGCGCATGCCCATGCGAGCGGCCGCCAGCGCTGCCTCGATGCCCGCATGGCCCGCCCCCACCACGATAACGTCGTAGCCTTTGGTGATGCCCATGGCCTAGTTCACTTCCCTATGCAAAACCGGCTAAAAATCTGATCCAGCAAGTCCTCCCCAACGCTCTCCCCGGTAATCTCCCCCAGGGCCGCCCAGGCAGCCCGGACATCAATGGAGATCAGGTCCGGCCCGAAGCCGGACGCCTTGGTCTCCAGCGCCCCCCGCAGATGCAGGGCGGCCCGCCTCAGCGCCTCCTCCTGCCGGGTGTTGGCGATGAGGCTCTCCTCCTTGTCAACCACTCCGGCAGCCCGAGCGATAGCCTCCTCGACCTCGCCGAGACCGTCCCCGGTTACGGCCGACACCCCGACTACCCCCCCCCCGCCGAGGGCCTCCGCCACCGGTCCGAACGCGAACAAATTCACCAAGTCCAGCTTATTCACAACGCCCAACCGGGCAGCCCGCCCCGGAAGCAGTTCAACAAGCTGCCGATCATCGGCGGTAAACCCTTCGGTCGCGTCGATCACCAGCAGTATCAGGTCCGCCTTCTCCAGCATCTCCCGGCTGCGATCCACGCCCATCCGCTCCACCACGTCCGCCGTTTCCCGAATACCGGCAGTATCCGCAAGGATTACCGGCAGGCCGCGGATGGAGACCCACTCTTCAATGACATCCCGAGTGGTGCCGGGCACTTCGTTAACAATGGCCCGGTTCTCCCGGACCAGCCGGTTCAACAAGCTGGATTTGCCCACGTTCGGTCGGCCCGCGATGACAACCCGCAGCCCCTCCCGTAACAGCTTTCCCTGCCGGGCTCCGGCCAACAACCGGTCAATGCCCTCCAGGCTCCAGTGGCAGCCAGCCTCCACCTGCAGCAGCGTGTGCACTTCAAGTTCGAGTTCAGGGAAGTCGATGTCGGCCTCCAGGTGGGCCGTCATCTCTAGCAGCCGGTCACGAATGGCCCGCACCTCGGTGCTAAAGGCCCCCGAGAGTTGCCGGACGGCCGCCTCCATGGCCCGGTCCGTCTTTGCGCGTATGATATCGATTACCGCTTCGGCTTGGGCGAGGTCGACCCGGCCGTTCAGGAAGGCCCGCCGGGTAAACTCCCCGGGTTCCGCCAGCCGGGCTCCCGCTGCCAGGGCGGCCGCCAACACCTGCCGGACGGCAATCTGCCCCCCGTGGCAGTGAAACTCCACCACGTCTTCACCCGTGAAGGAGTGCGGTCCCCGCATGCAGACGCCCAACGCCTCGTCGACCACGCCCCCCGCACCATCTACCACCCAGCCGTGGACCAACTGATGTGATCGACGCTTTATCAAAGGCGCGCCCAAACGCGACCGGAATGCCCGATCACCAACGGCTACTGCCAGCGGCCCGCTCACCCGAATGATGCCGACCCCCGCCTCCCCCAACCCCGTGGCGATGGCCGCGATGGTATCCTCGCCCTTCATCTCCTTGACCCCCAGTACCGGACCCCCGGTTGACAAAAGGGCCCGGTAGCCTCTGCTGCTACCAGGCCCGAGACTCGTCACCGCTTGAGTTGAATGACCACCCGCCGGAAAGGCTCTTCCCCTTCGCTGGTCGTAGCCACGTAGGGGTTGTCCTGCAGGGCCAGGTGGATGACCCGCCGTTCGTGGGCGGTCATCGGCTCCAGGGCCATGGGCTCCCCATTCCGCCGGACCCGTTCCGCCAGGCGTGTCGCCAGGCTGGTCAGAGTTTCTTCACGGCGCTTGCGGTATCCCTCCACATCAAGCAGCACCCGCTGGCCAGTCTCATCGACCTTGGAGCCAACCAGGTTCAGAAGGTATTGCATGGCCTCAAGAGTCTGCCCGTGATGGCCGATCAGCATACCGGCTTCCTGGCCAGTCACGTCTACGTGCAGGTAATCTTGATCCTGCTGAAAGGCCACCTGTACTTCGACGCCCATGGCCTCGCAGACGTCCTCAAGGAACCGGCCGACACGGTCCCGCCGGTTCTCGCGCAGGGTGACCCGCACGACCGCCGGCCGGGCACCAATACCCAGGAAACCGCCCTTGCCTTCGTCGACCACTTCGATCTTGACTCGCTCCGAAGGGACTCCTAGTTCTTCCAGAGCAGCCGAAACCGCTTCGTCGACGTTACGGCCGGCTTTCTCGACCGTTTTCATCGCGCTTTAGCGCCCCCTTGTGGGCCCGGCCCCCCAGCGCCTGCGGGCTGCAGCCGCGGGAACCCGGGATAAATCGCCTGCTGCACGAGACCGAAGATTGTGCTCACGACCCAGTAGAGCACCACACCCCCCTGCATGTTCCAGCTCAACCAGCCGAACATGACCGGCATCATGTACATCATCATCTTCTGATTCGGATCGGTGCCGGCGCCAGAAAGATAGCTCTGTGCCACCATGCTGACCACAGTCAGGGCCACCAGCCCAATCTGGTGCGGGGCATTAAGATCCTTGAGGATGGAAAGGAAATTGAAGCCGTACTGGGCACCGGGATCAAATGCTTTCAGGACCGAGAACATGGCCCAGAGGAAAGGCATCTGCACCAGCGTCGGCAGACAGCCCGAGAACGGGTTGACGCCCTCCGACTTGTACAGTTCCATCATCTTCTGGTTCAGAATTTCGGGCTGATCCTTATACTTTGTCTGGACTTCCTTGAGGCGGGGCTGCACCTCCTGCATCCGCTTCATGGACTTGGTTTGATAGATGGTTAACGGCAAAATAGCCACGCGGACAGCAACTGTCATGAGAATGATCGCCAGACCATAGTCCTTCGAAACGCTCAGGAACCACCCAAGCAGGGAAGCCATAGGTGTTACAAGCCATTCAGGCGCGAACAAGGACGCTAACAACGCGCAGAGCCCTCCTAAAAAGAAGATCCTTCCCAGCAGCGGTCAAGGCACCGGGTCATACCCACCAGGATGAAACGGGTGGCAACGGAGCACTCTTTTGACGGCCATGTACGTCCCCTTGAGCGCCCCATACTTGCCCAGTGCCTCGTAGGCATACTGGGAGCAGGTCGGATAAAACCGACAGGTAGGCTGTCCCTTCAGTGGTGACAGGTACCTCTGATAGAAACGGACCAAACCCATCAGCAGGCGCTTCATGGCTCTTGTCCTTCCCCTCGAAGCACCCCGGCGCGTTCGAACAGTTCCTGGATCTTCGCCTGGAGTTCCGTGAAGACCATGTCCTTGGAAGCATGCCGGGCTACCAGGACCAGGGAGACGCCCGGCTTTACCCGCGTCCAAATCGGCTGTACCGCTGCGATAACTCTTCGCTTCACCCGATTTCGAATGACAGCCTTGCCCAGCTTCTTTCCGGCCGCAAAACCCACGCGGGTTGAACCAACCGGCTTTTGGGACAAGACATATAACACCGCGGCCTTATTGGCCACGGATCGTCCTTTGGTATAGACAGCCTGGAAGTCCAGGCGCGATTTCAATCGGTATGCTCGTCTCATTTAACTGGGGAAGGATTCGACCGCCAACCGGTGTCTCCCTCCCCAGAACCTCCATTCTGCACCCGGTCGCAGAAACTTGCATGAATCACCGAATCAAATGGAAAAAGAGCCGCGACAGAAACGCCGCGGCTTACACTGCGAGACGCTTACGACCCTTGAGCCGCCGAGCCTGGATTACCTTCTGTCCACCACGGGTGCTCATCCGAGTGAGGAAACCGTGGACCTTCTTATACTGCCTGTTATGCGGCTGGAACGTGCGCTTCAACGCGTACACCCCCCAAACTTTCGGCCAAAGACACACGCGAGATTATACCTGACCCGCTCCGGGACGTCAAGCCAGCACCGACTGCGATTGGTGTCCGCGAGTGACTACATCTTAATACAATGCCCACAAATCCACACACATGCTATACACGGACCAGCGGAGCCTGGGGATGACAGCCCACAGATTCTCCACGGATGCAGGAGGATATCCATAGCGCGCCGTACCTTTTCCCCAGTGTATCCCGACGCGTCGACACTCCCCTGTTGATAACTACAAACCGCTCTGTTATCATGAAACGTGCAGCCCGTTCGCTTTCCACAATGTTGGGAAGCAGGAACAGGCTCAAATCTTTTTATACACAACTTGTGGATAATGCTGTGCATAATGTGTTGATACTCCCTCCAGAACCCGCCACGGCTCATTTCACCCCTTCGAGGAGGCTCACCCCATGAAGACCGAGTTGTCTCAAGTCTGGCAGCAGTGCCTCGATCTGCTCGAACGCCAGCTGCCCAAGTCCAGCATGGAGAACTGGCTTAAGACAACGAAGCCGGTAGCGGTTGTGGACGATACCATCATCCTTGCCGTGCCGGGTGAGTTCGCCAAAGACCGTCTGGAGTCGCGCTATGGCGTCCTTGTGCGCCAGGCGCTCAAGGACTTGACCAACCGCAATATGACGCTGAAGTTTGTCTCCAACCCCAACATCATTGAAGAGTATCCGGGAACCCCCTCGCCTACGGGTGGCCCGCCCCAGGAAGTAGCGGCCACCGCTACGCCGTCGGCACCCCCCGTCCACGACACGCCGCTCCACCGCCTGAATGCTCGCTACACCTTCGATTCCTTTGTAGTGGGTAACTCCAATCGATTCGCCCACGCCGCCTCGCTGGCCGTCGCCGAAAAGCCGGCAAAGGCTTACAATCCGCTTTTTATTTATGGTGGCGTCGGCCTCGGCAAAACTCACCTTATGCACGCGATCGGGCATTATGTTTATGGTCAGAATCCACACTCCCGCATCACTTATATTTCCACCGAAACGTTCACCAACGAGTTCATCAACGCCCTCCGGGACAACTCCACCTTGGAGTTCCAGAACCGGTACCGGCATGTCGATGTCCTTCTGATTGACGACATTCAGTTCCTGGCTGGCAAAGAGCGCACCCAGGAGGAGTTCTACCACACGTTTAACGCGATCCATGAGTCGAACAAGCAGATTGTGATCTCCTCCGACCGACCGCCCAAGGAAATTCCCACCCTGGAGGATCGCCTGCGCTCCCGGTTCGAGTGGGGCCTGATCTGTGACATTCAGGCACCGGATCTCGAAACCAGGATCGCCATTCTCCGCAAAAAGGCTCAGGTGGAGAACTTGTCAGTGCCGGACGACGTGCTCACCTATATCGCCACCAACATCGAAACGAACATCCGTGAACTGGAAGGCGCCCTGACCCGGGTCGTGGCCTATTCCCTCATGATGCGCTCCCCCGTCACCCACGAGCTCGCAATGTACGCCCTGAAGGATATTCTGCCGCCCAACCGGCCGAAGCAGGTCAACATTGACATGATCAAACAAGTTGTTTCCGAGCACTACAACATCCGCATGCAGGACTTCGAAGTCCGCAATCGCTCACGTAGCGTGGCCTTTCCCCGCCAAGTAGCCATGTTTCTCTCCCGGGAAATGACCGACTCCTCCCTCCCGAAGATCGGCGAGGAGTTTGGCGGCCGGGATCACACCACCGTGATCCATGCCTGCGAGAAAATCGCGGAAGACATGAAGCACGACCCGTCTTTCGCCGCCACGGTTGAGCAACTCATCGCCCGCATTCGGGCGGATTAGGCAAAAGTTATCCACCCATTGTGGATAATATCTGTGGATAGCATTGTTGAAAACGCGTGTGGCCGCAGGTTTTCCTCATTCAGTCGCGAAAGTGTGGATGGACCGCGCGGCAATGCTCACAACTTATTACGTCACGCGATTCAAGCCACTGTAGTTATCCACCGAGTTCTCCACAAATCCACAGCCTCTACAATGACCATTGCTGTCTTTGACCCCATTGCACACCGCGAGATGAAACCGCTCTGAGCCTTACGGCCGCGCCCAAAGGAGGGCTCCAAGTGAAGATCACGATTAGCCAAGAGGGTCTGAACACCATTCTTGGTACCGTCTCAAAGGCGGTCTCCACCAAGAACACCATTCCGGTATTGCAGGGGATCTATCTTTCGGCCGCAGGCAACGTCCTGACGTTGCGGGCGACAGACATGGAACTGGCGATCGAGTCTTCAGTTCCCTGCCAGGTGTTCACCGAAGGCGAGGTCGTGTTGCCCTCCCGCATCCTTACCGACCTGGTCCGGCGGATCCCGTTCGGCGACATTGACCTGGCGGTCGATTACCGCAACTACACGGCCACCGTTCGCTGGGGCAAGTCCCAGTATGTAATTCACGGCTTTTCAGCCGATCAGTTCCCCGGCGTGCCAGATATCGAAAACGCCTCGCTGTTTAAGGCTAACCAGGTATTGCTCCGGGATCTCCTCCGGCAGACTACGTTCGCCGCCGGCCACGACGAGTCCAAGCCCTGGCTGACCGGTGTCCTTTTCAAACTTCGGGAGAACCGGCTGAACGGCACCGCCACTGATGGCGTCCGCATCGCCTGGGCCGAAACGGACGCCGAGAATCCGAGCGCCCACAGCTTCTCCATCATCATTCCCAGCCGGTCTCTCAACGAACTGACTCGCCTGCTCTCTTCGGAGGCAGCCGACACGGCCCAGGTGGCTGTTACTGCCAACCAGGTTTTCTTTGACCTGGGCAAGGTCCGGGTGATCTCACGCCTCCTGGAAGGCCAGTATCCGGACGTGATGAGGCTGGTGCCTCAGAATTACCCGACTGAACTTGCGATCAACCGGGCCGAATTTCTGGAGGCCATCGAGCGCGCGGCGCTCATCGCCAAAGATGGTGCCGTGAAAATCGGGCTGAACGACCAGCGAGCTACCATTACCTCCAACACGCCGGAAGTCGGCAACGTGTACGAAGAAGTACCCGCCGGTGCGATCAACGGCGACTCCCTGGACATCGGCTTCAACTCCAAGTTCCTGGTTGATTACCTGAAGGTGTTAGAAGAGCCTGAGTTCCGACTCCAGTGCTCGGGCAGCCGCAACCCGGCCCGCCTGCAGCCTGCCAGTCATAGCCAGTTTGTCTACGTGCTTCTGCCTTTGATCACATACTAGGCACAGCACGCACTTATCACGATTGGGAGTAGTCGCATGGCAGTTCAAAAAGCCCCGATCACGACGGAATACATCACGCTGGACGCGTTTCTGAAGTGGGTCGGCCTGGCCGCTACCGGCGGCCACGCCAAGACGCTCATCGCGGACGGTGCGGTGAAAGTGGACGGCTTGCCCGAGTTGCGCCGCGGGCGCAAACTACGGCCCGGCGACCGCATTTCCGTCGATGGCGCAGGGCAGTGGGAAATCACGAAGGGGGAGGAGGGCTAGGTCCGTGTACCTGTCCTCTCTAATCCTGAAAGGCTTTCGGAACTATGCGGACTTGCACGTTGAGTTTTCGCCCGGCTTGAACGCCGTGTTCGGCGACAACGCCCAGGGCAAGACCAACCTGCTCGAGGCTGTTTACTTCCTGGCTACCGGTAAGAGCCACCGGACCAGCCACGACCAGGAGTTAATCCGCGAGGGAAGCCCTGCGGCTCTGGCTCGGGCGACCGTGGTCCGCAAGACCGGCGAGCTTTCGCTGGAACTCGCTTTGAGCGCGGAATCCCGCAAGCAGCTCAAGATCAACGGCATTCCGGAGCGAAAAATTGCGAAGCTCGTGGGCAATCTCGCGGCGGTTTTCTTCTCGCCCGACGACCTGCAGTTGGTGAAAGGTCCCCCGGCCGGACGCCGGCGGTTCCTGGACTTGGAGTTGTCTCAGCTTTCGCAGAACTACCTGTACTACCTCATGACGTTCAATCGGGCGCTGGCGCAGCGCAACACCGTTCTGAAGCAGGATCCGGTTGATCCGGCCTTCCTGTCTGTCTACGATGAGCAACTGGTCGCGTCGGGTGCGCAACTGATCGCCCGGCGGGCTGAAGCAGTCAACCGCCTGACGGCCATTGCCGGCGAGTACCATCACGTCCTCTCTGAGGGCAGAGAAAAGCTGGTGCTGGAGTATCAGAGCCAGGCGGCTGACCCAGGCCAAACGCCGGCGGTGCCTGAAGTGACGGATCGGCTGCAGGCGCTCATGCGAGCCCGCCAGCGGGAGGAAATCCGCCGTCAGGTGACGCTAATCGGGCCACATCGTGACGATGTGGCCTTCTGGATCGATAACCGCGATGCACGGCTTTACGCGTCGCAAGGCCAGCAGCGGACCGCAGTGCTGGCGCTGAAACTGGCCGAACTGCAGTTCATGGCCGAACAATTGGGTGAATACCCCGTGCTGCTCCTTGACGACGTGGCTTCCGAGCTCGATCCGACCCGGCGTCACTACCTGCTGAATGCCATGCAGGAAGGGATTCAGACTTTCGTCAGTTGTACCGACCTCGAAACCCTGATGGTGCGTTCCTGGCCGGCCGAACACCGGTTATATCGGGTCAGGGCGGGAACGGTGGAGTGGGACAGGAAAGGGCTGACTTGAATGTTTCTTCATGTGGGCGCCGATGTCGTGGTGAGCCTGAAGCGGGTGGTGGCAATCCTGGATCTCAAGTCCACCTTGACGGCTGAGTCCACTCGCGACCTGCTGCGCCTGGCGCAGAGCAAGAAGAAAGTGACTGACATCGCCGGGGGCGATGCCAAAAGCCTGGTTCTCACTGAGGACGAGGTCTACCTCTCACCGATTTCGTCCTTGACGCTCATGAAGCGGGCGGATTTCTTAAACAGCCATATTGTCACCGATATGGAGATTTGAGCCAACCGACTTGTTGCCAAGGCCTGATTGTGCTAACATTGTTCTGTTATCGAAGTGTCATCCAGCGAGGGAGGAACCTCGGTGTCTGAGGAGAAGCGCGAGCATCTACCCGAGGGAGATCATCTGGCAACCACCAGCTCCGGTGAATATACCGGAGCCCAGATTCAGGTGCTGGAAGGGCTTGAAGCGGTCCGGAAGCGCCCCGGTATGTATATCGGCGGCACATCAGTACGCGGCCTGCACCACCTGGTTTGGGAAATCGTTGACAACGCCGTAGATGAACGTCTGGCCGGCTTTTGCGATAAAGTCGTCATCACCCTTCACAAAGACGGCTCCTGTAGCGTTCTCGACAATGGGCGCGGCATTCCCGTAGACATCCACCCGAAGACGGGAAAGTCTACGGTTGAAACCGTTTACACGGTGCTGCACGCCGGTGGCAAGTTTGGCGGCGGCGCCTATAAAGTCTCGGGCGGTCTGCATGGCGTGGGTGCATCCGTCGTCAACGCACTTTCCGCCAAGATGTACGCCCGTGTCTGTACCAAGGGCGGCATTTACGAAATCCAGTTCGAGAAGGGCGGTCATGCGGCGTACGATTTGCGGCGCATTGGCGATACCCCCGACCACGGCACGTTCGTACAGTTCTGGCCCGACCCGGAGATTTTCGAAACGGTCCAGTTTGATGTGGACACCATCGTTACCCGCATGCGCGACTATGCCTTCCTGAATCAGGGACTCTTTATCCATTTCATCGACGAGAACTCGGGCCGGGAGCACCGTTTCAAGTACAACGACGGCCTCCAGTCCTTCGTTCAGTATCTGAATCGCACCCGCGAGGTGCTGCATCCCAAGCCGATCTATATCAGCCAGTCCACGGAGACCCAGGAAGTGGAACTGTCGATTCAGTATAATGACGGCTATAGCGAGAATATCTACAGTTTCGCGAACAACATTCGGACAACCGAAGGCGGCACGCATGAGACTGGCTTCAAAACGTCGCTTACGCGGGTCATAAATACATATGCCCGCAAGCAGAAGATCCTCAAAGAGCAAGAGGATAATCTGTCTGGCGAGGATATTCGCGAGGGCATGACCGCGATCATTTCGGTGAAACTGCAGAATCCGCAGTTCGAAGGCCAGACGAAAACCAAACTGGGCAACTCCGAAATGGAGACGCTGGTGGGTTCGGTGGTCAGCGAACGGCTCGCGGAGTTCCTGGAGGAGAACCCCTCCGTCGCCAAGCGGGTGGTCGAAAAATCCATCAGCGCGTCCCGGGCTCGTGAGGCGGCCCGCAAGGCCCGCGAGCTTGTGCGCCGGAAGAACGCCCTGGAGATCTCTTCGCTCCCGGGCAAGCTCACGGACTGCTCATCCCGCGATCCGGCGGAATCCGAGCTGTTCCTCGTGGAGGGCGACTCCGCCGGCGGGTCGGCCAAGCAGGGCCGGGACCGCCGGACCCAGGCCATACTGCCCTTGCGCGGCAAGATCATCAACGTCGAGAAGGCCCGGCTCGATAAGATTCTGGCTCACGAAGAAGTCCGCACGATTATCACCGCGCTGGGCACCGGTATCGGCGACGACTTCGACATCGCCAAATGCAAGTACCACAAGCTTGTGATCATGACCGACGCCGACGTAGACGGCAGCCACATCCGGACGCTGTTGCTCACGTTTCTGTACCGGTACCTCCCGGAACTGATCAAGGTGGGGTACGTCTATATTGCCCGCCCGCCGCTCTACCTGATCAAAAAGGGCAAGCAGAACTACTACGCATACTCCGAAGAAGAAAAGGATGCCGTCATCAACCGCATCGGCGGTGTGTCGGACAAACCCCAGCGCTACAAAGGCCTGGGCGAAATGAACCCGGAGCAACTCTGGGAGACCACCATGGACCCCACCAAGCGCACGCTCTACAGGGTGGAGATGGAGGATGCCCTGGAGGCGGACCAGGTTTTCGAGGTGCTCATGGGTGACAAGGTGGAGCCCAGGCGGGCCTTCATCGAGCGGAACGCCCATCTGGTTACGAACCTGGACACTATCGGTTAAATCGGTCGGCAGTCACGGGGCGTTCCGTCCCGTGGTTTTAGGAGGACAGTCCTGTGGCAGGAGACTTCGCCCAGAAGACTTTACCCAAAGAACTCAAGCACGAGATGGAGACATCGTACCTGACATACGCGATGTCGGTCATCGTCGGACGCGCGTTGCCTGACGTCCGGGACGGCCTCAAGCCCGTCCAGCGGCGCATCCTCTATGGCATGTACGAGGCAGGCAATACGCCGGACAAGCCGTACCGCAAGGCGGCCAAGACCGTCGGCGACGTGCTCGGCCGGTTCCATCCGCACGGCGACGCGTCGGTCTATGACACCATGGTTCGCCTGGCCCAGGATTGGGTCATGCGATATCCCCTGGTCGATGGGCAGGGGAACTTCGGCTCCATTGACGGAGACCCGGCGGCCGCCATGCGCTACACCGAGGCCAGGCTTTCCAAGCTGGCCGCCGAAATGCTGACCGACATCGAGAAAGACACCGTCGACTTCAGCGACAACTTCGACAACAGCGAGAAGGAGCCGGACGTATTGCCGTCCCGTTTCCCGAACCTGCTGGCGAACGGCTCCACCGGCATTGCCGTCGGCATGGCCACCAACATTCCCCCGCACAACCTGGGCGAGTTGATCGACGGCATTATCTTGCAGATCGACAAGCCGGAAGTCACCATTGACGAACTGTGTACGGTTATCAAGGGCCCGGATTTCCCGACGGGGGCCCTGATTCTCGGCCGCGAAGGCATCAAGAAGGCCTTCCACACCGGCAAGGGTTCGATTGTCGTGCGGGCCAAGGCCCAGATCGAAACCATGGCGAACGGCAAGAATCGCATTGTCGTGACGGAAATCCCCTATAACGTCAACAAGGCCCGGCTCATCGAGCGGATCGCCGACCTGCACCGGGACCGCAAGGTGGAAGGGATCACGGATCTGCGGGACGAGTCCGACCGGACCGGCATGCGGATGGTCGTCGAACTGCGTCGCGACGCCAACGCCAACGTCATCTTGAACCAGCTTTACAAGTACACGGCGCTCCAGCAAAACTTCAGTACCAACACGCTGGCTCTGGTGGATGGGAAGCCGCAGACACTGAACCTGAAGCAGATCTTGCATTACTACATCCAGCACCAGTTGGAGATCATCGTGCGCCGGACGAAGTTCGACCTGGCCAAGGCCGAAGCGCGGGCGCACATCGTCGAGGGCCTGCTGAAGGCGCTGGACATTATCGACCAGGTCATCAACACGATCCGGAGTTCGCCCACCACCGACGAAGCCCGCAACCGCTTGCAGGCCAACTTCGGCTTCAGTGAGATCCAGGCGCAGCACATTCTCGATATGCAGTTGCGGCGACTGACCGCCCTGGAGCGCGAAAAGCTGCAGGAGGAGTACAACGAGCTGATGGAGCGCATCGCGTATTTCCGGGCGGTGCTTAACTCACAGAAAATGCAGTTCGATATCATCAAACAGGAACTGGGCGAGATCAAGCGTAAGTTCGCCGAACCCCGCCGGACGAAGATCCTTGTGGAGGAAGGCGAAATCGACGTCGAGGACCTCATCGCTGAGGAAGATGTGGTCATCACCATTTCGCATTCCGGCTACATCAAGCGGGTGCCGGCTTCCACGTACCGGAGCCAGCGGCGCGGCGGTCGTGGCATTCAGGGGGCCGCAGCGAAGGAAGAGGACTTTATTGAGCACCTCTTCATCACCACGACCCATCATTACCTGATGTACTTCACCGACCGGGGCCGGGTCTTCCGCATGAAGTGCCACGAGATTCCGGAGGCCTCCCGCCAGGCTCGGGGCACGGCCATAGTGAATCTCCTGCAGCTTCTGCCGGGCGAAAAGGTCAACACGGTCATTCCGGTCCGCGAGGTCGCGGATCCGGACACCTATCTCTTCTTCGCCACCAAGAAGGGCACGGTCAAGAAGACGGCCCTGGAGGATTACCAGAACGTCCGGGCGACGGGCATTATCGCCATTAAGCTGGACGACGACGACTCCCTGGTGGGGGTAAAGATGACGAACGGGCAGGCCGAGATCATTCTGGTGAGCAGCCGGGGCCTGGCCATTCGCTTCCACGAGGATGACGTGCGGACCATGGGCCGCGACGCCCGGGGCGTGAGGGGCATCAGCATGCCGACCGAAGGTGACGAGGTCATCGGCATGGACGTTGTCGACCCGCACGCTGACCTGATGGTGGTTACATCGAAGGGCGTCGGCAAGCGGACGCCGCTCTCGGAGTACCCGACTTACAAGCGGGGCGCCCAGGGCGTGACGACGATCAAGCTCGTGGAAGAGAAGCACGGCCATCTCGTGGCGATCAAGACGGTCCTGGAAGGGAACGACCTGGTGCTGGTGAGCGAGCAGGGTGTGCTCATCCGGATGTCGGTCTCGGAGATCCGGCGAATCGGTCGGCCGACCCAGGGGGTACAGCTGATGAACCTGGATCCCAACGACAAGGTCTCAGCGGTGGCTCAGGTGATCGCCAAGGACGACGACGAGGTATAGCTTTAAGAACAACCCCCCGGAGGCAACCGCTTCCGGGGGGTTTTGTCTACCGGTCAATTGGATGGCTGTCTGCGGAGTGAATTGGATCGATCCAATACACCCCGCAGCTTGGATGTTTACAAGTCCTTCCGGCACCGTTAGGATTGTGGGGAAGCAAGTCCTGAATTTGAGACAGACTATCAATATCGGAGGGATTCAGTCGTGAGCGAGCAGGGAACTTGGAAAGTTAAGGCCGGCCTGGCAGAGATGCTGAAGGGCGGCGTGATCATGGACGTCGTTACGCCGGAGCAGGCAGTTATCGCCGAGAAGGCCGGAGCGGTGGCCGTAATGGCTCTCGAACGGGTCCCTGCGGACATTCGCGTGTCCGGTGGCGTGGCCCGCATGAGCGATCCCCAACTGGTCAAGGGCATCATGGCGGCCGTCACGATTCCGGTTATGGCCAAGTGCCGCATTGGTCACTTTGTGGAGGCGCAGATTCTCGAGGGGCTGGGCGTCGACTATATCGACGAGTCGGAAGTGCTGACGCCGGCCGACGACCAGTTCCACGTGGACAAGAATAAGTTCAAGGTGCCGTTCGTCTGCGGCTGCCGCAACCTGGGGGAAGCCCTCCGGCGTATCGGTGAGGGCGCTGCCATGATCCGGACAAAGGGTGAGCCGGGCACCGGCAACGTCGTGGAAGCCGTCCGGCACATGCGCCAGCTCAATGCCGACATTCGCCGGGTCGTGAACGCCCCTGAAGACGAGCTGATGGCCATCGCCAAGGAGTTTGGCGCTCCTTTCGAGCTGATCAAGGAAGTCAAGCGGCTGGGCCGGTTGCCGGTCGTGAACTTCAGCGCCGGTGGCATTGCGACGCCGGCCGACGCTGCGCTCATGATGCAACTGGGCGCCGAGGCAATCTTCGTGGGCTCGGGCATCTTCAAGTCGGGCGACCCGGAGAAGCGGGCCCGCGCGATCGTGCTGGCCGCGGCGCACTACAACGACGCCAAGCTGCTGGGCGAGATCTCCGAGGATCTGGGCGAGCCCATGGTGGGCATTAACCTGGACACGCTCAAGGAAGAAGAGAAGATGGCGCCGCGGGGGTGGTAGCATGACCGCCCGTCGTTTTGGCGTACTGGCCCTGCAGGGCGCCGTGCCTGAGCATTTGCGGGCACTGGAGGCTGTTGGGGCCGAGCCGGTGGCCGTAAAGTGGCCGCAGGATTTGGACGGGCTCACCGGGCTGATTCTGCCCGGGGGCGAGTCGACTACTATTGGGGATCTTATGGTCCACTATGGGTTTATCGATGCCATCCGGCGGTGGGTTCAGAACGGCGGGGCGGTTTATGGGACCTGCGCCGGGGCGATTTTGATGGCCACGGAGATCCTCGGCGGCAAGCCGAATCAGCCGCGCCTCGCGATCATGCCCATAACGATCCAGCGGAATGGGTTCGGCCGGCAGGTGAACTCTTGCGAAGTGCCGCTATCCATGCCGGTACTGGGGCCGGAGCCGGTCCACACGGTATTTATCCGGGCGCCGTATATCGCCAGGGTGGGGTCGGGAGTGGAGGTGCTGGCGGAGTACGACGGCAAAATCGTCGCGGCCCGGTACGGCCGGCACCTCGCGACGGCTTTCCATCCGGAATTGACGGAGGACCGGCGGATCCACAAGCTCTTTGTGGAGATGGCGCTGGCGGCCGTTGCCGTGTAAAAAAGGGCGGACTCCCGGTAGGGGGTCCGCCCCGATGCTATTTCACAAGGAGCTTTTCAAGTCTGTTCGGAACAGGGCATCAGGGTTAGGGACAAGCATAAGCGTGGGGCTACTGCCGCCCCAGACGTAGGCCCCAGTTTCAGTGTCGGGATTGCGGCCGCAGGGGATAGGGCCATCCGCAGACAGGGTCGCCCTCGTGGGCATGCCGCCGCCGCCGCAGACGGCGGTGGGGCCGGGATCGCCCAGCAGGTAAGCGCGGGCGGAGTCCTTCGCGGACTGATCCACTGCGTAGAAATAATAAACCCGATTGCTATTACTGTACCAGGGGGACTTCAGCCTGTCATGGGTCTGCGTGGTATCTTTAATGTACCCCTGTTCGATCAGACGGACCAGACTATCGGGGTAGTGGCCCTTGTCGGCCTGATAAACCTCCAACTGCTCCTCAATCACCCGCAGGTCCTCGGCGCTCTTGGCATACCGTGCCTTGTCCGTAACCTTCGCGAATACTGGCATGGCAAAGAGAGACAGCGCGATAATGATCGTTGCCACCACAAGCAGTTCAATCAACGAAAAACCGGCTTCGTTTCGCTGCGGGCGAATTCGCACCAAGGCAAGCACCCCCGTGATTCCATATTCTGGTAAATAGTGGATTAGCGTTTTACGCTCAAACCTCCTGCCGGGTTTTCGCCGACAGCTAAAAAAACTTGAGCATCACCGTCGGTGCAGTTGCATATACTAATCCTCACCGGAGGGAGATGACCTATGGCCAGACTGCAACCGAGACCTCTGGAGGCGGACCTGCTGGAGTCCGTGTGGGATCCCAAGGCGAGTCAACGATGCGTCGTCTGCCGTCGGCCGTCCGGCGGGAAGGCCATTTGCGGCGATAAGCGGTGTGCAGCGGAGTTGGCCAATGGGTAAGCGATCGAAAAAAACGCGTCTTGGACCCTATTGCTTCAGTCACCACAAGATGGTATACTGCCAACAAATATCATCCCGTTGATGGGGACAGTAGTTCAAAAAGGACTGTAGAGAGCCGGCGGTTGGTGCAAGCCGGTGTCCTTCTGGACGACTCCACCCCTGAGGGTCCGAGGCAACTCGGTCGGGTACGGCCCGATACAGCCGGTGAAAGTGGGCTGCCGGATTTCCGGCGCCAACGTCTGGGTGGCACCGCGGGAAACAAACTCCCGTCCCTGGCTTTCAGGGACGGGAGTGTCGTTTTTTATGCGGGCTGCACCAGGTGGAAGCGCCGGCGGAGATGGCAGTCAAACAGGGTGGCACCGCGGGGCATTCTAAGCTCCGTCCCTGGCAGTTTCGGCACCAGCATTGTGGCGCTGAACCGGCCGGAGGCGGAGCTTTTTCCGTTCCCGGCGTTCGGCGACCGAAACAGAGGAGGCGGACCTGTCGTGCTCAAAGAGAAGTCCTTGCTCATGATTCCGGGCCCTACGCCGATCCCGCCCCAGGTGGCGGCTGCCATGACCCAGCCGATGATCAATCACCGGGGTGAAAGCTTCTTCACGCTTTTCGAAGAGGTCTCGACGAACTTGCAGTACGTCTTCCGGACCAGCCAGCCCGTTTATGTCTTCCCCGGCGCCGGCAGCGGCGGCTGGGAGGCGGCTCTGGTCAACACCATGAACCCGGGCGACAAGGTCTTGTCCGTGGTGATCGGTGACTTCGGCGAGCGCTGGTACAAGACGGCCAAGGCCCTGGGCCTGGCAGTGGAGCGGCTGGAGTTCAAGGCCGGCGAGGCGGCCGACCCGGCCAAAATCGCCGAGCGGCTGGCGGCCGACACCGGCAAGGAGATCAAAGCGGTGCTGTTCCAGCACAACGAGACGTCGACCGGCGTCACCAACGATGTGGAAGCGATCGCCAAGATCGTGCGTAATCACGGGGCCCTCGTGCTGGTGGACAGCGTCAGCGGACTGGGCGCCCTGCCGCTGGAGTTCGATGCCTGGGGCCTCGACGTGGTGCTCACCGGCGGCCAGAAGGCGCTGATGTGCCCGCCCGGCATTTCGGTCATCGCTTTCAGCGAGCGGGCCCGGGCGCTGGCGGACACGAACAAGATGCCGCGGTTCTACTGGGACCTGAAGGCCGTGCATAGCAGCTACCTCAAGCGGCAGACGCCGTTCACGCCGAACATCACGCTGTTCTACGCCCTGCAGGCGTCGCTCCGGCTGATCAAGGCGGAGGGGATCGAAGCGACGTGGGCACGCCACAAGCTTATGGGCGAGATGTGCCGGGCCGGCGTGAAAGCAATGGGCCTGAAGCTCCTGGCGGAGGATGAGGCCCGGGCCAGTAACTCCGTAACGGCCATCATCCCGCCGATCGAGCCGAAGCAGCTGCGCAAGACGGCCCGGGAGCGGCTGGGCGTCCAGATCGCCGGCGGCCAGGCGAGCCTCGAGAACACCATCATCCGCATCGGGCACCTCGGCTACATCACGCCGAACGACGTGATCGTGGCGCTGGCGGCCATGGAGATGGCCCTCGAACTGCACGGCGTGGGCGTCAACACCGGCGCCGCCGTGGCGGCCGCCCAGAAGGTCTGGGTCAACACGCTGCACGGCTAACCACTGGTAGAAAAACAACTCGTAAAGAGAAATTCGGGAGGGTACAAGCCATGAAGGTCCTGGTTGCGGAGGCAATCTCCGATGCGGGCATCCGCCTGCTCAAGGCTGAATACGAGGTCGACGTCAAGAAGGTCTCCGCCGCGGAGCTTCTGGAGATCATCCCCCAATACGATGCCGTGATTACCCGGTCGGAGACGAAAGTGACGGCGGACGTGCTGGCGAAAGGCACCCGGCTCAAGGTAGTCGGGCGCGCCGGCGTCGGCGTCGACAACATCGATGTGGAGGCCGCGACCGAGCGGGGCGTGGTCGTGGTCAACGTGCCGGGCGCCAACACGCTCTCCACCGCGGAGCATGCGTTCGGCATGCTGATTGCCCTGGCCCGCCACATTCCCCAGGCCCACAACGCCCTGGCCCGAGAGGGCCGCTGGGACCGGAAGGTCTACGTGGGCACCGAGCTGTACGGCAAGGTGCTGGGCATCGTCGGCCTCGGGCGCATCGGGTCCGAAGTGGCCCACCGGGCGCGGGCGTTCGGCATGAAGGTCATGGCCTACGACCCCTTCGTCCCCGCCGGCCGGGCGGAGCAAATGGGCGTGACCATGGTCGAGACCGTGGACGAAATGCTGCCGCAGCTTGACTTCCTGACCATTCACGCTGCCAAGACCAAGGATTCGGCCAAGTTGCTCCGGGCCAAGGAACTGGGCCTCATGAAGCAGGGCGCCCGCATCATCAACTGCGCCCGCGGCGGCATGGTGGACGAGGAGGCGCTGTACGAGGCCATCAAGTCCGGCCACATCGGCGGTGCGGCGCTCGACGTCTTCAACGAGGAGCCTTGCACGAAGAGCCCGCTGTTCGAACTGCCGAACGTGATCGTGACGCCGCACCTTTCCGCCTCGACCACCGAGGCGCAGGAGGCCAACGGCACGTATATCGCCCAGTACGTTCTCCGGGTGCTGCGGGGCGAACTGGTGCCCGAGGCCGTCAACCTGCCGCAGGTGCCCCGGGACGAGGCACAGGTTCTGGTCCAGCATCTGCCGCTGGCGGAGTGCCTGGGTTCGTTCCTGGCGCAGTCGTTCGTGGGCAGCTACGACCAGATCGAAGTCACCTACAGCGGCGAGCTGGCGAAGCAGCCGATGGCGCTTCTGACCAGCACCGTGGTGAAAGGCTTCCTGGGCGCCCAGTTGGGCGAGCACGTCAACTACATCAACGCGCCGGGTCTGGCCCGGCGGCGGGGGATTACCGTACAGGAGAGCCGGTCGCTCACCCACGCGGCACTCGCGGAAAACGGCAGCAGCAGCGGGCAGCTGGCCGCTTCAGCCGGGACGCTCTCGCCTTCGGCCACCGTCATCACCGTACGGGTGGCAGGGGCGCATGGTGAGCACCGCATCTCCGGCATGCTCCGCCGCGACGGCGGTCTCCGGTTCATCGCCGTGGACGGCATGCAGTTCGACCTGGCGCCTTCCCGGTATATGCTGGTGAGCCGCCACACCGACCAGCCCGGCATGATCGGCCGCTTTGGCACGGTGCTCGGGCAGCATAACATCAACATCGCCGGCATGCACCTGGGCCGGGCCAAGGTCCGGGGCGAAGCGATCATGGTCATGCAGATCGATGACCCGCTGACGAATGAGGCGATGGAGGAATTGCGAAAGGGTTTGGGCATCATTGAAGTCCGCAACGTGACGTTGCCTGTGGGTGGGTCGAACTAAGGGAGGACTTGGCGCATGAAGCGGCGAACCTCATTTGTCGGCCTTTGCAGGCTCGGGAGATCAGGGGGGTCGGAAAGCCCTCCGGGCCGGTGCTGCAGGTCACCCGAGCAGACCGGAAAGGGGAGCCCGCTTCATGCGCACTGTCGAACTATCCCGTGAGATCGTCAAACTCATCGACCAGCGGCGGTTGCCCAACGAACTGGTGATCATGGAGTGCCGGGACTTCCACCAGGTCGGAGACGCCATCCAAACCCTGGCGGTGCGGGGCGCCCCCGCCATAGGTGTAACGGCTGCCGGCGGGCTCGGTCTCGCGGCCTATGCGGCCAAAGACCTGCCGGACGACGCCTTCTGGCCGGCCCTCGAAGGCGCGGCCCGGGAACTGGCGGCGACCCGGCCCACTGCGGTCAACCTTTTCTGGGCCATTCGCAAGGTGATGGACTTTGCGGCCACCCAGAAAGGCCAACCGCTGAACGATGTGGCCGAGGCGATTTACCAGTATGCTCAGGGCATGGCTGAGGAGGACGTGGCCGTCAACAAGCGGATGGCCGGGTTCGGACAGGCGCTGATTCAGGACGGGGCGGGCGTACTGACCCACTGCAACACCGGGTCGCTGGCCACCGTGGACTGGGGAACGGCGCTGGGCGTCATCCGCATGGCTCACGATCAGGGCCGCCGGCTGCACGTATACGTCGACGAGACCCGGCCGGTGCTCCAGGGCGCCCGGCTGACGGCCTGGGAATGCCTCCAATACGGCATTCCGGCCACGCTGATCACGGATAACATGGCGGCCCATATGATGCGGCTGGGTCATATCCAGATCTGCTTTGTGGGCGCCGATCGGATCGCCGCCAACGGCGACACGGCTAACAAAATTGGTACTTACGGCGTGTCGGTTCTCGCCCGAGAGCACGGCATTCCCTTCTACGTAGTGGCACCGTCTTCTACAGTGGACCTGGCAATCAACGATGGCAGTGAGATCAAGATCGAAGAGCGGAAGCACGAAGAGGTTACCCATATCGGCGGCGTCCGGATTGCGCCGGAGGGCATCGGGGTGACCAATCCTGCGTTTGACGTTACGCCGGCGAAGTACATCACCGGCATCGTCACGGAACTGGGGATCGTCTATCCGCCCTTTACGGTGAACCTGAAACGTTTGCTCCGAGGAGGGTAATCGCTATGTTAGATCTGAAGTTTGTCCGCCAGAACCCCGACGTCGTCCGTCAAGCACTCATCAATAAGCGTGTGAACGTGGACCTGGACCGCATCCTGGCGCTGGACGTGGAGCGCCGGCAGATCATTGCCGAGGTCGAACAGCTCAAGGCCAAGCGGAACGATGTCAGCAAACAGGTCGGCATTTTGAAGAAGCAGGGCCAGGACGCCAGCGGCGTCATCGCGGAAATGGGCAACATTGGCGACCGAATCAAGGAATTGGACGACCGGGGCCGCCAGGTCCAGGAGGAACTGGATGAGCTGATGCTCACCCTGCCCAACATCCCGAGCCCGGAGGCGCCTGTCGGCACCGACGACAGCGACAACGTGGAGGTTACCCGCTGGGGCACCCCGCGGGCGTTCAGTTTTCCGGTCAAGGCGCACTGGGACATCGGCACCGGGCTGGACGTGCTGGACTTTGAGCGGGCCGGCAAGGTGACCGGGACGCGGTTCACCTTCATCAAGGGCGGGGGCGCCCGTCTGAACCGGGCGCTGGTCAATTCTTTCATCAACCACCACCTGGCCAACGGCTACCGGGAGGTTCTGCCCCCGGTGATCATCAACACGGCCAGCTATTATGGCAGCGGCCAGTTCCCGAAGTTCAAGGAGGACGTCTTCAGCCTGGCCGGCACGGACTACCACCTGGCTTCGACGGCTGAGGTGCCGCTGATCAACATGCACCGGGAAGAGATTATCGACGGCAAACTGCTGCCGCTCAAGTACGTCGGCTACAGCGGCTGCTTCCGGTCGGAGGCAGGCGCGGCGGGGCGTGACACCCGCGGCCTGATTCGCCAGCACTACTTCGAGAAGGTCGAAATGATCCAGTTTACCCGGCCGGAAGAGTCGGAGCAGGCGCTGGGCGAAATCGTCGACAGTGCCGAGGCCATTCTCCAGATGTTGAACCTGCCGTACCGCAAGCTGCTCATGTGCACGGGCGACATGGGCTTCGGCCAGTACAAGAAGTTCGACCTCGAGGTCTGGATGCCGAGCTACCAGCGGTACGTGGAGATTTCGAGCTGCTCGAACATGAGCGACTTCCAGGCCCGCCGCGCGCAAATCCGGTACCGGCCGGAGGAGGGCGCCAAGCTGGAGTTTGTCCATACGCTGAACGGGTCGGGTCTGGCCCTGGGCCGGACGCTGGCGGCTGTGATGGAGAACTACCAGAACGAGGACGGCACCATTACCGTGCCGGAAGTCCTCCGGCCGTTCACCGGCTGCGACGTCATCCGGGACTGAGGGCCGCCCGCCGTCTCGGTACTGCCGGACAACACGTGACAAAACCCCCTGCTGCAGTTGCAGCAGGGGGTATTATTTGCTCTGGCGTATGGCCGGCTCTAGCGTTGAAGTCCAATCAAGGGCCTACGAGCGGCGTATGTTTGCCGTCGCCGCCCCGAAAGCGGGGAAGAACATCAGGATCCGCCGGACGATTCTCTCAGTCTCGGGCACGATATCCGCTTCCGGGTCGGATACGCCTTCCAGGCCAACGACATCCCAGGTGGCCAGCAACACGATCACGGAGAACGCGAGCGAAAGTCCCGCGATTGCCCCGACCAGTGTCCGGGCAAGAACGCTCGGTTCCTGGTTCATAGCCAGGCTCCCCTCCACTTCTCCAGAAGGCTAACGAAAACCTAACTGCGACATTTCAGTTCGCTGCTTTCTTTCGCAGTCCTTCCGATTGGCCTGCAAGCCGCGAATTTCCGCTGTGTCCGTTTGGCTCGGCTTCCAGGAAAATTAGTTGCATGGCTCGGCGGGCTTGTGTAAACTCATAGAATGACAGCAAGGAGAGGTGGCCGAGCGGTTTAAGGCTCTCGTCTTGAAAACGAGCGTGGCCTAAAAAGCTACCGCGGGTTCGAATCCCGCCCTCTCCGCCAGCAACGATACGGAACGAGTACAAGGGCAGGTCCGCCGGACCTGCCCTTGTACCCAACTCCGTTGGGAGGCTGCGGTTATTAGTACACGCGAAGATTTCATGCGGGAAGCTTTGGCGCAGGCGCACCTTGCGGCCCGCGCCGGCGAAGTGCCGATTGGCGCTGTTGTGGTGAAAGACGGGGCCATTTTGGCGCGGACTTACAATCTCCGGGAGGGCCAGAACGACGCCACCGCACACGCCGAGATCCTGGCCATCCGGCAGGCCGGCCAGGTCATTGGCGATTGGCGGCTCCAGGGCTGTACGCTCTATGTGACTGTTGAGCCCTGCCCCATGTGCGCCGGAGCGCTGGTGCAGAGCCGGGTGGAACACCTGATCTATGGGGCCGGCGATCCCAAGGCCTGGGCCGACCGGACCTTGCTGGAAATCGTCCAGAACCCCGGCCTCAACCACCGCATGGAGGTGACCGGCGGGGTGCTCGCAGCGGAGTGCAGCGAAGTAATGGTCACTTTCTTCCGGGCCCGCCGGAAATAGGGGCGAGAGGGAAACCCGACCTTCGGGTAGAATTGCACAAGGCTAGTCCGACTCGGCAGGAGAGATGTCCGTGGCACACCTTGCCCTTTACCGGGAGTTTCGCCCACAGCGATTCGCCGATGTTGTGGGGCAGCAGCACATTACGCGCACGCTGAAGAACGCGTTGACTCACAACCGGCTGCACCACGCCTACCTGCTTTCCGGTCCCCGCGGTACCGGCAAAACTACGGTCGCCCGCATTCTGGCCAAGGCGGTCAACTGCCTGAACCCGCAGGATGGCGAGCCGTGCAACGAATGCCCGGCCTGCACGTCCGTCAATTCGGGTGAGACGTTGGACATCATCGAAATCGACGCCGCATCCAACCGGGGCGTTGAAGAGATTCGGGATCTGCGGGACAAAGTAAAATACGCGCCTGCGGATCTGAAGTATAAGGTCTATATCATCGACGAAGTGCATATGCTGACAGAAGCGGCTTTCAACGCGCTGCTCAAGACGCTGGAAGAGCCGCCTGGTCATGTCATGTTCGTGCTGGCCACGACGGAAAAGCAGAAGTTGCCGGTGACGATCCTGTCCCGGTGCCAGTCCTTTGAGTACCATCGGCTCGCCACGCCGGAGATTGTGGGCCGGCTGACGGAGGTTTGCGGAAAGTACGGCATGAAGCCCACCGACGAGGCGCTGACCGCTATCGCCCGGCAGGCGGAAGGCGGCATGCGTGACGCCCTGTCGCTGCTGGACCAGGTGATGGCGTATGCGACGGGCGGGAAAATTACCCTCGAAGACACGCTTTACGTGCTGGGTTCGGCTCCCCTGGAGGAATTCCTGAAGCTGGACCAGCGGCTGGCCGCCGGCGATGTCGGCGGGACGCTGCTGTTGCTGGATGAACTGGCCCGCCAGGGCAAAGACTTGCGCCAGCTGGTGCGGGACTACCTGGCCCATATGCGGGACCTGCTCATGCTGAAAGTTGATATGGGCGGCTCCACGCTCGATCTGCCGGCCCACGCACTGGAGTCACTGAGGGGCCAGGCCGCCGGGCTGGCCCAGGATCAGATTCTGGCGGGCATCCGGCTGTTCGCCCAGGTGGAGAACGATCTCCGGTTTTCGTCGTCCCCCCGGTTGCTGGTAGAGGTCGGCCTGATTCGTCTCGCCGGCATCTACAGTGGACAGGCGGCGCCGGAACCCGTGGCGGCCGCGGTAGCTCCGCCGCCGTTGCGGCGGCATGCGGGGGTGGCGGCCCCGATGGCGCCCGCCGTTCCGCAGAAGCCACCGGTAGAGGAGCCTCACGCGGCCGCTGCTCCCCAGACCGCCCCGCCCCAGACCACACCGGCTCAACTGGCGCCGGCGGCGCCGTCAGGCCCGTCTGGCGAAGGGGTGGAGCGGGTGGTCCAGGCCTGGGACCAGATTCTCGACCTGGTAAAACGGGCCCGCCCCAGTACGCATCCGATTCTGAAAGAGTTTCGCGTCGGGCGGCTCCGCGGCCAGACGTTGGTGCTGGTGGCCCCGAACGATGCATTTGTCTCCTTGCTCAAGCGGCCGGCCGACAAGGACATCGTGGAAAAAGCACTGGCCAAGGTGGGGCTCACCGGCCTGGACGTCGACGTGGTAGGTCCGGACGACCCGGCTGGAAGAACGGACCCGTCGGCTGCCTCGGCGGCACCTACCGCGGCAGAAAAACCAGCCGGCGAGCGGTCGCTCGTGGATATTGCCATGAGCGTTTTCCCCAAAGGATTGGTTCAGGAGATTAAGGAGGAGGACGTCAAATGATCCCTGGTGGCGGCGGAAACATGAATCAGATGATGAAGCAGGTACAAAAGATGCAGCAGCAAATGGTAAGGGCTCAGGAAGAAATAGCCCTGAAGACGGTGGAGGCCAGCGCGGGCGGCGGGGCTGTGAAAGTCGTCGTAACCGGCGACCGGCGGGTTCAGGCCATCACGCTGACCAAGGAAGTCGTGGACCCGGAGGACGTGGAGATGCTGCAGGACCTCATCCTCGCGGCCATCACCGAAGGGATGAAGCAGGCCGAAGCCATGTCTGAAGCTGAGATGAAGAAGATCATGCCGGGTGGCATGCCCAAGATTCCGGGCCTCTTCTAAGGCGCCCTGATGTATTACGCAGAGCCAATCGCCCGGCTGATTGAAGAACTCACCAAGCTACCCGGCATTGGGCCAAAGACGGCCCAACGCCTGGCTTTTCACCTGTTGCATATGGACAAGCGGGTCGTCGGCCAGATCGCAGCGTCCATTGTCGAGGCGCGGGAGCGAGTCCGGTACTGTTCCGTGTGCTGCAACCTGACCGATCAGGACCCTTGCGCCATTTGCAGCAATGAAAAGCGGGACCGCTCCATGATCTGCGTCGTGCAGGAACCCCGCGATGTTGTCGCCATGGAGAAGACCCGGGAATATAAAGGACTCTACCATGTGCTCCACGGTGCCCTTAACCCCATGGAGGGCGTCGGTATAGACGACATCAAGGTCAAAGAACTGATCCAGCGACTGGGCGATGGGCGGGTGCAGGAGGTCATCCTCTGCACGAACCCCAACACTGAGGGCGAGACGACAGCCATGTACATCGCCCGGTATATCAAGCCCATCGGCGTCAAGGTAACGCGTATCGCCCGGGGTCTCCCCATGGGCGGTGACCTGGAGTACGCCGATGAAGTTACGTTAGCAAAAGCCTTCGAAGGGCGCCGCGAAATCTAGCGGCGCCTTTTTTTGTTTACCGGCGCCCTCCAGGAATAATCCGGAAGTGCGGGACATACCCTTCCGTGAGGGGGGTTGCCGGTGAAGGTGAACTTCAATTTGGGCGGTCGGTGGCAGGGTATGCTTAACCGTGAGGGTAGTTCGGAGACCGCCGGGACTCACATTGCACGCCAGGACCTGATGTCGCAGGTACAAGCTGCTCACCGGGAGTGGCAAGCCGCCCAGAACTACTTTCAGGAAGTGAGCGAACCCAATCTGGTCGACGTGGCCATTTTCAGCATGGAGGCGGCCCAGCGGAAGTACATGCACCTGGTGCGGCAGCTCCGGAACAACCAGGGCGAGCCGTTGGACCAGGAGGGGTAGGCATGGACGTGACGACGGCCCTCTGGTACGTGGCCGGCGTAGTGGTGCTGCTGCTATTGCTGCAGGTGCTGGCCCGGCCGCTGGCGTTCCTCCTCAAGGTGCTTGGCAACAGCCTCGCCGGCGGGGTGGTGCTCTGGCTGGTTAACCTCGTGGGGGCAACGTTGGGCTTTCATCTGGCCCTCAACCCGGTGACCGCAGTGGTCGTCGGGCTGTTGGGATTACCCGGGCTGGCTGGCCTGGGCATCATGCGTTTACTTCTGCGTTGATTTTCGCGTTCAGGAAGAGTAAAATACATCAGACAGATGGTACAGGCTGTGACGGGGTTTAGTACGTGAATTCATGGAGCGACAGCGAGCCGGGGGTTGGTGCGACCCGGTGCCCATGGTCACCGAAGAGGCCCCTGAGCCTTTTGGACTGAAGTCGTAGTAAGTCTGAACGGGTAGCTCCTCCGCTATCAGGAGCCGAGTGAGGCCATGGGCCTAACTTAGGGTGGTACCGCGGGAATTAAAACCCCGTCCCTAACCGGACGGGGTTTTTTCGTTTGTCATCATGCTTTTCTTTGAGGGGAGACAGTGCCTTGACCATTCGTGTGCGTATGGCCCCTAGTCCGACGGGGCCGATTCATGTCGGCAACGTCCATACCGCTCTGTTTAACTGGCTGTGGGCCAGGCGGGAAGGCGGGCAGTTCATTCTCCGGTTTGAAGACACCGACCAGGAGCGCTCAAAGCCCGAGTGGGAGCAGGTCATCTACGACGACCTCAAGTGGCTCGGCCTGGACTGGGATGAGGGTCCAGATATCGGCGGCCCGTATGCCCCCTACCGGCAGATGGCGCGCCTGGACATGTACCGGGAGTATGCCAACCGGCTCCTGGAGAGCGGGCACGTCTACAAGTGTTACTGCACCAAGGAGGAAGAGGACGAGGACCGCAAGGAGTTCCAGGCGCAGAACAAGCCTTACCAGTACAAGGGGCGCTGCCGGAACCTGACTCCCGAACAGCAGGCCGCGTTTGAGGCCGAGGGCCGCCAGCATGTGCTGCGGTTCAACGTGCCCAGGGGCCGGATGGTCGGCTTTAACGACCTTGTCCGTGGACCCATCGAGTTTCCGACGGACTCTATCGGGGACTTTATCATCATGCGGTCCAACGGCATTCCGTTGTATAACTTCGCCGTCGTCGTTGATGACGCAACCATGGAGATCACGCACATTTTGCGCGGCGAGGGGCACATCTCCAACACGCCGGTGCAGTTGCTAATCTACGCGGCGCTGGGCCTGCAGGTGCCAAATATTGGCCACGTGGGTCACATGACCAACGAGGAGCGGGGCAAGCTCTCCAAGCGGAAGGGCGAGGCGGCCGTCCATGATTACCGGGAGCAGGGCTACTTGCCCGAGGCGCTCATGAACTTCATGGCGTTCCTGGGCTGGACTCCGCCCGGCGGTGAGAACGGCGAGGAGTTCCTCACCGTTGAAGAGCTAAAAGCCAAGTTCGATATCACCCGGGTGACCAAGGCCCCGTCCATCTTTGACAAGCCCAAGCTGAACTGGATGAACGGGATGTACATCCGCCGGAAGACAACTGAGGAGTTCGCCGAGCTGGCGCTGCCATTCGTGGTCGCATCCGGTTTGACCACCGAGGAGGAGGCGCGTGCGAACTGGGACTGGTTCAAGGCGGTCGTCAAGGAAGTTCAGGAGCGAGTCGTAACGCTGGCGGAGGTTCCCCAGCACATCGATTTCTTTCTGAAGGATGACCTTGCCATGGAGGACGGCGCCGCCGGCAAGTTCCTGACGGAGGCAGTCAAGCCGTTCTTCCGGCAGGTAATAGAGGGACTGAAAACGGTCGAGTGGGATGTCCCGGCCATCGAAAAGATGATCCGGGGGCACATGGAGGCCTTGCAGTTAAAGCCGAAGGAGTCCATCCAGCCGATTCGGGTCGCCATTACCGGGCGAACAGCAAGTCCGGGTCTTTTTGAGATTGTCTACCTGATCGGGCGCGAGCGGACCATCAGACGGATGGCGAAATACTGCTGACCCTTGTCAGGACGGCCTGATGGGCGGAGAACTGCCTCCGCCCATTCCGTTTCGGCATATTAAACCGTCTTGCACGGGAATCGGTGCGCATGCTACAATGCGCGATGCCTGCAGATGCGGAGTACCAAGCATACGGCATACAGAATTTGACACTTGCTTGGATGCTTGCGCTGTGGTAAGTTAGTAACCGTCGCTACTGCGGCACACGAGAAAACGCCAAACCGGAAAATCTAGTGTGTTGACGAACGGCGACGAGTTTGCTAATCTATAAAAGCCTCGCCTGAAGGCGATGGCTGGAAGAGAAGATCCTCGCACCTTGAAAACTAGACAGTGTAAGTAAGCAAGGTCACCAAGAGATTGGTGACGAGAGCGAAGCGAGTCGTACGGAATGAAAGAGCCGAACAAACTATTCTACGGAGAGTTTGATCCTGGCTCAGGACGAACGCTGGCGGCGTGCTTAAGACATGCAAGTCGAGCGGACCCGCAAGGGTCAGCGGCGGACGGGTGAG
>DASXVX010000031.1:0-44240 GCA_036504075.1 Symbiobacteriaceae bacterium | reverse complement strand
AAGTCTGGCCACCTGGGACGGGGTCGGGAAAGTACTTGGTCGAAAAGGCGTTATACAAGGGGGCGTGTTCAGGGTCACGTTTCCGCGTCGGGACTTGAATGTCCACATCGGGTCGGTACGGCTGGACCCGGCGCTGGCGCTCACGTCCTGGGTCGCATTTCACGGCACCGGCCCGCGCAGCATGATGATGGGGGACCTGGTGCTGTTGGACACCGAGACCGAGCCGGTCATGGCCAAGTTGGTGGAAGGCGGTCTTCAGGTCACGGCGTTGCACAATCACCTCCTGCACGAGTCGCCGCGGGTGATGTTTCTCCACATTGCCGGGGAAGGTGACCCACTCAACCTGGCGGAACGTGTCAAGCGTGCCCTTGCTCTGACGGGTACCCCGCCGGCCGAACAGCAGCCCGGCGAACCCCCCCGGGATGCCAGGCTGGACATGGTCGAGAAAACCTTTGGGCGGCGGGGCAGCCGGGCCGGTGACGTGCTCCAGTTCTCCATCCCCCGGCCGGATACGATTGCGATGAATGGGATCGAGATCCCGCCTGCCATGGGCGTAGCACACGCGATCAACTTTCAGGTGGCGGGGAACGCCGTGGCCACTACCGGCGATTTCGTCCTGTTGGCGAGCGAGGTGAACCCCGTCGTGCGCGCCCTGACCGAGAGCGGAATTGCCGTCACAGGCGTTCACAACCACATGCTGGAAGAGACGCCTCGGGTGTTCTTCCTGCATTTCTGGGGCGTGGGCCGGCCGGACAAGATCGCGCAAGGCGTAAAAGATGCTTTGGCGAAAACCAGGTCAACTGGCCGGTAAGCACAAGCACCTCAAGGGCCACTGCCTTGAGGTGCTTTCCTTACCGGGCGCGTTACGGTTTCTTGGTTTCCTGGTGGATCAGGGTGTGCGCGAGCCCCTCATGCTGGATGTACAGAGCCAGCTTGCGGGCGATGTCTTCTTCCTCCTTGAGAATGTGCCGGAGAAGGATCGACGACGCATAATCCCCTTGGTTTTCGAGGAGCGGGATGTGCTCCCGAAGTTTGCCGAACAGCGGAAGAGTCCCGGTTCGCCCAGCTCCTTGCTTGCGAACTCCGACGACCTGATGATCCGGCGGGTGGCTTCGATCGTTCGCATCGCTCGGCATCAGGAACGTTGCCGGTTGCTGCGGGTCAAGAAGACCAGGGTGTGCAGTCGTCCTGGTCTCGCATATCCACGCGGTCATATTCATTCCGAGCGACTTCGTCATCAGCCTGAGGCAGCGCACCTAATTAAGTGCGCCGCCTTCGCCTAAGCCAAACTTCCAGCGTACGTTCAACTCGTTGTTTTCGACAACAACGATCTGTTCGATCGCCAGCATGGCCAACGAACGGTAATCATCGGTTGTAAGGCCATCCATTCGGAGTTTTGCGGTCTGCCCCAGCAGTTCTTGATGATTGACGGCATTATCTGGACCGGATACTCGGGTATCACTCGTCAGTCTCGCGATTTCTGCACGGATGCTGGTCTCTTCCCGTGACATGCGATCGAGTTCCGAGGTCAAATCTCGATCTGTCAGGCGTGCCTTTCGGTGCTCGCTTCGGTAATACCTACGCTCATCTGCAAGGTCCGCAAGTCTATGTTCAAGCTGCTTGACGAGATCTCGAGTATGGTGACGAGGTTGGCGGCTTCGGGCCGAGCGAGTTTCGCGGGGGGATTCGATTGACAGACTACTGAAGTGACGCTGCAGGTGTTCGAGGATTTGGGCCTCAAGATGATCGGCACGGATTCGGGGGGCGTGGCACGTTTTATATGCTCGATAATTATGGCATTGGTAGTATCTATAGAAGACCTCTCGCCGGTGCATCCCGCCACCTGTCATACGACCGCCACACCGCCCACAGTAAAGAAGGCCAGTCAGGAGGTAGGAGGAACCTTGTCGCCTGGGGGTCATCCTTGGCGGTCCGATCTTCTGTGCTCTATCCCATTCCTCATTGGATATCAGCGGTGGACACGGTATGGAGATCCATTCGTCTTGTGGGCGGGTCTCACGGGTGATCTTTCCGCCTAACCGATGCCTGAGGAATACTCTGTTATAGAGAAGTTCACCCCGGTAGGCAGTATTGCGTAAAATCGCTAGCACCTCTGTTGTTGACCATACGGGAGGAATGATGAATCTACGTTTTTTCGCTTCCAATCGTGCTGCCCATCGCTCATCAGAAGTGGCCAGGTATTCCCATCGTGGTCGGAGTTCTTCAAAGTGCCACCAGGATGGGGTCGGGGTCTTCAACTCGTTTAGATGCCTCGCGATACTAGGCGTCCCCTTTCCCGCGAGGCGAAGATCAAAGATCTGCCCTACGATGGGGGCAGTGTGGGGATGGAGTTCAAGCTGATGTCGATTGCGCCGGCGGTATCCAAACGGGACTGTACCGGCCACCCATTTTCCCTGCAGTGCCTTTTGCCTCATATTGGTGCGGACGTTTCTGCTAATTTCGAGGCGGCCGTGCTGTGCACGGTCAGCGTGTACCAAAAAGATGAGCTCGAGGTCCCGGAAGGAACGGTAACCATCCTGCAGGGCGATCAATTCGATGTTGAGATCATCCAGGTAGCGCTTGAATGACAGGAGGCCTAGTGTGTCTCTTCCCATCCGGGAAATTGATTTCATGGCCAGCATATCAAACATTCCGGCGTTGGCATCCGCCAGAGCACGCTTTACGTCTGGACGCTCCAGTACCAGCGCCCCGGTCAGTTCGTCCTGATAGACAAGCCCCGAATCGACCCAGGTCTCTTCACCAGAATGGTGGCGCAGGATTGCCTCCTGAATGTAGGCCAGTTG
The DNA here is from genome assembly GCA_036504075.1 of Symbiobacteriaceae bacterium. Classification (GTDB taxonomy): domain Bacteria; phylum Bacillota; class Sulfobacillia; order Symbiobacteriales; family Symbiobacteriaceae; genus DASXVX01. Next base: position 41,436 of record DASXVX010000031.1, on the reverse strand, counting down.
TGCTCGGGGGCTTTCCTCTTGTTCCACTCTGGTTGTCGACACTCGTAGGAGAGACGCGACTCGAATGATGTTTGGCACATCCATCACCCCCGCACTAGCTTATGGTCGCGGGTCGAAAGCTAATTCATGCGGGGCGTGTACTCCGTTCCGGTCCCGTTAATGCGCCTGGCCCCATAGAAGTCGTTCTGCCGCCCATGCCCAATATATTGAAGAGCAGAAGTCCATAATTGGGAGGGGCAGCCGGTGCGTTTTGTGATTCGCGATGTTTTCCCCGTCGAGAGCGAGGAGACCCGAGCAGCTCTAAGCGCATATTGGCAAGAAGCAGATCGGATTGCCCTGGCAACTATTGCTCGGAAGAACAGGTTGAGTGAATCAAGAGGGGTGATTGACAGCGGCCGCCCTGGCGACAAAAACTCCACTGACTAGACGCGTTGATGGGAGTGACGACCTCAATGTGGGCGGCCCCATCTCTGCCTGCCAGTGATCGTTACTGTTGAGCACTGAATTGGCTGTGACCTATACTGCCGCTTGCCCTTCGGGTTTACCGAAGGGCTATTGTGCGTAACGGAAAGAACGTCGTACCATTTTTGAAGCACCAGTCGTAGACCTTGTTAGTACGGATACAGATCGTCTCAGCCTGCGAGGTTTGGCCCTCGTGTGACAAGTTCATGCCCTCCTCATCTCTTGGAAGCTGGGCTGAAACGGGGCACGCCCGTTACCAGGGGGCGTTTCAAGCTTTTTGCAGCGCACGGAAGCCGATGTTTCGCAACGTCTCGCAGATGGTCTGGGGGATTCCCGGCAGCCCGGCATGCGAGACAGAGACACGCCGCGAAAGAATATCCAGGCGGACCTCTGTGACGCCATCCAGCCGTGCCAGAGCATCACGGACGGTCTGTGCCGACGCGTCGTCCTTCATTCCGTACACCTTGAGATCTGTCCGAGAACGCCCCCGGCCTTGACCAGCCCCAGCGCCATAAGCGGTTCGCATGTTGCCCACCCCTGCCTTTGTACATGTTGGGAAGCTCGCGTCACAAAGCCAACGTTGGCTTTGTGACTCGCAACCTTTCGGTTAGCGCTGAGATCGTTACTCCCGGTGGTGGAGCCCGTGGCAAGTGGACCGGGCAGGGTGGAGGAAAACGGGAGTCGTCGGCCGGCTACGGGTTCCGACCGGGATGAACGCCTGGGACCGGGCAGCGCCGGAATGGGGGAGGCTACACGGCAAATCGTCACGGCGTGGGAATTGCGGACGCTCCCGCCCGACAAGGGGGGTACCCCCCTCGGGGTTGCCCGTTATACCTCCACCGGGCTACTGATACATTATGTACCACCGTCCGGATAGTGTGACATAAGCGGCCCCCGGGGCACACAGGAACTCGCTTCCTCGTATATCATGCTTTAGCCGCAGACGAGGCAAGAAAGGGGTGACCCCGGGGTGGATGTGATCGTGACCGAGCGGCGTTTCAGCGCCATTCCGGATGAGCTGGGCGCCCTTGTGATGGCGCTTGCCGGGGCGCAGGGGCGCCCGTTCCAGTGGGCGGATGCCCGCACGCTGGAAGTAGATGGGCCGCTGGCGGCCTACCGTTTTGTGATCGATATTCCAATCCAGCGGGGAATGCCGCTGCCGTGGGAGGCGCCGCTGAAAGCCGTTGCCGAACATACGGTGGCGATACTGCAAGCGCTGGGGGCGTTCGTGCTGGTGACGGCGGGGGACCAGGAGGATTCCTCGGTCAGCAGCCGGGCGGCGGTCATCCGCGATTTCGGCGCGCACGCGCTGATCTCACTGCGGGTAGGCAAGCACGCGTCCACCACGGTCCGAGGTTTGCGGGCGTTGACCAACGGCCGCATCCTCACCCAAAGCCGCAAGCTTGCGGAAAGTCTTCTGCAGCGGGTGGCCCTGCGCACCGGTTTGCCGTCCCGCGGCATTCCGCTCTTCTCCGGTCTGCCGGTGGATGTGGAAGCCCTCGCGGCAAAGGCCGCCCTGCCAATCGTGGGCCTGGAGGTCGGCTGCGCCACCTGTCCGGCCGACGAGGCGGCGCTGAACGGCCCGGACTTCCAGGTCCGGTGCGCTTGTGGCCTGGCCGAAGGGATCCTCCGGTTTTTCGGCCAGCCGGACGGCGACCTGGCCGAACTGGCCGACCGGCTTCGCATCCCGGCCCCTGGGCTCGGGGATTTGCCGCCGCCGGAGCCCCTCGCCGGGGTGGAACCCGCTGCCGGGGTGGAGACGCCGGGCGAAAGTCCGGAGTCGAAAGTCGCCGCCGTGGGGCCGGAGGAGGCTCCGGCTCCTCAGCCGGCGGGTGATGTGGTGGCCGCATCGGAAGCTGCAGCCGCAGAGCCCATGCCGGCAGCACCCACGCCGGCAGCGTCTGTATCGGGTCCGGCCCCTGTCTCCGCCCCGCCCCCCCCCGTCTCCGTCCCTGTAGGCTCTGTGGAGGCGAGTCTGCGATTGGCGGCTCCTGCCGGTGTGGCACAGCCGGTGTCGCCGTACGACCCGCCGGCGAACCCGGGCCATACTTACCCGCCTCCCTACCAACCGCCGTCCGGCGGGCATCAGACCCAGGCCTACCAGCCCCCGGACTACCGGTCGGGTCCGTATCAACCGGCGGGGATATCGGCCCAGCCGTCGGGACCACCCCCCCAGCCCGTGGGGGCAACTCCCCCGCCCGTGGCGGCACCTCCGGTGGCGGGCAAGAACCGGCCGAATGCGTGGAAGCCCCGGGATACCCGGGGGCCGGCCAATCAAAGTGATGTGCCGGGCACCCGGAGCGGCGGCTTCCCATCGGGGAGTTTCCCGCCTGCCAGCTTGGTTGGCGGGCAGCCCGGCGGGTCCCAGGCCGGTCGGCCTCCGCAGGGTGGGTTTCTACTGAATGGATTTCCGTCGGGTGGGTTCCAGCCTGTCGGTCCGCAGGCGCGCGGCACCGACAGCGATGGCCCCGAGCCCATGATGCAGTCCTCCGACGGGTCCTGGATTTCGCCCCGCGCCTACGCCGTGTTAAAGCAACTCAATGCGCAGGAGCAGAGCCGGCCGCCCCAGACCCCCCGCGTGACTCCCGAGGGGCAGGTCATCTGGCCGGGCCTGCCCAGAGGCTTCAATCCGACCCGCAAGCAGTCATAACCACGACGAAACCCACGGCGCTTCAGCGCCGTGGGCCTTTTATGGAGGGAGAACATGAGCTACCGCGGCACAGCGCTCACTGGCCCGGCAGTGGCCCGGCTCGCCCAACTGGAGGGACACCTGTTGCGCCGGAACGCCTCGGCGCCGGCCCTGGCACCCTTCTACCTGGAGATCGGCGCCCGGCTTGGCGTGCGGGGTGACCTGGCATACGCCCAGGCGCTCCTGGAGACGAATTACTTCCGCTACGGTGGCCGGACTGCCCCCTGGCAGCACAATTACGGGGGGCTCCCGGCGGCGGGACCGGGATCTGACCCATGCTCCTTCGCCACCCCGGAGGATGGCGTGCGGGCTCACCTCCAGCAACTCCACGCGCTCTGCTGCAGCGATCCGCTCCCCGGAGAGATGCCGGTCCGCGCGCCCGCTTACGACCGCATCCCGCAGGGCTGTGCGGCCTGCGTGGGCGACCTGACCCGGCACTGGCCCGGCGCAACCCTGGCCGCCTACGGCGAGACCGTGGACCGCATTCTGGCGGAACTCCTGCTGGAGCCATCCGGGCCAGACCCCTACCGGATAGAGCCGGACCTCCTGGACGAAGGAAGCCCGAACCGGCCCGGCGCCTGCGCGGGCCGAACCTGCTGGACCGGCGTCGAAGGCATCGTCGTCGCCCGGACCGCAAGCCCCGTCATGGATGCCCATTCCGTGCGCCGCTTCATGAACGCCCCGCCGGCGGGCTTCCAGACTGCCGGTCATTTCGTTCTGGATGACCAGGCAATTCTACAACTGCTGCCGATAGGCGAAATCACCCACCACACGACCGGGAAGGACGCCACGCATCTGGCCATTTTCGTCTGCGAGCACAACTGGGGTACGGCCGCCTGGGACGAAACCTACCGGAAGCTGGTCTGGCTGACAGCCCGCCTGGCGCGGGCGTTCTGCCTCGATCCCAGCCGGGTCAGCGGCCGCTTCTGGTGGGACCTGTCCAGCCCGTACGACCCCACCCACCTGGGCTGGTCCCCCGACCTCGGCCGGGCGACCGGCCTGTTCGACTGGAACCGCTTCATCGCTGATGTGGCTGCCGGCGTGGCTACCGACGTAACCGCCGCCCTGCCCCCGGACGCAGTCCGAGCAGCCCCGGAGTCTGAAGCCCTCGCCCCGGAGCCCCCGCCCGAACCAGGCGCCGCTTCCGGGCCGGTCCGCCGGGGAGCCGTTCCGGGTGGCGTCCGGGGCGGCCCGCTTCTCTGGCACCGGCTGACCCATGCCCAGTACGTGGCGGCCGTCCGCGGTCCGAAACGATAGCACAGCGGAGCAGGGTTTTCCCTGCCGGTCCCGGCTTCAGGGCAAAGTCTCCGAGCCTCCGGACTGTTTGGAACTGTTGGGTCCGAAAAAGCCCAACAGTTCCTTCGAACAAACCCTACGGGCAGGAGTAAAGTGTATGCCCTGCGGACAGAGCGTTCTATTTTGGAGCGGAAGGGTAGCCCCGACAAGGCCATGTTCTCCTTCACTGACGGGACCGGTCCCCGGCCGCCTTCTCCGCCACCCGGGCGAACTCCTGGGCCGACTGTGCCAGCTGTGCAGCAGCCCGCGCAAGCAGGTCGGTGCCGTCACGTGTCGCCGAACTGCCTTCCAATTGGTGGGCAATCCGCCGCGGCAGTATCAGTGCCAGCAGGATCGCCATCAGTACTGAGATGGACATGAATATGAGGATTAACAGACGTACCCGGATCATTGCAGTACGACTAATCAACCCGGCTTTCGCCGAAAGGTCGGTGCTCGTTGCCAGCAGTTGGCTGGTGGACTTCTCCCACTGCTGCCCGATCGTCCCCGCCTCCCGCGTTAGTTTGGCAAGCGCTTCATCCTTCTTGCCCGCTCTGGCCAGCGTGATGACCTCTCCGCCGACTCGCCCGTAACCGTTTGCCGACTGCTCGGCGTCCACCAGCAGCCGCAGCGTCGTGTCCGTGCTGACCAGTGCTTTTTGATGATCCAATTCTTGGCTGACGTCCTTCATCGCCTTATCGAAGTCTGCGGCGACAGACTCGACCGGCGCATTAAGGAAACCCGCCAGGTCCGCCTTTGCCTGGTTGAAGGCTACCCGAGCCGCTGCAATGCCGATGGATGCTTCATATGTGCGATCAGCCTCACCGGTTCTGAAGTTCGCCTGCTGAAGCATTTGAGTCGCCAGGAGCCCGTTACCCAACAGAAGCAGGGCCATCAGCATAAAGCCGATCGCTATTTTTCGCGGAAGGGATATGTTCATTCCTTAGCCCACACTTTCCTAAACACTCAATACATAGACGTTCCACCCGCACCAAGAAGTTCAGGCGGCTATCGTACCGCCGCTGGAACCACTATCCAGTAGCGATCGTCTGATTCATTGTGCACTGGCAAAATGGCGTAACAACCGCCCACGCCACTGATGCCGGCCTGTGGGTGCGACCCATGTACCAACTACGATACCGTTGGAGGGACTTGTATGCGCCGAATTGCTCCAGACATCGTTGCCGTTCTCATAAGTGTCGGGCGGTGTGGAGCGAACGGTTCAGACCGGTTTGATGGAGACCGTGTCACCGACGCCCCTGTCTAGTTTATCATTTATGAATTACGCGACCAAAGACTTCCGCCCCTCACAATTCTCAGGTCTACCCGGGGACCAAGCTAACACAAGCCAGGGACCAAGCCAACACAAGCCGGGGACCAAGCCAACACAAGCCAGGGACCAAGCCAACACAAGCCAGGGACCAAGCCACCACAAGCCGGGGACCAAGCCACCACCAAGCCACCACCAGGCACCCGGCAAGCCTGAGCCACCGCCATGTTCAAGGTCGTTACAGCAATACCGACGGTAGTCTGTCATTCACAACTGTTATGCAAGCTGGCAATGTGTTACCTTTAGGATTGCCCCATCTGTGGCACCAAGGTCGAAATGTCATAGTTCCGCGTCGATGCTCGCATGGTGCACATGAGGGCCGGCGCCGTGATTTCCTGCAAATTCACCCTGGTCGGAAAGGAGACCATCTGATGAACGATCGTTGCTACACCTGTGAACTTGTGGCACGGCGCGATGCAGGGATCGCTCCCCTGTGGGATTGCATCGCTCGAACCCGTTACTGGGATGTCGTGCATAGCTATAACACCGCCCTCCCAGGATGGCTTGTCTTGATTGCCCGGCGCCACATTGTTGCCCTTGATGAACTGACGGAGGATGAGGCCGCCGAGCTAGGAGGCTTGATCCGTCGCGTTTCAGTAGGACTAAAAGCCGTCACCGGCTGCCTCAAAACCTATGTCATCCAATTTGCCGAGGCCGCCGAACATCCCCATGCCCATTTCCATATCGTCCCGCGGCTGAGAGACCAACCAGACGAACGCAGAGGCATGGGTATTTTTGGGTACCTGGGGGTTCCCGAAGAGCAACGGGTTTCCCCGGCGATCATGAATGAGATAGCGCAGCAGCTGCAGCCGTTTCTTCACCCTTAACGCAGTCACCACGTTCCGACTACCCACCGGAGATACATAACCGAGTCTTTCTCGGACGTTAGAATGCAAGGCGCCCTCCTGTCTATTTTTGCAGGCTGGCGCCTTCTTTGGCATGCAGAAAAGGACAGACTGATCAAGTACACCTGGGTTTCGGGCTAAAATCACACCGAAAGGAATCCGGACAAACTCCCATGAATTACCAATTACATCTTCCACAGCGGAGGTCTGCGCCTTTGGACAACCGCGTGATTCAAGTGCCGGTCTCTCTGTTGCTCGATCCGGACCAGACGGCCTCAACGAAGGTGGTCTGGATGGCCCTGCGCCTGCATCCCGGTGCCGGCCCGGCGGAACTGGAGGGCCAAACCGGTCTGTCTCGCCACACCGTCCTGAGCGGAAAGCGTCAGGTCATGGCAGTCAAGCGCACACCTGGCGGGCCCCGGGTCAAGGTGCCCGTCGCCCTGCTGGCGGAACGCACGGTGGGGGCCCAGCCCAAGGTGCTTTACGGCCTGCGCCCTGACACAACTCGGTCGCAACACCCTGAAGCGGGCTATAGCCGAACTGGTGGGCGCGGGATGGGTCCAGGTCACCCAGGCGAGCCGGCTCAGCCCTATCCACTTCACCCTGGGCAGCCCGGAACTGACGCGCGGCCAAGTCGAAGCCGAAGTGGCGGGGCGGCGCCTGAAGCGGGCCAAGTTCGGTGGGGAAGCATTCATGCAGGAGTATCTGTCGCTGCTGATCGATTCGGACCAGTTCACCGACACCGCGAGGCCGGGCTTCCTGGTCAGCCCGCAAACCGGGGAGCGGCTGGAACTCGACCGCTTCTATCCGCCGAATGTCGCCTTCGAGTTCAATGGCGCCCAACACTACCGGCGGACGGCCCGGCACTCCCAAGAAGAGGCGGATGCCCAGCATCTGCGCGACCTCATCAAGGCTGGAATCTGTCTCTACCGGGGAATCCATCTGGTGATCATCCGCACGGACGACCTGTCACTGCAGGGCATGACTAGTAAGATCGGCCAGAGCATGCCGCTGCGGAACCTGGCGGGCCATGAGCCGCTGATCGTCCTGTTGGAGGACGCCAGCCTGACCTACCGCGCGTCGGCGGAAGCAGCCAGAAAATCAGGCGATTGACTGGCGCAAATGAGGCCGTGTCCATCACCGTCTCGATCTTCGCCGGAGAGCCACGCGCAATGGGGGGGCGCCGCCGCGGCGGGTGGCACCGGGCTCGGGCACGGCACATACCCTGAGGGCGGACGCCGAACCGGACGCCGCCCGAGGAGTGAAGTCATGTCTGGGGCTAGACCAGGGACCCTGGAGATCGTGACCGACGTGGTCAAAATCAAAGCGCCCTTCGACGAGATCATCTCGTCGCACGTGCGCGTCATCAACCTGGAAGAGGTCCAGGGCTGTGCGGTGGAAGTCGTCCGGACTCAGGTGGAGACGACCACGGATGCCTGGATCATCCGCCTCACGTTCCGTATCGTCGTCTCGTACCTGGACATCCGGGGCAAGACCCGGACGGCGACACGGCTGTTGTTCTTTACCAAGAAAGTCCCGTTCCCGCCGGGGTGCCGGGAGTGCGGGCGGCTCACGCCCCGGATCGAGGTCTCCGACATGGATTGCGAGGCGACCGCCGACGTCACCGGCCCGTGTATCGCCAAAGCGGAAGTGACTCTGGAGTTTACGCTGACCTTCAAAGCACTGCAGCGTGAGGAGATCACGGTCCTCGTGCCGCCCACTGCCTGAACGCCCGGCCCGGCCCTTTGGCCGGGCTTCTTTACGCCCCGGGGTCTCTTTCCTGTCCTGGGGTTCTATCCGGGGGGCTCGGGCCGTATGTTTGAGGCGCGTAAAGACCCTCGTCGGGGAGGGATCGGCACGGACGGACCATCCGCCCACTTCGAGCCGCCGGCGGCCTGCCTGGAAGGCTGCCCGCGCCTGTTGATGTTCACCGGCAAGGGCGGGGTGGGCAAAACGACCTGCGCCGCGGCCGCCGCCATCCGGCTGGCGGGCGAGGGGCGGGACACCCTGCTCTTTTCCACGGACCCGGCCCACTCCGTCTCTGACAGCCTGGGGGCGAACGTGGGCCCCCTGATCCGGGCGGTGGGAGGCGTCCCGCACCTCTGGGCCCTGGAGATCGACGCCGCCGCCGCGCTGGATGTCTTCCGCCGCCAGTTCGGCGACGACCTGCGGGACTTGATCCTGACCGCTACGTACCTGGATGACGAAGATGCCGAAAGCTTGCTGGAACTGCAGTTACCGGGGCTGGATGAGATCATGGGCCTCTACCAGATTTTCGACCTGCTCGCCGCGACGCCGCCCCGGTTTCACCACCTGGTCTGGGACTCCGCACCCACCGGTCACACTCTGCGCCTTCTGGAACTGCCGGCGGTGATGGACGGCTGGGTCCGGGCGCTGGCCGGCATCACCTGGAAGTATCGGGACCTGGTGCTGCCCCGCCTGACCGCCGTCGCCCGGGAGCCGGACGAGAGCGACATGCTGCTGGCGCTGAAGCGAACCATCCGCCAGTTCACCAGCGTTCTGCGGGACCCGGCCCGCTCCCGGCTCATTCCGGTCACGACCGCGGAGCCAATGGCCGGCGCCGAGACGCTGCGCCTGGTCGCCCGGCTGACCGCCCTCAAGATTCCGCTCCGGTTCGCCGTCATCAATGGGCTCCATCCGCCCGGCGGCCGCTGCGCATTCTGCACTGCCCGGCACAAACGGATGCGGGCGTACCTGGAGGAACTGGCGCCCCGGCTGGCCCCGCTCCGGCTGGTCACGTTAGAGGCGCAGCCGGAGCCGGTGCGGGGGATCAAATGCCTCGGCGCCCTGTTCAAGTGATAGAGGAGGTTGAGGCTTTTGTACCCGCAGAATCGCATCACCCACTCGCTCCAGTCTACCAACCTGGCCGATATCCTGGAGCGCGTGCTGGATAAAGGCATCGTCATCGCTGGCGATATCAAGGTTTGCCTGGCGGATGTGGAACTGTTGAGCATTAAAATCCGGCTGGTGATCGCCTCGGTCGATAAGGCGATGGCGATCGGCATCAACTGGTGGCAGAACGACCCGGCGCTTTCTACTGGAGCCCAGCGCGAACCCGGCGCCCAGCCGGACCCGGGGGCCGCATTTGGCGCCCGGCTGGCCGAAGCCGGCGGGCTGTTCGATGGCTCAGACGGCCTCGCTGATACCGCTGGTCAGACAAAAACTGATTAGCAGGGCTTGTTTGCCGGCCCGGTTTACTCACTCCTCCTGCCTGCCGCCCATAGTATAACTTCGGGTAGGCCACGTGGCCTTCCAGCACTATCTATAGGGTGCAAGGAGGAGCAGGAATGATTAGAACCTCCACCGGTGGGTCTAGTCTCGCTGAGGTACTCGATCGGATCCTTGACAAGGGCATCGTCGTCGACGTGTGGGCTCGGGTCTCTCTGGTCGGCATCGAGTTGCTGGCAATTGAAGCCCGCGTCGTAATCGCCAGCGTTGAGACGTGGCTGGAGTACGCGGAGGCCGTCGGGCTGCTGAAGCACGAGCACGACGAGACCTAACCGCAATTGACTTCCCTTCGTAGTCGAGGCACGGGTAACCACCTGTGTCTCGACTACCCCTAACGCAAGTTCACGGTGTGGGGAGGGTTCGCCATGATCCCCGTGGTAATCGAAGCGGCCAAGGCGTTCGTAGCCAAGGAGCTGGGGCTGCAGGCCGAAGTGATCGCGGTCGACAAGGACGACGACGGCTGGCTGGCCACCGCTGAGGCGATTCTGGTCGACCAGTATATGCGCAAGTTCGCCCGGCGGGATCTGATCGCCACGTTTGAGCTCCGGCTGAACGAAGAGTGCGAAGTGCAGTCCTACGCCCGCAAGGCCATGCGGGAGCGCGGCTCCCTCGTGACGTAAACTGAGAGGAGTGTCCGTATTGGGCAGCCGAGGCCTCACCATCGAACCCCAGGTCCAGTTCGTGCAGACCCCCTATTTTCAACACCTAATCGAGCGGAGTCTGACCTACCTGAAGGCCGGCGTCCCGGTGCACCTGCAAGGGCCTTCAGGCACCGGCAAGACCACTTGTGCGCTGCACCTGGCACAGATGCTGGCGCGGCCGGTCGTCCTGATCTACGGGAACGACCAGTTCTCCCCGGCCGACCTGGTGGGCCGTCACTTCGGGCTGCGGCGCAAAGTACTGATCGACCAGTACATCCACTCCGTAGAGCGCCGCGAAGAGGAGATCGATTCCGATTGGGTTGATGGCCGGCTGCTGGCCGCCTGCAAGGAAGGCTACATCGTGGTGTACGACGAGTTTTCCCGGTCGCGCCCGGAAGCGAACAACGCCCTGCTCTCCGTGCTGGAGGAGCGGGTGTTGGAACTGCCGGCCACGCACCGGGGCGACAAGTATATCCGGGTCCACCCGGAGTTCCGGGCCATTTTCACCAGCAACCCGGATGAATACGCCGGTGTTCACGGCCGGCCGGACGCCCTTATGGACCGGCTGATTTCCATCGACCTGGGGGCCATGGACGAAGCGTCCGAACTGGCGATCACAATTGCCAAGACCGGCATCGGTGCTGCCGACGCGGCCACGGTGGTGGACACGGTCCGGCGCTACCGGCGGCAGTTCCCGACCCGGCTGGGCCATTCGGTGCGGGCGTCGCTGCTGATTGCGGCGGTGCTGCACGCCGCCGGGCGGACCGCTGAACCGGGCGACCCGTTCTTCGAGCAGCTCTGCGCCGACGTGTTGGGGGCGGGGCATGCACACCGGAACGCAGAGGGGGCAGGCGAAGTTGCGCGCTCGGCCGGAATCCGCCGGGACCCGGCTAAAGATCTATCCCGGCCCACAGATCGTGAACCGGCCCGAACGCCTGAGAAGGAACCCGCCCGAGCGGCTGCAGCTGAGGTTGCCCGCCAAGCTGGCGTCGAGACCGCCCGTCCGGCTCATCCGGAATTCGCCCGTGGCGCTGAACGTCAAACTTCCCGAGACTAGCAACTGAGGAGGACGGCCAGTGGAGGAGGCGCAAGCCTTCTATTTATATGGACTGATGGCCGCCGGTGCCGCGCCCACAAACCTGGGCGCCGGCATCGGCGGGACCGATGTGAACGTGGTGCACTGCGAAGGCTTCGATGCCCTGGTGAGCCAGATGCCGCTGGATGCCGTCGATTTCGAACCGGAGGCCGTTCTGGCCCACGAAGCGGTGCTGACCGGCGCCATGCCGGGCGGCACGGTGCTGCCCGCGGCGTTCGGCCACCTGTTTCCGACCCTGGAAGAGCTGTGCGGGAAGTTAGAACTGGCCTCCGGTGACATCATGGCCAATCTGAGCCGGCTGGCGGGGCGCGTCGAGGTGGGCCTCAAGGCGACCTGGCGGAAGGCGAACTTCCTGGCCGATATCGACACGCCGCAGTTGCAGGAGCTGACGAACAAGGCCCGCAAATCGCCGGGTGACACGTCTTTGGCCATTGCGGTCGGCCAGATGGTGGAGCAACTGATCCAGGACCGCCGGGCGGATTACGTGGCGGACATTTGCCATAAACTCGCGGAGCGGGCGGTGGACATGCGGCTGAACGACCCGCTGACTACCCGGATGATTTTCAGCGCCGCGTTTTTGATCTCAGCCGACCAGCAGGACGCGTTCTTCCGGCAGGTGGAGATTGTGGCGAAGCCGTACGAAGAGCGGCTGGAGTTCCATTATTCGGGGCCGTGGCCGCCGCATAATTTCGCCCGCATCCGCATTAGCTGAGGGTGACCGGGGAAGGGGGCGGAGCCCGTGCTGCTGATTGACGACCTGCTCGTCTGGCTGCCCCTCAAAGGGGTGATCGCGGTCATCGAGCAGATTAACAACCACATCGGCGGCGGCGAGCGCGAGGAGACCAGGCTGCGCAAGCGCCTCCTGGAGCTGCGCCTGAAATACGAAATGGACGAACTGGACGAGGAGACCTACACCGCGGAAACGGCCGAGGTCACCCAGCAGCTGCGCGAACTGCGGGAACGGGAGCGGGAGGAGGCGGAAGGTGGCTTCTGATGCCGGCCGGTCGGGGGTGGATTCCGGCTTTACGCTCATGGAACTCCTGGACCGGGTGATCGACAAGGGGGTCGTGCTGGGCGGCGACCTGACGCTGGCGGTGGCCGACATCGACCTGCTCTACCTGGGCGTGCGGCTGCTGCTCTGCTCGGTGGACCGGCTGCCGGACTGGTCGCCGCTCAAGGATCGGCCCGCCGCCAAAGAGGGGGGGCCGGTCGTGTGAGTGCTAAGTTTTATCTCTATGCGATCGCCGCCGGGGACCCGGGCACGCTGCCCGATGGCATCGGCCACCGACCGGTCTGTCCGTGGGTCCGGGACGGCGTGTACATACTGGTCTCCCGGTTATGCGGCGACCCGCTCCAAACCGCGGACCAGGAGGACCTCCTGGCCCACGAGCGGGTGGTGGAGGCGGCGATGCAGGCGGTGACGGTCCTGCCGTTTCGCTTTGGCACCATCACGGACGAGCCGGCCCTGGCCGCCTTCGCGGAGCGGTACCGGGATCGGATCGCGCGGCGGTTGGGCCAGGTCGCGGGTCATGTCGAGGTGACTTTGAAAGTGCTGGACCCCGGGCCGGCGGGAACGCCGGCTGCGGCTCCGGCGGCGGCGCCGGCGATGGAGCCGCAGCCCGGTCTGCTGCCAGGCAGCGCCTACTTGCTGCTGCGGCAGGCCCAGGCCCGCCGGGAAGAGGCCCGCCGGGAGCGGGCGGGGTCGCTGGTGGCCCGGCTGGAGCAGTCGCTGGGCACCTGGGCGACCGCCCGGCACCACAAGCTGGCGCCCTCGCAGCACGTGCTGGCCGCGGTCACGCACCTGATTCCCCAGCCCGCCCTGGGGCCGTGGGTCGAGGCGGCCGCCCGGCTGCGGGAGCAGCATCCGGACCTGGATTTCCTGGCCAGCGGCCCGTGGCCGCCATACCACTTCAGCGAGGTGACCGGCGATGACGGAGGGGAACCTGAACCGGATGCTGGTAGCGCCGGCCGACGCTGACCTGGCGGCCCGGAGCCGGGAGTCCCGCCCGGCCTTGCCGGCCCGGATTGACGCCGACCCGTCGAAGACGGCCGCCGGGGTCGCCCGCCTGGTGCTCACGCTGGTGGAGCTGATTCGCCAGCTGCTGGAGCGGGAGGCCATCCGGCGGATGGACCGGGGCACGCTGACCGACGACGAGGTCGAGCGGCTGGGCACCGCCTTCTGCCTGCTGCAGGAGAAAATCGCCCTACTGCGGGACGTGTTTGGCCTGACGGCCGATGACCTGAACATCGACCTGGGGCCGCTGGGGAAGGTGTTGTAACGCATGAGCTGTCTGTTTGCCTATGGCATTATTGATACGGCCGCCTGGACCGACGGCGGCGCCGAACTGCAGGCGGACCTGGAGGAACTGCCGGGGGTCGACCTGGCGGGCGAGCCGGCGGTGGTGGCGGTCGGGCGGCTGGGCGTGCTGGTGAGCCGGGTGCCGCTGGCCGATTTCTCCGGCCCGGAGCTGGAGGCAAACCTGGAGAATCTTAGCTGGCTGGAGCCCCGGGCCCGGGCGCACGCCGGGGTCATTGCCGCGGCTTTCGCCCGGCAGGCCGTGCTGCCCATGCGGTTCGGCACGCTCTTCTCGTCGCAGGATGCGCTGGCCTCCGAACTGGGTGCTAAGGAGCCGGAACTGCTGGCCGATTTGCAGGCGGTGGCCGGCCTGGAAGAGTGGGCGGTCCGGTTCTGCGCGAACCCGGATGCGCTGGCCGAGCAAGCGGCCATCCAGGCACAGGAGGCGGCCGGGGGCAAAAGCGCCGGCGCAAAATATCTGCTGGCGAAACGGCAGGCCCTGAAGGGCCGCCCGGAGGTGGCCGCCCGCCTGGCCGAGGCGGCGGCCGAGGCACACGGGGCGCTGGCCCGCCACGCCCGCCTGGCCGGACCGGCAAAGGCCGAGGTAACGGGCCTGGCCGGGGGCCGGCGCTCGCTGGACTCCCGGGTCTACCTGATCGAGCAGGCCCGCCGCCCCGATTTTCTGGCCGAACTGGAGCGGGCGGCGGGCCGGGCCGAGGCGGCAGGGCTGTCGGCGCTGGTCAGCGGTCCGTGGCCGCCGGCGCCCGAGGCGGTATAGGCCGCGGTGCGCGCCCCGTAATCGCTTTGCACGGAAACTCCCGGGCCGTCCGAATGGCCCGGGGGTTTTTCGTCAGCCGGCGGCCGCAATACACTCCGCAACCAACGCCAGCGATGCCAGCCCCGCCGTACAGGGCACGGGCGCCTCAGCCGCGCCGGCGGCCACGGCGTCCACGAAGGCCGTAAGCTCCGCCCGTAGCGGCTCCCGCGCCTGGATGGGAATCTCGTGCACGGCGTAGCTCCCCTCCGGCAGCCGGCTGTACGCGGTGAGTTGCTGGCGAATCAGGTCGCAGCGGTACAGGTGTGACGGCGTGGCGGCCTGCACCTCCCGCACTTTGTACGGCGTCAGCCAGTTGGCCGTAACGTGGGCCAGCCCGCCCCCGCTCAGGAGGAACGAGAGCGAGGCCGTGTCCTGCCGCCCGTTCCCGGCGGCCAGGGCCACCGTCCGCACCACCGCCTGCCCGGAGAGGTGCGTCAGCAGGTCCAGGTCGTGAATCGCCAGGTCCAGAATCACCCCGGTGCTGCCGCTCCGGGGCGGCTCCGGGCCCACCCGGGTGAAGCTCAGGTAAAGCAGTTCCTCGCCCGGCAGCAGTTCCTTCAGCCGGGCCACCGCCGGATTGAACCGCTCGACGTAGCCGGTCATGATCAGGCGGCCCGCCCGGCCGGCCTGCTCGCAGAGCGCCCGGGCCGCCGGCAGGTCGTGGGCCAGTGGCTTTTCCATGAGCACATGGCAGCCGGCCGCCAGCGCCTGGCTGCCTACTTCGGCATGCTGTTCGGTCGGTACGGCTACCACCACGGCCTCCACCGACGCCAGCAGGTCCGCCGGAGTCGTAAAGGCCCGCGTGTCGTTCCGCAGGGCCACCGCCTCCGCCCGGGTCCGGTCGGCATCGCAGACCCCCGCCAGTTCGGCGCCCGGCAGGCTGCTCAGGATGCGGGCATGGTGGCTGCCCATGTTGCCGACGCCGATGACGCCCACGCGCACCATGCAGGCCACCCCTTCTTACTGAAAGCTACGCACCGCGTCGATGACCTGCGCCTGCTCCGCCGCCGTCAGGCCCGGCCGCACCGGCAGCGCCAGAACCTCTCGGGCCAGTCGTTCCGCCTCCGGGCACGCCGCTGCCCCGCAGCCCCGGTAGGCGGGCTGGCGGTAGAGCACGTCCGGGTAGTAGACCGCGCTTTCGACGCCCCGGGCCGCCAGGTGCGCTTTCAGCCGGTCCCGGTGCGGGGTACGGACCACGTACTGATGATAAACGTGGCCTGGCTCGTCGGCGGGCAGCGTCAGCCAGTCGAGGTCTGCCAGGGCGGCCTGGTAGGCCGCCGCGTGGCTCCGCCGGGCGGCGTTGCCGGCCGAGAGATGAGGGAGCCGGTTCAGCCCCAGGGCGGCGGCCAGCCCGTGCATGCGAAAGTTATAGCCTACGCTCACGTGGTGGTAGGCCGCGTCGCCGCGCCCGTGGTTGATGAACCGGCGGACCGCTGCCGCCAAGTCCGGGTCGTCGGTGGTCACCATGCCGCCTTCGCCGGTGGCCAGGTTCTTGGTGGCATAAAAGCTGAACGCCCCCGCCCGGCCGAAAGTGCCCACGGAGTGGCCGTTCCACGCGGCCCCCGCCGCCTGGGCGCAGTCCTCCAGGAGCGTCAGGCCCCGTTCGGCGGCAAGCCGGGTGAACGCCCCCATGTCGCAGGGCCGGCCGTAGAGATGAACCAGCATCAGCGCCCGCACCCGGGGGTAGGCCCGTAGCGCTTCCTGGACCGCCTCCGAGTCCAGGTTGCCCGTGGCCGGGTCCACATCGGCGAAGCGGGGGATGGCGCCGGCGCCGCAAATGGCGTTGGCGGTGGCAATAAACGTAAACGGGGTCGTCAATACTTCGGCGCCCGGCGCCAGGCAGGCTGCACAGATCGCCTGCAAGGCCGCGGTCCCGTTCGCGGCGGCAATGGCCGTCCCTGCGCCCGCGGCGGCGGCGAACGCGGCTTCAAACGCCCGGGTCCGGGGGCCGTCGGCCCATTCGCCGTCTGCCATTGCGGCCAGCACGGCCGCCGCATCTTCGGGTGTGGGTCGGAAGTCATAGAGTTTTACCACCTGCTCCAGCTCCTTTCCGGCATGTATGGACCGGCCTCGGACAGGCCGGCCTCGGGAGCGTAAGCAGTTTATACCTGAGCCTGCAGCGTGACCTGGAGGGTGGCGGTGGTGGTGGCACCGCCGGTCACCAGGCGTGCATACTTGGTCAGCGTCGCCGGGACGAAGAAAACGACGGAGCCGGTGGTGACCGTCTTCGTGCCGTCCACATCGTCGGCGAAGTTGGTGCCGTTCACACTGATTTGCAGCTTCGCCAGGGCGTTGTTGGCGCCGGTGGCGTAGGCGGCGAAGGTGGTGCCGGAATACGACAGGACGGTCCGGGTGGTGGCATTGACCGAAGCCGTTGCGTCCGGCACGATCGTTTCCGTGACGTCGACGGTGGCGCGGTCGGCCAGCGTCTCCAGCAGGCAGGCGGCCGTGGAGTTACTGACGCTGGTGAGCAGGGAGCCGGCGGTGGAGTTGTTGACCGTGGAGAGCAGGCAGCCGGCGGTGGAGTTGCTGACGGCAGACAGCAAGCTGCCGGCGGTGGAGTTGTTGACCGTGGAAAGCAGGCAGCCCGCGGTCGTGTTCGAAACGCTGGACAGCAGGCACCCGGCGGTGGGGTTGGAGACCTGTGACAGCAGGGCGCTGGCGGTATCGTTAAACACGCGGAAGTTCGGCACGTCAGGTCCCTCCTTGGAGGCGAATGGGGAGACCGCTGCCCACAGAGCACCGGCAGAGCACGAAGGCTCTTCTCCTACGTTATGTGCCTGGCCCACCATATGCTTATGTAACTTCGCAATTCAGGCGGACACATTAGCGCTACCTGTAGACATACCCTGGCTATGAAGTGATCGGGGGAGGGAATGTCAATGGCGGAAGGCGCCGGCGATGCGCTGTCGCTGCTGGCCCTCGGCGACCTGGCGGAGCGGGCCGGCAACCCGGCGGAGGCGGCGCTGCGGTACCGGGAGGCCTACCAGGCCTGTCCCGACCAGACCGAGCCGCTCTACCGGCTGGCCGGCATCTTCACGCTCCTGAACCAGACCCGGGCGCTGCCCGAGACGCTGGCGACCCTGGTAAACCCGGCGACCCCCGACCAGTGGCTGCTGCTGGCCGACGTGCTCACCGTCCACCGGCAGTACCGGCCGGCCCTGCGCTGCATAAGCCGGGCGGACCAGCAGGGAGCGGACCGGGCCGACACGGCCCTGTTGGAAGCCTTCTGCCGGCTCCGGGTGGGCGATGCAGCCAAAGCGGGTGCGGCGCTGGCGGCCGTCCCGCCGGACCATCCGCTGGCCGTCCAGGCCACGCAGATGGCCCTCCTGGCCGCCTGGTGCCGCTACGACTGCCCGGAGGCCCGACGCCATCTGGAAGCCCTGACCCTGTCCGAAGGCTGCGGAGGGTCGGCGCGGGCGTTGCACCATCTTCTCTGCGCCGATTCGCCGCTGCCGGACGGCCCCGCCTGGGGGCAGGCCGGGGGCGAGTTGCTTCTGCAGGCGGTGGATGTGCTCCTGGCCGCCGGGCGGCGGCAGGAGGCCGAACAGGCGGTCGCGTTGATGGACCGGTGTGGCTGGCCGGAAGGCTACCGGGCGCTGGCGCTGCTCTTCCGGCTGCGGGGGCAGGTGCGGTTGGCCCGCCGGTACTGCGGGCGGGCGCTGGCGTTGCAGCCGGACGACGCCGAACTGCTGGCCGGCCTGGCCGAGCTGGAACTGAAGGCCCGCAACTGGCCGAAGGCCCACGACCTGGCGGCCCGGCTGGCCGCCCTGACCCCCGACGAACCCCTTCCGTATCTCCTGCGGGCCCGCATCTTCCGGGCGCAGGCCGTTGAGATTCTGCGCCTGGCGGCCCGGCAGGGGGAGGACCCGGAGGTGGCGGCGCTCCTGGCGGAACTGGTCGCAAAGCCATGAGCGAGCCGGCCATCACCCTCTGCATGATCGTCAGGAACGAGGAGCAAGACCTGCCCCGGTGCCTCGCCAGCGTCCGGGGCATCGTCGATGAGATCATCGTCGTGGACACCGGCTCCACCGACGGCACCGTGGCCGTGGCCGAGTCGTTCGGCGCCCGGGTGCTCCATTACGCCTGGACCGACAACTTCGCCGCCGCCCGCAACGTCGGCGTGGACGCCGCCACTACTGAATGGGTGCTCGTGCTGGACGCCGACGAAGAACTCCATCCCGAAGACCGGCACCGGCTCCGGGAGATCTGCCGGGACCCGGAGGTGGAGGCTTATTCCATGCTCCACGTCAACCTCATGGACGCCGGCGGCTTCACCGAGACGGAGAACAGCTACGACGTGACGCTCTGGCGCCACCGGCCCGAGTACCGCTACGAGGGAAAGCTGCACGAGCAGATCGTGACCGCCATCTGGCGTGAGAAGCCGGACGCCCGGGTGGATTACTGCCAGATTCGGATTCTGCACTACGGCTACCTGAAAGAGGCCGTCCGGGCCAAAGGCAAGTCGGAGCGGAACCTGAAGCTCGCCCGCCAACTGGTGGCGGACCACCCGGACGACGTCTTCTACCTGTTCAACCTGGGGCTGGAACTGCAGCGCTTGCCCGACCTGGAAGGCGCCGTTTCCGAGTATGAACGGGTGCGGTCCGGCCTCTCCTGGTACCCGCTCTGGGCGGCCAAAATGTTCAAATGTCTCGCCACCTGCCTGGTGGTGCTGCGCCGGTGGGAGGACGCGACGGCGGTCATCCGGCAGGGGCTGTCGATCTACCCGGACTTTACCGACCTGGTCTACTTGTTGGGCTACGCCGCCCAGGAGCAGGGCCGGCACGCCCGGGCGGTGGGGCTCTTCCACCGGTGCGTGGCCATGGGGCCAGCCACGGCGGCGGGCGCCTGGCCGGGCATGGCGGGCCACCGGGCGTACGAGGCCATGGCCCGCTCATACGTGGCGCTGGGGCGGCTGGAAGATGCGGCGGATGCCTACGAAGCCGCCTTCGCTGCCCAACCGGACTGGACCGCCCCGCTGGCGGGCATGGTGGAGGCGCTGAACGGCCATCTGCCGGACGATGCGCTGCTGGCCCGCCTGGCGGCCTGGTTCGACCTGGAGCAGACCGCACACCGGGTCCGCGTGGCCGACGTGCTGCTCGCCGGGGGGCGTCCGGACCTGGCGCTGCAGACGCTCACACCCGACCTGGACGACGACCCGGCGGCCCGGTATCTGCGGGGCCTGGCCCTGCTCCGGCTCGGCCGGCACGGCCCGGCGGCGGAAGCCCTGACTGGAGTGCCGGCGGCGCTGGGCCTCCCCGGCCGGGGGGCGCTGCTGGCGGCGACCGGAAGCCACCGGGGCCTGCCGGCCGTGGCCGCCCTGGCTCGGGAGCGTGGCATGAACGCGCCGGACCTGGCGGAGGCCGCCCGGGTCTGCCTGAAGGAGGCCCGCTTCTGGGAGCAGGCGGCGAAAACGGGAGGTGTGAGATTTGGCTGAAACTGCGCCGCTCCTGTCCGTCTGCATGATCGTCAAGGATGAGGAGCAGAACCTGCCTCGGGCCCTGGCCGGCGTGGCGGACATCGCCGGCGAACTGGTGGTGGTCGACACCGGCTCCAATGACGGCACGGTGGCCGTCGCCGCGGCCCACGGGGCCCGCATCGTCGATTTTCCCTGGACGGACGACTTCTCCGCCGCCCGCAACGCCGGGCTGGCGGTGGCCACCGGCCGGTGGGTCATGGTGCTGGATGCCGACGAGGAGTTGGACGCGACGGACCGGGCCGGCGTGCTGCCGCTGCTGGAGTCCACGGAGGCCGATGCGCTCATCTGTCCGGTCGTCAGCCTGCTGGGCGGTGCCGGCAGCCTGGACTTCGAGCGCTCCTTCCTGCTCCGGTTCTGGCGGAACCACCCCGGCCACCGGTACACCGGGCTGATGCACGAGGACATCTCCCCCAGCATTTACGCCGTCAGCCCGTCCGCCCGCATCGAGAACGCCGGCATTCGCTTCACCCATTACGGCTACCTGGCGGCGGCGGAGGCGGCCCGGGACAAGAAAGCCCGCAATCTGGCGCTGATCGAGGCCGAAGTGGCCCGGAACCCCCGGTCCCACTTCTACCGCTTTAACCTGGGCGTCGAGTACCAGCGGCACAACCGGTTCGACGAGGCGCTGGCGCAGTACCGGCTCGCCCGGCCGGCCGCCGGCGGCACGCCCTGGGAGCCGAAGCTGACCAAGAACCTGGTGTACACGCTGCTTTCCCTGGGCCGGTGGGACGAAGGCGAAAAGGAGATTGCCCAAGGGCTGGTGCGGTTCCCGGACTTCACCGACCTGCTTTACTTCCGGGGCGTGGCGGAGGTGGAGCGCAAGGAGTTCGCCCGGGCGACGGGCACGTTCAGCCGCTGCGCCGCCATGGGGCCGGCGCCCGTGCCGCCATACGCCGGGGCGGAGGAGGGGCTCGGGGCCTGGAAGGCTTACTACGCCCTGGGGCAGGCGCACCAAGCCGCCGGCGGGCTGCACGAGGCGGTCACCGCTTACGAACAGGCCCAGGCCATGCGGCCCGAGTGGCTGGCGCCGCTGGAGTCCACGGCGACGGTGCTGCTGAAGGCCGGGGTCGACCCGGCGAGAGTCCGGGCTTACGTCGAAGAGCGGCTCCCACGGGAGACGCCGGAACGAGCGCTGACCATTGCTGACATGCTCTACCAGGGCGGCGCCGTCGAGGCGGCGCTGGCGGCCGTGCCGGCCGAGGCGGAAGGCGGTCGGGCGGCGGTGCTGCGGGGCTACTGTGCGATCAAGCTGGGCCGGTGGGAGGAGGCCGCGGCCGGCCTGGCGGCCGTGGCGCCCGGCGACGTGCACCGGCCGGCGGCGCTGGCGGGCCTGGCGTTCTGCCACTGGTGCGCCGGCCGGGAGGCGGAGATGCAGGCCGTGCTGACCGAACTGGGCGATGACATGGACGGGCGTCGCCGGGGGGCCGCGCTGTTCATCGACGCCGCCCGGGAGACGTTGACCCGGGGCCTTGCCCGCTTTCCTGACTCCGGCCCGCTCAAGACGCTCCTGGAGCGGCTGGGGAGGGAGTTGCCGTGAAGCCGGGCCTCAGCCTCTGTCTGATCGCCAAAGATGAGGCCGACATGCTCCCCCGGTGCCTGGGCAGCGTGGCGGGTGTGGTCGATGAGATCATTCTCGTGGATACCGGCTCCACCGACGGCACGCCCTCGGTGGCCGAAGGCTACGGCGCCCGGGTCATCCACCAGCCCTGGGCCGGCGATTTCGCCGCCGCCCGGAACGCCGGCCTGGCGGAAGCGACCCAGGCGTGGATTCTCGTGCTGGACGCCGACGAGGAGCTGCACCCGGACGACCGGACCCGCATCGGCCCGCTGCTGCTGGCCGGCAACGTGGAGGCATACTTCGCCACGCTGGTGCACTTTGTCGGGGAGCTGCCGGGGCCGGATATGGAGCTGGGATACAGCCCCCGCCTCTTCCGGAACCGGCCCGCGTACCGGTACCACGGGCGGATTCACGAGCGGCTGGAGCTGCCGGAGGACCGAATCCGGCCCGGCGGGCTGCGGATTCTGCACTACGGCTACCTGAAACCGGTGGTGACCGCCCGGGCGAAGCGACAGCGGAATCTGACGCTGCTGGAAACAGCCTTGGCGGAGCAGGCCTCGATGGAGCAGGGCACGGCGGAGCGCCCGGATGACCCGCTGCTCCAGTATTACCTGGGCAACGAGTACCGGGCTCTGGGCCGGGAGCAGGACGCGATCGCCGCCTACCGGGCCGCCAAGCCCGGCGCCCTGGCGGGCGGGTATCTGTACGCCACCCGGCTCATGAAGCAACTGGCCCTCGCCCTCCTGGCCACGGGCGACCCGGCGGCGGCACTGGCCGAAGCGGCGGCCGGTCTGGCGCACTTCGCAGACTTTACGGACCTGGTCTACCTGCAGGGGCAGGCGCTCTCGCGGCTGGGCCGGCTGCCCGAGGCCATCGGAGCGTTTCACGAGTGCCTCGCGATGGGCCCGGCGGCCGCCCCGCCGCATTTCGGGGCCGACCCGGGTATGGGTGGCTGGAAGGCGCTGCAGGCGCTGGGCGCCATCCATGAGCGGCGAGGGGAGCGGGAGAAGGCGGAGGGGTGCTACCGGAAGGCGTGGGGATCCGGCCGGGACGTCGTCGCACTGGGCCGCCTTGCCCGGTTGCTGATGCTGCACAAAGGGCCGGCGGCCGCCGAGTCCGGCCTGACGGCCCTGGTGGCCCCGGTCGGGCCGGACGACCACCTGGCGCTGGCCGAAGCGCTGCTGGTGGGCCATCACTACGCCGCCGCCCTGCGGCAGGCGGAGGCGGCCACGGCGGCCCCGGAAGCCACGGCGGCCTGCGAGCAGCGCCGCCTTACGGCCCTTGCGCTCTGCCGCTTTCACCTCGGCGACGGCAAGGGCGCCGCCCTGGCGTTCGCCGGGCTGCCAGCCGGGCTGTACCCCGCCGAACGGCTGGCGGCCGGTCTGGCCGCGGGGCAACGCCCCGCCGCCGTGCTGGAGCAGGCCGGCCCCGGCGGCGCCCGGCTGGCTGCGGCGGGCTGCCTGCAGGCCGGCGTCAGCCTGCTGGAACAGGGGCTGTACCGGCTGCCGGATTCCCCGGCCCTCCAGACCGCACTGGCCGCGGCCATCAAGGAGGTGAGGCGGCATGGCTGACGACCGCATCTCCCTCTGTCTGATCGTCAAAGACGAAGAGCGACACCTGCCCCGCTGCCTCGGATCCGCCCGGGACGTGGTCGATGAGGTTGTCGTCGTGGACACGGGGTCCACCGACCGCACGGTGGAGATCGCAGCGTCCTTCGGCGCTCGGGTCTTCCACCGGCCCTGGACCGGCGACTTCGCCGCGGCCCGCAACGCCGCCCTGGACCAGGCGACCGGCGACTGGGTGCTCCTGCTGGATGCCGACGACGAGCTCTCCCCCGAAGCCCGGACGGCCCTGCGGGAACTGACCGCCGGCGCCGGCCCGGAGGTGAACGGTTACGGCTTTCTTATCGCCAGTTGGATCGGCCGGAATCCCGGCGGCCATCTGGCGACGGTGCTGCATCCCCGGCTCTGGCGGAACCGGCGGGGGTACCGCTACCACGGCGTCATTCACGAGTGGATCGACATCGGCCCCTTGGTCTTCACGGGCCTCAAGATCTATCACCACGGCTACCTGACCGACGACGAGGTCAAGCGGAAGAAATCCGACCGGAACCTGGGGCTCCTCCGGCAAGAACTGGGCAAGACCCCTGACAGCCCGCTTCTGCTGGCCCAGATGGGCGCGGAGCACCTCCGCCTGGGGCGTCTGCCGGCGGCGGTGGTCTGGTACCGGCGAAGCTGGGCCCGGGATAAGACCCACTTCGTGGCCGACACCCTCGCCCTTTGCCTGCTGAAGCTCCGGCGGCACCGGGAGGCCGCCGCTCTGCTGGAAGAGGCGCTGCCGCTCTGGCCGGACTTCACCGACCTGCACTACCGTTACGGCTACGCCCGGCTGGCCCTCGGCGACCTGACGGGCGCAAAGGCGGCCCTGGAGCGGTGCCTGACGCTGGGCACGCCGCCGCCCCAGTATCCCACCATGGAAGGGTACGCCGGCTTCATGGCCTGGCTCCAACTGGGCCACGTCGAGGCCGGACTGCACAACTGGGAGGCGGCGGTGCGGGCCTGCTGGGAGGCGCTGACGCTCCGGCCCGACTACCCGCAGCCCATCGAGCTGTTGACCCGGGCGCTGGTCGCGTGGGCCGGCCCCGAGGGGGCGCTGTGCATCGTCCGCGAGCAAATGGAGCTGGACGGCGCAGCCGTAAGAGCCATCGCCCGGGCCTTCGCCGGCTGGGGCTGCTGGCCGGAAGCCCTGGCGATGCTGGAACCCCTGGCGATGCTGGAACCCCTGGCGATGCCGGAGCATCGCCGGGAAGATGACGAACTCCGGGCCGAATGCCTCCTGGCCCTGGGCGAGACAGAGGCCGCGTCCCGGTTGAACCTGCCGCCGGCCACCCGTTGCCTCATCGCCTGGCTCCGGGGCGATCCGACCGAGGCCGCGGCGATCCTGAAGCGTCCACGGACCCGCCGCTTCCTCCGCTGCTTTCACGAACACCTGACCCCGACCCCGGCCGACGCCCCCGGACTGCTCAACCTCACGGAGAAGCTCCTGGTGGTCGGACGTCCGGACCTGGCGGATCAGGCCATCGCCCTGCTCGACTCCCTGGCCGCCGCCGAAACTCCCGCCGTCCCTGGCGCGCTGGGCCGGCTGCTGCTCCGGTATGGGCAGCCCGAGCGGGCCGGGCCCTATTTGGAAACGGCGCTGGCCACGTGGGGCCGCCGGCGCCGGGAACTCCCGCTCACCGGGGGCGACCAGGGCGACCTGTTGCACGACCTCGGTGAGGCCTGCCTGCGCACCGGACACTGCGCAGCAGCCGCCGAAACGTTCCGGCGGCTGCTGCGCCGGGCGCCGCACCGCTTGCCTGCCTATCTCGCCCTGGCCGAGGCCGCGCTCCGGCAGGCGGCCACACTCCTGCCCGCCGAATCAGCGATGGCAACCTTGCCGCTTGCGGAGGCGATGCACCTTGAGCGACGTCGCACTCAGCCTCTGTATGATCGTCAAGAACGAGGCGGCCAACCTGGGCCGGGCCCTGGAGAGCCTCCGGGGCGTTGTCGATGAGCTGCTGGTGGTGGACACCGGTTCCACCGACGGAACCCAGGCCCTGGCCGAGTCCCTGGGCGCCCGGGTGCTCGCCTTCGCCTGGACCGGCCGCTTCGCTGACGCCCGCAACTTCGCCCTGGGGCAGGCGCGGGGCGCCTGGGCGCTGATTATGGACGCCGACGAGGCCTTGCATCCTGACGATCGGCCGCTGCTCGGCCAACTGGTGGCCGGCGACACGGCCGAAGCCTATATCTGCACAGTGGTTAACTATATCGGCGACGGGGTCCACGGGGAGACCCTCATCGACCACCGGGTCAGCCTGTTGCGCCGCCGCCCGGAGTACCGCTACACCGGCGCCCTGCACGAGAACCTCCAGGACCGGATTCTTGCCGCTCGTCCCGACGCCCCCATCGCCGTGGTGCCGCTGCGGATTCTGCACTACGGCTATCTCGATGCGGAACTGGCGCGGGCCGGCAAGCGGGAGCGGAACCGGGCCATCCTGGCGGCGCAGTTGGCCGCCCAGCCTGGCGATCCGTTCCTGCAGTACGCCCTGGCCGTCGAGTGCCTGGCGCTGGGGGACCTGGCCGAAGCGCAGGCGCTGTTGGCGGCGGCGCTGGCGGCTGCCCCGTCGGAAGCGCAATTCCGGCCCGACGTGTTGCTGAAGCTGGCCGCCTGCTGCCGGGGCCACCCGGAGGCGGAGGCCTGGCTCCGGCAGGCTGCCGAGGAGTTCCCGGACTTTACCGACGTTTGGTTTCAACTCGCCGGCATCTGCCTGGGTTCCGGGCGGCTGTCGGAGGCCGAAACCTGCCTGCGCCTCTGCCTGGCCCTCGGCGAAGCGCCACCCCAGTATCAGTCGTGGCAGGGCAGCGGCACCTACCGGGCCTGGGCGGCCCTGGCCGAACTCTACGAGCGAAAGGGCCGCTCCCGGGCCGCCCGCCACGCCTGCGTGGGCGCCCTGCGGGCCGGCAGCCCCCAGGACCAGATTCTCCCCCGGCTGGCATGCCTGCTGGCCGCCGAGCCGGCCGGCGCCGCTGTGGCCGAACTTGCCCGGGATTTCGACCTGAGCGCCGGCGGCACCGCCGCAGCCCTGGCCGCCGCCCTCCGCCGGGCCGGAGCGCCGCTGCACGCCGGTCTCCTGCTCCGGGAGGTCGGCGGCGAAGCCGACCCAGCCGGAGCGCTGGAACAGGCCCGCAGCTATCTCCAGGCCGCTGCCGTCCTCGTAAAGCCGGCCGACCGTGAGCTATGCGAACGGCTACGCCGACTGGGAGGTGAGTCCGATCGATGACGACGCCCTGGACGCCCTCCTGTCCCCCAGACCGGTGCTGCAGGCATCGCTGTTCTGTACCGCCGTCCACTCGGATGCGCAGGGCCGGCTCACGATGGTGGGCGCGTTCCATACCCTGCCCCGGGGGTCGGCGCCGGAATTCGTTCTGATGAATCTATGGCGGCACGATTCCCCCGACAGCGAGGAGTTTCGGGAACTGCTGGAGATGCGGGACCCGGACGGGCGGGTCCTGGGGGAACTCCGGGCCTCGCCGTTCCACCTGGGTGGCGACACCCGCCGCCACTTCAACTACGTCCGCTTCACGTCGGTCAACCTCACCGCCCTGGGCTGCCACGAAGTACGCATCACCCTGGTCGACATCGGCGCCCAGGCGGTGGCCGTCACGGCGTCCACGCCTCTGTTGGTCGTGTAGGGTCCCGCGACGGCGCTGCCATTTTCCGAGGCAGCGCCGCCCGTGTTGGATTGAACTGTGGATATAATTGCCTAGGAAATATTTGACATTAGACTACAAACCTGGCTATAATGTAGATGTGTCTTCAGTCTACTCTTCTGGGAGGATTGCCTGTGCGGCGATGGTTTGCCTGGAGTGCAGAACACCTGGAAGGGCAGTTTCTGCTCCTGAGTTTTCTGGTGTTGGGTTCGATCGGCATCGTCCTGTATATCGCATTTGCGGGCGCACTGACCCGCCTGGCGCTGACCGACGCAGCCCAGGAAGTCGGGGCCGACAATGCGGCGTTAAGCCCCCTGTTTGTCGGACTCTCTCCGGACCGCTCGCTCGCCCCGGACCAACTGGCCGCCATGGACAAGGCCGTGGCCGACCGGGGGGCAATCCGTTATGCCCTGGTGAAAGTCTGGACGCCGGACGGCCGGGTCCTGTACTCCACCCGGCACGATTTGATCGGCATCCGCATCGACCCCTTGAGCGACGACCTCGAGAACGCCCTGAGCGGCCATGAGAGCGGCTCGCTGGCGAACGCGGCCGAGGCCGCCGCCAACCCGCCGGAGTTCCGGCACATGCTGGAGGTCTATACCCCCATGCGAGACGGCGCGGGCCACGTGGTCGGGGCCTTCGAAGTCTACGAGAGTTCCGTGATGCTGGAGGAGCAAGTCAACGGTTTGCGCCGCATCCTGGGGGCCGGTCTCGGGGTGGGACTCCTGATCATGTGGGGCGTGCTGTTCAGCCTTGTGCGCCGGGCCGGCGTCGCTTTGCGACGGCAAAATCTGACCCGGCTCCAACTGGAGCAGCGGGTGGAGGATGCCCTGCGCGGCGCCCTCTCCGCCCTCTCGGAAGCGGTAGAAGCCAAGGACGCCTATACGTCCGGCCATGTCGACCGCGTGGCCGCCTACACCGTGTCCGTCGCCCGGCACATGCACGTGCCAGAGGACCAACTTCGGGAGATGGAGTACGCCGCACTTCTGCACGACGTGGGCAAGCTCTCCATTCCCGACGCCATTCTGCAAAAGCCCGGCGCCCTCACGCCGCAGGAGCGGGAAATCATGCAGACTCACTCCCCCAAAGGCGAGCACATTCTGCACCGGGTGCCTTCTCTGCAAACCGTGGCGCTATACGTCCGACACCACCATGAGCGGTTCGACGGGGCCGGCTACCCCGACGGGACGGCCGGGGAGCAGATTCCCCTGGGCGCCCGCATCATCGCTGTGGTGGATACCTATGACGCCATTACCACCGATCGGCCGTACCGGGCCGGGCGCAGCCGGGAGGAGGCCCTGGCTGAACTGGCCCGCATGAGCGGCAGTCAGTTCGACCCCGAAGTCATTCAGTCGTTCATGAGCCTCCCGGCGGAGCTGCTGGAAGAGATCCGGGCCGGAGCGATCCCCCGGGGATCCTACACGCCTTCACCGTTGGCCGAGTCAGCCCCCGGCCTCGCCTGAGCAGGAGAACCCGCTTCGCCGACGGTCAGGCAGCGGCTGCAAAACCAGCGGCCGTCCCGCTCGACCCCGGCGCGCTCGCCGCAGGCGCACACCCGGCCGATGAGCCGGGCCGGTACGCCCGCCACCAGCCCGTACGGCGGCACGGGCTTCGTCACCACCGCCCCGGCCCCCACCATGGCGTGGGGGCCGATTTCATTGCCGCACACGATGGTGGCGTTCGCCCCGATGGAGGCCCCCGTCCCGACCAGCGTGGTGGTGACGGCCCAGTTGCCTTCGGCCCGAGGCCGGAGGTCGTTGGTGAAGGTGGCGGCCGGCCCTACGAAAACGCCGTCGCCCAGTACGACCCCACGGTAAACGTTCACGCCGTTCTGCAGCTTGCAGCGGGCTCCGACCACCGCCCCTGCGTCCAGGTACCCCCCTTGTCCCACGTTGCAGTCCGGCCCGACCACGGCCCCGGGCCGTACGTGCGCGAACCGCCAGACCCGGGAGCCACCGCCCAGGATTGCCCCGGGCTCCACCACCGCACTGTCTGCAGCGGTCCCCGGGACCGGAGCCGGCCGCCCGGCTACCCGGACCGGGAGGGGGGCCAGGGCCGTCTGCACGGCCTCCCCCGGGCCGGAAGTCTCCACCAGCAACTCTCCGCCGCCCCGGACCCAGGCCGCCAGGGCCGGCCGGGCGGCAGCCAGCGCGTTCAGCGCCGGCCCCGTCCCTTCGATGGCATCCCAGTCGAGCGTAAGTGACCCGGTTCCCATTTGCGTAAGCACCTCGCTTGTTTAGTGAACATAAGATGGCCCAACAAGCACGCCGCCCCGGGACCCGGAGGTTCGCCAACACAGGATATTCCGCGGGGGACCGGCCCAGCCCGTTGAAGGAGGATTGTCTGCGCAAAGGGAGGAGTCCGCGTGACCCCACGCCAATGGCCCCGCTGGTTTGCTGACCTCTGGGAGAGGGTTATTCCGCCCCGGAGTTACGAGGAGCTCGTCAGGCGGGATCGACCGATCGCCTGGTGGCGCCTGAGCGAACCGGACGGGGCCACGGCGTGGGATGCGTCGGGCCAGGGCAATCATGCGGCATACATGGGCACTGTAACCCGGGGGGTGGACGCCATTCCCGGCGTGCCCGGCGGCGCTGCAGCCCGGTTCCACGGGCGTGCTGATTACACCGGCTGTGTGGTTCCGCCGGCCGCCCGGCTGGATGGCCTGTTAAACGATCTTACGGTGGAGGTCTGGTTCCGGACCCTCATGAATGGCGCGCCCATCGCCCAGGTGCTGGGCCACACCAACCTGTTCCTGGCCCGGTTCAACCTGGGGCGCTGGCCGCCCCTGAACGCCTGGAAAGTGACGAAGTACGCTGTGTCCGACATCTTCCTCGGCACGGTGCCCACAGACACCAACTGGCATCATGTCGCGCTGGTGTACAGCCGCACGGCGGGTACGCTGCTGTACCAGGACGGCCGCCTCGCCGGCTACGACCCCGA
This sequence comes from Symbiobacteriaceae bacterium, assembly GCA_036504075.1. Lineage (GTDB taxonomy): Bacteria > Bacillota > Sulfobacillia > Symbiobacteriales > Symbiobacteriaceae > DASXVX01. Next base: position 11,510 of record DASXVX010000031.1, on the reverse strand, counting down.
CGCCCGGGATCTTGAGCCTTCCCGGCCGTTTCCGGCCGTAGGCATGGCCGAGTGCGGCATTCATGAGGGCGATCTGGCCGAAGTCGCCGTGTATGACCGGGTGCTTGCGCCGGAACGGATTGCGGCTCACTACCGGATGGGCGCAGGATTGTAGCCGGAGTTTGCAGAAACCTCTCAGCACTTGCAGCGCCCAAGGAGGCTGTCTTCACGTTGCTGAAGCGCTGGGTCGCCGGTCTCGACGTCCTGGTGCAAGTCGTCCTGCGGCGGGTCGTGGCTGATTAAGAAGGGGAGAAAATCTTGCAGATCGTCACGGCAATTATTGCGCTGATCATGATCATGGCCGTTCACGAAGGCGGGCATTTCCTCGGTGCCCGCGCCGCCGGGATGCGTGTACTGGAAGTGGCCCTGGGCTGGGGCAAGCGGCTTTGGACGACACGGCGGGGCGAGACCGACTACAGCGTAAATGCGCTTCCGGTGGTGGCCTACGTGGCGGTAGATATGGGGGAGCCCGATTCAGGCGACCCGCTGACCTATCGGAACCGCCCGCTGCCGGGGCGGTTGGCCTACGTAGCCGGCGGGCCGCTGGGGAATTTCGTGTTCGCGGCGCTGCTGCTGTTCGGACTCTTCATCATCGGCGGCGTGCCCACTATGGGTGTCTACATCAAAGCGGTGGCGGTGGGCAGCCCGGCCATTTCCGGCGGCCTCCAGGCCGGCGACCAACTGGTCAGCCTGGCGGGGCGGTCGGTCCGGGGGTTGGACGACGTGGCGGCTTCCCTGCAGGGCAGGGCCGGCCAGCCGATCCCCGTGCAGGTGCTGCGGGCGGGCAGCCGCCAGGAGATGACGGTGGTGCCGCGGGCGGACCAGAATGGCGCGCCCCGTCTCGGTATTACAATCGAACCCGGGTCCCGGCCCCTGTTTACCGGCAGCGGGACGCTCTCGGAGCGGGTTCGCATGGGCTGGCGCCAGTTCACGGGCATGACCGTGGGGATCGCCGGGGCTTATCTGAGCCTGTTCACGGGCCACCTGGGCCTGCAAGATCTCGGCGGCCCCGTGAGCATCGTCCACCAGACAGCCCAGGTCGCAGCCGAAGGTTCCGGCCTGTTTGTGCTCCTGGTCGCCTCCCTGAGCATCAACATCGGCCTGATTAACTTGCTGCCCATTCCGGGCCTGGACGGTGGGCGCCTGCTCTTCCTGCTCGTGGAGGCCATTTTCCGGGTCCGGGTGCGGGAAGAACGGCAGGAGCAGATTCACGCCTGGGGACTCCTGGCTGTGCTCGCCCTCGCAGTGCTGCTCACGGTCCGGGATGTGGCGGGACTGCTGTAGATCGGAGTCCATCGCTGGCCCGAACCCAGGTGCGACGGGTGAAGGACCTGCTGGGCATGCCGTAGAGCTTCGGGTCCGGTTTCGCAACCGTTGAGGTGAAACACTGGTTCGATCCTCCTAAGCGCGCAGAACGCCAGAAGCGGCATGCCAGTAGGCTGCCGCTTCTGGCGTTCTGTGCGCTCTTCACGGTAGGGTTTAGAACCTAGGCCGTGATTGGCCCGGATGGGCGCGAATGCAGTCCAGGAGATTTCGCCGGGTTCTCGAACAGAGGAGCAAGGTGAATGACATGAAACGATTTCTCACCATCACAGTTCTTATCGCCGCAATCGTCCTGTCGGGTTGTACGAGCTCAACCACTGTTCGACTCCGCCTCGATCGAGTGGCGGAGGTGCCCCCGCCTCCCCAGCCCCGTGAAACACTGCGAATCGGTGTGGTGACGGTGCTCTCGCCCAAGGAGAGCTTCGCGGCATACAGGGACTTCGCAGACTACTTGGCGGGCGCCACGAAACTACCAGCCAGCCTGGTCCTGCGAAAGACTTACTCCGAAGTCAACGATCTGGTCCGTACCGGTGCCGTCGACCTGGCGTTGGTGGGGTACGGTGGCTTCCTGGCCGGTCAGAAGCAGTTCGGAATGCAGTTGCTTGCGGCGGGCCAGGTGGAAGGAACGACGCAAAGCACCGCACTGGTTCTGGTTCGGGCCGAAGGCGCCATTGGCAGTTACCAGGACTTGAAGGACCACGCCTTTGCCTTCACCGATCCGCTTTCCTACGCCGGCCATCTGGCCCTGCGGGAATGGCTGGGCCGGCAGGGGCTCTCGCCTGAAGCGTTTCACAGCCGGATCGTGTACACATTTAGTCACGATGGCTCCGTCGATGCCGTCCTGGGGCGCGTGGTCGACGGCGCACTGGTCGACGCATACTGGTACCGGGCGTATCTGAGCCACCACCCCGAGTTGGACGGGAAACTCCGAGTCATCGCCCGCTTTGAAACGCCGGGATTCATGGTCTCCGTTACACGCCCCGATTTGCCGGCCGCCCGGAAGCGGTTTTTGCAGGCCATTCTGCTCAACATGGCCGATACGGCCGAGGGGCGCCGGGTCCTTGCCGGGTTGATGATGGAACGGTTCGTCATGCCGGCCGGGGAGGGTGAGCGGCATGATCGCTAAACTCCGGCAGACATTTCTCCGCCTTGCGGATGCCACCAGCATCACCAGAAAGATCATGGGCATCGTCCTGGGCCTCAGCGTCTTCTTTGGCCTCGGCTTCACCATTTACTTGCACACCGCCACGCAGCTACTCCTGACCAGACAGCTGGAGTCCCGCGGTCTGACCATCGCACAGGGTGTGGCGACCCAGGCGACCGAGCCGGTGCTGATGGGCAACGAGTTCATCCTGCACAGCCTCCTGGAGGAGACTCGCCAGGTGAATCCCGACGTGCGCTACGTTCTGGTCGTCTCGCAACAGTCGGAGGTCCTGGGCGATACGTTCCGCCGGCGCATTCCGGTCGGCCTCGTGACTGCCAACATAGTAAGCGCCAGCGGTGAACCGCGCGTCGTGCCGATCCTCACGGAAGAGGGCATGATCCGCGATGTGGCCTATCCGCTGTTCGGCGGCAGAGGCGGGGTGGTGCGGGTGGGTATGTCCGAGCAGTTCCTGCAGGCGGAACTGAACAGGCAGACGATGCAACTGCTCCTTGCCACCATGGCGATCTCGCTGCTGGGCATCTGGTTCTCCTTTCAGTTCAGCCATATTCTCGCACGCCCGATCAAAGCCCTGGCGGCGGCGACTCAGCAGGTGGCGGGCGGCGATCTGTCAGGAAAGGCGCCGGTCTTCGCCCGGGACGATATCGGGCAACTGGCCATGGCGTTCAACGCGATGACCGACCGCCTGGGATCCCAGTACGAGGAGATTCGCCGGTTCAGCCAACAGGTGCTGCGGGACAACGCCGAATTGGTCGCGCTGAACGGCGTGACCGCCAGCCTGAACCGGTTGTACCACATCGACTCGCTGCCGTCGCTTGCCGCCCGGCTGATCGCTCATCGGCTGGAACTGGACAGCGCCGACGTCCTGCTTTGGCAGCCCGACCGGGAGTGCTGGCTCCCCGAGCCGGCTTCTGCCGTCCGGGAACTGGCCGCCGAAGCCATCCGGGTTCAGGGGGTGGTCGTGGCGGGGACGCAGGCGGCGGTTCCGCTGATGGCCGGTGAACGCTGTGTGGGCGCCCTGGTGGTCTCCGCAGATTCCGACCGTCTGGCGTCCGAGCGGTGCTGTCACTTCCTGCAATCCGTCGGGAACCACCTGACGGTGGCTCTGGAGAACGCACGGTTGGTGTCCGAACTGACCGACAAGCAGCAGGTGCTGACCCACCTGTTCGACCGGGCCGTCGCGGCCCAGGAAGAGGAACGGCGGCGCATCTCCCGGGAACTGCACGACGAAACGAGCCAGTCGCTGACCTCTTTGATGCTCGGCCTCCGCTCCGTTGAAGAAGCCACATCGCCGGACGTACTGCGCCAGAACGTCCGGGAACTCCGGCGCCGGTTGACGATGACCCTGGATGCGGTCCATCAGATGGCACGACGGCTCCGGCCGCTGGCGCTTGACGATTTGGGCCTCAAGGCGGCCCTTTCCCGGCACATCCAGGAACAGGCGGCCCAGACCGGTCTGGACATCGACCTGGACATGGACGGGCTGGGCGAAGAGCGGCTCCCGGCGGACATCGAGACGGCGGTCTACCGGGTGGTACAGGAAGCACTGGCCAACGCCATCCAGCATGCCGCGGCCACGGAGATCAGCGTGGTGCTGGAGCGGCAGCACGGGACCGTCATCGCACTGGTGGAGGACAACGGCTCCGGCTTCGATGTCGCCGCGGCAACCCGCGGCAGCGCCCGGCTGGGGCTTTCGGGCATGCAGGAGCGGGCCCGCCTGGTGGGTGGAACGCTGACTTTCGAGTCAGCTTTCGGCGTAGGTACGACGGTCTGTTTGCGGGTGCCCTCGGCGGCACGGGAAGGAGGAACGCCGGATGCCCATTCGCATTCTGCTGGCTGATGATCACGCCCTGTTCCGCTCCGGGCTCGCGGCTCTGCTCTCGGCGCACGCCGATTTCGCTGTCGTCGGGGAGGCGGCCGACGGGTTCGAGGCCGTCCGCCAGGCGGTCAGCCTCAGGCCAGATGTGGTGCTGATGGACATCGGCATGCCGGGCATCGGCGGGGTGGAAGCGACCCGCGAGATCCGGCGCCAGGCGCCGTCCACCCGCATTCTGGCCCTGACCCAGCACGATGACGAAGGGTACCTGCGCCAGATGCTGAAGGCCGGGGCCGGGGGCTACCTGGTCAAAAAGGCGGCCGACATGGAACTGTACGGTGCCGTCCGGGCGGTGGCGCGCGGGGAGCTGTACCTGCACCCCAGCATGACCCGCCTGCTGGTGGAGGAGGTGGTCTTCCGGCCCGCCGCCGCCGATTCGGCCAAGGCCGAGCAACTCTCCGAACGAGAGCGCGAGACGCTCCGGCTGCTGGCACTGGGCCACACCAACCGGGAGGTGGCCGAGCGGCTCTTCGTCAGCGTGAAGACCGCTGAGACGTACAAGGCCCGGATCGCCGAAAAGCTTGGCCTCCAGCGCCGGTCCGACCTGGTCCGCTACGCCCGGTCGCTGGGACTGCTCTCGGAAGAACCGGGGTAGTCCCCCGGCTCCAAAGCACCATGAAGCCCTCCCCTTTCGCCCCCCGCCCAAAGGTGGGGGCGTTTCCGTCTGTCGGGGAAAGCCCGACAAAAAGTGCGGCGGTTTCCCGATGGGCGCCGGTGGCCGGGCGTGGCATCATCAGGATGACGAATCAGCGGAGGTGAACCTGATGGCCGATCTCCCACAAGATGAGCTCATTCTTCGTATGCACCGGGAGCTTGCCGAGGCCGTGAAAAAGCCGGTGGAGCAACGCCGGTGGATCATGGTGATCGACCTGGTCAAATGCACGGGTTGCACGGCATGCACCGTCTCCTGCAAGGCCGAGAACAAACTGCCCCCCGGCGTGGTCTACCGGCCGGTGATGGACATGGAGTCCGGCACGTATCCGAATGTCTCCCGCAGCTTTCTGCCCCGTCCTTGCATGCAGTGCGAATACCCGCCCTGCGTCAAGGTCTGCCCGGTGGGCGCTTCGTACAAGCGCCCCGACGGCATCGTCGCCATCGACTACGAGACCTGCATCGGCTGCCGGTACTGCCTCGCCGCCTGCCCCTACGGCGCCCGCACCTTCGACTGGGGCGAGCGCTACACCGAAGGGACTCCCGAGTACCAGCCTTATGAAGACCTGGCCGCCTTCGAGTACGGCATCGCCCGCAGCCGGAAGCACGACGCCTCGCCGGTGGGCAACGCCCGCAAGTGCCACTTCTGCCTGCACCGGCTCAACGCCGGGATGCTGCCGGCCTGCACCACCACCTGCCTGGGCAGGGCCACTTACTTCGGTGATGCCAACAACCCCAAGAGCCTGGTCAGCGAACTGCTGAAGACCCCGCGGGTCATGCGGCTGAAGGAAGAGTTGGGCACCCATCCCAGCGTCTACTATCTGACCTGACAAGAGAGGTGAGTCTGATGCGGCGGCTGTACTATTTGGCGCTGGCGCTGCTCTCGGCCCTGGGGGCCTGGGGCATCTGGGTCCGCATGACGGAGGGCCTGCGGGTGACCGCCCTGACCAGCTACGTAAGCTGGGGCCTCTGGGTGGCATTCTACATCTTCTTCATCGGCCTGTCCGCCGGTTCATTCCTGCTCTCCACCCTGGTCTACGTGTTCGGCATGACCAGGTTGGAACGGGTCGGGCGGCTGGCCCTGCTCTCGGCCCTGTGCTCGCTCGGCACCGGCATGACTTTCATCATGATCGACCTGGGGCACCCGGCCCGCTTCTGGCACACCTTGATCTACCGCAACTTCCGGTCGGTGCTGGAGTGGGAGATCTTCCTCTACGTGATCTACGCCGCGGTAATCCTGGCGGAGCTCTGGCTGCTCTCGTACTCCCGGAGCCCCAAGGCGCAGGCCTGGGTGAAGCTGCTGGGCACCCTCGGCCTGCCGGTGGCCATCGGCGTCCACGGCGGCACCGGCTCGATCTTTGCGCTGGCGGTGGGCCGGCCGTACTGGAACTCGGGGCTGCTGCCGATTATCTTTATCGTCTCGGCTCTGGCTTCCGGCGCCGCCCTGGTCACCTTCCTGTGGGCAATACTCGGGCCAAAGGACGCCGACAAGCCGGCGCTGGTTCGGACCCTGGCACAACTGATGGCGCTCTTTCTGGCCATCGACGGGCTGCTGGTCGCCTCCGAGTTCCTGGTGGGCCTCTACAGCGGCATCCCGGACCAGGCGGGCGCCCTCATCGCCCTGACCGACCGGTTCTGGTTCGTCTTCTGGATCGGGCAGATGGGCCTTGGCTTCCTGGTCCCCATCCTCCTGGTCGCCCTGCCGGTGACCCGGCGTTCGACTGCCTGGATGGGTGTTGCCGGCCTGTCGGCGGTGCTGGGCATCCTGGCGGTCCGGATGAACCTGGTGATCCCCGCCTACGTTGTGCCGCAGTTTGAGGGACTGCGCCGGGCTTACGTGGACGCCCGCCTGCAGTACAGCTACACGCCGAACCGGATGGAGTGGCTGGTGGCTATCGGCGTCGTGGCCTTCGCCACGCTGGTCTTCAGCGTGCTCTATGAGCAGATCATCATCAAGCGGAGCCAGGAGGTGCCGGGCAGATGAGCGAGCCAACCTACGATTTGCGCCTGACCAGGCGTGACCTGATCAAGACCTCCGCCTTCCTGGGCGGCGCTGCGCTGGTGGCGGGCGGGGCCGAGGTGGTGTTCGACAAGGTGCGGACCGGCTCCCAACAGGGGCACGAAGGCAACACCTATGAGCTGTCCAAGCCGGAGAACGTCCTCTATACGGTGTGCATGAACTGTACAGTGGCCTGCTCCATCAAGACGAAGATCCAGGATGGCGTCATCGCCAAGATCGACGGCAACCCGTACAGCGCCATGAACATGCTGCCCAACCTGCCGATGGCGACGAAGCCCGCCGAGGCGGTCACCTTCGACGGCAAGCTCTGCCCCAAGGGGCAGGCGGGCATCCAGACCGTCTACGACCCGTACCGCCTCCGGAAGGTCCTCAAGCGGGCCGGCCCCCGCGGGTCCGGCAAGTGGCAGACGATCCCGTTTGACCAGGCGGTCGCCGAGATCGTGGACGGGGGCAAGCTCTTTGCCAAGATCGGCGAGGACCGGTACGTCCAGGGGCTGAAGGAGATTGCTGCCCTGCGGGATGCGGCCGTCTTCAGCGCCCTGGCCGCCGACGTGGCCAAGATTCGCTCCAAGCAGATGACCGTGGCCGAGTTCAAAACAAAGCATGCGGCCAACCTGGACAAGCTGATCGACCCGGACCACCCGGACCTGGGGCCGAAGAACAACCAGTTCCTCTTCCAGGTGGGGCGCATCCACAACGGCCGGATCGAGTTCACCAAGCGGTTCGTCAACAACGCGCTCGGCAGCGTCAACTGGATTGAGAAGACGACCCTGTGCGGGCAGACCAGCAACAAGGCCTGGGTCAAGGCGACATCGGCCTACGCCGACGGCAAGTGGACGGGCGGCACCAAGAGCCCGCGGCCGGACCACGCCAACACCGAATTCCTGCTGGTCTTTGGCACCATCGTCTTCGAGGCGAACTACGGGCCGGTGCAGGAGTCCGAACCGGTGACGGAGGGGCTCAGGAGCGGCCGCCTGAAGGTGGCGGTGGTCGACCCCCGGCTGACCAAGATTGCGTCCAAGGCGTGGAAGTGGCTGCCGGTCAAGCCCGGCACCGACGGTGCCCTGGCGCTGGCCATGATCCGCTGGATTCTGGAACAGAAGCGGTACGACGCCCGCTACCTGGGCAACGCCAACCTGGCGGCGGCGAAGGCGGACGGCGAGGTGGCCTACAGCAACGCCACCTGGCTGGTCAAGATCGTCGACGGCCAGCCGGGCGCCCACCTGCGGGGCGAGGAGGCGGGCCACGGCAACAAGACCGACATGGTCGTCATGAGCGGCGGCAGGCCGGTGGCCTTCGATCCTAACGACCCTGCAACCCCGGTGGAGGCCGATCTATTCGTCGACGCTGAGGTGAACGGCATCAAGGTCAAGAGCCCCCTGCAACTCCTGCTGGAGGAAGCCCGGTCCCGGACGCTGGCGGAAGTAGCAGAGCTGACCGGGATCGCCGAAGCGGACATCGTCGCCGTCGCCCGGGAGTTCACCGCCCACGGCAAGAAGGCGGCCGCCGAGTTCTACCGGGGCGCCATCAAGCACACCAACGGCTGGTACAACGCACTGGCCCTGATCGCTCTCAACATGCTGGTCGGCAACTTCGATGCCGCCGGCGGCACCAGCAAGCCGGGCGGGCAACATGCCTGGCAGGGAGATAAGGCGGGGCTGCCTTACAACATCAACAACATCCACCCCGGCAAGCTCGCCGCCTTCGGCGTGCCGCTCTCCCGGGAGGGCTGGCAGTACGAGGAGTCCACCCTGTTCGCCGGGTATCCAGCCAAACGGCCCTGGTACCCGTTCAGCGGCAACGTCGCCCAGGAGATCTTCCCCTCCATGGCTGACGGGTACCCCTACCCCATGAAGGCGGCGCTGCTGGCGCTTCACTCCCCCATGTATTCGATCCCCGGCGGCCTGGCGCAGCTGCGGACGCTGTTGGACCTGGCCAAGATGCCGCTCTACATCGCCTGCGACATCGTCATCGGCGAGACCAGCATGTTCGCCGACTATATTTTCCCGGACGTCACCTACCTGGAGCGGTTCGGCATCACCCAGGGGTCGCACCACACCCGGGTGAAGGCCAGCGCCATCCGCCAGCCGGTAATCACGCCGTTGACCGAGAAAGTCAAGGTAGCCGGTGAGGAACTGCACATGAGCCTGGAGGCGCTGATGATCGCCATTGCCGATCGGATGGGGCTCTCCGGCTTCGGCAAGGATGGCTTCGGTTCGGGCAAGCAGTTGACCCGACCGGAGGACTGGTACCTGAAGCTGCACGCCAACATCGCCTGGGACGGCTCGGCGGTGCCGGACGCCTCGGCGGAGGAAGTGGATCTGTTCCGCAAGACCCACCGGCATCTGCAGCCCTCCGTCTTCGCGGAGGAGCGCTGGCGCAAGGCGGTCCGGCCGGAGGACTGGCCGAAGCTGGTCTACCTGCTGAACCGGGGCGGCCGGTTCGACGCTTCGGATACGGCCTACGACGGCGCCTTCATCAAGGCGAAGCTGGGCGGTGTCAACCGGTTCTACATGGAAGAGGTGGCGACGGCCCGGCACGCCATGACCGGCCGGCGATTCGGCGGGGGACCGGCCTTCCTGCCCATCGCCGATAGCATGGGCAAGCCGGTCGGGGAGGGCGAGGGCGAGTTCCACCTGATCACGTACAAGGAGGTCTTCGGGACGCAGTCCCGTACGATCAGCAACTACTGGTCGCAGCTTGCGGTGGCCCCGGAGAACTACGTGGTCATGAACGCAGCCGATGCCGGGCGGCTGGGCGTCAAGGATGGCGACCTGGTGCGGCTCACCTCCCGCTCCAACCCCACCGGGGTGCTGGACCTGGGAAATGGCCGGGTGAAGCCGGTGGTCGGGAAGGTGCGGGCGATTGAAGGCATTCGCCCGGGCATCGTCGGGATTTCCACCCACTTCGGCCACTGGGCTTACGGCTCGGCCGATGTGGAAGTGGACGGCACCCTTGTGCCCGGCGACAAGCGGCGGGCCACCGGCACCCATGCACAGCCGCTCTTCCGCCTGGATGACAACCTGCGGGGCACGCCGCTCAGCGAGCCCATCGGCGGCAGCGTCTCCTTCTACGACACCCGCATCGACATCCGCAAGGCCTGATGTCCGCAATCTGAAAACCGAAGGCCTGGCCGTGGGCGGTCAGGCCTTCCGGGTCGTCTGCTATTGGGGAGGTGTCACCCATATGGTCAGCCTGGACCAGCTCCTCACGCTCGTGGACCCGGCCCCCATGGTGATTGATGCTCGGGCCTGCCTGCGGGCCCGGCACAGAGGAGCCGCCTGCCGGGAGTGCGGCACAGCGTGTCCGGAGGGGGCCATTACCTTTCCCTCGGGGACCGGCGGACCGGCCGTCGACCCCGGGCTCTGTACCCGGTGTGGAATCTGCGCCGGGGTCTGCCGCACCGCCGCCGTCGATGTCCGGGGGATCGACGGCGATGCGGTGCTGTCGGCGTCGGAGATTCGTTGCGCCGAGGCTGCCGGGGCGGGAGCGCAGTTGCCGTGCCTGGGGTGGCTGGGGCCCGACCGCCTGCTGGCACTGGCCGCCCGGCACCCGGTGGTCCGCCTGACGGCAGGGGACTGCGGCCGTTGCCGATATCGGGAAGGCGGCCGGCGGGCGGCTGCAGCAACGCAGGCGGCAGCGGCGGCGCTGGCCGCGCTGGGGAGTCCGAACCAGTTTGAATGGCGCCAGGAGGACGCGCGGTCAGGCGCCGGCGGCCCGCCGGTCAGCCGCCGGGACCTGCTGCGGCTGTGGCAGGCTCAGGGGCTGCAGGTCGCCCGGCAGTTGCTCCCGAAAGCGCAGGTGAATCCGGCCCGGCTGCCGGCCCAGGTACCGCCCGCCCGCCGGTACTGGGTCGCCCGGACCCGGCCGGACGTAGCCGGGGCCATGATGCCCGAGGGCCCCTGGAAGAGCCGTACGGCCAGCGATGCCTGCACAGGCTGCGGGCTCTGCGTTGCGCTCTGTCCTACCGGCGCCCTCACGCAGGCGCAGGAGCAGGCGGAGTGGACGTTGCGCCACCAACCGTCGGCCTGCGTCGGGTGTGACACCTGTGCCGACTTTTGCCCGGTGCGGGCCGTCGGCGAGGAACCGGTGCCGGTGGCGGCCATGGCCGGCGGGACGGTTCGCCCGATCACTCGCCGGACGGTGTCCATTTGTCCCTCGTGCCGGAAGGAGTTCAAGGGTAAGCCGGGCGCACAGCGGTGTCCGTTGTGCAGCCTCGTGCCTGGTGAAGGAACTGCTGGGGATGCCGTAGCGCTTCGGTGAGTGGTCCCGAACAGAGGAAAGCGCCCGCCAGCCGTCCGGGAGACCACTGCAAAATACCCCCTGTCTGCGCTGCAGACAGGGGGTATTGTCATTTTGGGGCTGTGTCGGGGCAAGAAAAGGGGATTAGGCGACCGCCGGAAGGGCCAACTTGGCCATCCGCTTGGCGTTTGCCACGA